>JAFRQS010000009.1 GCA_017428495.1 Bacilli bacterium | reverse complement strand
CTAATCTTGAAGTTATATTTAAAGATTATAATTCAGGAAAACAAACAAAATATTTATATAAAGTAACTATTGATGAAAATTTAAAAACTACTTACACTTTACTAGAAAATTAATTTTTTCTAGTTTTTTTTCTTTTTGTAACTTGGTTGTAACTTTGACTATAATATAATGTTAGTGAAAAGGAGTGAACTGAGATTATGGAAATTTTAAAAGTAGATAATCTAACTAAAATTTATGGTAAAGATACAAATAAAGTTGTTGCATTAGATCATGTGTCTTTTTCAGTAGAAAAAGGCGAATTTGTAGCTATTGTTGGTGCATCAGGTTCTGGAAAATCAACATTGTTACATTTAATTGGTGGGGTTGATAGACCAACTTCAGGTAAGGTATTTATTGATGGAAAAGATATATTTAATTTTAACGATGATAAACTTGCCATATTTAGAAGAAGACAAGTTGGATTAATTTATCAATTCTATAATTTAATACCTATATTAAATGTAGAAGAAAATATAACACTACCACTTTCTTTAGATAATCGTGAAGTTGATAAGGAAAGATTAAATGATTTATTAAAATTATTAGGATTACAAAATAGAAAGAATCATCTTCCTAATGAACTATCTGGAGGGCAACAGCAAAGAACAAGTATAGGTCGTGCTTTAATTACTAATCCTACGATTATACTAGCAGATGAACCAACTGGTAATTTGGATTCTAAATCAAGTGATGAGATAGTTGCTTTACTAAAAAAATCAAATAAAGAATTAAATCAAACTATTATTATGATTACTCACAATATGGAAATTGCAAAAGTGGCTGATAGGATAATAAAAATTGAAGATGGAAAAATTGTTGAAGAGGTGTAATTATGGACTTGCTTAACAAATTAACCTTAAAAAATTTGAAATTAAATAAGAAAAGAACAATAGTAACAATTATAGGAATAATGCTATCAGTTGCACTTATAACAGCAGTTGCAGGAATGTATTTTAGCGGTGTGGAATCATTAAAAAAGTGGGAAGCTGATAGAAAAGGGAATTTCCATTATGTATTTAAAGATGTTCCAGCAAATGATGTAGCTAATTTTAAAAATAATAGGAAAATAGAAAATGTATTTTTGTGTAAGCATATTGGATATGCAGAAATTAAGGAATCTAAAAATCAATCTAAACCTTATGCACATATAATGTCATTTTCTAAAGAGGCATTAGATAATTTGGCAATAAAAATGGTAGATGGGAGATTGCCATACAATGAAAATGAAATAGTAATACCAACACACTTAAAAACAAATGGTAGAGTTGCTTTTAATGTTGGTGATACCATTAAATTAAATGTTGGGAAAAGAGTAAATGAAGATGGAGAATTAACACAAAACGATTCATATAGTTATGAAAATCAAGAAAAAATAATAGAGGCTAATACTAAAGAATATAAAATAATTGGTATTATGGAAAGACCATCATATTTTATAGAAGATTACTCTGCACCAGGATATACTTTTATAACACTATTAAATGAAAAAAATATAACAGGAAATGTTGATGTATATACTAGATATACAAAGGAAGGCTTAAAAAATTCTCATAAAATAACTGCAAATATAATTGGTATTGATGAAAATTTATATGAAAAAGTATGTTTAAATGAATTTCTTACTGAAAAAGAATTAGAAAAATATCAAGAAGAAATTAGTAAAGCAAAATATGGGATCGATGTTAATTCAAAATTAATTATAATAGAAACTAATCCTACAGAACTTGCTGGAGAAAAAATTACTGTTGTAGTTCCTATAATTGTGTGTTTAATTATAGTATTTACATCTGTGTTTTGCATTAAAAATAGCTTTGATATTTCAATTACAGAAAAAAAGAGACAATATGGAATGTTAAGAAGTATTGGAGCTACAAAAAAACAAATTAAAAAAAATGTATTGTATGAAGCATTTATTTTGGGGTTAATAGGTATCCCTTTAGGAATATTTTTAGGATTTTTAGCAACATATATTTTAATTATAGTTAGTAATTTTCTTTTAAAAGGTATGTTATTAGAAACATATAATCTTGAATTAAAATTTGTATTTTCTTGGCTCACTGTTTTATGTGCAATTCTATTAGGAATAATTACTATATATTTATCAGCGAGAAAGAGTGCAATAAAGGCTGGAAAAGTATCTCCAATTGATTCTATTCGTAATAATGAAGAAATAAAAATTACAGCTAGAGAATTAAAAACACCTAAAATAATTACAAAATTATTTGGTATAGGAGGAGAAATTTCTTTTAAAAATATAAAAAGAAATAAAAGAAAATATCGTACAACTGTTATATCAATATTAGTATCTATTGCATCATTTGTAGCATTAACATCTTTTGTATCTTTTGCATTTGAATTTGTAAAACAGGACATAAAGGCTTATGATTATGATGTTGGTGTATTTCTATCAAGAAATACTAAAATTGCAAATAAAAAATTATTGGAAACTACTAAATTAGAAGATGCTGAAAGATATTCTATTGTACGAGAAAAGAATATAGAGATAGATAATACACGATATTCTGACCAATATAAAAACTTAACAGAAAAATCACATATAGCATTGAGTACAAAAACTAGAATTAATATATATTCTGTTGGAGATGCAGAATTTAGAGATTATGTGAAAAAATTAGGACTAAATTATGAACAAGTTAAAGATAAAGCAATTTTGATGGATAAAGTTGATGTTTTATATTACAATACTAAAACAAATAAAACAGTAACTGAAACTATGAAAGAATTTGCATATAAAAAAGGCGATATAATAAGTGGTAGTTTAAGCATTGATAAATCAAAATTAAACTATAATCTTGAAGAAGGGCAAGATTCATTAAAGAAAGATTTTAGTATAGAAATAGCCTTCGCTACAACTGAAAAACCTCTTGGAGTAGGAAAAGGTAATATTCCATTCATAGTAGTGAGCGATGAAGTATATAATTCAAAAGTATTAGAAAACGACCAAATAATAAGTCTTTATTTTAAATCAAATAATCCAAATAAATTACAAGATGAAATAGAAGAATTATTACAAGATTATAGTATAAGTGCTTATAATGTTAGTGAACAAGCTAGAAATATGGAAAGTTTCTTCCTTCTAGTTGCAATATTCTTATATGGATTTATAATTGTAATTTCTTTAATAGGTATAACAAATGTATTTAATACTATTACCGCTAATGTTAATCTTCGTAGGAGAGAATTTGCAATGCTTAAATCTGTTGGTATGACTAAAAAAGAATTTAGAAGAATGATAAGATTAGAAAGTATATTTGTAGGAATGAAGTCATTAGTATTTGGTCTGCCAATAGGAATAGGTTTATCATATTTAATATATCATTTTCTTCTAAAAGAATCTGGCGTATCATACCAAACACCTATTAATGCTATTTGTATTTGTACTATTGTTGTATTTTTATTGATAGCAACAATTATGAAGTATTCAATAAATAAGATAAATAAACAAAATACTATTGAAACAATTAGAAACGAGAATATCTGATATAGGGAGCGAAAGCTCCTTATATTGTGGTATAATAATATATAACGAAAGGAGCTATAGATATGAGTATTTTACTTGTTGAAGATACAGAATCAATTATTAAAGGTCTTACATACTCTTTTGAAAAAGATAATCATAATCTAACTGTAAAAACCACAATAAAAGATTCAAAAGAATATTTATTAAATAACTCCAACATTGATTTAATAATACTTGATATTACTTTACCTGATGGCAATGGTTTTAATTTATTTGAAAATACTATTAAAGATTTAAAAATTCCTACTATTTTCTTAACTGCTAAAGATGAAGAAGATGATATTGTTAAAGGATTAAACATTGGTGCTGAGGATTATATAACTAAACCTTTTAGTACTAAAGAATTAATGGCAAGAGTTAATAGAATATTATTAAGAACTAAAAAGCAAAGTATTATTAAAATAAAAGATATTTCTTACGATATGGATAAATTGGTATTAATGAAAGATAATGCACCGATTGAACTAACTGCACTTGAATTAAAACTTGTAAACTTATTATTTAATAACTTAAATAAAGTTGTTAGTAGAAATGTAATATTAGATAAAATTTGGGATTGGACTGGAAATTATGTAGATGATCATACAGTTACAGTTTATTTCAAGAGAATAAGAGAAAAAATAGGAACAGATATTATAACTACTATTAAAGGTATGGGATATAGAATAGATGAAGAATAAAATAAGATTAAAACAATATTTCATTTCTACTTTTATAGTATCTATATGTTTATTTGTTTTGTTCCTAGCATTAAACATATATGAATATCATACTTATACAAATAATTTTAATAATAAGATTGGTGCTATTATTAATGTAATTAAAGATAAGTATCCAGAAATAACCGAAAAAGAAATTATTACAATATTAAATAGTAATGATTTTGAGTCAAATGATTTTTTTAATAAATATGGAATTAATATAAATAATAAATCCGTACTTCTTAAAAATGATAAAGACTATCATACATTTTTAATAATTAATATGTCATTTTTAATTTTATCTATAGTTACATTATTAATTGTATTTATTAGATATAATCATAAAAAAGAAAATGATATTAAGGAAATTATAAAATGTATAGAACAAATTAACAAGAAAAATTATGAACTACAAATTGATTCAATGTCAGAAGATGAATTATCTATTTTAAAAAATGAAATATATAAAACTACTATTATGTTAAAAGAATCTGCTGAAAGCTCTAATAAAGATAAAATGAATCTTAAGAAATCATTAGAAGATATTTCACATCAATTAAAAACTCCACTTACCAGCATATTAGTAATGTTAGACAATATTATTGAAGATCCTGATATGGATATTAATGTTAGAAATGATTTTGTTAGAGATATAAAAAGAAATGTTGTAAATATTAATTTTTTAGTCCAAGCTCTTTTGAAATTATCAAAATTTGATGCTAATACAGTACACTTTATTAAGAAAGAATATAATTTAAAAAACATAATTAATGAATCAATTAAAAATGTTTCTACTTTATGTGATTTAAGAAATATTAATATTGAATTAAATATTAAAAATGATTCAAAAATAATATGTGATTTTAAATGGCAAGTTGAAGCTATAACTAATATATTAAAGAACTCTATAGATCACTCTAAAGATAATCAAAAAGTAATAATCAATGTAGAAAATAATAATGTTTATTCTACAGTTGAAATTAAAGATTATGGTGATGGTATTTCTAAAAAAGATATATCACACATCTTTGAAAGATTTTATAAAGGCGAAAACGCAACTTCTGATAGTATCGGTATTGGTCTAGCTTTAGCTAAAACTATAATAGAAGAAGATAACGGAAATATTAGTGTTGAATCTAATAAAAATGGGACAAAATTTACAATTAAATATTTTAAATTATAGATTTTCGCAATATAGTAATTTTACAAGCAAAATATTTAATGAAATTGTGGTATAATATTCTTGAAAGAGGGATATATATGAAAAAGAAAATGTTTTTAAGTTTAATGGTGATTGTAAGTTTATTTATAATTACAGGTTGCAGTAATAAAGAAAATTATATAACTGATAATGAACATTTATATGACATAGCGATTCAATATATTATTGACAATGATACTAATCCAGAGAAGAATAATGATAGATATAAAATGTTTGTTGATTACAATGGTTTTGGTATAACAGAAGATGAAAATTATCGATATGTTTATATGTGGATAGCTGAAGAATCTTATTATATTGCAGATAATAAAATAATAAGTGGATCTGGTAGTTCAATG
>JAFRQS010000008.1 GCA_017428495.1 Bacilli bacterium | reverse complement strand
TTTTGTTCCATTTAATGTTCCTTCTTCACAGCTATATACTTTTTTAGCATCTACTTCTTTTGTTGTTGATACTATACATTTTGTTCCATTTAATGTTCCTTCTTCACAGCTATATACTTTTTTAGCATCTACTTCTTTTGTATCAACAATAACACATTTTGTACCTACTAATACACCTTTATCACATTTATATGCTAGTGTAGCATCTATTTCATCTTCTGAACCTTTGATACACTTATCTAAACTTGTTGCATATATATATCCTTTTGGACATTCTAATTCAGCATTTTCTTCTGTTGAAACTAATTTTTCACATTTCTTTGTTTCAGCATTATATGAGTAACCTAATAAACATTTAATACTTGCATCTTCTTGCTTTTGTACTTCTGTTTCTTTTATACATTTATTTCCTTTTAATGTATAACCATTAGAGCATGTATACTTATCAATGTATTGACTAGTAGTTTTCTTTGAAAATTGATACTCTATTACTTTTTTTGTTGTTATTGTACTTTCTTTTCCTGATTCCTTAGATTCTTCTTTCTTAGATTCTTCTTTCTTAGATTCCTCTTTCTTATCAGTTTCGCTTTCTGGAGTACAATTTCCATTAGCGCAAATGTCATAGCATCCTAAATATTCAATAACATAATCTTCTTGTTTAGAACAAGATAAATTTGTTTTGAATATATATTCTCCGCCTTTTTTAGTTACTTCCACATATGATTTTTCACTATCACATTTTTTACCTTGACTATCAGTAAATTCAATTAACATCTTATTATTAATCATATCTTCTAATGTTAATTTTCTTGTTTCACCTTCTGTTTTAGGTAATCTTGCTGTTGTGTAATAACTCTTTGCTGCATCAGTCATACTATTCATATTTTGAGTAAATATCTTATCATAGAATGGATTTAAGTTAGGCATTGGCACTAACCACATAAGTAAAAATACAAATAATAAAACCAATAAAATTTTGACAATTAAGTCTCTGAAAAAATGACTTCTTTCATTTTCATTATACATAATATATTCCCCCTCTTTCATTTGGTTGCCCCATATTATACATATTTTTAAAATTTTGTCAAGTTTTGTACATATATTTTTTTGTTTTCCTATTTTTCATATATATATTATATAATTAATATAGGTGATAAAATATGGCACAAAAAAGTTCTAAAAAGGAACCAAATAAGAAAATAAAACAAAAAACTATAGAAGAATCTTCAGTAAATAAACCAAACAATAATTTAGATAAATTAGTTACAACTCTAATTTTTGTAATTAGTATCACTTATTTAAGTTATTCTATAATTACTACTGATTCAATAATAAATAATTTAAATAGCTTATCAGTTCCAATATTCACATTTATATTAAGCTTGGTTATATTTATTTCTAGTTTATATTCTAAGAATAGATCTAAGATATATACCATATTATCAATTGTATTATTGTTATTTATTTCATACAATTTTTTAGTTAATCAGAACATACTAAAATTACCAGAAGAAAAGAAAATAGTATCATATGTTAATAAATCATATAATACATTAAAAGATTGGGCTTTAGAAAATGATATAGAAATAGTGCAAGAATATGAATTTAGTGATGATATAGAAAAAGGCAATATAATTAGATTAGATGTAAATGAAGGAACTTTTATTAAAGAAATCAAAAAAATAGTAGCAACTATATCAGATGGACCTGATTATGATAAGAAGATTATTCTTCCAAGTATGCTTGGATGGAATGTAGATGATGTTTCTCAATATATAAATAAAAACTTCATGACAAATGTAAAAATTAATTATGAAAAATCCGATAGTGAAAAAGATATTATATATAAACAAAGTAAAAATGGTGAAATAAGAAGAAATGAATCCATTATATTGACTGCATCATTAGGAAATGATCCTATTCCAAATGTTGTAGAAATGACTAACTTAGTAAATAAAAAATTGTTTGATGCAAGTTTATGGTTAAATAGAAATAGTATTAGTTATATAGTAGAATATGAATTTAGTGATAAAGATATAGATACTGTATTAAAGCAAGATATTGATAGTGGAAAAGAAATAAATATAAACAGTGAAAAAGTAATACTAACATTATCTAAGGGTAAAGCAATAAAAATGATTGATTTAACTAAGATGGATAGTAATGAAATTACTGATTGGATAATAAAAAATAATTTAAAAATAGAGTTTGAAGAAATATATGATAGCAATATTGAAACCGGCAAAGTTATAAGTCAAAGTATTAAAGAAGGAGAACAAATTGGAGAAGGTACTCTTATAAAAGTTTCAATATCAAGAGGTCAAATAAAAATGCAAAAGTTTAATAACTTATTTGAATTTAAAGAATGGGCTAACAAATATAATATTAAATACAGTGAATCTTACGAATATAGTTCTATACCTAAAGGTCAAGTAATAAGTTATTCTTATAATGAAAATGATACTGTAGATCCTGATGCAGTTATATATATAAGAGTATCATTGGGTCAAGCTATTTCAATACCATCATTTATTGGTAAAACAAAAGCAGATGCGCAAAACACATGTAATAATATTGGAATTAGATGTTCATTTGTAGTTGGTGGATACAATAATTATGATGTTAATGTTGTATATGTACAATCTAGAAATGTTGGTGATAAAGTAGCTCAAGGTTCAACTATAACACTTACTCTATCGAAAGGAAAACCTACTACATGGAAATTAGCAATACTTCAAAATGAATTATCTATTGGTAACGCAGATGCTACTATTAATTCTCTTAGAAATGCATTTGCAAGTAGATATCCAGGCGTTAACTTCAGTTTCCAAAAAGTAAAAGATAATACTTATAATAGTGGATTATTATCTCCTAACTCACCTACTAAAGTTGGTGCTCAAATAAAACAAGGAAATACTTATACAATATACATAGTATCAAATTAAAAACACTCAATTGAGTGTTTTTTATATTAATTTATATTCTCTACTTAATATTCTCTCATCAGTACAATAAGACATAATATATTTATTATCTTTTTTAGATATTATTATACCTATTGTTTCATTATGATATTCCCTTATATTATTATCTATATAATTCTTATATGTTAGTATTTGACCTACATATTCTTTTTTTAATTCTGTTACCTTTAATTCAACTACTACATAACAATCATATTTAATATTAAATAATAATAGATCTATATAGTTATATCTTTCTCCTATTTTAATCTTATATTCATTATCAATGTAACTATATCCACTACCTAATTCTTTTAAAAAAACAGATATATTATCAAGTATTAATTCTTTTAATACTCTCTCGCTTATTATATCTTTATTTAATGTATTTTTTATAACAATAGGATTCTTAATGAAATCAGTTATATCCGTATCTTTCTTATTTATTAATTTACTTTTTGTATCATTATCTAATCTTTCATATTCTTTATTTTTTATTCTTTCTCTTAGTTCTCTAACAGATAGAGTTTGATTATTTATTAAATTAATGTAATAGTTTATTTTATCTGTATCCTTGATTGATAATAATTCCGAATAATGACTCCAATTTAATTTTCTCGACATTGTCGAGAATTTTCTAAATTTTAAATAGAATAACCTGAATTTATATAAAGTTTTTATATTATATTTCTTGCCAACTTCATTAACTAGTTTTTCTGCATATTTACCTATTATATTTTCCCCATACTTACTTCCTGCATCATATAATAATCTACCTACTTCAAAATATGTTATTACTCTATTACTTTCTTTTGAATAATTTTTTACCCTTTCATATATTTCATTATTTAATAATTTATTTTTTATTTCATTATAGTAATTCATAGTACCTCCAATATATTATTAGAGTTTATTTACTATTTTCCCTTAAATTTAAATAAAAAAACACTTAATGTGTTTTTATATTTCTTCTATCTTTATAAAATTTGTTCCTCTAGACCTTTTTATAGGAAATCCTCCAGTAATTACTATCTTATCCCCTTTTTCTATATCTAGTACACTTGTTACTACTTTTCTTGAAATTTCAATTATTTCATCAATACTATTTACTTTATCTACTATCACAGGCATTAACCCCCAATTAAGTGAAAGACTTTGAGCTACTTCTTTACTTGGTGTTGTTACTATTACTAAAGAATTAGGTCTATAAGTACTTACTTTTCTAGCTGTATATCCACTTACTGTTGAAACCACTATAGCTTTTGATTTTAACATATTAGAAGCATCTACTGCTGTATAAGCAAGAACTGTTGTATTATCTACATTTTTTTCTTCATACTTTTCTAATAATAATCTATGATAATCTAATGAAGACTCTGTTTCTTCAATTATGTCGCACATTGTCTCCACAGATAATATTGGATATTTGCCTACTGCTGTTTCTTTACTTAACATTACTGCATCTACTCCATCAATCACAGCATTTGCTACATCTGAAGCTTCTGCTCTTGTGGGCCTCATTCTAGTTTCCATACTAGATAGCATTTCTGTAGATACTATACATATCTTATTCTTTTTCCTTGCCTCACGTATTATATTTTTTTGTATAGCCGGCAATTTAGAAAATGGTATCTCAACTCCTAAATCACCTCTTGCCACCATTATTCCATCACTTACTTTTATTATATTCTCAATGTCATCAATAGCAGATTGATTTTCTATTTTACTTATTATTTCAGTATGTTCATTTCTTTCTCCAATAAGCATATCATTTACATCTAATATATCATTAGCATTTCTAACAAAAGATAATGCAATATATTCTACATTTAACTTGGATGCGAATAAAATATCATCTTTATCAGTAAGAGATAAAAAATCTATATTGAGATCTATATCTGGAATATTTATAGTTGATCCACTGTTTAAGATTCCTCCTATTATTACTTTACAAGTAATTTCCGCATTTTTTATACCGATTACAACTAATTCTATACTTCCATCATCTAAGAGTATTCTTGTGTCTATATCTAAATCTAAAGATAATTTCTTTTGAGATATATTAATTTTGCCATTTTCTCCATCAGCTTTATCAGGAGTAAGTATAACAACATCTCCTTCTTTTAATTCTATATAACCATTTTTAAAATCGCCGACTCTAATCTCTCTACCTTTAGTATCAAATAATATTCCAACATTTGTATTTAATTCCTTATTTAATTTCCTTATTTTTTTAACTACTTCCTCTGCAAATTCATGAGTAGAATGTGATAAATTAATTCTTGCTACATTCATACCTTTCTTTATCATTTCTCTCAATGTTTCCTCGTCTCTAGATGCTGGCCCAATTGTACATATTAACTTAGTTTTTTTCATATACTTCACCTAATTTTATTATAACAATTTTTAATTTCCAGATAAGTATTTATAAATTTAATTTACATTTTTTTACACAAATAATATAAAAAGAAAGTATTATTTACTTTCTTTTTTCTTACTATACTTCTTAACCATTACTTTTACTGCTTCTTCTTGATCTTTTTCTACTGCTAATTTCAAGAATTCTTTCTTAGCATCTACAGTATCAACGTTTTCTAATATTACATGCTCACTTTCAAACATATCAAAATATTCTTCACTAACTAATCTATCTTCAAATGATTCAATATCAGTATATTGTCTAAAACTCCTAATTCTAAAACCTCTAAAATATTTTCCCTCATATGATAATACATAAATTCCATTAGTACTAAAATTACCACTAGGTTTGCATTCATCAAAGGCCCTATAGTATATTCCATCACCTAACTCTAATTTCATAGCATGGCATTTAGATAAATTTCTTAAACTCATATATTCTTTCACAGCTACATCTTTTTCTAATTCTCTAATTCTATCTATTCTTTGATTTTGTTCTTCTAATTGAGTTTTCTTATACGCTACTACTTTTCTTAATTCTTTTAATAATTCTTCTGTCATAACTCCTCCAAATTTATATTATATGATATCATAACTAAAAATTATTACAATATTTTATTTTTTCTTTCCTTTAAATCTTTCTCTTACGTCGTCTGCTAAAGCGTCTGTACTTGAAAATATTTCCCAACCAAATTCATTTGCAGCACTAATTATATCTTCTACTAATTCTTTTTCTTCATCAGTAAACACAATGTCAGGAAGTGCTATACCGATTACCTTATCTATTGGTATATCACCTTTTACATGCCATTCATCTTTATATTGACTATATCCACCTACATCAGTAAAGTCCCTAGTATATTCACATTTTATAGCATCTATATCATTTGATAATATAAAACAAGGGCAATACTGTATCCAACCACCAAAAGAAGAATCTATAATATCTAAATCACCGTCATATGCACATACACTTACATAATCAATTCCATTCCAAGATGTTGGTTCATCTGTTTTACCTAAATTTCTTCTACATTTAATTGCTCCTGATGTAATTATACTTTTCATTGTATTTAATGCATCTAAAATATATTCTCCTGTACCATGATAAAAATAATCTACTTTTTCCATAACTATTCCTTTCATAATTATTTTTATTATAACATAAAAAAATGGCAATTATTCAATTTTGCCATTTTCTTTAAATCTTAATTTTGGATCTAATGTTTTCTTTCTTAAACGTATATCATCTGGTGTAATTTCTACTAATTCATCATCTTCTATAAATTCAAGTGCTTCTTCTAATGTAAATGTTTTAGGTGGTGTAAGAGTTATAGCATCATCTGATCCAGATGCTCTTGTATTAGTAAGTTGTTTATTCTTACAAGGATTTACATTTAAATCTTCTATTCTATTATGTATACCTACTATCATGCCTATATATACTTCTGTAGCAGGTTTTACTATTAAAGTTCCTCTGTCTTCTAAATTCCATAAAGAAAATCCCATAGTCTTACCATTTTCCATAGATACAAGTACTCCATTTTTTCTACCTTGTATTTTACCAACATATGGCATATAGGAATGGAAACTCTTAACCATTATACCTTCACCTTTAGTAGTATTTATAAATGCACTTCTATATCCTATTATTCCTCTTGTAGGCACTAAATAAATAAGTTTAGTATATCCTTCATTTGATTCAATGCTCTCTAACATACCTTTTCTTTCATTTAATGCATTAATTACTGTACCAGAATATTCATCAGGAAGTGTAATTATTACTTTTTCAAAAGGTTCACACATTACACCATCTATTTCCTTTAATATTACTTCTGGTTTACTGACAGATAATTCATATCCTTCTCTTCTCATATTTTCAAGTAAAATAGATAAATGAAGTTCCCCTCTACCATATACTTTATATCCATCTAATCCTTCTAATGGTTCAACTCTTAAACCAACATTAGTTTCTAATTCTCTATCTAATCTATCTTTAATATGTCTTATTGTTACAAATTTACCACTTCTACCTGCAAATGGGCTTGAATTTACTAAAAAGTTCATAGATAATGTTGGTTCTTCTATATGTATCATATCCATTGGTTCAATATGATCTTTATCACATATTGTTTCACCAATTGATATATCTGAAATACCAGCAACTGTAACTATATCACCATAATATGCTTCTTTTACTTCAACTCTTTTTATTCCCTCATTTATAAATAATTTAGTTACTCTAGTTTTTTCAATACTTCCATCTACTCTTGCAACTGCTATTTCTTCTCCAACTTTAATACAACCTCTTGTAATTCTACCTATACCAAGTCTACCTATATATTCATCATACGCTAAAGATGATACTTGCATTTGTAAAGGATCATTGATATTTCCTTCATAAGGTTTAACTGTTTCTACTATTAAATCTAATAAAGGTATTAAATCTTCATTTGTATCAGTTAATTCTTTCCTTGCAATACCTTCTCTTGCTATTCCGTATACTATAGGAAAATTTAATTGCTCATCTGTAGCATTTAATGATAAGAATAAATCAAAAGTCATATCTACAACTGTATTTGCTCTTGCATCCTTTTTATCTATCTTATTAATAAATAATATTGGCTTTAATCCAACTTCTAATGATTTTTCAAGCACAAATCTAGTTTGAGGCATTGGACCTTCAGCAGAATCAACAAGTAATATAACTGTATCTACTGTTTTCATTATTCTTTCAACTTCAGATGAAAAATCAGCATGTCCAGGAGTATCAACTATATTAATTTTATATCCTTTATATCTAATAGAACAATTCTTAGAATAAATTGTTATTCCTCTTTCTCTTTCTAAAGTATCAGAATCCATTACTTGTTCTTTTACTTCTTCTCTTTCATTAAATGTACCAGTTTGCTTTAACATTGCATCTACTAATGTACTTTTACCTGCATCAACGTGTGCTATAACAGCAATATTGATAATTTTATCCATTTCAACCACTTCTTTCACAAACATAAATAATATCACAAAATAAAATAAAAATAAAGTCATATTTAAATATGACCATATTTTCTCAAATTATTATTATGTTCTTTTAATCTTTTAGATAATATTTTACCATCTTTTATATTATCTCTAGTGAAACCAAGTATTTCTAATTGTTTATCATAATCTAATAACCCTTGATATGCTATAAAATCATCTATTCTTTCAGTTGTACCCTCTTTATCACTTAAACTTTTTTCATGAAGTAAAAGGCCCAAATATAAAGCATACGTATATTCATAAGCATCAACAATAAAACTTAAATCATCAGTATCAATAAAAGTATCCTTACCTATTTGGCCACATTTATTTAATGTACTAGAATATGTTCTTAAAGCACTATAATGAGCATTTTCTGTAAGTAACGCATCCCTAATATATATATGATTCTTTTTTAAATAATTATGAAATGAATATTCAGTATACATCGAATATAATTCATAAAATGATTTATGAAATTCTAATGCTTGTTTTCTAGATCTAATAAGCGAATCACTTTGTACATAAGAATGTGCTACCTCATGCATAAGTGTACTCAATTCATCAATCCTTTTACAATTATCTACTACTGAATAAGATTTATCTAAAGTACATACAAAATAAGTAGTATTATTATCAAGCTTATCTTCACTATCATCAATTAAACCCGACTCTAGCATATGATTAAAATGATTATACAATCTTATATCAAAATCACTCAAAAATCCTCTAACTATATCTAATTGCTTCTTTTTTGGAATTATTGTTTCACTCAATTCTCTATTTAAATCCAAAAAACCATTAAGCTGAAATGTAATAAGTATAACATTAGCTAATTCTGTATGCATACTTTGATTATCAAAATATGTTGCAGTAGTTTCTTTTAAATGACCTGGTTTTTGTTTTAAATAAGGAACATAGAATTTATTATCTAATACTGATAAATCTAAAGGTGTTCCAGTTAAATCTATATATGTTTGATATAATGACAAAAAAGATATTACTTTACTTTTATAATCTGTAAATGATCTTGTTCTATATAAATCATTTGCTACTTTATATATTTCATCTCTTAACTTATCGATATTTATTCTCATAAAACCCACCTAATTTTATTATATAGTATTAAAAAAAAAGAAGCAAATAATTTTGCTTCTTATCTTTTTGTTCTCTCCATAATAGCATCAAATTCTTCATCTGATATATCAGTTGGAGTATGATCTATCATCCCAAATATTTCATTAACTAAATTGCCATTCTCATCTAGTTCTCTAATTACAGCCTTAGTAGCTTTTTCTTTATCTACAATATTACCATTATCATCAAAATAAATTATTTCGCTTTTAGCCATTAAATCACCTATTTCTGATGATATTTTTCCATAATAGAAACTTCATTATATTGAATAAGTTTTACAGCTGTACCAAGTTTATCTAAACCAACAACCTCAAGTATTGTAGCTAATTGGGATATCAATTTTAATTGATCTAAAAATCTCTTTTGAAATTCCTCATCAGATACTTCAGTATCAGCAAATTCATCATATCTTATTCCTATTACTATATCAGTAGAATCACACATATGTTTACCATTCTCAGGACCATAGAATATCATAGTGTTCTCATCATATGGATTAATAACATCCTTAAGAGTCCTTTTAATAAATTCCCTTGATTCATCATTTAATTCATCAAATGAACCTAAAGCTTCTAAATCTTCTTTAGATAACTTTTCTACATAAAAATTATTTCTTGCATATATATAATCCAATGGCATTGTAGTTGTCATTTGATAATAATCTTTATCTTCATCCTTAATAGGAATAAATTTCAATTCTGATTTTTTCATATTATCATCAATCAATTGAAGTGGTAACTCTTCTAATAAAAGTTTTTCAAATAAAGCTTTATACTTATTTACCAATTCAAAATATTTTTCAGATAATTTTTCATCTCCTAAACCTTTTTCTCTAGCTAAATCAAAATCAACTAAATTAGGATATGATTTTTCAATATTTTCTGCTGTTATTTTTTCCATACTAACACCTCTTCTTAATTTTATCATTTTTTTATGATTTTGTCTTTATTTTATTAAAGTTTTTTATTAACTTCTTCATTTTTTTTTACAACTGAATCAAATTTCTCACATATTTCTTCTAAATAATCAACCTTTTGTAATTTTACTAACCATTCATATGGTATATTTTCAAGTCCATATAACACACCTGCTATAGAACCAGTTATACCTGCTACAGTATCTGTATCATATCCTAAATTTACAGCAAATTTTATAGCATCTCTATAATTATTAGTAGAAATTATACTATAAATTACAGATTCTAAAGTATCAACTACATATCCACTTTCTTTTATATCTTCTTCACTTAGTAATAAGAATTTCTTAGAAAGCAATTTTTCATATTCCTTTAAAGCTTTGTCACTATAATATTTAGAATAATCAATACCACAAATATGATCAAACGCCTTCCTAACATCTTTAGTATCATATATTACTCTAAGAAACTCAGTATATATAAAGCATCCCATCTTACTAATATCATGTGCATGAGTAATTCCTGATGCTTCATTTATAACTTTTACTGTTTCTTCTTCAGTTAATCCATTTTCAATACAATACATAGATATTGGACATATTCTCATTAAACTACCATTACCATTATCCCTTATTTCAGAGCATCCACATTCTAATGCTTTAGTACCTCTTTCATATTTACTTAATGCTTTAAATATGATTCCACCAACACCAAATGTATAATCAGTCGAAGAGTATTTAGAAGTTGTAAGCCACTCTATGAAATTTGACATTATATCTTCATAATTAATATCACCATTCATATTTATAATTGAATCCATTGTAGCAATTGTCATAGAAGTATCATCACTCCAAGAACCAACTGGTACATTATGAGACATATTACCTTTCATATCATCTAATTTTAATTTTTTTATTTCTTCCCTGCTCATAAATTCAACTGGTACACCAAAAGCATCACCAACTGCAAATCCAAATAGCCAATCTTTAGAACTTACTCTATTTTCTTTTCTAAATTCTGAGTATTTAATATCTGTAGGTTCCCACAATGCATATTTAGTTAAAAAACCAATTGTTTGATAAGGACTTACAACTTCTCCATTTGTATTTACTATAAATCCATATTTCTTTATTGCATTAAAATCAGCTTCTTCATCATTAGTAACTAACAATAAATCATCGCTTGTAGCTATAATTCTCGTATTATCATTTATATTCATACAATACCTCCCTTTTGAGTAATTAATATTATATACCATTATCCAATAACTCTCCAGCTAATTCCTAATTCTTTTAACTTATTTTGAATATATGGTAATGGTGTATCATTAAACACAATTTCCTTAATAGAACTTAAAGAATGTGCATTTAATCCATGAATTTGTAATTCTATATAATGATCATCATAATCATTATCTTTATTATCATAGAATATATCAGTCAATTTAGACTTTATAAATTGTTCTTTTGACATAGATCTAACTTTTTCCATAAGTATACTTTCACCAAATCCAAAGAATTTAGGATCTATAGCAGAAGACGCTACTACATTAGCATCAAAATTTAGTGAATCTCCTAAAGTAAACGTTGTACTTCTAATTATTGCATCTTTATCAAATATTAAAATACAACCATCAGTACCACTATACCATTTACCTGGAGCTTTATCACCAAAAATATGCTCCATTGTATCTTTTGAAATCTCTGGTAATACCATACCATAAATAGGTCTATTACCAGCATTCATAAACATATCTACTCCCAATACTCTTTGCTCTATATCAATTCTAGTATAAGGATCATTCTTACCTTGACTAGTACCAGTTTGAAACTGATTATATATTACTCCACTATCTAATAATCTAGATATAGTTGAAGCCTTAACTCTTCTTCCAAAAATACCATCATCTATAAATTCTTTTATTTTTTGATTAAATAATTCTTGAACTTCAGTTGAAGTCATACCCCATCTTCTAGCTATATAACTTAATTGTGTTTCATATTTTGATAATAATGATTCACCATATTTATTAAAATCATTAGGAATAACTATTGTATCAGTTTTACCATCATATGTAATAGGATATTTACCATCTTTATCTAAATAACCAAATTCTTTCTGACTTAATCTTTTCACTGGAACCACAGATGATAATTTCTTTATAGCAACCATCTTTAAATCTTCACTTGGTAATAGTTCAATAACTCTTAATTTATCTTCTAATCCCACTAATTTAACAATAGACTTCTCTATATAACTAGGATCTTTCATACTAACAATTAAATTTATTCTCTCAATGTTAGAAGCAGTATCTAATTTCTTAAACTTTTCAGCATCAGTAAGACTAGTCATATCAGGATTAAAGAATGATTTTATTCTGCTTAATAATTTAGACTTAGCTTTTTTTGTTTTTACATCACTAATTACATCCATTGATGACTTTGTATCCTTATGTACACTCTCTTTAGAAGACTCCTCTATCTTAATTTCAGTAGCTGGTTTAAATAATCTCATCTCAATATTAATCTTACCATTTTCATCAACATATGCATTTTCAATAATAGCATGTGTATCTCTTGCTAATAAAAATTCTGCTTGACGATAACTTAAATTTGATTGTGACTCTATATATGCTCCATAATTCGCATCATTTGGTACAGTTATTTTAAATAATACATCTGTAGATTTACCTACCGCCGCTTTTGCTTTGCTTCTTAATAAACTTGTACTCATATATGCTTTATCTATAAACGTTTTACCAATTAAACTACTTAAATTACTTGTATCTATCTCTCCAAATTGACTTAATGAACCTATACCAGAACCTCTATATACAACTATAGTATCTGGTAATACTCCAAATTTTTCTATTGCACTATCAAGATGGAGATTTGCAAATGATTCATAACCCATTCTCAACAAATCATTAGCTGTAACATAATGATCTATAGGTCTTCCTAATATTTCACTAGCAACATAAGGTTCAATTGAATCGAAGAATTCTGCATATGTCCTAATAGCCATTTTTTCATCAGTTGTTAATCTAGAAATCCATTGTTCTTGTATAGAACTATTAATATTTTGTAGCAAGCTATCAAATATACTTCTTTCACCTTCAGATAACTTTTCTACTACTTTATTTACTGTTTCTGGATTTCTTCTATATATATCTGTAAGAGTTCTTACAAATTCATCTCTATCCATTCTTGTTTCTGGATTAAAATTACGCTTCCTTAAAACTTCCCATAAATATAAGTATGGATCTCCAAAATATTTAGCTAATGCTTCTGCATCTTCAAAATTAACTGAATTATTCGTAGTTTCTTCTATTATTGCACTAGATATCCTAGCGGAGTCAGAAAGAGGACTGATTGTACCAGTTTTAACTCTTTCTTTCATCTTTACTACTTCTATAGGTTTACCCTTCTTACCTATATCTATTTTTCCACTAGTATCTACATATTTCTTTATAAATTCATATCTACTAGGGAATTTCTTTATAAATTCACTAGGATTTTCCATATATGCTGCTACACTTTCAGCAAAGTCTTCTTCTACGCTCGTTCTTGCATATTCATTTACAAATGCTTGATCACTATTAATAGCCTCTATCCATTCTTCACTTATATTTGGATTTTTCTTTACTAAATCTTCACCAATTAAATGGGCATATTCATGATATATAGTCATATCATCAATTGTTTCTGTAGCATATAGTTTTATTGAACCATCTTTTACACTTACTTCCGCTAATGCATCAAAACTTTTCATCTTATATTGTTCCATATACATACAATTTGAAGGACATTTTGTGTCATATATAACAACTTCTTTTAAATCAATATTACCATACATTGCTCTTAATTCATCTATCTTATCTACAACATACCATAAATCATATACTTGAGCACTAGTATCGATATTCTTAATTATCTTTATTTTTACTCCTTCATATGTTTCAGTGATAAATCCTCTTTTGTTAGCTTTTGAATGATAATAATCGCTTATCGCTTTAGCTAGTTTCTCATTAGAACGCTTAGTAGATAAATATTTATATATTTTCTCTACTTTTTCCATATTCTCTTCTGTATAAATAGGAGCATATTTATTTAAATATTTTGCAACCAATTTACCAATTGCTGGATCAGGATCATACAACTTGTCTAATTCTCTTTTAAATTTCATATCATCTAAAGCATTAGTAGTCCTAATTGGATTATTTCTAGCTAAATCATCATCAGTAGCCATTCTAAATCCATTATTTTCTTTAGTGATATTAGATGCATTGTTATTAGCTTTATATTCTAAATAATTTCTTCTATTCATCCATAACGGAATATTTTCTGTACTACCTTCACCTAGCATATATGTTCTATGTTTTTCTAAAACCATTTCATAAACTTCATCAACAGTAACTTTACTTAAATCTTTATTATATTTTTCCATAAGTTCATTATAAGTTGGCTTTAATAATACCTCTCCAACATAACTATTAAATGTAGTACCATAGTTTCCACCATAATATGAACTTCGTAATCCACTTGGTTTTGCTCCAAATTCACTCTCGGAATGTGCCATTGATATTCCATAATATGGATTCTCACTAATAGTTGCACCAAATGCAATTGTTTCACCAAAGTTTTGAATTGCATTAACTACTGATTGTCCATATCTAGTAGAGTCTTTTAAACCTTCTAGCACTTTAACAGTATCAAGTAATTGAGATTTATCTAAATACAATATAATTGCATCTGCATCCCAAAGGTTTTTAGTTCTAAAACCAATTTCTTGCTTTTGTAACTCATCATATAGTGCCTTAGTAAAGTTAGCAGCATCTGTAGGATTAATAGATTCACTATTCTTTATTGTTATTCTATAATCATACATTCCTCTTACATCCATCTCTTCTTCTGATAGTTTATATATTTTATCAGAATTAAATACATTTTCTCTAAATCCAACTATTTTTTCTGCTGCTTGAGAAGCTGCAGGATTTTCTCCACTTCTACTATCATAACTATCTGGTTTTATCTTTCCTTCTTTTAACGCTTCTAACCAATATTTTATATATGATTTATCTCTAAGTGCATTATTCTCTAAACTATTATTATTAAATAATACACTTAGTAATTCATCAGAAGAATGAATTTTTGATAAATCAACAATAGTACTTGGTTTTCCAGTTATTGTACTTTCTCCCACTTTTACTTCTTTTGTTTCAGAAGTTGTAGATTTATTATCTTCTAAATCTGCATCTGTTGCTTCATGGAATCCTGTAGTAGAAGATTTCTTAGGTCCATATATCAATCCACTACTTCTAGCTACAGTAGGAGATGGAGTACTTTCTTCAAGAATACTCTCATCTTCTACAGTAGCATATTCTTCAATCTCACTAACGATTCTTTCTTCAGTATGAGTATCAGTAATAGAACTCATATCACCGCTAGGTGTTATCTTTGTTATTCTATCTAATGGTTTTGGATCTGCTTTTATAATTAAATCTTCTAATACTTTTACTACTTTTGCATAGCCTTCTGCGCTCATATTTGAAACAAAATTATCAAATGGATAATAGTTAGATGAAATTGCGGCTTCTGTCCTACCAGTAGCCCTTTTTTCTGCAAAATGATTTGATCCAAAATCGCATAATTGGTAATGTTTATTAAATTCTTCAAAACTTAATCTAGCATCTCCAGTAGCCTTTAAATAATCTACAAATGTTGCATTTGGATTACTTACTAAATAATCAGCATATGTTATAGTTTTTGTTCCTTCCAAGAAACTCATAGCTCCTTCTATTAGTGATCCTCCATTTTGAAGTACTAGATTTTCTACTCCTATTCCACCTAAACCACCTTGTGAAGCATCACTTCTATTAGGTTTATAGCATTTACCTTCTTTCATTGCTGCTTTAAGTCTCAATACATTTGCTATTGCTAAATCTCTTGCTCTAGAATCTTTCATTGACTCATATCTTTCTGCTAATGCCATATCAGTTGAATAATCATATCTATTTGTCTTTTGTATAAATGATATATCTATATCAACTAATACATCTAATCCTTCTAATTTTATATATTTATCTCTTATACCGTATGAATCAGTTGAAACTTTTTGGAAAGCTTCTTCACCAGCTGCTCTTTCACTTATTCTTCCAAACTCTTCATGTAATCTTCTTGAGAATTCTTGCATGAATTTACTATTCATAAACAAAGTTCTATCTATCCTTACTGTAAAGTCAAAATCTCCATCTCCTGGTAAATTTGCTTTTCTTCCAGTAGAACCTGTATCTATTAGTTCAACATTTCCAACTGTAACTTCTGGATCTAATTCTGTCTTAGCTGTTAAATCAATTCCAAATTCTTTTGCAACTTCACTTAATACTTTGTTTATTGTGCTATTTACAGCATTTCTCTTTCTTACTACATCAAGTTCACTTATCTTTAATAGTACTTCTAATCTATCTGATTCTGTAATTGCTGTTTCTTTTATTACCTCATCAAAGTATCCATCTTTTAATGCTTCATATAAACTACTTACCCTTTCAGGAGAAAGTCTTTTTGCAAAGTCTCCTTTTAATATTTCACTAATTCCATCTCTTGCAGTAAATTCATATGTTCCTGTTGGAACTACTTTAACTCCCTCAAGTCCAATTATTTCTCTTACTGCATTTATTTGGAATAATGGTGATTTACTACTTTGTAATTGAGTAAATAATCCATCAATTATGTCATGTGCACCTTCCATTAAATAACTTGAATATTGATAATCACCAAATCCATAATATGCTAATCCATTCATCTTACTTCTTAATAAGTCAAAGTCTTCAGGTGTAAATATTAACTGACCTGTTTCTTTACTTATTATTGGAATATAGAAACCGTTCATTGCAATTTGTAATTTCAAATATGATGAATCACTATAGTCATGATCCATGTCTTCTGAAGCATAGAAGAATCCTATTTCAGCTGATGGTAAACCAGTCCTTATACCATAATGTATTAATTTTGTACCAGAAGCACCATATATTAATTCATAATTTCCAGGCTTTAATGCTTCTTCTACTGAATTTGATACTCCATTTGGATTTTGAAAATCAGTACCTTTTGTAGTTATAAATCTATCAGATGTTGGTATCACATATTGAATATTACCAAATCCTGGGTTTCTGATAATAGATAAACCAATTGATTCTGTAACCCTCCAAAAATCAGCATCGAAAGGAGTAGCATTTGATGATAAATCAAGAAGTAATTCTGGCATCAATATTCCTTCACCTAATATCGAACTAGCAAGTGATTTTGATGCTAAAGATTTTACTAAATCTCCCCTATGAATAAGTGATTCACCACTAATTTCTCCATTAATGAACTTCCTTGCAAATTCTCTATTTCTAGTATCAGCTCTTTGTACTGACTCATTCATAAAGTTTTCTAATTCACTATATGTACTAAATCCTGCATCTCCCGCAAATGCCTTAACTATCATATCTGGTAAGTTCATTCTATTAAATGACGTATACACTCTATTTAGTCTTTGTAAATTTTCAAATAATGTTAAATTTTCTTTTACTATACTTCTTCCTTTTAATTGCTGATATAACATATCTAAATGCGAAGCATATACACTTAATACTTCTTTTTGTGATTCTGTTAAACTTTCAAATTGCTCTTTTGTTTTTATTCTGCCAAACAATTCATTTCCAACTTTTATATTAATCAAATACTCTCTAGCATCCCTATTGTTTGATGCAAATGTAGTTCTAAGTAAATCTCTAAATATTATCTTCTTTATTTCAGCTATTGCCTTTTCTTGTGCCATTGCTCTTTCTTCTTGTGATATTATTGCATATTCTGGTAACCATTTAGATAATATTTCATTAAACGTTGGTATTTTTAATATTTGATCTATATTTAGTTGAGTACCAAAATGTAATAATTCCATTACTTTAAACTTTTTAGCAAATTTAGGTAAGTTGTTTTTCAAGAATATATTCTCTGTTTCCGTTATATATTCTTCATAATTTTCTTTAGTTGACAAAGCACTCATTATATTATTACTAATGGCTCTCATTTCAGATGAATTTGAAAATGAAACGCGTCCAATCATTCCCGAAATTCTTCTAATTTGAATTGATGTATAACTTTCTAAATTCTCACAATGAGTTAAGAATTCTGTAAATGCGTTCAAATGCAAATTACTTGAATCTGCATAATCTGCATAAATATTTAGTATCTCCATCTTGGCATCAATTTCTAACTTTGAGAACATTTTTCTAAAATGATCTTTATCAATGTACTCCACTATAGTTTCTACTATGCGTGGGCATTTACTCGTATCTAGCATAATCAATTCATCAAGATGAATAGCTATATACTCAATAGAACTAATATTACCATCAGGTGTATTAATGGTAAATCCATGATCTAATACTTGTTTGATTCGTACTTCCTTCAAGCTAGAAGTACTTTCTATACGTTGAATGCTTACAGTACCATCTTTATTAAATATTTCAGATAAATCACCATCAAAATTTGTATCTTTTATAAATTCTAATAATTTACGCTGCATATCTGTTAATTTTACTTTTGCTAGAATACCCTGATTATCTATATATTCAACTCCATTTTCTTCCATTAACCCTAGCACTTTTAAATATCCACTTGAACTATGGCTTTCAATATCTAAATTGAACTTAAATTGATTTTCAATTAAATATTTAATTTCCATTTCTTGTGCATAACTATTCGGTGAATTAATATACTCAATAATGAAACTCTCTTTAACACTACCATCTTCACTAAATATATTAGATAAATCACCATAAAAACCTGTACCTTTTATAAATCTTAACATTTCTTGTTGTCCACTGGTTAATTCTACTTTTACTTGAACGCCTTCACTATTTGTATATTCTATACCATTCTCTTGCATAATTCCTAGCATTTTTAATGCATTACTCAAATTACTTTTTGATAAAGCTTCAACTAACTCTGCAGTTGTTTTAGTAGATGATAAAATAGGTAATACATCCACATTATTAATATAAGTATAAAATTCGGATTCTAAAGTTTTTATACTTTCAAATAAAGATTCATGTGTTTCAAATACTTGCGCTAACTCCTGAATTGCATCATAGAATTCAAGACCGCTCAAATCCATATTTTTATTAAGCAATAACCAGAATTTTAATGTACTCTTTTCATTGAGATTTTGGTTCTCTAATTCTCCGAGTGTTTCTTCTAAGTCCAATTCCCCATCTACAAATTTAAATATTTCTTGTGCATTATCTACTAAACCATTTTCTACTATAAATTGTTTTAAGAAACTATATTTTTCAGGTATAAATTCTAATCCAGAATAATCCATAGATCCTAATTCTACATTAGTAGACATCCTAGCAGATTCAGAAAGTGTTCCTGATGTTTCTAAAGAAACACTCTCTTCTCTACTATCGATTTCAATATCAGTATTTGATGTATCTATACTACTATCTATTGAACTAGTAGTTGAAGAAGGAGTAATTGTCTTCATACTACTTGTACCTTGTACTAAATCAAATGATGCTATATTTACAAAACGTTCAAATGCTCTAGTAATAGCTTTACCGCTAGGTAAAACTATCTTACGTGTATATTTGTCTCCTAAATTTTCTAAAGTTGTTTTTAAATCAATAGTACACTCTCTACCCCAACTATCTACTATTAAATGACCATTACTATCAATACCAACTACTGTCATTATATGTCCACTAACATTGCTCCTTAGTAATTTGCCATTACTATATATATTAAATCCTACTGCTGTTAATTGAACTTCATTACCTTTTTGTAATTCTTCACTTATTTTTTCTAATAATTTACCATAGTGTTCAACATGCTTATCACTCGAGAATTCAAATTGTGGTTCTAATCTTAAATCTAAACCTTTTCTTGCAAAGAATGTATTAACCAAATTTTCATTTAAACGTATTTCATCAGTTAAATGTACGTACTCTTCACTACTATTAGCTATAGTATATGTTGAATCTGAATTTACTTTAACTAATGTTCCATCATTCATTGTTGCATATAAATCAACCATTAATTGAGTTCTATTTTGAATTCTAACTCCATTTTCTTCAATGTACATTGGATATCCGAAATCTCTTAAGAAATCAGCTTCTCTTCCAACATATTTATTCATAATCAAGTTAGTTGTAGCAGCATAATTACAAATTCCACGTCCTCCTGCTTCTGTTGTTTCCATTAAATATAAGAATTTAACACTTTCTGCAGTTGACATACCTGGATATATAGATTTAACTTGTTTTACTAAAGTCTCTAAAGTTTCTAATGAACTAAACATATTTGTATAGAATCCTGTACCAAATATCCTTTCGATTGCTTCAACAGACATATTTTCAAACTTACTGTAGAATTCAAGATCTGATATATCTGCTTTTGTTTTACCAAATAGCATATAATCTACATCTACTCCACCAGCTCTAAATGATTCTGTTACTTTATATCTAAATACTTTTAATTTTAATTCTGGCATATCACCTATATTTTGTACTATTGCTTCTAATAATTGTTTACCCGTTAATTCTACACCTAATTTTTCTTTAATAATTTCTGTTATATCTAAATCACTAATTAATTTTGCTACTGCATTTTGATCTGCACCAAATAAACCTAAAATATCTTTTTCTTGTTTAAATTCCTCATATAATGTACTACTTATACTTTGAATTTGACTATGACTTACATCAAATTTTTCTGCTAAACTATCAAGCCATTCTAATGTCTTTGCATCTTTTGTTTCAGCTTCGAATAATTCAATAATATCTCGATAAATTCTAGCTGTTTTGCTATTATTAATAGCTGAATTAAATTTATTAATATCATCTAATTCAAGAAGCATATTTATGAAAGATTCTGTACTTATTTCACTAATACTTGCTGGTAAAATATGTGCTTCTTGTCCATTATATACCTCAGTTGGATTAATTAATATTTCATTTTCTCCAACTCTTGCATATGAATCTACTAATCTTTGTGATGATTCATCTAAATCTATCTTAACTCCTCTTAATTGTGCTTCCTTAGTTGCTTTTGCTATTTCTGAAATATCTACACCTTCTTCTATAGCATCTAAAACATCTGATTTAAAGAATTCTTGGACTTCTTCAATAGTCATTGATTCTCCATCCATAAATTGTATTGATTCGATTGGAGATTCACTAACATCCTCATCAAGTGTTGAAGTTACTCTGCTTTCATCTATAAATTCATCATCTGCAATAGTTTCTCTAGCAGGTGCAATTTCTGAATCCATATTTACTGTAACATCACTTGATACAATATTACCAGAACCATCATTATGTGCATTTATATCATTTGCAGATATTACTTGATTTCTTTGAATATTATATTCAGATACATTAGTAACACCGAATCCTGTTCCATTGTTAAATGGTGCATTTTGATATTTTCTTACTGTATCTACAAGAATAGTTTTTCCATCTATTATTACTGCATTAAACGCATGACCATTACCAACTTTATTTGTTGGAGTTTCACTTAATACACCTGTTAATTCATAACATTCTAATCCAAGTCTTTGAGCTAATGCTTGATATGTATGTGCAAATCCATTACAAGTAGATTCTCTTGTTACTAATGACATCAAACTATCAAATTGCGCTCCTCTACTCATATTTCCACCTGCTGGATGAGCAACATAATTCATATTATTAGAATCTGATAAATATTCATATATAAATCTTGCTTTTTCCATATCTGACCAATTTGGATCTACTAATGAATCAAATTTAGTTAATTCTTCATTTATTTGTAATAATTGTTCTTTAGTATAAGTTGCTTTATTTAAGAATGCAACTGCTTCATTTGGATTAGTTATTCTATTCAAATAACTTTCAGAATAAGATCCAACAATTCTTACTTCTACATTGTCTGGAATACTAGCAATTAGATCTGCATTAAGCTCTAATGTATCTTGTATCTCTAATAATACTCTACCTTCTATATTATTAGAAGTAATGCTTGCTATAGCTTCACTTAATGTTGTTTTAGGACTAACTACAAAGTCATATCCTCTATATGAATCATTATAATTAAATGTTTTACTAAAGTTTAGACCAGTAGTCATCTTCAATTTAGATACATCTTTTACTTCAATAGATTGCCTTGAAGTTTCAGTAGCTTCAAATGTTCTTACTGAAGCAGTTTGAGGTGCTACATTTACTTTACCATTACCTACAAAGTCATATACTCTAATATTTAAGTATCTTGTGCTTGCACGTCCCTCATTCTTAGACTTAAACTTTTCACCAACTCTAGCTAGTTCTGCTCTTAAATCAATAGTACACTCTCTACCCCAACTATCTACTATTAAATTACCTTTACCATCAATGCCAACTACAGTCATAATATGGCCACCAACGTCAGTTGATATTCTATCATCGCTATACAAATTGAAGCCAGCGCCACAAAACATAACATTTTTACCAGCTTTTAAATTCTCATATATATTTCTAATCAAATTTTCATATAATACAGATGGATCACTCCTTGTATCAATTCTAATTTCTTCATTAACCCTGTATGATACCCCTTTATGTGCTAAGAATCTATTTATTGCTGTCCAATCTGAAGCTAAATTTACATCATATTCATTGCTATTTATAATAACATATCTACCATTTAGATCTTTTATAATAAGCACGTCATGATTTGAATAAGAATACATATCTGTAAGTAGCATTGCATCATTTAATATTCTAACACCATTAGCTGTTTCTATATACATCGGATATCCAAAGTCATGTTCAAATTGAGCTTCATTTCCCATATATCTATTAAATATCATATTAGCCACAGTAGCGTAGTTACAAATTCCAAATCCACCTGCTTCTGCGCTTTCCAATAAGTATAATACTTTAATTGCTTCTCTTACACTCATTCCAGGATAATTTTTCTGTACTTGTCCTATCAAATCAGCAAATACTTTGCCATCAACATTTCTTATAATGCCATCCGGATCAGGTTTAGTAATCATATCAAACAATTTTTGATCATCGATATTCATTTCAGATAACACTTTCATAAATTCTTCTATTTTTATTTTTTGTCCAAACAAATGATTTACTACATCATTAACTCCTAATCTTTGAATCAAATTTCTAACAATTCCTTGGTTAACACCATATTGGCCTTGAATTTGCCTCATTCTTTCGAACATTCCTTGTAATGGTGTCCTAATTTTGACATTGCCAGTTCTAACTTTTCCTCTTGTTAATTGATTTAATACATTACTATCAACATTAAGGTTAGAAGAAGCAAATTGTCTAACAAAGCTATTATTACTAAATTCCTTTATCTTTGTGGCCATATCCATTCGTGTACGTATATCTGAATTCAAATACTTATTTATTGTTAAAGTATTTTTATCAATTACAAAACTAACTACATCATAATCTAAATTACTCAATTCATTCAACAATCCAACTGCAGTTTGATTTAATCCTAAATCCACTTGCAAATTATTTCTAAATACGTAATTTGCAAATTCTACCATATCTGTAGATAAATTTACTCTTCCGTTTTGCAAACCATTTAATACATAGACAATATTTTGAATATTTAAGTAAATACCATCTTTACTAAGTTTTGATAATGCATCTTTACTAAACTTTGATAATGTGCTTATTGTTTCAAGAGCATTTTGATCCAATTTAAGTGAAGATAGTGGAATGTTATGACTTACAACATATTTCGAAAACTCTATTAATTCAGCACTCATATTTTCTGTTATTCTACCAGTCTGCAAAGATTCTAATAAAATTGTACTAGAAATCTTATTATTTCCAATATAATTAGGTAATATTATTGCATTCTCTTTTCCGTTTAAGAATTCTTCCATATTCAATATAGTACTATTTCTATCTAAATTACTCAAAGTAGATAATTTAGTAAATGTATTAAAATCTATATCTATAAAATGACTTATACCTTCATTTGATACCCATTCAAAATTACTGTTGAAATATAAATTACCATCCCTAACAAAACCTATATTGTTCGCTTTTACGTAATCTATAAATTCATGTATAGCATCAACATAATTAGATATATTACCACTTGTTACTCCTGTGCTTAAATATTCTAATAAACTTGAAGTTTCAATACCTCTAAACTTTATTGGTACACCATTTTCTATTCTTATTATTTCACCAGCATCAGATAATATATAGTTCCCTTTAATACCTGGTTCTTCAATAAAGTATTCTATTTGATTTTCACTATGCAAAGGGTTCAACCCTTGTTCTAATTCAAATCTAATATCTTCTATATATCTTAATCCATATTTAGATACTATATCTGATGTCAATACAATTGCAGTTTTACCATTATATACTTCACTTACATTAAATAGTATCTCACCTTCTTTTAAAGAAGCAAATGCATCTACAACAGTTTGAATATTTTCTTCTAATTGTATTTGAATACCACTATTTTGTAAAACCTTTATATTTTTAAATATATTTGAAACTCTTACATTACCTATGTAATTGCATTTTAATATATCTGAAATACTAGAAATACCTCTTGCTACTCTACTCAAAGTGCTTGAACTTAATATATCAGTATTCATAGTGCCAGTTTCTACATAATTTGATAATTCTAACAATGCATTTATATATGCACTTCCCTGTAGATTACCATTATTTAAGAATTTAATTAATTCTAATGTCTTTATGCCATTAAAGCTTACAGGTAAACCATTTTCAATTTTTAATAGTGAACCAGTAAAGCCATCTTCATAAATATATTTACCTCTTATAGCTTCTTCATTAGCAAATTGTTCTAATAATTCATTATTTACAGGAGTTATGAAATTACTTAATGTATTACCATAAACTCTGCTTATAAAATCACTACCATATTTTTCTACTATATCAGATGATAATACTATTGAATTTCCACCATTATATACATCAAATGGATTAAATAACATTTCACCACTATTCAATGTCTTATAAACATCTATTAAATCTTGAACTTTTTGATCCACGCTTATACTTAAACCATTATTTTGAGCATCAGCAATGATTTCTAGTGCTTGTGACATAGAAAATCCTGTACTAATATCTCCAGTAATAGCGCTAGATCTTAGCAATTGACCAAATCTAGTAGAATCACTAAATAAATTTTCTATAATACTCATATCGATTGTTGAATCACCTGCTATTAATACACCATCAACAATTCCATATGCTTTTATTTCTTCAACTGCTTTAATTACATTTCCAAGTTCTATACCATGTACATTTCCTACTTCACTATTCATCATTGTTTGTAAAGTAGATAAATAATTTTGTTTAGTTTGTACGTCTGTTCCAATCTTTTCAATCAATGTATCAAATTTACCGCTTACTAAAGCATCATATACTTCTTGAGTTGACACACCATTTATAGTCTCAGACATAACAATACTTGTTTGTCCATTATAAGCTTCAACAGGATTTAATAATACTTCTCCTTCACTTAATGAAGCATAAGTATCTACTATACTTTGTGCTGCACTATCTAATTCGATTTGTGTACCACTTATTTGAGCTTCTTTTATAGCCTTAAATACATCTTTTACATTAATGCCTTCAATAACACCACTTTGTAGAGCATTAACTACACTTTCAGAATTTCTGAATACTTCAGTTATTCTTGCAATATCAATAACTTCACCTGAAGGTAATGTAATATTACTTTGTATAGTAGTTGTGCTTACTTCTTGAGTAGTAGTTACTGTAGATTCTGTATTGCTTACTTTAACACCCTTTTCTTTCATTGCTCTTTTAGCAATCAATGAATTTAATTCTCTTTCTCTATTATATTCAGCTGCAGTTAATGTCTTCTTTCCTATTATTGCATCTCTTTCTGCACGTAATGATTCTAATGATCTCTCACTATCAGGTATAGTAGTTTGATCATTTTGAACTGTTGATACACTATCTTCATTATCAAACTTAGAAGACATTGTACTCTCATCTATAAATTCTTCCTCTGCAATAGTTTCCATAGCAGATTCAATCTCTGCATCCATATTTGCTGTAACAGTTGTACTAGAAGTATTTGTAATTGCACTATTATCGACAATATCATATACTTGAATATCTACATATCTCTCATTAGATTTTCCTTCACTCTTAGACGCAAATTTTTCTCCTGCTCTTGCTAATTCTGCTCTTAAATCAATAGTACACTCTCTACCCCAACTATCTATTATTAAATTACCATTACTATCAATACCAACTACTGTCATGATATGACCGCCGACATCACTTCTTAATAAATTGCCATTACTATATATGTCAAATCCTGCCCCACCTATCATAACATTTTTGCCAGCTTTTAAATTTTCTCTTATAGCTGTAATAATTTCTTCATAACTAATAATATTTCGAGAAGTTGTGTGTTCAAAACTTTGATCAATTCTATAAGATACTCCTTTACTTTCTAAGAATTTATTAGTTGCCTCCCAATATCCAGCTAAATTTACATATCCTGCGTTACTATTTGCAATAGTATAATTTCCATTCTCACCTTTTACCAATACATTATTATTTATATGAGTAAACATATCTGTAAGTAATCTTGCATCATTTAATACTCTACCATTGGCCGTTTGTATATACATTGGATAACCAAAGTCAATTTCAAACTGAGCCTCATTACCAATATACTTATTAAATATCATATTAGCAACAGTAGCATAATTACATATTCCTCTACTACCATCATGAGTCTCTAATAAATATAGTACTTTAATTGAATCCTTAATAGACATTCCAGGATAATTTTTTTGTACTTGCTCTATTAAGCTAGCAAATACTTGACCATCGACATTTCTTATAATACCATCTGGATCTGGTTTTACTATCATATCTAACAATTGTTGCTCATCTATATTCATTTCAGATAGTACTTTCATGAAATCTTCAGTCTTTATTGTTTCACCAAATAAACTATTTACTACATCATTAACTCCTAATCTTTGAATCAAATTCCTAACAATTCCCTGATTAGCACCATATTGACCTTGAAGGTTTTTCATTGCCTCAAACATTCCTTGTAATGGAGTTCTAACTTCAACATCTGTAACTTCGACTACCGTTCTTGTTAGTTTTTCAATTATTTGATTTTTTATTACTAAGTCAGCTTTAGGATTTACTTCTTTAACATATTTTTCAAATGCTTTTATTTTTTCAGCCATTTCTAATCTTGTTTGTACATCTGCATTAATATATCTATTTACAATATTTATATCTTTTCCAGTTATTAAATCAACTATATCTGAAGTTTTAACACCCATGAATTCCTTAGATAACAATGTATATTTATAACTATTATCTCGATAAACAAATGAATTTTCACATTGCTCTATTAACTTTAATGAATCACTATATAAAGCCTTTAATGATTCATTATTACCAAAGAAAGCATTCAATACTTCATGTATATTATTCTTATTAATATCAGCATATTCGGAAACCATTGCACTATAAACACTGCTAGATTCACTTAATACTCCAATTATTTTTGAAGTTTGTATTGTTTTTGTACCAACTACTATTTGATTTGGTACTGTTATAGGCATTACTCCATTATTTATAACATCATTAATATTTACACAAATACTTCCTTCAGAAATACTACCTAACCTATTTAATGCTTCCATAGTACTCTCATTTAAATTTAGCTTAATATTATGTTCTACCACGTATTGAGCAAATTTAGTTAAACTATTATTCATATATGATGGAATTGGAATATTTTTTTCAGCATAATATAACACTGATGATATGTCCATACCATCGAATTTTGAAGGAATTAATACAGGTTCTGAAATACCTCTTATAACATCATTGATATTTACACAGAAATTATCACCACTAATTTTTGCTATTTTGCCTAGCGCATTTATAGTATTTTCATCTAAATCAACTTGAATATTATTCTCTGTTATATATTTTGCTAGTTCTACAAGTGAATTTGAGAATGAAACATTTCCTCTTTCTATATTAAATAACATTGTTGCTGTAGAATAATAATTAAATTCTGCAGGAATAAGTATTGGTTCTGCATTTTCACTTATAACAGATTTTATATTTGCACAATATTGACCTTCACCAATTCTACCTAATTTATTTAATGCAGTGATTATATTTTCATCTAAATCTAATTCAATGTTATGCTCTACTACATATTGAGCAAATTCTTGTATACCTCCAAAGAATGATATATTACCATTTTTCAAATTAGTTATTATATCTTTTGTATTAAACCATCCTATTTTTTCAGGTAAAACTGTAGTTTCAATATTAGAAGCTGTATTGTATCTAGAAGTTGCTCTACTTTCATCTATAAATTCATCATCTGCAATAGTTTCTTTCTTATTTGAAAATTCTCTAGCAGCTATTTGTTCAGTTTTAACTTCAACTGGAGATTGCGCAGGTGATACCTCAACCGTTGAATTTGTACTTTCATTTACTTCAAAAGAAACAATTCTAACATATCCGTTTGGATCAACTTTATTTTTTATAGCTTCTTCAATATTGACTCTATATTCTTTACCCCAACTATCTACTATCAAATTTCCTTGACTATCAATACCAGTTATAGTCATAATATGTCCGCCAGTTAAAGTATGTGGTATACCAGTTACATCAATTAAATCAAATCCAAATCCTATTAAACTAACAGAACTACCTTTATTAAGTTGGTCTTTAACAGCTTGAACAAGTTCCTCATATCCTACTACATTATATCTTGTACTTATATCTACTTCTGGACTAACTTTAAGTGGTATTCCTTTTTCAGCAAAGAATTTATTGATATATGCATAATTACCATCTTCTGCTAAATTTATGTATGTTTTAGAATCATTTGCCACTCTATATGTATCGCCATCTTTATATATTAAATCTTTGTTTATTCTTGTAAACATATCTGTAAGTAATCTTGCATCATTTAATACTCTTCCTTTTGCTGTTTCTATATACATTGGATATCCAAAATATTCTTCAAATAATTCTTCTTTACCCATGAATTTTTCAAATATCATATTTGCAGCAGATGCATAATTACATATACCACCACAACCAGATTCATCACTTTCCAATAAATATAACACTCTTATAGCATCTTTAGTTGTCATACCAGGGAAATTAATTGTAACTTGTTCCAACAAATCACTAAATACTTTTAAACTTATTCTTTCTGAATATGCTCCACCTATTATACTGTCAAAAGAAACATTAGCTAACGCATTAAAGAATTCTTCTTCTGTCATATCAAATTTTTCAAGTGCTTTAAGGAATGTTTCATTACTTTGCTCTTGACCCATTAAATTTTCAATTGCAGTTCTTACACCGATTTCTTCTAAAATTTCTCTAACAATTCCCTGCTTAACACCATAAGCACCTTCATTAGCTATAAATGATTCAAACATTTTTTGTAATGATGTTTCAACATTTTCTACTGTATATTTTACTTCTCTTCCTAACTTTTTAATGAATTCTTCATCCATTCCCATATCCACTGTCATTCCATTAGATTCGAAGTAACTCTTTAAACTATCAATTGCTTTTATATATTGTTGTCTAGTTTCAAGGCTTTCTGCTAATAAAGCATTCTTAAAACTAATTATATTATCAGAGCTAAACAACCTTACTATATTTTTTGTAGAAATTCCATCAAAACTTACTGGCAATTTTATATAATCATCACCTAATTTAAATGGACAATAAGTTGATAATTCACTTATCATCTGTAATGACATACCAAATTTAGTACTCATTATTTCTGAATTACTACTTATTATTTCTTGAACCGCACTTATAACTTCATCCATTGTTACATCAAGAGTTTCAAAATAATTGTTCATAAATACTTCATATATACTTTCAAATATATCAGTACCATAATTATTATAATTATCAATTATATCTGAAAGCCAATTTGTTAAACCAGAAATATTTATAATATGACCTGATTCACTTGTAATTTCCAATGGTATTGTAATAGGTTTAGCACTATTATTAATTACTTCAGACATATTGACTACAACTAAATTTTTAGGGAGCGATGGTATAGCACTAATTACACTATCTAATACAGGATTATTAAATTTGATATTTTTTTCTTTTATTATTTCAGCAAAATCCACTAAATCCTTCGATATTACCAAATGATCTTCTTGCATAGTTTCTAATAGCTGTAATACCTCTGTTTTACCAATAGATTTAGGTAAAATTATAGGTTCTGCATTCTCATTTATTATAGTTCCTATATTTACACATACTTCATTTTCACTAATATTTGATAATACGTCTATTGCAGTTCTTACATTTTCACTAACATTTAATTGAATATTGTTTTCTGCTATATATTCAGCCATTTTCACTACTGCTTCATAGTGTGAAGTAATATTTCCATTTTGTAAGTCTTCGAACAATAAACTAGTTCTCATATCACCAAATTCACTTGGAAGAATTATAGCAGATACTCCTTCTTTTATTACTTCATTAATGTTAAGGCATATATTTTCTTCACTAATATTTGATAATACGTCTATTGCAGTTCTTACATTTTCACTAACATTTAATTGAATATTGTTTTCTGCTATATATTTAGCCATTTTCACTACTGCTTCATATGAGTATGAAGCGATATCTCCATTTTGTAAGTCTTCAAACAATAGACTAGTTCCCAAATTACCAAATTCACTTGGAAGAATTATAGCAGACACTCCTTCTTTTATTACTTCATTAATGTTAAGACATATATTTTCGGTATTTGACAATATTTCAATTGCAGTTCTTACATTTTCACTAACATTTAATTGAATATTATTTTCTATTACGTACTTAGCAAATTCTTGAACCGCTTCAAACATATATGAACCTACATCTATGTCACCATTTTGTAATACTTCTAATATTTCTGAAGATCTATAGATCTCTCCAAAATAATCTGGAAGAGTTTGACTTTGATCAGATACAGTATCTACATCCATATCTAATGTACTTGCAGCTTCTCTAGCCTCAAATGTAGCATCAATTGATGCTGTAGCTGTTTGAGTAGAAGTATCTACTACTCCGTTTTCTACAAAATCAAATACTTCAATATCTACATATCTCTCATTAGATCTTCCTTCCCTATTAGATGCAAATTTTTCTCCTGCTCTTGCTAATTCTGCTCTTAAATCAATAGTATACTCTTCACCCCAACTATCTACTATTAAATTACCATCAATATCAATACCAACTACTGTCATTATGTGTGCACCAATATTATTATTTGGGATTATACCGTCAAGATATAAAGTGAATCCAGCACCGCAAATCATAACATTTTTGCCAGCTTTTAAATTTTCTCTTATAACTGTAATAATTTCTTCATAACTAATAATATTTTGAGAAGTTATGTGTTCAAAACTTTGATCAATTCTATAAGATACTCCTTTACTTTCTAGGAATTTATTAGTTGCCTTCCAATATGCAGCTAAATTTACATATCCTTCATTACTATTTGCAATAGTATAATTTCCATTCTCACCTTTTACCAATACATTATTATTTATATGAGTAAACATATCTGTAAGTAATCTTGCATCATTTAATACTCTACCATTGGCCGTTTG
>JAFRQS010000007.1 GCA_017428495.1 Bacilli bacterium | reverse complement strand
CTATTACATAGAAGAAAATATCCGATAAAGAATATTACAAAAGAAGAACAAAATGAAATAGATAGAAGAAAGAAAATTGCATTAGTAGGAATCATATTTATGGTTGTTGGAGCAATTGGATTTGTGTTCTTTATAGTTAGAGTATAAACAATCGTAAGATTAAGATATATAGAACGGATGAAAATTCGTTCTTTTATGTTATAATTAATTATAGGAGTTGATAGTATGGCTACTACAAAAGATTATAGAGATTTTATTTTAGAACAATTAAACTTATTAGATAATATAACTTGTAAGTCTATGATGGGAGAATATTTACTTTATTATAATGGAATACTTTTTGGTGGAATTTATGATGATAGATTACTTGTTAAAATAGTTGATAGTAATAAAAAATATAATATGCAAGAATCTATTCCTTATGAAAGTGCTAAACCAATGTATCTTGTAGATGATGTAGATAATCAAGAAACATTAAGAGATATAGTATTAGATACTTGCAAAGATTTAAAAAAGTAAAATGCTCGGAAGATTAAGAAGTTACTAAATAACAAAGTAGATGTAAGAATTCTACTTTTTCTATGGTAAAATATATGTAGAAATTTAATTTCTTATTTACTAATTTTGATAACCCTAGAATCATTTCCTGTTAAATTAATTGTTATAGTTATATGATTTTAGTGTGAAGGGAGAAAAATTATGAATCAAGAAAAAATTGGAAAGTTTATAGCCAAGTGCCGTAAAGATAAAAAAATGACACAATCAGAGTTGGCAGAAAAATTAGGTGTTACAGATAAATCAATCGGCAATTGGGAAAATGGTAGAAATATGCCCGATTTGTCACTATTTAAACCGTTGTGTGATGTGTTAGGAATAACTATTAATGATTTATTGAGTGGCGAAAAGATAAGTAAAGATAAATATCAAGAGAGATTTGAAGAAAATATTGTTAATACAATTGATTATTCAACTAAAAGAATAAATAAATATAGCAATGTAATAGGATTATTATTAGTTATATTTGGATTATTTATATCAATGTCAGCTATTATGATATTTCCAAGTGAAAGTAGTTGGGGATCAATTTATTCAGTTTTTGGAGTTGTACTATTTGTAATTGGCATTTCAAAATTAACTAATAAAATGAAGATGTGGAAAAGATTATTATTGATATTACTAATTTTTTTAGGAACATTAGGTATATTATTTTTTACAGATTATATTAATGTTAAAAGAAATAATGTTGCCCCTATGTTTAGAGAAACATCTATGTATCTTGGTGGAGATGAGGAACTTCTTTATTATGACACACCATTTTATGATGTTATTAAATGTGGTGATAAGTTTAATATTGTTAAAAATAAAAAATATACACATGAAGAACTATTTGAATACTGTTCAAATAATAAATAATCGTAAAATTAAGATATTAGGAACTTTTTAATCAGTTCCTTTTTTGATTTAAGTTGATGAAATTTTCGAATAAATAAGTGGTATAATAATGTGGAAGGAGAAAAAATATGAGAAAATTTATTTTATATGTTTTAATATGTGGTTTTATAGTTATTGGAACTACAGCTTGTAGTAAAGATAAAGAATATACTTTAAATATTAAGTTAGAAGAAATATCAAGCATTACAATAGATACACTAGCTCAAGAAGATAATATCAAAGAGTTTAGCGATAAAAATTCAATAAATGAAATTTATAATATCTTTAGTGAAAAAACAACTAATGTAGAAAGTGTAAATGATAATCCTTCTAGTCCTGATATTTTATATCTTATTAAGTTTAACAATTCTAACGATGAATCAAAATTTGCTTATGTTTATAAAAAGGGAAATAAATATTATATTGAGCAGCCATATAATGGTATATATAAAATAACTGAAGAAGAATATAAAACAATAGAAAAATTTGTTAAATAAAATATAATTAATAATTCGTAAGATTAAGATATTCCCGTACATTAAGGTGAGAAATAATCTCATCTTTTTTTAGTAATATTGTGAGCAAAATAATTAATGAAATTGTGGTATAATATTCTTGAAAGAGGGATATATATGAAAAAGAAAATGTTTTTAAGTTTAATTGTGATTGTAAGTTTATTTATAATTACAGGTTGCAGTAATAAAGAAAATTATATAACTGATTATGAACATTTATATGATACTGCAGTTCAATATATTATTGACAATGATACAAATCCAGAGAAGAATAACGATAGATATAAAATGTTTGTTGATTACAATGGTTTTGGTATAACAGAAGATGAAAATTATCGATATGTTTATATGTGGATAGCTGAAGAATCTTATTATATTGCAGATAATAAAATAATAAGTGGATCTGGTAGTTCAATG
>JAFRQS010000033.1 GCA_017428495.1 Bacilli bacterium | reverse complement strand
CAACATTTCTTTATAGAAGATTGCAACATCTTCTACTTCAAACCATATTGTAGGCTTTAAATTCTCAAATTTATTTTTGTCTTTTAAAATTATTGCAGGTTCTTCATTTCCAATATTATAAGCAACCATTCCCTTATCAGAAAAATCAAATTTCTTTTTTAACCCCAATATTTCCTCATAATATCTTTTTGCTTCTTCCATATTATCTACAGGAAGAAAATAGTTGTCATAATTTTTCATATATTTAAGCCCTTCTTTCTACTACAAACTATACTACTATATTTTATAGTAGTTATAATTAAATGTCAATAAATAATAAAAAAATAATTGCATTTAATTCGTTTATAATTCTTATAAAAAATAGATTAGTTGCACTGAACTAATCTATTTGTATAACTGCTTGTCGTACAAAAAAGACTGTCATTACTGACAATCTTTTCGGTAAATTACTATAAATCAATAACTATAAAATTGTAATTTCTTATTCTAATTCTTTTTTATGATTTAAGTGTATTCCTATATGTCCTATTCCTAATACTATTGTTGATATAATAAGAAATATATTTCTACCATATATACCTAGTAACAGAAATGCAACTACTGGCAAAGTAGCTCCTGCAACTGGTATTCCTAACAAGCTACTATACATATCTTTCATTGTTTTATTACTTTTAAAATATCTTATCCAATATATTTCGTATAAAATCATTATAATAAAGGCAATTAACAATATACTAGACCAGTTTGATATTTTATTTATATTAAAATCACTAAATATCAATGACAGACAGGTTACTAGCATTTCTCCAAGCCACTCCAATAGTAGTAATACTTTATTTTCATTTTTTACATATTTATCATAGCCTTTAGGCTTATTTTTACTCCATATAATATTTGGTAACATCAACATTAGTAAAAATATTAAACCTATATATGAAAATCCAAAGTGAATATTCATTAACTCATCTCACTTCCATATTGTAATTTGTTATTTAATCGGAATATAGATCTCAATAACAGAATCTTCTCTATTCCAATGAAATTTATAATCATATTTTTCAAAATAAACAAATTGCCTATTTTCTACTAAAATATTATTTTTAGGTATTATTTCTTTATAAACATAATTGATAGTATCTTTTAGTTTATTCATATTACCAATATGTTCTACCCTTAAATATTTACTTTTCAAAATTATCTTTTCTGTAAAATCATTTGGTACAAAATCTTTTTTAGGAATAGATATATAATAAAATATCTTATTTTCTATTTTTTCAATAAAAGCATATTTACACCAATTACTTCCTAAATATAACTTATTATTTCTTAATTTACTATTAAATATTTTCCAATGGTTTTGTGCTAATTTTACATTATTACTTAATGATTTTGATAATTCATACCTTATTCCTATTACATTAAATTCTTCTAATTCTATTATTTGATAATCCATCTATTTTACCTCTTTAATTTGTGTGCTGTTATAATTGTATAACTATATGAATTGATTGTTATTTTTATATTATCAATTTCACAATACCAATTTTTACCCTGTTTATAGATGTTACAATTTTTATCTAAAACTTTATTCTTACAATACTCAACAACATCATCAGTATCTAATTTAAGATTTTTCTTAATTCTATCAATACCCATTTCGGTAGTGTGAACTTTATCTATATTATTAAATAATACTTGTTTATCTTCCATAAATATCTCCTCTACAAATTACTATTTATCTGTTTCTTTCATATTTAATTATATCATAAAACTTAGTCTTTTTTTAATTGAATTGCTAATCGGAAGATTACTATTTTCCGATTATAAAAAATACGTGGCACGTTTTGTTACGAAGTAATGAAAGTGGCGATAGTATTTTTCTTTTTTATAAAACTAAATGTTGAAATAAAAAAGGCACCTTTACTACTTACGTTAGTTTGTAGTACTGGTGTTTAAAAGGGGATTCCAAAGGGAGAATTTCCTTGGCACACTGATATTGGTTCTACCAATATCGTAGTGTGTTACTATCTTGTCAGAAAGATAGTCTAAAGAACAAGACTGTCGTCTTTGTTCTTATTCTTCTTTTTACCACTAATAAACTCTTCAAATTCATCATTAAATTCATCTTCTTTATGTCTAGGTATTAATCCATCAGCTACTAAATGATATACAAAATTAGCCATTTTATTGATAACATTTTTTAATGTATCAATTGTATTAGATAAAGTAAATGCTTTATATCTTAAATTGGTATTTTCATATTTTAAATTTCTATTTTCATCTTCTAGTTTCATATTTTGTTGATGTATTTTTGAATAATCATTTGTTACTTCTTTAAGGTTCTTATAAGCATTATTTAGTTTAGGTTTTAAATCTTTAACTTTCTTTGCTTCTTCTACTACTTTATTCATACTATCAAAAGTTTCTTTCTTAACTTTAACAGATTCTTTATCAAACATAATAGTTTTATTTGATTTCATTTTTTCTTCTAATTCATCAATTGATTTTGATAACTTATCATCTTTTATATCTAGTTCATTAGTTAATGATTTAGTTAGTTTCTTAAACTCTTTAATATTAATATGCTCTCTATCACTATGTTTAGTTCCTCTTTCTAAAGCAAAACCACACATATTTAGATATTCACAATATTCATCTTGTAACTCACTCAAGTGTTCTTTATCATGTATAAATTGTTTTTTAGATATTGTATATCTTTCTGTATTAGTTCTTTTATCTAACTTCTTAACTAGTGGAACTACTACACAATGAATATGAGGTGTTTTTTCATCCATATGTAATGTTGCATGTAATATTTGATTATCTTCATATCCTAACCCAAAATGTACAAATTCCATACAACTATCAGCCCAGTTTTTTATTTTTTCCTTACTCATATCATTAAAGAATGTGTGCGTTGCAGTAAAAACTAATTCATCTGCAACAACACTTTTTGATTTATCTACCATTTGTCTAAATGTTCTTTTTCTATCATCTCTTTCAGTTTTCATTCTTTCTTCATGTTCTTTTTTATAGTCTTTAGTTATTTCATAAAATCCTTTAACATATTTCATATTAAGTGGAACAAGTTCTACATTATCTTTTGTTTTAGATAAGTCTATATCAGGATTAGATTGATATGCTTTTTTCTCTCTTTTATTATGTGATCCAATTTGTGCTAAATCATTTAAAGTATAAATAGGTTCACTTCTAAATATTGCATAATTCATACTAATTTACCTTCTTGTATTTGAAATTTAATTACATTTTCAATAACATTAGACTTATTAGTTTCATCAAATAATTCTACAGCACTCTTTCTATTATCCTCTAAACTTGTAATGTAATAATTTTCTGTTGTTTCTACATTTCTATGTCCTAACAAATTAGCTACATCATTAATCTTAGTTCCATTATTTAATACTTTAGTTGCATATGTTCCTCTTAAATCATAGAATCTACATTTTTCTATTCCTAATTCATTATGTATTATTTTAAATGGATATTTAGGAACATCAGTTCCAGAGAACGTTCCATCATCATTAGTAAATACTAAGTTTAATTTTTCTTCATTATCTTTGTTAATAACTATTCTTTTATCAACAACTTTTCCATTATCATTTTTTATAGTTTCTAAATGGTAGTATTTATAATCTTTATCAAATATTCCTTTAAGATATTCTTGTCTTTCTTTAAAGTTTTTTAATGCTGTTATTAATGTATTTCCAATATAAATTTGTCTTGTTCCAGATATAGTTTTAGTCGTTCCTAAATACCATCTTCCTAAACTATCTTTAGGTTTATCATATAAGTTATGTCTTATATTTATTATTCCATTTTCTAAATCTATATCTTCCCAAGTAAGAGCAAATACTTCTCCAGTTCTCATACCTGTATAACATGATGT
>JAFRQS010000032.1 GCA_017428495.1 Bacilli bacterium | reverse complement strand
TTATAAGTATATTAAGTATTTATAGTGCAGGCAATCTATTAGGTAGCCCAAATTTAATAATTAAGCAATTAATTTGGTATATAATTGGATTTTATATAATACATATAATCATAAAGATTGATATTAAAAAAATATATAAATACTATAAATACTTATATTTAATTGGAAACATTTTTTTATTAATACTACTAATATTCGGTAAACCAATTAACAATTCAAAATGTTGGTTTAACATATTTGGAATAAGTATTCAACCAAGTGAATTTATGAAAATAATACTTATAATAACTAATGCTATTGTAATTAATAATAATAAAAAAAATTATAAATTAATATTCAAAATACTATTTATTACTTTAATTCCTTCTATTTTAACATTTTTAGAACCAGATACTGGTATGGTTATAATATATTTAATAATATCCTTTACTATGTTATTTATATCCAATATAGATATTAAATATTTTACTATTTCATTTTTGTTTTTAATATTATTTTTATCTATATTTTTATCATTATATTTCTATAATTCTAATACATTCATAAGAATATTTGGTACCGATTTCTTTTATAGGATAGATAGATTATTAGACTGGAAAAATGGAAGTGGTATGCAACTTTCTAATGCACTTACAAGTATAGGAAGTGCACATATATTTGGATTTGGATTTAACAATACCCCAATATATTTCCCAGAGGCTCAAACTGACTTTATATTCTCAGTATTTGCAACTAATTATGGATTTATAGGAATTATATTATTATTAATACTTATAATTAAATTTGATATGTACTTAATAAAATTAGCAACTAAAGAAAAAAATAATATAAATAAATATATAATTACTGGAATAATTGGGATGCTAATTTATCAACAAATACAGAATATTGGTATGAATATAGGATTACTACCAATAACGGGGATCACGCTACCATTTATATCTTATGGAGGTTCTAGTTTAATATCATATATGATATGTATTGGCATAATACTTAACATAACAAAAAAACAGGCATAACCTGTTTTATTCTGCAAATACATATGGATCAGCAGTTGTCCCAGAACCTTTCATTTGAATATCAGGGATAAGATAAACCGAAGGTTTCACCGCTCTATCGACATATACGTAGGAGGACTTAATATAGTTACTACTATGAACATAGAATGCATAGTCAGCAGTGTTCCCATCAGGAGTTATTGTCCATCCAGAATTTACCATCCAATTAGGGAAACAACTTTCCATGTTGCTTGCGCACATAAAATTCCCTGAGGCATATCCAAAATCACTAGTATATATTAATCCAACCTTCCCTGTCCATGTATATGTTCTTTCTACTACATCATTACAACCTGTTGTACCTTGTGTACACATCTTTCCATGTGTGCCTCTTTCAGCTGCATAGGCATATGATAAAGTAAGTTCTTGATCATGATAACGACTCACTCCACCTGTGTTCCATATTGCATCGCCTATTAATTTTTGGGCGCTATCTTTTAACACATAATTCTTATCAAAGTTACCACTTGTCAAATTATTATTTTTTCCACTATACCAACTTGCATTTTCTGATAATGTTGAATTTAAATAATCTGTATTTAATTCTCTCATTAAATCTGCACCTTCATATGTACCAGATGGTCCCCATTGATTTACTCCCCATCCAGCATTTACATCTTCTGCGCTCGAATCCCATGAAAAATTTCCTATTGAACTTGCTCTTACTAGTTTTACTCTTCCATCAAATAATCCCACTATTCTCCAACTTTCACATGTACTACTTGTCGGATTAGAATTATCTGTACAATTAAAGTATGTATAGTTATTTGGACTAGATCCTTGATATCTCAATTCTGTTCCATTTGTTTGTATTAACCCTTCACTATTTGTTCCATTATTATATTTTGTTGTTAATAGTTCTACTGCATCACTATATCCTGGTAATACTACTTTTTCTTTACATTTCATATTATCTTTTGTACCAGTACAAGTTATTCCATTAAATTTACCGCCATTTGTTCCTTTTAACTTAACTGTTGCTACTCCACTATCATTGTATGTTATTGTACAGCTTGCATAATCTTTACTTAGTTTTGCTACATCACTACATGGTATACTTGGTGCATTATAATTTGAATTTATTGTTTGTTGTGCCAAATAATCTTTCTCTGCATTTGTTGCTATTAGTTTTGCACTATCTTCCATAGTTTTTAATCTTGTTTCTTTTATTGTATTCATTATTTGGGGTATTGCTATTATTAATATTACTGCTAATATTACTATTACTGCTAATAATTCTACTAATGTAAATGCTTTTTTATTTTTCATTTTTTAACTCCTTTTCTACTTTATACTTATATTATACCCTCCCCCCAAGGATTTTTCAAGATTAAATTCTCTAACTAATGTATACTGAAATATATAAATTTATATAATAAAATCCAAATATAAATTAATTAATATTTGGATTTTATTTTACAATTTATCATTTTTATTAATTTATATATGTTTCAAAATAACTTTTATATGCTGCTTCATCTAATTTTAAGTCATATTTTTTTAATTTAAACTTTGAATTTTTAGATTTAATTATTTTAGTAACTATATATTTATTTAATTTTGGATTTCTAACTAATATTGGTCCAAGTAAATAAGTACCATAAAAATTCTTATAATTAACACCTATTTCTTTATCTATAAATGATATATTATTATTTTCTATTATGCTTCCTCTATTTTGAAATCCTATTATTTTACTATCAATTATATCACTATCTATTATATAATCCCCTACTATTCTTTTATCAATAAACTTAGTATTATAATTAAATATTTCTAATGCTTTCTTATCATTAATTTTTTTACCAAATAGATCAATAGAATTACCTGTTGCTATTATAAATTTATTAGATTCAACATATTCTTTTAATTCATTCTTATATCTTAATAAATCATTAAGTGCAATAAGTAAATTATTTTCTGTACCACAACCAATATAAATTAAATCATATTTATTAAAATTAATCTTATCACCAATAGATAACTTATCTACATTAACTTTTAGCTTTTGAGTTTCAAATGCTTTAGTAAGTGCTTTTATATTGCCTATTTCTCCATATAAATTTAATAAATCATAATATAAATAACAAATATTAATTATCATATATCCTCCTTCATAATATTATTAAATGGAATGACATAATCAAAATTTAATATTGCAAATATATCTCCTTTTGATTTATTCTTAATCATATCTTTAGCTTCTTCTAAACTATCATATATTTTAATTTGATTAGATTTAAATCCAGCATATTTCATTCTTAAAGCAATATTATATTTATCTCTTCCTACACATATTACTTTATCTGTATTCTTATCATTTAATAATTCAAACTCAATATCATATAACCATGACATATCATTAAACTCATATCTTCTACTTATTTCTTTCCAGCCAATTACAATAGTTTTCTTTACTTTATGATTAGATACATATAATACAGATTCATTAAATGTAGTACTATTTTCATTCTTATTATTCATTACATATACATTTCTATCTTTATATTTATATAATTCATTTAATTTAGTATTATTAGCCATAGAAGATATATAATCAGTTACTTTATCTTCTTCTATTCCAATTAATGAACATACTGAATATGCTGCTAAAATATTATAAGCATAATAAAGTACATTAAAAGCAATAGTTACTTTATTATCATTAACAATCATATATTTATTATCTAAGTCTATTTTAGTTGCTAAATAATCAATATTTGGTCTTTTAAACTTACATTTACAATAAAAGTCACCTAATGATTCGATATGATAATAATTATAATTCAATTTGGAATTACATACTGGACAATAACTAATATTTATATTATTAAATTTATTATTTTTATATGAATATTTATTTTTATTAATACCATAGTATGTTATATCACATTTAGTATCTAAACTATATTTATATAAATAAGGATCATCACCATTTAATACTAAATGCACATTATCATTCAATGCTTCTTTTATTTTTTCATATACTAAATCAAAATGACCATGTCTAGGTGGTTGATCTCTACATATATTAGTTATTACTACATACTTTGGTTTTACCATTTTAAATACTTCTTTAGTATATCTTTCATCTACTTCTACTACTAAAGCATCACCTTTAATTTTTCCATTTAATTTACAATTTGTAATTAATAATGTAAGTATACCTGGTAACATATTACTACCAAATTTATTATGTACAACCTTTTTACCAGATTTTCTTAAAGTTTCAGCTATTATTGTAGATGTACTACCTTTACCTGCACTACCTGTTACTGCTACTACTATTTTAGGCATTTTAAAATAACTAGTAATGTTTTTATTTAACTTTAATGCAAGTACACCCGGATAATTCGAACCTCTACCCATTATTTTTAATATTAAACCTGCAAATTTACATATAATTAATTGTATTACCATACTGCACCTCATATATTTATTATAACACATTTTCTTTATATTTATAAAAAGGACTATCTAGTTAGTCCTATTCTTTCTTTTACTAAATCATACTTTACTTTGGCTTCATTAACAGTTATATTTTTACCATTATCTAATATCTCATCAATTATAGTACTACTTATATAACTATTATATTTTTCCTGAATATCTCTTAAGAAATCTACTACTACATCTGCAACACACTTTTTAAATTCACCATAATTCTTACCCATAAATTCATTTTCTACATCTTCTATAGTTTTATTAGTAAGAGATACATATATATTTATTAAATTAGATATGCCTGGTTTATTATCCATATCATATTTAATAACACATTCACTATCAGTAGTAGCGCCCATTATTTTCTTTCTTGCTACTTCTAAATCATCTAATAAGAATATTACACCCTTCTTATTTTCTGATGATTTACTCATCTTAATACTTGGATTTATTAAATCTAATATCTTAGTACCACTTTTTGTTATTAATGGTTCAGGAACTTTAAAAGTGTCACCATATTTATTATTAAATCTTTCTGCAAGATCACGAGTTAATTCAACATGTTGCTTTTGATCTATACCTACTGGTACATAATCTACATCATAAAGCAATATATCAGATGCCATCAATACTGGATATGTAAATAAACCAACTGTAAAATTAGCATTCTTACTACTCTTATCTTTAAATTGAGTCATTCTTGATAATTCTCCAAAATAAGAATTACATTCCATAATCCATGACAAATTAGCATGATATGGATTCTCAGATTGTAAAAATATAGTATTCTTACTTGGATCAATACCACATGCTAAATAAAGTGCTATTAAATTTCTAGTATTACTTCTTAACACTTCTCTATCTTTAGGTATAGTTATAGCGTGCATATTAGCAACAAATATATATGATTCATAATTATCTTGTAATTCCTTCATTTGTTTAATCGCACCTATATAGTTACCTAATGTGATAGAACCAGTTGGTTGTAAACCTGTTAATATTTTTTTCATAAATATCACCTAAATACATTTTAACATAATTTTTTAATAATAACAAAAAAAGATATCACATATTTTTCATATCTTTTTCTAATTCTTCTATTTTACCTAATGATTCTTCAAATTTAGGTAACACTCCCATGTTATTTGTTCTATGTATTGGCAATTGATATATATCATGACCTGGATATTCATTACCTTCAATTATTACTGGTCCTTTATCTGTTATTGCTATATCCCATCCTACATATCTTACTTCTTTTACTACTTTTGATGCTTTAAGTGCTGTTTCTACTGCTTCTTTATATTTTGGTACCTTAAATCCAACTATTTTAGTATGTGTCATAGGATGTTCATAATATACATTTTTTAATTTATCTACTGCAGGATATTCTATTACACCTGTTTTTTCATTTATAGGTACTACCATACCTCCACCATTATAATTGTCCACAATATATCCGTGATTACCTATTCTTTGATATGCTGCTACTACTTTAGATTTTCCATCATATCTATGTACTGTTATTAACCTTACTGTATTAATAGCATATGGATACATTTTATTCATTTCTTTACATTGCTCTACTACTTCTTCAATTAATATTAAATTTTTATTTACTAGATAGTCATATAAATCTTTTTTAAATTCTTTTACTACTATCTTTTCCATAGAATCCCCATGTGTTCCACTAGTAGGTTTACAGAATATTACTTTTTTATTTTTAATCCATCTATTAAATTCTTCTTTATTATTATCAAGTATTATATAATCTCTATTTAAATAATCTTTAAATACTTTATTAAATTCATTTTTATTTAAAAATATATGATTATAATTTTTATCATTATAGTATTTAACAAATATATTATTTTTACCTCTTGTTAATACCGTTTTTCTTTCTTCTTTATTTAAATTCCACATTTCAAATAGTAAATAATCTACATATCCAGATTGGTATTTTATTGCACAATTAATCATATCAAAAAACAAGTATATTCTAGATTTTTTACTTTTCTTATGAATATCATTTATTGTTTTAAACATATTCTTTATATTCATATTCTTTATTCTACCAAATAAGTATTTAATCTTGCCCATATTTTCACCTATATACATTTTATCATAATTAAAAAAGACTTAAAAGTCTTTTATCATGTCAACATTATCTTTTTCTAATTCTTTTAAACTTTTATTGGGTGTTGGTAAGTTTTCAGGCATAGTTCCTCCTAATAACTCTATTGTATTTCTTATTGCTTTACCAACTTTATAATGTGTATTTGTTACAATATCCTCATTTTTAACTTTTTGTTTTTCCAATAATGCTTCTGTTTGAGTAATTCTAAATACGTTTGCTCCTAGTTCTGCACTGCCCATATTATCTAATATATCCTCTCTATATCTTAAACCCTTTCTTCTTGCTATATCATCGGCTGTTTCTCCATTATATAATCCTTTATATCCTGCATTAGTAAATTTATCAAAATTATTTACACCTTTTTCTTTAGCTATTTTATATAAGATTTTATTACCATCCCTAGTTTGCTTTCTTCTATATAACCTTTTCTCATCTTCTGAAAGTAAATTATATTCTTTTTCATTCAATTCTTGCTTTCTAGTTTGAACTGCAAAATAAGTTTGACCAAGGGCAACATTATCATACTTTGGATTTGAATTTTGTACAATTAAATAACATGCATATCTACTAAGTTTATAATCAATTATTGGTTTTGTAGTTGGACCAACTTTCACGATTTTGGTGTAAACACCAAAATGGGCATTAATACTGTTATTACTTTGTGAACATGCAACTTGAGCCTTTTCAATTACAACACTAAAGTATCTCCATTCTTTGTAGCCAAGTATACATTGCAATTCCCTAGCCTCCCAAAACTCATTACCATCTTCATCAAAATGTTTGATGCTTTCAAATATTTTTTCTTGATATTGTTCTATAGAATTCATTTTATCCTCCTTATCTATAAAACTCACACTTAAATATATTTTACACACTTAGATTATAGTAATTATATCATATATAAAAAGAAAAAGACTTAAAAGTCTTTTACATTTTTAATTTACCTTTACTTCCTTTTAAGCCATTAAAGTTACTTAATATATTTGTTTCAAATGAGAATACTTTCCTTTTCTTCCTTTTATATGCTTTAATTGCTAAGTTAATCATTTCATCTAATAATTGTTTATATGGTTTATTAGTTGCTTCCCATAAATAGAATGATAATGATCCAGGTATAGTATTTGTTTCATTTATATATATCTTTTTAGATTTTTTATCTATTAAATAATCTATTCTTATAACACCTGCAGCATTTAATACTTTAAATACTTCTTTAGATAATTCTTTTATTTCATTAGTCATTTTAGAATCTAATCTTGCAGGTAATATTCTATTAGTAGATGCCATACCTTTTGAACCTGTTTTCTTTGAATTACCTAGGTATTTATCTCTATAACTTAAGAATTCATCTGCACCCATTACTTCTTCTAGTTCACTTGCTTCTTGATCTTCATAGTTACCTAGTACACTACAATTTACTTCTATCAAATTTTCTACTACTTTTTCTACTAATATCTTTTCATCATATTTAATAGCTTCTTCTATAGCAACTCTTACTTCGTCTTCATTTTTTGCTTTACTTATACCAACACTACTTCCTAGTCTTGCAGGTTTAACCATTACTGGGTAACCTATAGATTTAATTCCTTTTAATACTTCTTTTTCATTTTCTTTATATTCTGAATCAAAGAACCACATATATTTAGTTACAGGTAATTTAGATGATTCAAGTATTTGTTTTTGAAATACTTTATCTTGACCTATTGCTGCAGAATATAAATTTGATCCAACATATGGAATACCTATTAATTCAAGATATCCTTGTAATGTACCATCTTCTACATTTGTACCATGTACAACAGGAAGTACTAAATCTATATAATCTATTATTCTTTTTATACCATTCTTTTTAATAAGTACAAATTTATCACCTTTATTACAAAGTACTACATTAGTAGCATATTTCTTCATTAAATCTAAATCACTATATATTTCAATATCTTTTAATAATCTACCTGTATACCATTCTCTATCTTTTCCTATGTATATAGGTATTATTTCATATTTTTCTTCATCTAATGATTTCATTGCTTGAACAGCTGAAATAATGCTTACTTCATGCTCAACACTTTCACCACCAAATATTACTCCTACTCTTAGTTTCATTTTCTCACTCCTATCTAAATAAATCTGGTAAATCATTTTCTAATAGTACATAAGTTTCTCTTCCTTTTAACTTATTTACTAATGGAAATGCATCTATTACTTCATCTAAAATATGAATATGTTTTTCATCATATTTTTTGTTTTTTAATCCTGCATATATTGCTTTAGTTTGTTCTTTACCAATAAGTATTACTTCATCACAAACTTCTGCAATGTGTTCTCCAAACTTAGTGTTTTCTTCATCTTCAATACTACCTAATTCTATCATACCTGGCGTTACTATAATCTTTTTACCTGGCATCATATCAAGTACATCAAGTGCCATTGAAGAACCGATTGGATTTGAATTATATGCATCATCTATATAGTATATATCACCATTGTATTTAATTTCAAGTCTATGTTCAACTGGTTTTACACTTTTTACAGCTCTTTGTAATTTTGATATATCTATTTTTAAATAATGACCAAGTGCTATAGCTGCTAAAATATTATATATATTTGCATACCCAAGCAATTTAGTTTCAAAACTATATTTTGTTTTATCTCCTTTAATAATTAGATCAAAAGTTGTACCAGTATTTTTTACCTTAATATTAGTTGCTTTATAATCCGCATCATTATCTATACCTATCCATAATATTTTTACATTATTTTTTAAATTATAATTAACTTGTAATGGATCATCTTTATTTAATATTCCAACCCCATCACTAGGTAAACTTTCTATTAATTCAAATTTACCTTTTTGAATATTTTCTTGTGATCCAAATAATTCCATATGTGCTTTACCAATTCTAGTTAATATTCCATATTTAGGATGTACTAAATCACATAATTCTTGTATTTCTCCTATTTTATATGCTCCCATTTCTGCTATAAATATTTCATCAAATTTATCTAAGTCATTATTTATAGTCATTATAAGACCATATGGTGTATTCAAATTCTTAGGTGTAGGAATTGTATTATATTTTACACTTAGTATTTCAGTTAATATATTTTTACTACTTGTTTTACCATAACTACCTGTTATACCTACTACATCTAAATTAGGCATATTTTTAAGTTTATTCATTGCTTTTCTTTTAAAACTCAAGAATACACATTTTTCAACTGGTATATTTATTTTTACTGCTATTAGAGATATATAATACATAAAATATCCAATAAAAGATAAAATTATATAATAATTGATATTTAGCTTTAATCCAAAGAATATCATAAGTAATATTAATATAAAAATAGTTAATAATAATCTTTTTATTCTTGCTGTTACTACTAGTGGTTTCTTTACTACTACCTTATAACTAATACCGAAACTTCTAACTATTAATAATAAATATATAATTAAAAATAATATATCAATTATTATTCCTTTATTTATAAATAAAATAAAGAATATTAAAAATACTTGTGATAACGCAAATGATAGCATTAACCTAGTAAAGTTTTTATTTAACCATTTAAAATATCTAAAATCATCATCATATAAGTTTTGTTGTAGCATATGTAATGAATCTTTAGTTATATAAAACATATAAATTATCCATACAAAAGTAAGTAATATTTTCATTATTTACCTCCTAAGAAACTCTTTAATACATTTATAGTTTGATCAATTCTTTCTAAATATGCATAATGTGTACATCCCTCATAAATAATTAATCCTGCATCTTTCATTATGCTTTCTGCATATTTAGCATCTTCTACACTAACTGCTGTATCTAAATCTCCCCAAATCAATATTGTAGGTATTTCTATTTTTTTTAAATACTCAGTTAAATCTTCATTTACTGTATTTACAAGTATTGTTCTCATCATTGGTGATGCATTTCTATAATCTGTAGATCCTATTTTAGTTTTCATATATGCTTCTAATTCTTTTATTACTGGTACTTTTTTCATAAATTTCAATAATTTTACTTTAAAAGTATGTTTCTTTGTACTTCTTCTAAAAGGCGCACTTAAAAGTACTAATTTCTCCACTTTTCTTTTAGCACTATAAATTATAGCTATTCTTCCACCAAAAGAATGCCCTATTAATATTGGATTTTTAACTTTTAAATTATCTAAAAATTCGCATAATACTTCATAATAATCATATACAGTATATCCATATGTTGGTTCACTACTTTTACCAAAACCAGGTAAATCTAATACTATTATTCTATAATCTTTTTCTAAACCTTTTCCAATAGGATTCATCATTTCAATATTTTGGCCCCAACCATGAAGTAATACTACTGGTTTACCTTTTTTGTTACCATATTCAACATAATTTATGTAAACATCTTTAATATTCATTTTCTCACCTATTTTTATTTTATCACTAATATTATATGCTAATCAAGAAAATAGGCAAACAAATTAGTAAAAAAACAAGATAAATTTATCTTGTTTTTACCTTTTCTTTATCAAAGTAAGCACCTACTAAAAATCTACCTTTTTTTGATTCATCACCATGTTTATATGCATAATTTGAATAGAAACTTGGATCACTTATAGTATCTATAGTAGATGTAGTTACAAATTTAATATTTCTTTTCATAAGTTGAGACATTACTGCTCTTCTTATATCAATTCTATAACCTTTATCTGTTTCTTCTATAAAGTAATTCCATTCTGGATTAGTTGCCCATCTAGGATATGTTTCATATACATAATTATAACCTGCACATGGGCCAATATAAGCACTTAATTCACTATCTTTTGCCTTTGATACTTTGCTTACAGCATCTACAAGACTAATCGGTAATTCTTTATCAATCATTTCTGAACTACAATGTGCAATACCAATAGTATCTTTAGAACTTACTACTACTACTGGACAATCTGCTACTGGATAAGATAAAACTACTCCCTTTAAATTACTTCTAACTATCATTATGTCACAAGGTATATCCAAATCCCATAAATCATATTCTGGATATTCATTTAATAAGTCTCCAACTTCTTCTGTAATATCATGATATGTAAAAGGCTTTCTATTAGTAACTAATGGTACTATTAATCTATTACCATCAAACCCCTTTAATTTACCTAATTTTTGTCTTCTAATTTTCAAATCTTTTATTATTTCTTCTCTACTTAATGTATCACTATAAAAATCTTTTTTACCACTCATAGGACCATTAGATATATTACTATTAAATATTTTAATCATAACATCCCCCTTTTTTAATATAGTATTTTACCACAATTTATTATTTTATCAAGAAAATTCTATCTTGTTTTATATTTAGTATCAAAGTAAGCACCTGTTAAAAACTTACCTTTTTTAGTTTTTGCACCATGGAAACAAGCATAATCAGAGTAAAAATTAGGGTCACTAATTGTATCCACAGTTGAAGTTATAATATTACCTACTCCTCTTCTTATTAATTGAGACATAATTGCTCTTTTTAAATCTATCCTATATCCAGAATATTCATCAGTTATGAAGTGTTTCCAATCTGAACTAGTTGCCCAATAAGGATATGTTTCATAAATATAATTATAACCTGCGCATGGACCAATATAAGCACTTAATTCACTATCTTTTGCCTTTGATACTTTACTTACAGCATCTACTAAACTAATTGGTAATTTCTTATCAACTAAATCCACCCTACAATGTGCTATTCCAAATGTATCTTTAGTACTAACTACTACAACAGGACAATCGGCAACAGGATATGATAACACAACACCTTTTAATGTATTCCTAATTATCATAATGTCACAAGGTATATCTATATCCCATAAATCATATTCTGGTTCAGTACTTAGAATATCTGTTATTTGCTCAGTAACATCTCTATATGTAAATGGTCTACTATTCATAGGGACTGGAATAAGAATCTTATTACCATCAAAACCTTTTAATTGACCAAGCTTTTCTCTTCTTTCTTTTAAATCTTTAATTATATCATTTGTACTCATAGAGTCACTATAAAATTCTTTTTTCTCTGACATACATCCATTAGATATATCACTATAAAATGTCTTAACCATCATGTCACTCCTTTTAGCACTAAATATTTTACTACAATTTATCAGTATGTCAATAAAAAGCTACTTACATTCAGTAGCGTTTATAAATTCTTTTATTAAATTAAATTGTTTTATATCAAAATCTATCATATCTTCTGGATGCCATTGTACTCCTATATTAAATTTTTTATTTGGATACTCAATTGCTTCAATTATTCCATCATCTGAATATGCTGTTACTTTATAATTTCCAACATCTACCACATGATAATTATGTCTACTATTTACATAACTATTACCTATTATTTTACCTATAATACTTCCTTTAATTGTAGTTATTTTATGGGTAACATTATTATGATTCTTTATATTAAGTTCTATAGTATTTACCATTATTTGCATTCCTAAACATATTCCAAATAGTGGTATATCATTTTCTATAGCATAATTACATATATATTTATCATAGTCATATATATCAGTACCACCTGGCATCACTATTCCATCACATATTTTTAATATATCTTTTAATCTATTACTAGGTAAAATAAGTATTGGATTTCCTCCACACTTAATAATAGCCTTTACAATACTATTATTTACTTTAATTATTTCATTATCTTTTCTTCCAACTATTCCTATTATAGGTTTAGTTAAAAAGATTGATTTCTCAATCTTTCTTAGCATATTACTGATCCTAATATGATAGCTAATAAAATATATAAAACAATAACTACAAGAAAGCCATTGTTATTAGTACATCCACAATTATTAGTTGTATTACAAGCCATTTTTACACCTCCTTATTAAATGTAGGCACCAACTACGATTACTAAAATTATAAATAATACAAGAACTATAGCTGCACCGCTAACATATCCATGTCCCATAATCGATTCCTCCTTTTCTATCTTTCACATTATTTTATGGCAAAAGAAAAAGATTGTGATTACTTATAACTAAATTATTGTATTTTTATTCTTTTTTTGCTATTATTGTAAATGTTGGGAGGATAAAATGAAAAAAGCAATTAAATATTTATTGTGTGTATCTATTATAGTACTTACACTAACAGGATGTGGACGTGTTCCAAAATTAAAAGATGGTAGTGAGTTGGTATTTGAATTAAATGGTTTAAAAATGACTACTGAAGATTTTTATCAGGAATTAAAAGATAATTATGGTACTCAATCATTAATTAATGCAATTGATGGTTTATTACTTAATAAAGTATATGAGACAACTACTGATATGAAAACTAAAATTGATTCTCAAGTAACTCAATTGAAAAATCAATATGGATCAGATTTTCAAGATTTCTTAAGTTATAATAATATAGCTAGTGAAAAAGCATTGAAAAACTTATTAGAAATGTCTTACAAAAGAGAATTAGCAATTAAAGATTATGCTGCAACTTTAATAACTGATAAAGATATTGAAAAATACTATAATGAGAAGACTATTGGTGATATTAAAGCAAGTCACATACTAATTAAATCTGAAGCTACTGATGATATGACTGATGAAGAAAAAAAGGCTGCTGAAGAAAAAGCTTTAGCTACTGCAAAAGAAGTTATTAAAAAATTAAATGATGGTGCAAAATTCGAAGATTTAGCAAAAGAATACTCTAAAGATTCAAGTGCATCTGATGGTGGCAATTTAGGTTACTTTAATAGAGGTGAAATGGTTTCAGAATTTGAAGATGCTGCTGTAGCATTGAAAGTTAATGAATATACTAAAGAACCAGTAAAAACTCAATTTGGATATCATATTATACTTAAGACTGATCAAAAAGATAAACCAAAATTAGAGGAAGCTAAAGATAATATTAAAGATACATTAATTAACAATTTAATTAGTAATACAGAAAACATATCTATCTTTGCATTAGATTGGTTAAGAGAAAAGAATGAATTAAAAATTTATGATGCTGAATTAAAGATTAGATATGATCATTATATGAATGAACAAAAATCAAATTAAAAAAGTAAGGTTATTTAACCTTACTTTTCATTTTATCATTAAATGCTTTAACGTCTTCATCGCTCTCTAAAACTATATTAGGAAGCATTCTTCTATAAACTAATATTCCTAATGATTCATCCTCATCAAATATACTACTTGCTAACTTAACAACTATTTTTAAATATTCAGAATACAATCTATTATCATTGTTAACCTTTGCTTCATATATTATTTTCTGTTCCATTGGAGTTAATTCATTATATGCTCTCATAAATACTTGTGCATATCTATCTTCATTTATATATGCACCACCTTTTACAATATAACTCATACCAAACACCTACCATCATTTTCCTACAAATTTTATTATACACAAATAAAATATTATTTCAATCTTTTTTTGCTCTAGGATGACTATTCAAATATACTTTTCTTAATCTTTCATTAGAAACATGAGTATATATTCCTGTAGTATCTAATGATGAATGTCCTAACAATTCCTTAACAATTAATATATCACAGCCTTCATTTAATAAATGAGTTGCAAAAGTATGTCTCAAAGTATGAGGAGTAACATTTTTATTAAGTGCTGCTTTTTTTATTATATCATCAATAATTAATTCTACACTTCTAGTACTAAATGATCTATTTCCTTTATTAGTTCCCACTATTAAATATTCATTATTTTTTCCATTTAATAATACTTTTCTTCCATCTTCTATATATTTTTCTAATATTTCTTCACATGGTTTACCATATAATACTATTCTTTCTTTAGAACCCTTACCTAATATTCTTATGCTCTTTTCTCCAAAATTAATATCATTTATTTTTATATTACATAATTCAGATACTCTAATACCTGTACTATATAACAATTCCAGAATAAGTCTATTTCTTTGACCTATTGGCGTTTTTATATTAGGTATATTAAATATTTCATCTATATCTGTATTAGTCATATATTTAGGTAATCTCTTCTCCTTCTTAGGAAGTGATATATATTTAAATATATTTTTATCTACAAATTTATTATTATACAAAAATTTATAATACATTCTTAATGAACTTATCTTTCTAGATATAGTAGATGCTTTATATTTTTTATCATATAATTTAATTAAATATTTTTTTACTTCATTATAATTAATTTTATATATATTTATTTTTTCTTCATTACAAAAACTAATAAAATCATTTATATCTAATTCATAATTCATAATTGTGTACTTACTATAATTTTTTTCTATTTTTAAATATTTTATAAACTCATCTATAGTCATATAAATCCCCTACTAAAAAGAATTAATATACATTAATTCTATTTTTTCTTATGAGCATCAAATGGAGATAAATCTTCCTTACCAACAAAATCATCTATATCCAACAATTCTCTTTCATGTTCTTTTAAATATTCAATCTCCATTTCTTCTTTTTCATCTTCAGATACATCATATACTGATAATTCTTTTTTCTGTTTCTTCATTTTCTTTTCTTGTTCATAAGCTCTCATTGCTAAATATATATTTCTAGAGCCTTTATATGTTGAAAATAATTTTTCTGACAAACAAGCCAAATCCTCTAAATAATCTTCATCATTATTTAAAGCTGCTTCTATTGAAGATGCAATACCATTAAAATTTTTAATACCTTTATATTTTTTTATAAATTTTCTTACAAAAGACTTATCTTTTGCTAAAAGTTCAAATTTAGCAGCAACAGAATCCATACTTAGTACTCCATTATCTTTCCTATATAATGGCCCTTTTTCATTTTTATATACTTCTTTTTCTTTATTAGGCTGCATCATTATTTTAACACTTAATACATCACTAATTCTTATTGGGACACCTGTATTTGCAATTATAGTTCTTACTAGTTCATCTTTATTTTCATATTTAGTAGTTCTTTCATCCATCATACGCAATGTTATAGGTTTTCGATAAACTCTATATAATTGGCCAGATTTCATAACTAATATTAAGTAATAATTCTCTCCTCTCACTCTTCATCACCTTTTTCTTCTAACTTAACTAAAACCTCTCTAGGTTTTGAACCATTTTGAGGACCCACTATACCTCTTTCTTCCAACAAATCTATTATCCTTGCTGCTCTATTATAACCAAGCTTATACTTTCTTTGAAGTAAAGATGCAGAGGCTTTTCCTGTTTTTACTACAAATTCAACAATCTCTTTATATAGAGGATCATCTTTTTCATCAACATCACTACTATCTACATCATCATTATGCATAGTAGTAGCAGTTGCATCCAAATTAAATTTATTATCAAATTGAGCCTTTTGTTGTCCAACTACATAATCAATAACTTTATTTATTTCATCATCGGATACATAAGCTCCTTGAATTCTAACAGGACTATTTTCACCCATTGGTAAGAATAACATATCACCTTTACCAAGTAATTTTTCTGCACCTGTCATATCAAGAATTGTTCTTGAATCAATACTTGATGAAACCGCAAATGAAATACGTGATGGAATATTTGCTTTAACAATACCTGTAATAACATCTGTTGATGGTCTTTGTGTTGCTACAATTAAATGTATACCTGCTGCTCTAGCCATTTGAGTAATTCTTAATATTGAATCTTCTACTTCCTTTGCTGCTACTAGCATTAAATCAGCAAGTTCATCAATTATTATTACTATATAAGGTAATTTTTCAAATTTTCCATTTAAGTTTCTTCTTCTATCCTCAACATATTTATTATAATCACCAATATTCTTAGTGCGCGTTTCTTCAAACAAACTATATCTTCTTTCCATTTCAGATACCATTTTCATAAGTGCAATACTTGCTTTTTTAGGATCTGTTACAACTGGCATAAGTAAATGTGGCACACCATTATACATACTCATTTCAACCTTTTTAGGATCAACTAATACCATTTTAACTTCACTCGGCTTAGTTCTAAGAAGCAATGTAACTATTATGGAATTTATACATACAGATTTACCACTACCTGTTGCACCAGCTACAAGTAAGTGTGGTGTCTTATTTATCTCCATAAACATTGTCTTACCCATTATGTTTTTACCTAATGCAACTGCAAGCTTTGAACTTTCCATAGATTTAGGAATATCTTCCATTATTTCTCTTAATGTAACTCCCACACTTGTCTTATTAGGCAATTCTATACCTATGGTACTCTTACCAGGTATTGGAGCCTGTATTCTTATATCTTTTGCTGCAAGAGCTAATGCTATTTCTCTTGAAATTGATAATACTTTATTAACCTTAGTACCACTTTTTAATTCCATTTCATATTGAGTAATAGATGGCCCTACATTAATAGCTACAACTTTTGCAACTATATCAAAATCACTAAGAACCCTTTCTAGTTTTTCTACATTTTCTCTAATTACAGCCTTATTTTCACTACTATTAACCTTAGTAGGTTTCTTTAAAATAGTTCTAAAATCTGGAAGAACATAATTATCTACAACTGTCTCTTCATAACTAATAGTAGAAGCTTCAAGTTCTTCCTGCTCTTCTTCCTCCTTACTATCATCTAACTCATCTAAACTACTAATAATCTTTTTACCAGTTAAATCTTCTACTTCATCTTCATGATCTTCTTCTACATTAACTGTAATTCCTTGCTTCTTAAATTCCCTTTTAAATGACATATTCTTAAGATTTGATAACATCTTCTTAATAATATTAATTATAGATATATTAAATGCAATAATTATTCCACAAACTATTAAAAATATAGAAACAATATAAGTACCCTTTACAGAAAATAATTTCACAAACAATAATGAGAATGCAGCACCTATAATTCCACCACCATTTGGATCTAAATTATTACCAAACACACTTAATAATTGATCTACTGTACTTTCTAATGTAGCCATAATTTCTGCATTATTTTTAGTAACATAATTAATATGACAGAATACAAGTAATCCAATAACTACTAAATATACTCCAAATAACCTAAGTGATAAAGCTTTAATTTTCTCATTTTTTATTACTTCATATGCACCAAATACAAACACAAATATTAAAGGAACAATCCATAAAGAACCTGTAAGAAATATACTAAAATTTGATATAACCTTACCAACAGGTCCAAATATCTCAGAACCACCAAAACCAATTATAGATATTAAAATCCACAAAAGTCCTATTAATTCGAACCCGTGTTTACTTTCTTTTTCTTCACTTTTTCTCTTTTTTCTCTTTGCCATAATTTCACCTCTAGCATCCAATATAATTATATCAAATTATAGTACTAAATAAAAGATTTAACTAAATAAAAAGTAATTATTATGTACTTATTACATTTTAAAATTAAATATATAATTACATACAAAAAGTACAAATACTAAATTATTATTCTATTATTTGTACTTTTATTTTTAATATAAACTTATTTTTGTAAATATTCTTCTACTTCTTTAATAGTAGAATTAAAATCATTAAAATTAACATCAAACCATTTAACATCCATTTTATTATTAATCCATGTGTATTGTCTTTTAGCATATCTTCTTGAATTTCTCTTTATTAAATTTATTGCATCTTCTATACTTATTTCATTATTAAAATATTTATATAATTCTTTATAACCAATAGCTGTATTTATAGGTATAGTATTTATATTTTTATCATATAAATCTTTTACTTCATTAAGTAGTCCATCACTAACCATCTCATCTACTCTATCATTAATTCTTTTATACAATATATCTCTATCAGTAGTAAGTCCTATAAAATATACATTCTTATATAATAATTCATTGCCATTATTACTAGTTCCATTATTATTTTTTATCCTATTTAAAGCTCTTACAAGTCTTTTTCTATTGTTTATATGTATATCAGTATCTTCTGCTTTTCTTATTTCATTTAATATTTCTTCATTAGAAAGATTATCATAAACTTCACTACTATCTTCATCATTAAATCTATAATCATATAGTAAAGCCTTAATATATAATCCTGTACCACCAACTATTATTACAATCTTGTTTTCATTTATTAATTTATCTAATACTTTTCTACCATCTTTTTGATATTCATATACAGAATAAGGATTATCTACACTTCTAATACTTAATAAATGATGTACTATACCTTCAGTATCTTCTACTTTAGCTGTACCTATATTCATTTCTTTATATACTTGCATGGCATCAGCATTTATTATTTCTGCATTATATTTATGAGCTAGTGAAAGTGATAATTTTGTTTTACCAACACCAGTCGGTCCAATTATTACTATAATCATTACATCGCCCTCTTAAATAGCTTTTCAAGCTCATAATTAGAATAAAATATAATTGTAGGTCTACCATGTGGACATGTATATGGATTTTTACATTGTCTTAACTTGTTTACTAATACTTCCATTTCTTCAATACTTATCGCATCATTTGCTTTTATACTAGCTTTACATGCTACTGTAGCTGCTACTCTATCATTAAACCTTTGTTTATCAAAATTCTTTTCTTTTTCAACAATTAATTCTAATATTTTCTTTATAGCTAATTCTTCATTACCTTTAGGTAACCATATTGGATGACTTCTAATTATAAATGAACTTATACCAAACTCTTCTATATCAAAGCCAATATCTCTTAATATATCTAAATTTTCTTTAATAATTAAATATTCATTAGATGGAAATTCCAAATTAATAGGTATTAACATATTCACTACTTCTGTCTTATTAGTAAGTGATTCATAATAATACTCATAATTTATTCTCTCATTAGCAGCATGCTGATCTATTAAAAACATACCATCCTCATTTTGACACACTATATATGTACCTCTTACTACTCCTACCGGATACATAACTGGTACTTTTTTATTATCCACTATTTCTTCTTGATAGGTGCTAGTTTCTTCCTTTATATAATCTAAATCTAATGTTACTTCCTCATATTTTTTCTCTTCTTTAATTTCTTCTTTTTTATCTTCAACAACTTCTTTTTCTGCAATAACTTTATTAATAAATGGAATAGTACTTTTTTCTTCCATTTTAGGGATAAGTATCTTTTCTTTTAATGCATTAATTATAATATTAGTAATTAACTCTTTCAATTCTTCTAATTTACTAAATTTAATATCTTGTTTAGTAGGATGTATATTTACATCTACTAATGATGTATCAACTTCAATATTTAATATAACTATTGGATATCTATCATCTGGTTTATAAGTATGATATGCTTCATTAATACACTTATTTATTTCTAAATTTCTTACTATCCTTCCATTTACAATAGTAATCATATGATTTCTACTACTTTTATTCACTTCTGGAAGGCTTATATATCCACTTATACTATATTCATCATCACTACCACTTACTTCAACCATTCTTTTTGTAATATCAATTCCATAAATACTATTTATAACCTTTAGTAAACTACCTCTACCATCAGTATTTAATAATGTTTTACCATCATTAGTAAGAGTAAATGATATAGACGGATAAGATAATGCTATTTTATTTACAAACTCACTTACATTTGCAAGCTCAGTATATAAACTACTTAAATGTTTCAATCTAGCAGGTGTATTATAAAATAATTTTTTAACAATTATTTCAGTACCAACTCTAGCTTCACATTTCTCATTAATAATTAATTTACCACCTTTAATTACAATTCTAGTACCTACATCTTTTTGACATGTTTTTAATTCAACTTCACTTACTGATGCAATAGAAGGTAATGCTTCACCTCTAAATCCAAGTGAATTAATATTAAATAAATCTTTATCACTCAATAACTTACTAGTAGCATGTCTTTGAAATGCAAGTAAAGCATCATCAGAGTCCATTCCAATTCCATTATCAGTAACTCTTATCTCATTAACACCACTATTTAATAAATCTATTCTTATCTTACTACTTTTAGCATCTATACTATTTTCTACTAATTCTTTAACTATAGATACACACTTTTCTATTACTTCTCCTGCTGCAATCTTATTAGCAAGAATCTCATCCATTACTTTAATTTTACTCATAATACCACCAACTTAATTATAAAAGAAAAAGAATAGATTGTAAATTCTATTCTTTTAGTTAGCACTTCCTGGAGGATATATATGTTTAATATCATTTTTATTATATCATTCATATATATTTTTTAAAACTATAAATAAAAAAATTAGACATTATATATCTAATTTTTCTCCATTAATATTCATTATTCTTTTACATATTTTATTAAATTCTTCTTTATTACCTGTTGTATATATTTTAATATTATTAATTGAATTATTGATATATTTATTTATTACATTTATTACTCCTGTAGAACTATCAATACATGTTATATTACTTGATATTTTATCTTCAATTAATTTGTAGTGAGTACATCCTAAAATAATACTATCTATATCTTTATAATTAGATAATATATTATTTATTTCTTTGGTTGTATCTAAATCATTTTCTATTAATGGTACTAAGTTAGGTGTTGCTAGGTTATGTACTATTATATTATTGTTTTTACATTTTATTTTTGTTTCATATTTATTAGATTTTATAGTATTAGTAGTAGCTATTACTAATACATTTTTTTTATTTGATTTTAAAAATAAATCTACTGTTGCATCTATTACTCCAATAAAAGTAATATCTTTATATTTATTTTCTAAATCTTTGTATACTGTTGAACATATTGTATTACAACCAATTACTATTAATTTTATATCTTGTAATATAAAATAATCTATAATTCTAGATGCATAACTAAATAATTCTTCTTTTGTTTTTTCTCCATATGGTAGGTTTTTACTATCTGCTATATAATAATATTCATTATTTGGATATTTTTCATATAAAGATTTAAGTACAGTAAGCCCTCCTACTCCTGAATCAAATACTCCTATTCTCATTTTCATCACCTTTTAAGAATTCATACAAATTATATGCTACATCATCTGGTAATATTTCTTTTAATTCTTCTAGTGTTGCTTCTTTCATTTTATTCATACTTGAATATTTTTTAAGTAACATCTTTTTTCTTTTATCACCTATGCCAGGTATATTATCTAATATAGATGATAATGCTCCCTTACTTCTTATTTGTTTATGATAACTAATTGCATAATTATGTACTTCATCTTGTATTCTTTCTAACATATGAAATAAATTAGATGTTTTATCTACTTCATATAATTTATTATTAAATAATATTTCACTTGTCCTATGCTTATCATTTTTCACAAGTCCACATATTGGTATATTTAGATTTAATGAATTTAATACTTCTGTTGCTGCTGTTATTTGTGCTTTACCACCATCTACAATTATTAGATCTGGTTTTTCTAAATTATCCATAAGCACTCTAAAATATCTTCTATATATTACTTCTTTCATTACATGGAAATCATCAAATTGTTCAGAATTTATTTTATATTTTCTATAATTGTTTTTATCTGGTAGACCTAAAGTAAATGTTACCATACCACTTACTGAATAAGTTCCAAACAAGTGACTATTATCAAATGCTTCTATTTTATTTGCAGAATCTATATTTAATAAATTTTTAAGTTCTATACATGCATTAAGTGCATTTTCATCATTTGTTTTAATAAGTTCGAATTTTTCTTTTAATACATTTAGTGCATTATTATTGGCCATTTCTACTAATTCTTTTTTCTTACCTTTAACTGGTTTATATACATTTATATCAAGTACTTCTTTTATTAAATTTTCATCTATCATATCAGGTATTAATATTTCTTTTGGTTTTATATTATTTTTATCATAAAAACTACATATATATAGTGTTAAATCCTCTACTTCATCCATAATTATTGGATAAATACTAGATTTTCTTTCTACTAATTTTCCACCTCTTAAGAATAATACTTGTATAGCTATATAACCTTTATATACTGCATAACCAAATATATCTCTATCTATATTATCATTCAAATCTATTAATTGTTTTCTAAGAGTTATATTTATAAAGTCTTTTAATTCTTTTAATTCTTTTGCTTTTTCAAAATTTAATTTATTTATACATTCATTCATCTCATTATCTATTTTAGTTAATACTATGGTATCATCGCCTTTTAGAAATTTAGTTATTTCATCAGTTAATTCTTTTATTTTATTATCCTCTATTTTATTTATGCAATAACCAAGACATTCTCCCAAATGATAATATAAACATTCTTTTTTAGGCATTGTAGTACATTTTCTTAAAGGATATAACCTATTTAATAATTCTATTGTTTTCCTAGCTGCTGTTACATTTGGATATGGTCCATATAATTTTATATTTTTCTTTCTTAATTTGTTAGGTCTTACTATTAAAAGCCTAGGTATTTTTTCATCAGTAAGTTCTATATATGGATAACTTTTATCATCTTTTAATAATACATTATATTTAGGTGTATATTCTTTAATTAAATTTATTTCAAGTAATAAAGATTCAAGTTCTGAATTAGTAATTATATATTCAAAATCTACTATATTACTTACAAGTACACTTGTTTTACCTGTATGAGTACGATTAAAATAAGAATTTACACGTCTTTTCAAATTCTTTGCTTTACCTACATATATAATTACACCATTCTTATCTTTCATTAAATAACAACCTGGTTTATCAGGTAATAATGATAATTTTTCTTTAATCATAAAAATCACCTTTTTTATTGTAACACAAAAAACACCTTTTATAGGTGTTTTTTTGGTTGTTCTTTATTTTTGAACCTCATATGTCCTTCATATAGTCTTTGATTATAGAATATTTTCCCTTCTTCTTTATCATAGCATCCGCTATAATCATTTTCTTCTAAATACTCTTCTATTGGTTTTGTAATTTTAGTTCTGTCTACAACAGTTATTCTTCTTATCAATGAATCATTATACTTTTTACAAGCTTCTTGATATTTTTTTACATCATTATAATCTTCATATTCTGGTTCAGGAACCTTACCATACTCTGGATTATCAATAACCATAGAAAAACCCATTTTTATAAAAAATTCATCTTCTGTCATATATCCATCTTTTTGAACATCTTGTGGTTTTAAATGATCAACTAATAATTTAAAATCATCAAATGTACCTCTTGTACCAGGTACTATTGGTACACTTATTCCTCTATATGTAGTAAACTTAGACGCTGTACGTTCATCTAAATCCATCATTTCATTTACTAATTTCCAAAATATTTTTTCATTTTCTTCAGATAGTTCCCCTAATTGTATCCATGAGAATTCATTTTCATAATTATTAGTTTGAGTAGTAAGTATATTCATATCCCAAAGATACTCGATAATCTCTCTATTTTCAGGTATTACATATTCCTCTATATTTGCCATAACTTCTTGTATTTGTGTTGCTACATATAAATATTCCCCCATAATTCCTCCATTATTTACTTTTACCATTTAATTTTGATATCATTTCCATAAATACCCAATATTCCTCATATGGTTTTATATCTGTATATCCTTCTTCTATTAATATATTTTTAACAACATTTGAAACCTCATCTGGTCTTACCCAAAGCCTTAATCTTTCTCTAGCACCATTACTACTAGTAAAACTTCGATAATCATTATTTTCTACACCAAATATTGCTCTTCCTAATTGAATAGTATCATACTTTTTTAATGTTTCTAAAGATGAAGATATGAGCGCTGATTTTTGTTCTTCATATATTATTCTATTTATGAAAGGAATATTAATTGTCTCCTGCATAAGAGCTCTAACTCCATTAGTTCTAGTAAACAAATCATAATTACCATCTTTTACAAATTTTTTAAAACGTAATACCGCTGCTTCTGGGCTCTCTTTTGTAGAAATTTGTAAAAATGCATAATCAAATGCTTCTTTTACATCATCTGGTATTTCTTCTACTATCAAAGAATCTTTATTTTTTAGTCTTTTTATATTTTCATATGCCTCTGTTTTACTATACGGTGATTTAACATACTCATAAAATTTATATAAATCCGATAATTTACTATCTCTTTGTAGCGATATAAGTAATAACTCTGTAATTCTTTGATAATTTACAAGATCATTAATACTATTATTAATCTTTCTACTTCTATAAAATGAATTTATACCTTGTCCTTGTTCGAATACTTCTTCATATTGTTTTCCTACATAATCAATAAATGAATCATAAGAAATAGCATCCAAATTATTTTGCATCGAATTGATATATTCACTAATCCATTCTGACACTACCCTATTATATGATAAATCACCATCCCATGCGAATGAAATCATACCATCAGAAATAGCAAATGGATTTGTTTGTATTAGTCCTTCAATTATATATCCATCATTTTCTACAAATTTTCTTATATCCGATAATGCTTCAACGTCATCAACTCTTATTACTAAATCATCAAACCTAGTATGAGTAGCTACTTTTGATTTATGTGATATATTATTTCTAGAAATATAATCAAATATTTTATTTACGCCATGATAAATATGACTTTCATCTATGGGTATATATATTTTAAGCATATCATCAAAGTCTCTAGTTGCATTTTTTGATTTAAATTGACAAAAACATTTCCAATCTGGTTGTACAAATACATCTATATTTGGATTATTTGCATCCCTGTTTTGCCATGTAGTAAAGTAAGTATCTATTAATTTTTTTTCGGTTCCAAGAGTAATTAAATTAGAATATACTAAGTTTGAATCAATTAATATGCCATTTTTTGATATTTCAGCAATTAAACGCAAGAAATCATTGGCTCTCTGTATCCTGTCCATTAATGCTTTCTATTACCTCTTTTAAATCGATAGTATTATCTAATTTTTTTTCATTGACTTCAATTTCATCTTCATCAATATCAAATGAAAACTTAGTTTCTACTCCGTCTATTACTACTTTTCCCATACTCATATAATTCACCTACTATACCGATATTATTATATCATAAAAATGTATGAAAATACAAATGATGGTAAATTTACATAAAAAGGAAGTTATTTTAAACTTCCTACATCTTTTCTTCCTATAGATACATAATATGCATCTATATTTTTAAAATCATCTAAATCATAGCAATTTCTTCCATCAAATATATTTGCTTTATTCATATATTTAACATAATTATTTAAATCATATTCTTTAATTTCTTTCCACTCTGTCATAATCATTACAGCTTCTTTATCTTTTATTGCTTCATTAATACTACTTGCATAATTTACTCTATCTTTAAATCTTTTCTTAAAATTATCAAGTCCTATTGGATCATATACCGTAACATTAGCACCATATTCAAGTAATAGTTCTACATTATCTATACTAGGAGCATCACGTAAATCATCTGTATTTGGTTTAAATGTAACACCTAATATAGCAACTTCCAAATCCTTCAAATATAATGAATTTTTCAATTTATGAAATAACCTTAATTTTTGATCTTTATTAACTTCTATACATGCTTTTACAGTTTTAAGTTCACAATCTAAACTTTTGCTCAACCAATGTAATGCTTTTGTATCTTTTGGAAAGCATGATCCACCATACCCTATTCCTGAATTTAAAAATTTATTTCCTATTCTTGGATCATAACCCATTCCTAATGTTACATTTTTTATATTCGCACCTACACTCTCGCAGAAGTTAGCTATTTCATTTATGTAAGATATTTTAAGTGCTAAAAAATCATTTGATGCATATTTTACCATTTCAGCAGATCTTCTATCCATAGATAATAATGGCACATTATATGGCTTTTTTGTTAATGGTAAATATAACTCTTTAAGTACCTTTTCAGCAATCTTATCTTCAGTACCAATTACAATTCTAGATGCATATAAAGTATCTTTTACTGCGGTTCCTTCAGCTAAAAATTCTGGATTACTTGCTACTCTTACCTTAATACCATTTTTTATATTTCCATTTAGGTATTCTTCTATTCTATCATTAGTACCTATTGGAACAGTTGATTTAATTACTACCACTGTATCCTTATCTATAGATTCAGAAATTTGTCTTGCAACTTCATTAACATAATCTAAATTTGCAGTACCATCTATTCTTTCTGGTGTTCCTACACCTATAAATATTACATCTGCATCTTTATATGCTTTTTTATAATTAGTTGTAAAATTTAGTCTATCTTTATTTTTTAACATTAAATCTTCTAAATCCGGTTCATATATTGGACTTTTACCATTCTTTAACATTTCAATTTTTTCTTCAACTACATCAAGGCATGTGACTTCATGACCTATATGTGCTAAACAAACACCTGTAACAAGTCCTACATAACCAGTACCAGCAACTGTAACTTTCATAGTTCCTCCTAGCAATACTTACTACTAAAGCTTGCATATTCTTTCATTATTATACTAAAATCTTCTATTCTTTTCTTATATACCGGATTAATCTTTTTACCGCTAAAATATTCATAAAAATCTTTTAAACAATAATACATATTGTCATCAACAATCTCAGCATCCATTATTTTATTTTTATCTTTATATATAACTACTCTACTATTTCTTAAACACGCTAATTCTTTATCATATATTGAATATTCAACACTTATTACTACATTATCCTCACAATAAATTGTCATTCCTTTATGCAAAGTATTAGATGTTAAATCACATTGATGACTTATTATTACGTTTTTATTTTTTAGCATTGAGAAACTATATCCATGATTTTTTAAAGTTCTATCAATATTTTGCATATCTTTTTGTTCAAGCATTAATAGTTCACTTCTACTACCCAATAAATAATCACAAATATAAACTTGATGTGGTACTTCTATTTCATAGTTCTCTGTTATTTTACTACTCATACCACGCATATTAATACTTTCATTTATTCTATTTTTAGAAAAATTAGTCATTATTGATTTTATTTTTAATTTATTCTTATCTAAATAATCTTTAACAAAATTAGTAGTTAATGAATATATGTAATTTTGAATCATAACTATATTTAATTTTGGATGTTTTTTAAAGAAATCCTCTTCTATTACAAATGGTTTTTCTACTATTATGTTATATAAACCCAATGATTCACAAGTTTCAATTACTTCTACAAATACTTCTTTTGGTGTTACAATATCAACTATTACATTATCGACATCTAGTTTATTATCCTTTAATATCTTTTTTATAGGTATATCTACATCAGCATAATATAAATTAGGTACTTTTTCAAATTTATTATATGACATAGTATGTATTCTACTAGCTTTACCCCTTCCAACTAATATAATATCTTTCATAATTCTTCTAACCTCCTTGATATTTCTTTACTATTCTTAAATAAGTATTCACATAACTGAGTCCTAAAGTGCGCAAATTCTAAAATATTATTGTTATCTTTTTTATAATATTCTTTGTATCCATATGTACTTCTAAATAATTGACACATATAAACATATGGCATATATTTTAAATCATATTTAGTTAATTTTACATTCTTCATAAATTCTTTAACATATAAAATTAAATTATCAATATCTATTTTTGCATCTTTACATTTTTTATCCATATAACTATAACTTCTAATTATTTCCCATACAATTGGTAATCTCTTTACTCTTATAAAATCTATAATTGCATTTACTTTGCCTTTATCATATATAAATTGTAAATAACTAAAATCACCATGTGATGTATAGTATGATATTTTATCTATATCTTTTAAATCATCTTCAAAACTATTCATCATTTCAATCTTTTTACTTAAATCTGAGACAATTAATTTATTATTACCTAATTTAATTATTTCATTTAATTTTTCTATATTACTATTAAAATCATACCAATTCCCATCTTCTTTATCATCTACTTTATAATCCATTAAATTCTTCACTAAAAGTCCATGAAGATATCCACATTCTTTTATTTCTTTTTTAGTAGCCATAAATTTATCCTTGGTAATTCCATTTATAAATTCTTGTACAATTAAATATCTATCATCTACTTTTACTAAATATTTATCATCAATAGTTTTTAAATAATTAGGGACTTTGAATTCTCTATTTTTTAAATAATTAATTACATTTACTTCTTTTGATATTTGCTCTTCATTATACTTTTTTTGATATAACTTTAATATATAATTATCTACTTTATATATCTCTGCAGAACCACCACTTACTAACTGAATATCATTTACTTTAATATTATAATAATCTTTAAATATCTTTTTAATTTTAGTCTTGTTTAATACCTTCTTTTCTATCACAAATAGCCTCCATAATTTTTCTTTCATCACCACAAATGAAATAAGCTTCAATATTTAATTTATTTATAAATTTTAATATTTTTTCCCCTGTATCTTTTAGCTTAATATATTTTGTAAGTAGTGGCATATCATAATGCCAATTAGAATATCTAAATATATTCTTAACATAATAATCTCTATTTTCTATCTTTTGGATACTTAATTCTCCATTTGTTGATATCCCCTTTAATATAATTATTCTTTCTAATTTTACCTTTTTATTTACATTTTTTTTATCTAGAAATGATATCCCATTTTTATCCTTATTAAATGAACTTCCAAGAACCATCTCATTAGTTTTAATCCATGTCTGATCTGCAGAATTAACTTCATATCCATAATTCTGTGCTTCTATAGCAAGTGCACTTTTACCAACTTTAAAATCTCCCAACACTAAAATTCCTTTATTATTTTTGCTAATAACTACCGAATGAATATATAGATTATTTTCATCATTTATAAGATACGCTATTAAATTATTAAGTATTGGATATATATCTGTTGTATTTATTTTTTCTTTTATCTTTAATTTATAATCTAACACAGATATATCTATCAAATTATCATTAATTATTATCTTATTATCAGTACTAACATCACTTATTTCAAATTGTTTTAATCTATTAAAGACTATATCGAAAGTGCTATCTACATTGATTAAAATATTTTTAATATTAATCGTCATATTTTACCACCTCTATAAAATGATTTTTTTCTTTCAATATATTTTCAAATATATCCTTTTTATATCTATTGATGTGAACAATTTGTTTTATTAATTCATTACTACTATTAACTTTTAATAACTTTTCAAATAATTCAACTCTATCAGTCTTTTCTACTCCTCTTAATTCATGTCCACCAATTACCATTAAATTATTCCTATGAATTAATAATGGATCTATAAAATACTTACTTTCTCTAGGAGTTCCAATTAAAAATATTGTTTTAAATGTCTTGATATCTTTAAAAATCATTTCTATTACAGAACTTACTCCAGTAGTATCAATATAAGTTTCATGTTCTTCTATTTCATCTACTAATTTAATATTAGAATCATATCTTTTATTCAACTTTCTTATCATGCTTTTTATATAGGGCTTAATATCCTTTGTATATATATCAATATTTTTATAATTATTATCTAATAAATATACTAATACACCTATTCCTATATTCCCTAATCCACATAATAATATATCGTCTTTAAAATTAATTCTATTTAATGATAAAGCACCAATCATCTCAAATCTTGAAAATGCAATTGTTTCTATATCATTGTCATAACATTTTAAACTATCTTTAAAGCAAGTTATATTTTTATTTTCATGGCCTTGAACAATTAAATATCTTGAATTATTTATTTTCTTAGTAATAGCCATATATCCTTTTGAACCACTTTTTTCCGTTCCTCTACTCACTATGTTATACTCTATTTCTCTATCTTCTTTATTTATTTTATTATCTAAATATGAATACATTAAATCATAGTTTACACCTAGTTCTCCTACTTTATGTGCATCACTTCCTATTGTGTATTTAATATCATATTTTTTAAATAAATCTAACATATAATTTAATTGTTCTATATTCCAAATACTTCTATCACTAGTATTTATTTCCATCATTACATTTTTCTTTTTACACTCTTTTAATATTTGATTAATAATTTTATCATGTTCTTTATAATCATCATATAATTTTAAATGAGCAAGTATATTAAGTGGATATTTTTTTACTGTATCTAACATTGCTTTATAGTATCCTGTATCATCTAAATTAAGATATTTAACTCCATGTACACTAGATACCACATAATCAAATCCACTATTCATAAGTTCTATTTCATTATCTTGTTTTTCTTTATCTGGAAAGTAATCTGTTTCTATACCACTATGTATAGTTATATTTTTATATTCACTTCTTGCTCTATCTATTAACTTTAGAAACTCTTTTATTATTTTTTTGTTATTTAATACTGGCTTATGATTTGGTGATGTTCTGTTACCATGATCTAGGAATATTACTTCATCTATTCCAAGTTCTATGCACCTATCTATATACTGTTTCATCACATCATAATCAGTTACACCTTTTTTAAGATGAATATGAAAATCTTTCATTATTTCTCCATATATAAACTATAGTATTTATCTAATATGCCTGATTCACTAATCCATTCATCTACTATATTTACTTCCAATTTATTTTCTAGAGTTTCTTTATTAATCATATTATAAACTGTAAGAAGTTGAGCAGCTTTAAATACATCATTGCTCTTATTAGGAATTGCTTCAGAATCAAATAAATTAACACTTCTACCATTTCCTAATACATCTACATGTTTATCAAACACATAATATTGAGTTCCATACTTATCTATTTTCTTAAATACTTCACCACGTGCTTCAAAATCTCTAAATGCATGAAGATCAGCAGTAGCACCACTTGTTACATATCCATAATCAGGAAGCATTTTAATAACATCTTCACTAATACTCTTATAGCCAGATGCACCAACTATCATAAATGGTTTTTCATTTTTAACTGCATCATAACAGTTTTTATAAGTTGTAAAGCCCCTTTCAGCTGCAATTATAAGTCTTAGTACATCTACATCTACTACTGTTACTCTAACTCCATAACTTCTTAATCTATCTGCAAGTATTTCGCCTAAGTCCCCATAACCACACATTACTACACTTCTACCTACTAATTTTTCTCCTGCCAATAATTCTATTATTCTTGTAAATATACTGCTAGATATTTCGGTATAAGTAATATGCCTTTTTAATTTAGTCTTTGCAACATTAAGTACTGGATATAATAATTTATCTTCATTTGGTCTTATTCTTCTTAATCCCATTTCAGTAAGCTCTACTACACCTACTACATTATCAAAATGTATTTTATCTAATATCTTAGTTACTATAGCACCATCATCTAATACAACTACTTTTAAATCTTTTCTTTTATTAATAAAATCAAATATTAATTCTTCACCAATTTTCATTAACTTTTCATTATCTACATCTGTATTATCAAGTACACTTACATTAAATCCCATCTTCTTAAAAGTTTCTGTTATTTCAAATCTATGCTTTGTACTATCTCCTTTATCGATAGCAAGTATATTTTCAGGTCTAACACCCATATTTACAAAACCATTTAATAAACCTACATTTTCTTCAAGAAAGTGATCTCTCCAAATAATAGCAACATTATTTAATGTATTCTTATGATTTGAACTATACCAATCTATTACAGGCATATCTCTTACAATAGATTCTATTTCAGAATCTGAATATGCTAAACATATTTTATTTACTAAATCATAATCCACATCTACAGCCATAAGTTCTAATCCTGGATCTGCAAATCTAGTAACAGAAAAACTTCTTATAGGTAACTCTTTTTCTTTAAATTTAATATATCCATCACCTATTATTATTTTATCCCCTTTAATCTTATAACTAACTTTTAAACCATCTAATTTCTTTTTTAAATCATCTATATTTCCATAAAAATTCTTATTCATAAATCCTCCTCATACTCTCTTTAAATAAAACTTCTTTTTCTAAATCACTACACATTGGTAAATGTGTTTCTAAAGATACTATTGTATCTTTATCAATCATACTTAATATCTTGTCTATATCTATATCACCATCATATAAATAAACAAATTTACTATCTTTAACATCTCTTAAATGAATATAAACTATATCATTTTTTAACACTCTCAAAGCTTCTATATAATCTAAATTTAAACTATAATAATTTTCAGCATCATATAATAATTTTATATTGCTATACTTTTTATTCATTAATTCTTTTAAATATATATAACTTTCACCTTTTGTACCCTTTTCATTCTCAATTAATAAAATTATATTGTTTTCTTTTGCTATATCATTATATTTTTTTAAATCACAAACATCTGTAAATATTCTCAAATATTTACATTTAAATATCTTACAAATATTTATATATTTAATAATTAATTTATCTTCTTTATCATAACTATATTTATGTTTACCAATAGGACTATCTATTAATGAAATTTTATAATTATTCAATTCAAATTTCTTACTTATTAGTTTTAATTCACCAGCATCTATTTCAAACAAGTATTTATCATTTATTTTTCTTAATTCTACATATTCCAATTTTGTATCTTTTAATATTTTTATTAAAGAATCAATATCACTTGATACTTCATCTGTAATGACACTTATCATAAAGTCTTCTTTAATACCTTTTCTAAATATGAACTACTAGTATCCCTAGTATATTCAACTTCTATAATTGGAATATGACTTATCAATTCTTGATGAAATTCTTTTTTCTTTCTTTCTATTTCTTCTATAGGTACTGTTCTATATCTTAACCATTCTTTTCTTTCATTTTCACTATCATTTGGAGTAAAATTAGTTTCACTTAATCTTCTTATTGCATCCTCACTACTTAAGTATTCAAACCTTTCTCTATCAGTTATTCTAGGGAATACAATCAAATCAATTTTACTCTTATCCACATTTTCTATATTTGGAAATATTCTTGGAATATCTTTTAATGGCACATCACACTTAGCACCATCTCCACAAGTAGTATAATCTTTTCCCCTTCTTTTTTCTAATGCTTGAGTTCTTCTAAAATATTCATCTAAATTTCTATTTGCTCTCGCAGTTCCCATTGCATATATAATTGGAAGTGGATAATAATGCATCATTCTATTTTTTACAAATACCCTATCATTAGATATAAATTTTTCTTTAGTATCTAATTCACTTAACTTGGTCATAAAAGTTGTTTTACCACTACCAGAATTACCTAATAGCAATATTCCTTTATCAAACACTTCAATACCTGTACCATGCATATAAAAGTATCCTTTATCTTCCATTTCTCTTATTAATAATTCTCTTACAACCCAACTTAAACCTTTTACTGTACCAAATATTTTATAATTCTTATCATTAGTTTTAATACACATATATTCTTCTGTATCTATTAAAAACTTATTACCATTTTTATAATGAATTTGATTTTTAAACGTAGGCAATACTACTGACTTAGATTTATCAAAATTACTTATCAAAGATAATAATATATCTTTATCACTATCAAAATAAATATTATAAGTAGCAGTTACCTTTTCATTACATGTAATTATAAAATTACTAAAATATTTCTCTACTTCCTCAACATCCTCTGTATATATATTAAAGAGAACTCCATTAATGTTTAATTCTTTTTTTCTTAATCTTTTCACTAATTTCATCCCCTTTCACACTATCACAAATTTGTATGTTAGGCTTAGTAAGTGGTCCATGATAATCACTACCACCACTTATCAATAATCCCCTATTTCTACACAAATCATACATATACTTTTCTTCTTCTTTATTATGTTTAGTAGTAAAAACCTCTACACCATCTAAGCCATAATATTCAAGTTCATCAATTACTGGTGCTATTTCTACACCTTGCTTTCTTACTATTTCAAAAGGATGCGCAAGTATTGCTAAACCATCTTTTTCATGTATCTCATCAATTATTTGTTCAGCATTTTTCCTTATCCTAGGTCCTATTTTATATCTACCTAATATTTCATAAAATGCATCTTTGACACTAAGAGCATAACCATTTTTTACTAAAAACTTTGATATTTCTACTTTTCCAATACAAGAACTTTCACTATTATAGAAATAACTTAGATCTTCTTCACTAAATTTATAACCCCTTTTTATTAAATCTTCTAATATTTCAAGTACAAGTTCTTTTCTGGTTTTCTTTATAATTTCACATGTAGATTTTAACTTTGAATTATCATCTATACCATATCCGAGGATATGCATCTTAACACCATCGCTTACAGCACTCATCTCTACTCCTGGTATATAAGTAATGTTTGGAATATTTTCGAGCACTTTCAAGCTATCAACACTATCATGATCAGTTATGGAGAATAATTCAACTTTTTTTCTTTTAAGCATATCTATAAGCTCTGGAATTGTTTTATCACCATCTGAAAATTTTGAATGAATATGTAAGTCTATCATACGCGCATATCACCTCTCTACTTACATAATACCTGATGATTTTTGAAATTAAAAATACATATTTTTTATGTATCCATAACTTTTAGTTATATTTCTGTTGACAATTAAAATTATATGTATATAATAAAAATTGAGGTGGTAGTATGAATATAAGTTTTGAATACTATAAAACTTTTTGCATAGTAGCAGAAAGTAAAAGCATCACAGAAGCTGCTGAAAAATTATTAATTTCGCAACCTGCTATTACAAAAACAATAAAAATATTAGAAAACGAAATTGGAAGTAGCCTATTTAACAGAAGCCATAGTGGTATTAAGCTTACAACAGAAGGAGAAAGACTCTATGCATATGTAAAACCACTTATGCTTCAATTAGACGAAACAAAAAATGTTATGGATGAAATAATCAGTGATGGTAAAATGAATATAAGAATTGGTACATCTATAACAGTACTTAGAATGTTTTTAATTGAGTATATAAAAAAATATACAAAAGAGCATCCAAATGTACACGTATATGTAGAAGATAACACAAACAATAACTTAATTACAAAGATAAAAGAAGGCGCAATAGATATAGCAATAATAATTTCAAGTTATAACTATGTTAATAAATATTCAAATATAACTAGATATAAAATAGAGGATTTAACATATGGATTATTCTGTAGTGATGATTATATGGATAAATTAGATAAGACAATAAGTGTACATGATATTAAAGATAAGAACTTTATAATAAATGTTAATACTACAGAAATAAATAAATTCTATCAAAACCATAAACTTAATAACTTCTTAAGCGTAGTATCAAATTCTTTCATAATAGACTTTGTTAAAGCAGGAGTTGGAATTGGAATGGTTATAAGAGAATTTGGTAGAAACATAGATGGAATACATGAAATAAAAGTAAAAGAAGAACTACCTAAATCAGAATTAGTAGCTCTTACAAACAATAATAAATATCATAGCATAGCAATATCATATTTCTTAAATGGATTAATAAAAAAATAGGAACATTGTTCCTATTTTAATTTATTTTATTGAATACAACTAACAGTGCCATCAGATTTCAAACTACATTCTTCTTCTGTATTTTGATTTAGTAAGGTACAACTTGTACTATTACTAGATGTAATACACTGCCAATACTCTGGTAAACTAACATAGCATCTTATAGAATTTACTTCTTCAACGCAGTTACTTGAACCAAATAATGCTTCTATTTGACTCCATTCTGAATTTTCATTATTTCTTGTATTATATGTATCTTTAGATACCAAACAAGCAGGTTCACCACTTCTTTCTGCACTTTTATACATTATACATATATTTTTTTCACTCAAATCATTTTTGTTAAATCTTATAAAAATTTGTTTATCTAAATCTGCATAATTTTCTACTCCTTGATCTACTGATGTTATATTACCATATGCATATATCCACACTGGAGGACCTGGAACTCTTTCAACACAACTCATATTATTTTTTGTACCTGTACAAGTTATTCCATCAAATTTACCACCAGTTGCACCTTTTAATGTTACTGTTGCTATTCCATTATTAGAATATGATATTGTGCAACTTCCATAATCACTACTCATTTTAGTTATATCTGTACATGGTATTCCAGCAGCCACATAGTTTTTATCTTCCATTTTCTTCATATAATATTTCTTTTCTGCATCTTTTGCTATTATTTTTGCACTGCTTTCCATTGCCCCTAATTTTGAAACTTTAATTGTATTCATTATCTGTGGTACCGCTATTATAAGTATTACTGATAATATTGTTATTACTGCTAATAATTCTACTAATGTAAATCCTTTTCTATTTTTCATAATACACTCCTATCTTATATTTTTATTATACTATTAAAACCTCATTTTCTCAATTATTAATAATAAAAACACAAATATAATTTATTTGTGTTTTTTATTTTATATTTAATAATTCTTTTGATATTAGTTCTAAATTATCATATTTTTGTAAATAAAAACAGGAATAAACCTGTTTATTCTGCAAAAACATATGGATCAGCAGTTGTACCAGAGCCTTTCATTTGAACTCCTGAAATCAAATATACTGATGGGTGAACGGGACAAGGAACGGATGCTTCGACGCCGTACATAAGAGAATCCGCATTCCACACATAGAAGGCACTGCTAGAGTCACGCTGAGGAGAAATTGTCCATCCATAATCACCCATCCAATTTGTATCACAATACGGATTATACGATGCTATGTTTGTTGCACAGTTACTATTTCCTGATGCATACCCATAGTCACTTGAATATATTAATCCTACTTTACCAGTCCATGTGTATGTTCTAGTTACTGTATCATTACAATATGTTGCACCTTGTGTACACATCTTTCCTTGTTCTCCTCTTTCTTGAATATATGCATCTGCTAGTGTTACTGTACTATTATATGCTACTCCGCCTAAGAACCATGTTGCATCTCCTATTAGTTCTTGTGCGCTCTCTTTTAATACATAATTCTTATCGAAATTTTCACTTCCTAATGAGTTATTCGATCCATCATACCAATTTGCATCTACTGATAGTGTTGAATTCAAATAATCTCCATTTAGTTCTCTCATTAAATCTGCACCTTCATATGTTCCTGATGGTCCCCATTGATTTATTCCTTCTCCCCTATTTACAGATGAATCACTTGTATCCCATGAGTAATTATTCCATATTGAATCTTTTCTTACCAATTTTACTCTTTGTTCTCCATCAACGTTAAATAATCCTACTATTCTCCATTTTGCTACTTCATCATTAAATGTTACATAATTATCTACTGTCTCTCCTTGATATCTTAATTCATCATGATCATCTTTTATTAGACCACCTGTTCCTATTTTAGATGTTAATAATTCTACTGCATCAGTGTATCCTGGAAGTGGTGTTATTTCACTACAATTTATATTAGCTTTTGTCCCTGTACATTTAATTTTATCAAACTTACCACCTGATGCTCCCTTTAATGTTACTGTTGCCGTTCCACTATTATCATATGTAATACTACAACTCGAATAATCATCGCTTAATTTTGCCACATCAGAGCATGGTATACTTGTTGCATTATATCTTTTATTTATCAATTTTTGTGAATAATAATCTTCTTCTGCATTCTTTGCTATTAATCTTGCACTACCTTCTATACTCTTTAATTTAGCTATTTTTATTGCATTCATTATCTGTGGTACAGCTATTATTAATATTATTGCTAATATTACTATTACTGCTAATAATTCAACTATTGTAAATGCTTTTCTATTTTTCATAATACACTCCTATCTTATATTTTTATTATACTATCAAAATCTTATTTTCTCAATTATTAATAATAAAAACACAAATAATTTATTTGTGTTTATTATTTTATATTTAATAATTCTTTTGATATTAGTTCTAAATTATCATATAAGTAATTACATAGATTAGTTCTAAAGAATGCAAAATCTAATAAAGACGTTTTAGAATAATCATTATTATATTGTTTATAACCAAATGTACTTGATACTAATTGAAATATATAGATGTATGGCATATATTTTAAATCTTTTTTTGTTAATTTAATATATTTCTTTACTTCTTTAACATAATCAATAAATGTATTTAAATTAAATACTCCATCTTTACATTCTTTATCTATATAACTATAACTTCTTATTATTTCCCAATCTATTGGCATTTTTCTTACTGTTTCAAAATCTATTATTGCAGTTTCCTCATTATCATTATATATTAATTGTTGTACAGAATAATCTCCATGACATATTTTTAATGTTACTTTTTTAATATCTTCAAAATTAAAATCTAATAGTTCTTTTGATATTTCTATTCTTCTTTTTAAATCGGATATTATTTTATCTTTATATGGATTATCATCTTTAATCTTATTAATTAAATCACTTAATTTAACAATGCCTTCTTCTAATGCCTCTTTTGATGGATAATCATTATAAGTACTATCTAATTCATAATCTTCTAATGCTTTAGTTAATTTACCCAATATAGTTGCTGATTCAATTGTTTTAGCATAATCTCCTGTATTATTTGGCATTGCATATCCTTCTAGATACACTTGAAGTATTATTATTCTACCTTCATATATTATATATGGATTACCATATTTTGTTTCAATATATGTAGGTACTTTTAATCCTTTATTATCAAGATGTTTTATTACATTATATTCTTTTTCTATAGAAGAAACTTCCCTATCACTACTAAATTCTTTCAATATATACTTATTATCTATATTGTATATATTTGCACTACCTCTATTTATTCTTTCAACACTTGCTACTTTCAAATTGTAATTATCCTCTAATAATTTTTTAATTATTTCTTCTGTCAATACACTATTTTCTAACATTCCTTCTTCTCCTTTTTTTAGATAATTTATCTACTCTTTTATATATTACTATTAATATGAATAAGCAAACTATTATTATAGATATTATAAATATTGTATAATAATTATCTTGTGCTTTAGTTATATTAGAATCAATTATAACTTCATCTATTATCTCTTTTTCTGGCTCTACTATTTTAGATGGTAATACATCTGCCTTATGCAAACTATTCCAAGTTTTATCTTCTAAATCAACCATATAAAATTTTGACTTGCCAGTGGTTTTGAATTTCTTGTCCTCTCCTACATAAGTGTCTATCCATGTTGGATCAATTGCATACCATTTTTTATCTAAATATACATTTACCCATTCATGCCCTAATCCTGTTTTATTAAATCCACTTACTAAGTATGATTTAATACCAACCATATTTAATAATTTGTTTTCAAGATGGGCATAGTTGTAACATATTCCTTTACCAGACAAACTTTTTTCAAGTATGTTAAATGTTAATTCATTATATTCACAGTTACTTTTTATTCCACAATCATCATCATATTTTATATTATCAATAACATATGTAGTTATTTTCTTTATTTTTTCTAAATCAGTTAGATTATCTAATTTTAAACTTTTAATTATTTCATTTAATTTAGTATCTAGCTCTCTATTTAAAAACATATATTGAGTTACATCATAGTTTGTACCAACTATATTCTTTTCTCTTATATAATCTAATACTTTTTTATTTACTAATTCTTCAGAACCTCCAAAATCTAATTTCTTTAATTTTGGAAGATTAGTGATAGGTTCCAAACTTCTTAAATTACTAATTGAATTTAAATATAGTTCTTCTAATGAAACAATATTTTTTAATGTATAAATACTGGTAACATAACTACCTTCTAAATCCAATCTTTTAATACTTGTATTTATCAATGGTGTAAAATTATCATTTACAATGTATGAATTTATGAATGTCATTTCTTTAATATGAATATTATTTAATTTTGATAAATTTACTTTACTATAAAATACTACTATACTATCTAAATTATTTAAATCATTTAAAAAACTTATATCATCTATTACAACATTTCTAATATTTATTTTTTTTACATTTTTATAATATTTTAAATTATCAATATTATCTACAGATGTTATATCTACTTCTGTTATAAATTCACTATTATCGGATATCTTATTATCAAGTACTATGCTATCTGCATAACAATTTGTAATAAAAGATAAAACTATTATTAATATTAATCTTGTTAATTTTTTCATCTTACACCATTATTATTAATATAATAAAATATATCAAAACCCAATTTTATATTATCATGCCTAAGTAAATTATTTTTAGTAATATATACATAATTATCTTCTATTATTTTTACTTTTATATTTTCTTTATCTAAAATAACAGGATCTTTTTGTTCAGTAGTTTCATAGAATTTAGCCATTTTTCTATCAATTTTTGAATTATTTGCTACCACAATTTCTATCTTTCTTTTTCCTAAATACTTATTTAACATATTAACATGATCAGATACCTTAAAGTTATCAGTTTCTCCTGGTTGCGTCATCATATTACATGCATACATTATTTTTGCTTTACTCTTATCTATTTCATTTACTATATCTTTTACAAGCAAATTCGGTATTATACTTGTAAATAAACTACCCATTGAAAATAATATCAAGTCTGCTTCTCTAATTGCTTTTAGTGCATCTTCATTAACTTTTGGTGCTTTTTTATAATATACTTTCAATATTTTTTCTTTTGATAATGTAATATGATGTTCCCCTTCTACTATACTTCCATTTTGCATTTTAGCCATTAGTGTAACATTATCCTCTGTAAGTGGTATTACTTTACCTTTTAAATTTAATACTTTACTTAACGCTTCAATGCCATCTGACATATTACCACATATTTCAGTAGCTGCTGTTAAGAGCAGATTACCAACTGTATGACCATCTAAATCACTTGTTGTTTTAAATCTATAATTAAATAAATCCATAACAAGTGGTTCTGTTTCTGATAAAGCAACCAAAACCCTTCTAATATCACCAACTGCAGGTATATTAAATTCTTCTCTTAGTATGCCAGTACTAGATCCATCATCACAAACTGTTACTATTGCAGAAATGTCTAATGGGAAATTTTTAAGTCCCATAAGTAAATTAGACATTCCTGTTCCACCACCTAAAACTACTACTTTCTTTTTCATTATGGTGTAATCCTATTTGGTCCTCTAAATAGGAACATTGTTTCTTTTAAATTTGGCATACCTAGCATTAACATTGTAATTCTATCTATTCCAAGTGCAAATCCACCATGTGGAGGGCATCCATACTTAAAGAATTCTAGATAGAATTCTACATCTTTTCCTAATCCTTTTTCATCACATTGAGCTTTTAATACATCATATCTATGTTCTCTTTGTGCTCCTGTAGTTATTTCCATACCTTTCCAAATCAAATCATATCCTTGAGGTATTCCATCTTTCCTCATATGATAGAACGCTCTTTTTTTAGCACTATAATCAGTTACAAATATAAATTCATGACCATATACTTCTTTTGCAAATCTACCTGTTAATTTTTCTGCTTCTGCATTCATATCTCCTACATCTTCTGTTGGAATATTGTAACCATATCTTTTTTCTAATTCTTTGTATAAATCTTGCAATTTTATTCTTGGGAATGGCCTTGTTGGAATTATTATTTCTTCATTAAACATTTCTTTAATCTTTTCACCATATAATTCTTTTACTTTAGTTAACCCTGCTATAAGCATTTCTTCTTCCAAATCCATTACTTCAGTAAAATCTTTTATATAACTAAACTCTAGGTCAAATGATGTGAATTCAGTCGTATGTCTATTTGTATTAGAATTTTCTGCACGAAATGCTGGCGCCACTTCAAACACTTTTTCAAAACCTGCCGCCATAGCCATTTGTTTATAAAATTGTGGGCTTTGTGCAAGATAAGCTTTATTTTCAAAATATTTTACTTCAAATACATCTGATCCAGATTCAGAAGCTGCTGCTATTAATTTAGGTGTATGTATTTCAGTAAAATCATTTTCATAAAGATAGTCTCTCATTCCTTGTACAAATGCACTTTGTACTCTAAACATAAGAATGTTTTTTTCATTTCTTAAATCTAAGAATCTATAATCTAATCTTGTGTCTAACAATGTATTATTTTTATCTTTATAATTTATTGGAAGTTCATTTTCACTTCTACTATTTATTTCTATACTAGTTGGTATTACTTCCATACCATTTAATTTTACTTTTTCATTTTCAAGTAATTTACCTGTTACAGTAACTACACTTTCTAATGTTAAATTAGAAACTATTTCATTTAATTCTTTATTATCATCATTCTTTTCTATGGTTACTTGTATTTTACCTGTTCTATCTCTAAGTACTAAAAATTGTACATATTGTAAATCTCTTAAATTATCAATAAAACCTTTTAATACTACTTCTTCATTATAATGATTTTTTAATTCACAAAATTTTAACTTACTCATAATTCCTCCTAATAAATTCTACTAATTCATTTCTATTTATTTTGTATTCTTTTTTTGTATTATTATTCTTAATAGTAATAACTTCAGTATTTTTTTCTTCTTCTCCAATAATTATTACAAATTTAGTATTATTACTATCACATTCTTTAAATTGACCCTTTAAATTCCTATTTGTATAGCACATATCAGATCTTAAATTATTATTCCTTAATTCATTTAATAATTTAAATGCATAATCTTTTTCATTATCACTTATATAGCAAATATATGCATCAATCTCTTTTTTACCAAAATCAATTCCTTCTGCACTCAAAGCATTCATAAGTCTTTCAATACCCATTCCAAATCCAACAGATGGATATTCTGGTCCTCCCAGATTGCTCACAAGATTATTATATCTTCCACCACCACATAACACATTTTGACTTCCAAAATCTTTTATTTCAGCAGTTATTTCAAATACAGTATGAGTATAATAGTCAAGTCCTCTTACTATATTTGGATTTACATTATACTCTATACCAAGTATATCTAAATTCTTTTTAACGGATTCAAAATATTTCTTAGATTCATCATTTAAATAATCTAATATTTTTGGAGCATTTTTTATTACTTCCAATTCACTATCTACTTTACAATCTATTATTCTTAATGGATTCCTATCAAATCTTTCTTTACAATCAGAACATAAATTATCTAGATGTGGTCTAAAATGTTCTTTTAATGCTTCTCTATAATTATTTCTAGATTCTATATCTCCTAAACTATTAATGTTTACTTTAATACCTTTAAGTCCAAGACCCTTTAATATTTTTACTGCTATAGATATTATTTCAGCATCTGCATAAGGACTATTAGTTCCAAATGATTCAAATCCAAATTGGAAGTGTTCTCTAAGTCTTCCAGATTGTGGTCTTTCATATCTAAACATAGGCATAAAATACCATACTTTGTTTATACCATTAACGTATAATTTATTTTCAATTATACTTCTTACAACTGCTGCAGTACCTTCAGGCCTTAAGGTCATATTTCTATTTCCTCTATCTACAAAATCATAAGTTTCTTTTTCAACTATATCAGTGGTATCTCCTACACCTCTTTTAAACACTTCAGTTCTTTCAAATGTAGGTGTCCTAAAATAATTATAATTATATTCTTTAGCAATACTCTCTACTAAATCTCTAATATAAAGAATAGTTCTACCAGTTTCATCATAAACATCATTTGTTCCTTTAGGTCTTTGTATTATTTCCATATTTCCTCCTTTAAATAAAAAGTGCACAAAAGAGTTATAAGGGTCCAATAGGACGGTACCACCTTACTTCACTAACGTGCACTTTAATTATAACGTAATTAACGATTTATCATATATGGATGTCATTCATAAACTATTACATTAGTTTCCACCAACCACTAACTCTCTATTAGTAAATCATTTACTACTAATTCCAAAATAAATTACAAGTGTATTATAACACAATATTTATATTTACAACAACTTTTTTATTAATAACCCATCCTCATTGCTGTTGCTGCACATCCTGGGCTCCAACCATTATCTAAAAATTCTTTAAAATCATCTTCATAAAGTCCCATCAATTCATCTGCTGATTCTTCTGTATAATTATTTTTATCCATTAAAAATTTTTTTACTTTTGCTTTATATTTATTCATTCTATCAATATAATCCCCATTTTGCAAATTCTTCAAATCCTCCTATCATTTTAATATATTCTCTTGCAATTTCTACTATCTCTTCATATGTTTTACCATCTACGTATTCATCACCTATAGCACAAGAAAGTTTAATTGTTTTATTTTCTTTTTGCGCTTTTAAAAACGCATATATGTTAATTGAAACGTCTGCTTTAGATAAATCTTTTCCATGCAGTCCACCTCCTGTAATACTAGATGCCATATCAGATCCTAATTTCCTATTTGTAGCACCACTATCTACATTAATGCCTCCTGTCCATTCTCCAAGTGGATTAATAATTGCGTTTTTATATGTATTTTTTAAATCACCACTTATGCAATTACTTTGACATATAATCAATTTATTTTTATCTAAAATATATTTACCATCATATGGATACTTTCTATAAATATCTCTTGCTATTCTAGATAATTTTTTTTCTTCTTTATTTAAAGGTACACCTTTAAATATTCCATTATCTCCACATCTTAGCTTACCTATTTGGTTATTAGCAAGGTATACATCTTGTTTTACAACTTGTAAATCTAATTTCATATTACCTGCTATCCTACGTACTATAGATTCTACTTCACTCTTATTAAATTTTTCACTTGTTTCAATTATTATGTGACAATTCCCATGACCAAGTAATACTTCTACAGCTATTTTAGGATTATTACTTTTTACATATGCCAAATCCACTAATGCACCAGCTATCCTGTCTGCCACTTTATCAGGATGACTTGGGTTTACTTTTTCTATCATACTACTTCCTTTCTAATCAAATAAAAAAATGCCCAAGATAACTCCTGCGCACAAAGTTATCTTATAGATCTAGCATTACCACCTAATTTAATAGGTTGGTGTGACTTCATAGGGCTAGTCCCTCAATCACTCTTTATAAGATTAATTAAATTATATCACTATTTATTTAAAATACAAATATTTAAATCCTAATTTACTATATATCTTTGTAGATTTTGGCAAATGAAATAATTTTGTAAAAATTAAATTATATATTTCATCTAATAAAAATATTGTACACAATATTATACTTATTGTTAATATAATATTTATATGTTTAGATTGTACCAATTTAATAAGTAGTGGTACTAATATATATATTAAAAATAATCCCGATAATCCAAATATAAGGACACTTCTTAAACATACATATCCACCTATATTACCAAAGTTTAATATTTCGGTATTGTAATCCCAACATTTAGTTAAACCTAATACTCCATATAGTATATATCCTGATAAATACTCTAATACACCTGTAGATATCATACTTATTAAAAATACTTGTAATGGATGTTTTCTTCTTTTATATGTTAAAAACAATATTATAAATGCACCATATGCATATATATTAATCCATGGCAAAAAGTTTCCGCCTCTCATATAAAAGGTTTTAAAACCACTATTTATATAATAAAATATAAATTCATATATCCATCCAAATATACCTGATATTACTATTATTAAACATATTATACTTATCAATTGTTTTTTATTAAGTTTAATATCATTATTTATATATTCTTCCATCTTACACCTCTATTTAAATATATCATAAATATTGTTTACAATAAATACATATGGTATTAAAATTATATTAGAGGTAGTATATGAAAAAATTAGTAGTATTTGTTACATTTATTATATTAATATTTATATCTTATAATACATATATGAATATTAATAGTTATCATAAAAATAGTAATATTAGAAAAGATGAAATAATTAATTTAAAGAATGATATTAGTAAGTTAGATACTGATATTAAAGATATGAAAAATAAAACAGATAAAATAGTAATTGATGATGTAAAAAAAGGAATACTGGAAGTATGGGAAAAAGAATTACAGAAAGTAAAAAATTTATAATTACAGAAACTATTTTATTAATATTGATTATTTCATTACTAAATACCTCATATTATTATAAAAATAAAATATCAAGTATTGATAAGTATATGATAGATGAATATAATTCATTAAAAACAAAACAAAAAGATAAAGAAAAAGAGTTAACTGAATTAAAAAATTATTATAATGACTATGGCAATATTGATAATAAAATTAATTTTATTAAAGAAGAATATTTTAAATATATTAAACAATTAGAAAATGATATTATTAATGGCAAATCAAACAAAAAGATTGCTTATTTAACATTTGATGATGGTCCTTATTATAATACTTATAAGGTATTAGATATTTTAGATAAGTATAATGTTAAAGCAACATTTTTTACTACTACTACAAATGGTACATATTGTTATGATAATAAATCATATGAATGCTTTAAATTATATCCAGAATATGTTAAGAGAGGACATACTATTGCAAATCATACATATACACATGCAATAAGATATGGATTATATAGTAGTGCCGAATCATTTATTAAAGCAGTTAAAGATCAAGAAGAACATGTAAAAAAATATGCATATGGTTATATTACTAACATTGTTAGATTCCCTGGTGGTAGTTCTACAGCCAGAAATTTAAAAAGTTCTATTGTAGAAAAGTTAAGAGAAAATCATTATGGATATGTAGATTGGAATGGTTCTGATGGAGATGGTGGTATGCTTTATTCTAAAGAAGAAACATGGAATAATTTTACTTCTACAATAAATGAAAAAATAGAAGTCATTTTATATCATGATTATAGTAGATATACTACTGCTATTCTTCCTGAAATGATTACTTATTTAGAAGAAAATGGATATATATTATTACCACTATTTTATGAAAGTAATATGATTAAGAAATAAAAAAACAGTTATTAACTGTTTTTTTAATCTTTTTTTACAAAAGGTACTTGTTGAGTAATGCAATGAATATTGCCACCACCTAATAGAATCTCTCTTGCATATATTGGCTCAATTACTCGATCAGGATATAATTCTTGCAATTTCTTTATTGCAAGTTTATCATGTTCATCACCAAATATAGGAAGAGCTACAAAGCCATTACCTGTATAATAGTTAACATATGAAGCAGCCATTCTATCACCTTTTTGTCTAGGTAATGTACCATCAACAGCATCAACTCCTAAACTTTCTTCTTTTGTTATTAGTATTGGCTTCTTAGGAATTAACAACTTATGAATTTCTAATTTTCTTCCTTTTGCATCTTTCTCCTTTGATAAATATTCATATGCTTTTTTACTTCTTGAATATTGAGGATCATTTTCATCATCAGTCCATGCAAGTACTACTACTCCTGGTTTAACAAAATTACACATATTGTCTACATGTCCATTTGTTTCATCATTAAATATCCCTTTTGGTATCCAAAGAACTTTTTCTACATTTAAATAATCTTTTAATACTTGTTCTATTTCTTTTTGACTTAAATGTGGATTTCTACCTTTTGATAATAAACATTCTGAAGTTACCATAGCAGTTCCATCACCATCTACATGTATACTTCCACCTTCTAATACAAAGTCATCTAATCGATACCTATCAGCACCTTCTAATTCACACATCTTTTGTGCAACCATATCATCTTTATCCCAAGGGAAATATAATCCATCTACTAAACCTCCCCAAGCATTAAAGCTCCAGTCTACTGCACGTAAACCACCTTTGTCATTTACTAAAAATGTTGCCCCACAATCTCTAATCCAAGAATCATTATTACTCATTTCTACTACTTTAACATAATCTGGTAACATTCCTCTTGCATTTGCATATTGCCAACCACTTACAACTACAGTACATGGTTCATATTTACCAATAACACTTGCCACTTCTACAAATGTTTTTTGAGCAGGTTTAGCACCTAACCTCCAGTTATCTGGTCTTTCTGGCCAAATAATGTATGTTCCACTATGCTTTTCATACTCGGCTGGCATTCTATAACCATCTTTTTTTGGTGTAGTTTTTTCTATTCTTTTCATAAAAAACTCCTTTTTATATAAGGGATTTCATTTTGAAATCCCTATTAATTATTTTTTAGATTTAATTCTTGCTACTAATATTTCTTCAATTATGAATGATAATACAACACCAGCAAGTAATGGTATATTATCTTGAATATATTCTAATGAGAAATCGCCAAACAATGTAAATACAACACCTAATATTAAAATTATAAATGGTACTATAGCAGCTACTTTAATCATAAATTTGCCACCTGGTACTTTATAAGGTCTTTCTACATTTGCGTCTGTTTTTCTAAGTTTTAAGAATGCCATAAACATTGGAATATAACCAACTAATAATGTAATCCAACTTAAACAGAAGAACAAACTAAATCCTGCTTCAAAATCTTCACTAATTAATGATGCAACTACTCCACCAATAACTATTAATGATGCAACTACTCCATTAATTATAGCTCCATTTACAGCAACACCTTCTTCATTTGTTTTACTAAACATTTTTGGCATAGAGCCATCATCTGCTGCATATTTAGCAACCGAATTAACACCAAATGACCATGATGCAATATTAGCTATAAATGTATAGATAAACATAAATCCTGCAATTATAACTAATACTTTAAGTGCAGATGCACCAATACCAACTGCTGCAAACAATGCAGTTAATACTTCTACAACATTTTCTGGATCCATTTCACCAACTACATCTGGACTTAAAGCAATATTAAATCCTGTTGCTGGTAAAATATAGAATATAGCCATTAATAACCCACCAAATATTAATGCTTTTGGAATATCTTTTTTAGGATTATCCATATCATCTACCCATGTTCCAACTACTTCAAATCCCATAAAGTTAAATAAAATAATTGAAATAAATGGTAAACCAGTATCTATATTTAATGAGAAATCTGGTATTAAATCTTTAAAACTTGTTATGGGATTAGCACTTTCTCCAGTTTTAATAACTGTATATATACCTAAAATACCAATACCTAATAATAAGAATACTTTGAATGCTGTTCCTAAGTTAACAACACCCTTACTTTCACCTATTCTTTTTGTACTTAAGAATGTTACTAACCAAATATATGCAAGTTGTATTAATAATATCAACCATATATTAAGTTCTACATTAAACATTCCGCATATTATGTCTGTAACTGCTACAGCAAGTGATGCAATCCATAGTGGGAAGTTAACCCAATAGTTCCATGCAACACGTCCAGCCCATTTAGGACCAAATGCTCTTTTTACCCAATCATACATACCACCTTCACTTGGATAAGTTGTACCAAGCTCAGCAGTAATCATACCATATGGTAAACAAAATCCTATTAGAAGTAATATCCACCATGCATATTGAGTATTACCTATTGCGGCAGTTGGCATAACAGATTCACATACTAATGTTAAACATACTGTTCCCAAAATGGCATCAAATAATCTAAATTTTTTCTTCTTTTCCATTTTTTACTCCTAACCTTCAATAATCTTTAAAGTTTCTTCTTCTTTACCCATAAAATATACAAGTAACGCTCTCATAGCTGTAAGTCTATTTTCAGCTTCATCAAATACTACAGAATATTCTGAATCCATTACTTCATCAGTAACTTCTTCACCTCTTGTAGCAGGAAGACAGTGCATAAACTTAACAGTTGGGCTTGCCTTCTTTATTATATCCATATTTACTTGATATTTTGGATAGAATATTTTCATTCTTTCTTCTTCAGGTAATTCTGATTCATACAAACCATACCATACATCAGTATAAATAAAGTCTGCATCTTTTACTGCTTCTTCTTCATTTTCAGTAATTAAGAATGTACCACCTGATGCTTCACAGTTCTTTCTACAAATTTCTCTAAAATGTTCATTCAATTGGAATCCTTTTGGTCCATATTGAACGAAATGACCACCTAAATGTGTAGTAAGCATAGCTAAACTTGCACAAACTTGAGTAGCATCACCAAAAAATACTATTTTTAAATCTTCAAATCTCTTACCTGCTGGTTTATGTTCAAATATTGTAATTAAATCTCCTAATTCTTGAGTTGGATGATTGTAATCACTCATTCCATTAATTACTGGTACTCCAGCATGTTTTGCTAAAGTAACAATAGATTCATGTTTAATAACACGTGCCATTAAGATATCTGTAAGCCTTCCTAAAACTTTAGCTGTATCATATAAACTTTCATGAGCTCCTAATTGAATTTGACCTGGTGCTAAATATTGAGCATGGCCACCCAATTGTTCCATAGCTGTTTCAAATGATACTCTAGTTCTAGTAGATTTTTGTTCAAAAATCATACCTAAAGTTTTATGGTGAAGAACATCTAAGTAATTACCATCTTTGATATATTTCTTTATTTTAATACCCAAATCTTTCATTCTTAGAATCTCATCTTTTGTAAAATCTTGCGTATCTACGAAATTTCTCTGCATACTTCACCTCCTTCCACTACTATATATCTTAATTATAGTATTTTTAATTAAAATTGTCTACTTAATTTCTGCCCAAATTCTATCATATGCTGCTATATTCATACCTATATTTTTAACATATGAACCATTATATAGAATATTTGATAATTCTTCATCTGAAACATTCTTGCTATATAATCCAGTATTTATATATGGATATTCATCTGTTATTTTTTTACTCACATCACTTCTAAGTAAATAATTGATAAATTTATAAGCATTATCTTTATTTTTAGCTCCTTTTACAATAGTATAATTATCTAAACTTATTGCAAAACCATCAGTAGGATATACTATCTCAATATTATCATTTTGTTCTTTAGCAATTATAGCTTCAGCATTCCACATAACTCCCAAATCCACTTCTTTAGTAATTAAAAATGTTTTGGGGCTATCACTATCAAAAGCTTTAACATTTTTATTTAATTTTAAAAGCCATTCTTTTGCTTTATCTAATTTATCATTTTCTATTTCATTCATTGAATATCCATTTGCTTGTAAAGCCATTCCAATTACTATCCTTTGATCATCTAATAAAACTATATCATTTTCATATTTACTACTAAACAAATCATTATAACTAACTATACTATCTTTTATAGTTTCTCTATTTATTGTAATTACTGTAGTAGCAGCTAAAAATGGCAATGAATATTTATTATCAATATCAAAACTTTGTTTTAAAAATAATGAGTTAATATTTGAATAATTCGGTATCTTGCTAATATCTATTTCATCTAACATATTCCTATCTATCATAAGTTCTACCATATAATCACTTGGAAATATTAAATCATATGTACCTTCTTTTGAAGAAGATATTTTAGCAAGCAATTCCTCATTTGATGAATAAGTACCATAATTAACTTTGATATTATATTCTTTTTCAAAATCTCTTATAATTTCATATGGTATATAACTTGTCCAATTAAGCACATTTATTTCACCATCATAACTTTTATTTGTACATCCACAAAGTAAAAATATACTTATAAATAATATTATTAATTTCTTCATATTCTCTTCCTTATCTTTCTACTTTGTATAACTGCAATAGATGTAAGTGTGATAAAAGTTATTGTTAGCATTATAGTTGTTAATGCATTTACATCAGGAGTTATACCTGTTTTTATCATAGAATAAATATATAATGGTAATGTATTACTTCCTGGACCAGCAGTAAAATAGCTTATTACCACATCATCTAATGATAATGTAAATGCCAAAATAGCACCACTCACAACTCCAGGCATAATTACAGGTAAAATTATATCCTTAAATATTTTAAAATTACTTGCACCTAAATCTTTTGCCGCTTCTTCATAATAAACCGTTTCACTAGATAATGCACTTCTTACACTTACTATTACAAATGGTATTGAAAATGCTATGTGTGATAATATTATTGTAAACATACCTAGTTCTAATTTCATAAGTGTATATATTGATAAAAGTGAAATTCCTAAAACTATTTCTGGTATTACTATTGGTATATAAATTAAACTATTGATTAATTTTTTTAGTGGAAAATCAAATTTATATAATCCATATGCAGATATAGTACCAATTATAGTAGATATTATTGTACTTGTTAAAGCTACTATAAGTGTATTAACAAAAGACATAATTAAATCATTATTTTTAAATAATTCTATATACCATTTAAAAGTAAAATTTTCAAATAGTATATTCATTGAAGAACTATTAAATGAATATATTATAAGTACAATTATTGGTAAATAAAGGAAGAAGAATACTAAGAGTATAAATAAATTTTTTAACAATTTATGCTTCATTATAGACCTCCTAATTCTTCCATCTTACCACCAAGCTTTTTATATACTTTAACTAGTGCAAATGTAATAATTATTAAGAATATAGCTATAGCAGATCCAAATGGCCAATTTCTAGCAGTTAAAAATTGATTCTTTATTAAATTACCAATTATCATAGTCTTTCCACCACCTAATATATCAGCTATAAAGAAATATCCTATTGCAGGTATAAATACCATCAATGAGCCATTAAATACTCCTGATATTGTTTGCGGTAATATTATATTTTTAAATATTTGTAATGGTTTTGCACCTAAATCCTTAGCAGCTTCTATTAAGCTCTTATCTATTTCAAATACAGCAGAACAAACCGGTAGTAGCATAAATGGTAACAAAGTATACGTCATACCTATAATTATACCCAATTTGTTATACATTAAATTGAGTGGGAATGCTATTATTCCTAAACTTGTAAGAAATTTATTTATAATACCATTTTTTCTTAATAATATAATCCAACCATAAGTTCTAATAAGTGAATTTGTTAAGAATGGTACCATTATTAGTTTAGTAGTTAAATTTTTAATATGTTCACTCTTATTACGTAATATTAAGGCAAATGGATATGATATTAATATACATATAAATGTTGTTACAAGGGCAATTAAACTTGATTTTAATAACATTTTTATATAAGTCATATCAAATATATTTAAATAATTATCAAGTGTAAAATTATATAATATTCCTCCATAAGAATCACTAGTACAAAAGCTCAAAAACAAAATATATATTATTGGTAAAAGTATTAATACAAAAGTATAAATAATTATAGGTAATATGAAAAATGACTTAAATCCACTATTCTTCTTCATATTACTTCCTCAAAGGTATTATATAATTACTATCAAATTTTACATATACTTCATCATTATATACATATTTATTATCATCATTTATACATACTTTTATATCTATACTACCCGGAATATTCACTAATAACTTAGTACTATCTCCACTGTAAGTAATATCATTTATACTCCCTTTTATACCATTAGCAAGTTCATTTTTCGATATTCTTACATTTTCTGGTCTAATAACTAATTTTAATTCTTGATTCTTTTCAAATATACTATCTGCTTTAATGTCTACAACATGATCTTGAAGCATTGAAACTTTTATCTCATTATCACCTACTTCTAATACTTTAGCATTTATTATATTAGCTTCACCAATAAAATCTGCTACAAATAAAGTTTTTGGATATTTATATATATTACTTGGAGTATCTAACTGTTCAATTGCTCCATTATTTATAATAGCAATTCTATCACTCATACTTAAAGCCTCATCTTGTGCATGAGTAACATATATAAATGTGATTCCTAATTTTTTTTGTAATCTTTTTAATTCAATTTGCATATCTTTTTTTAATTTTAAATCTAGAGAGCATAAAGATTCATCTAATAATAATACTTTCGGATTCATTATAATACTTCTCGCTATTGCAACTCTTTGTTGTTGCCCTCCTGATAATTCACTTGGATACCTATCTTCAAATCCTTGTAATTTTACTAATTTAATTACTTCATCTACTCTTTTATCTATTTCTGCTTTATCAACTTTTTTCATTTTTAATCCAAAACTTATATTTTCTTTTGTAGTCATTTTAGGAAATAATGCTAAATTTTGAAATATAGTATTTACTTCTCTTTTTGTTGCATCTACATTAGTCATATCTTTATCATCTATGTATACTTTACCAGTAGTCACATCATCAAGACCTGATATCATTCTTAAAATTGTAGTTTTTCCACATCCAGAAGGTCCAAGTAATGTCAAAAATTCTCCTTCATAAATATCAAGGGATATGTTTTTTATAACCTCAACGCTTCCAAAACTCTTACTAACATTTTCTAATTTAACTAAAACTTTCTTCTCCATACAATACCTCTATTATATAAATTATAACATAAAAATTTACAATACTAAAAAATTAGTATTATTACTAATTTATTTTTCGATAATTGTTCCTGTCTTACCTTCAATAGCACTTTTAGCTTTTGCTAATGATGTAATTATTGCCTTACCATTAGATTTTTTTACAAATTCAATACAAGCTTCAATTTTAGGTAACATAGAACCTTCTTTAAATTCTTTATTGTCAATATATTTTTTTGCCTCTTTTAATGTCAACTTACTAAGTTTCTTCTCATTAGGCATATTAAAATTAATAGATACTTTTTCTACAGTAGTAAGTATTAATAATATATCTGCTTTTAACTTAGTTGCCAAAAGAGAACTCGTTCTATCTTTATCAATTACTGCATCTACACCTTTATAACCATTTTTAGCGGCAATTACTGGTATTCCACCACCACCACATGTAATGACAATATTTTTACCTTCTACTGATTTTTCTATTGTAGATAATTCGCATATTTTTATTGGTATAGGAGAAGGTACTACCTTTCTATAGCCTCTTCCAGCATCTTCTTTATATACACCTAAGCCTTCACTAGATAATTTTTCTGCTTCTTCTTTAGTATAAAAATTTCCTATTGGCTTAGTTGGATTTTTAAATGCTAAATCATTTTTATCAACTTCAACTTGAGATATAATTGTAGCAATCCTCATTTTCTTTCTTCTTTTTTGAAGTTCTGCTTGAATAGCCTGTTGCAAATGATACCCAATATATCCTTGACTCATCGCACCACATTCAGCAAAAGGGAATCCCTCATTACTCATTGCTTTATATATAACTCCAACCTGTGGCCCATTACCATGAGTAATAATTATCTCATGTCCCATTTCTACTAAATCAACTAATTTTTTAGCTGTCTTTTTTGTATTTTCCAATTGTTCAGGTACTGTACTACCCAAAGCATTACCACCTAACGCTACTACTACCCTCATTTTATTCCTCCTATTATAATTTTATTATATCACAAAGTTACTCAAAGTCTATATTCATAAGTAATTTCTGAGTTATTGATTCCCTTTCCCTTTTTATGTCTACCATATCATATATTAAATATTCAAAAGCTTCCCATAATGTAAAAGAAAACATAAATCCAAATACTTCAATAAATAATTTTGATTCAGTATTATACGCAATAAATGAATATATAAAGAAAAACAATATTCCCATTATTAACAATCTTAATATTTTAATTCTACTTCTTTTATATTTTTTCTGTATCTTATATAATTCTATAGCATAATGTTCTTTTATAATATCTGTTACTTTTTCTTTCTCTTCCTTATTTAATTTACTATCTATTATATGAAAATTAAGTAATATATCATTATTTAACATAGATGATTTTTCTTCTATATAATCATAAACTCTTTCATTAACATCCAACTGATTTCCAACTGTTCTTAAATCAAACAAATCATCTTTATCCCTTAATTTTAACATTATATTTGCAGATCCATCTTCTGATAAAAATTCATTTTTTATATAGCCATCTAAATATTCATCATTTGAATATAATTTTATTTTTTCCTTTATTCTCTTTTTAAATTCTTTCATACTATCACCTATTATAAGTATACCATAAATTTTAAAATAAATAAAAAAATAACAATTCATATTGAATTGTTATTTTGATTTGGCAGAATCCTCAACACCAATTGGTCCTTGACCAAATTCTTCATTAATTTTCTTTACTGCATCAAGTCTAGCAATTAATTCTAATTGTTCTTGAGATAACAAATAAGCTGCATGCTCTTGTAATGTTTTTAAAGCATCATAAATTATTCCCATTTGATCTAATTCTATAGCTTTTTCTTCTGGTTGTGATTCAATTACTGGTTCATCTTGCCCAATAATTTGAACAGCTGGTTCTTCTGCAGCCATACTTTCTTCAGGTAAACTAATTGACCCTGTTTCATAAATCTCTTTTAAACCCTCTTTTGCAAGTTTATTGATTAATCTAGGGATATCCTCATCTCTAACAGGAATACTCTTTGTAGATATTGAAACATTTGGAGTTATAAATCCTTCTTTTCTATCCAACAATCCACTCTTTACTTCTTCAACTGGAATATTAGGATATGCACTTTCATAAATTGCATTAGGTTTAAATTTAACTATGGCAGTACCAAGTTCCCCAGGGCTATTAATCTTAATAGTAATATCATAAATTCCATCTTCAGTTTTTTGCTCCATATACCAGTCTGCAAAATATGCATTTTCTTTTTCCATTATTATCTTGTCTTCAAAATCAATATAAACAACTTTTGTATTACCATCCACTTCAGAATGTTTACCAACATACATTGTTATGCATGGGTATTGTTTACTTTCTCTTCTTACCTTAGTATCTACTTCTTTTGTAGTACTTATTTTTGCATCTTTAAAAGGAATACCTGCTATTAATTGTTTAAAACCTTCAATTTCTCCTATACCATTTGGTTTATTCTTTTTAGGAAGAAAACTTTCTGATATTTCTTTTTTCCACATTTCTAAAATTTGTTCTTCTGTCATATTATCACCATTACTTCTTATTTAATTATAATATATTCAATAATAATTTTCAACAATCTATCAAGAATGTTTAGATTCTAATATTTCATAATTAATGCACATATTATCTTCTAATATACTACCTTCCTTATTACATACATATCCATCTTGTTTTTCAATAGTATTATTCATATTTATACATCTATCATTATTTACTAAAGTATATCCATCTTTACAATATCTTTCATGTAATGCATCTTGAATATCTTCTCTTATACATTTTTTATCTTCCAATTTAAATCCGTCGCTGCATTTATAACCTTTTATTTCAGGCTCAGTATATGTAAATGTATCTGGACATAAAGAGACATATGTATTCTTTGATTTTTCATATATATTACCGTCTGGACATACATATTGATCATATGTATCTTTTGAATAACACCAACCATTTACTGCAACATCATTACCAGGGCATCCTCCATTAATAAGAGGTGCTGGTCCATTATAACATACTCCACCAATCATTATATGACCACTATTAGTTAAACATCTTAATGTAGGTGCTTTACCTGTAGATTTATCGATACAATAGTATTTATCATTATCTTTTGAACCAATAGGATTTACATCTCCCTTTTTCATTAATTCACCAGTAGTACATTTATATTCTATTTCACTATCTATAATTTCAGTAAGTACACATTTGTCTTCTTTTAAACTAAAACCATCAGCACATATAAATTCTTCTTTTTCTTCTATGCCTACTTCTTCATAACATTTACCTTCATATTCATAATAACCACGTGGGCATACATTACCTTTTGATGCAGGTTCTTTACTAATTTCTTTAAAACATTCATTACCTCTTAATGTATATCCCGGATCACAATAATTACCTGTTTCTTTAATATTATCTAATTCTCTAACATCTTTTTCAATTAAATTTTCAGTAGATATATCCTCATTTTCTTTCTTTATCTGATTAACATATGCTGCTTTAGCAGGACTTATATTATATTTTTTAGCGAGTTTTTCATCTTCCTTACTTATGTTTTCAACCACAATAACATTAGTAGCAATTTCTTTTTCAGTAAATTTTTTGTTTACAATATCCTTTACTTTTTCATTATTAGCACTATAACTATTATGTACAAGTATTGTTACTTCATCTTCTTTAACATACCCTTTTTCAACTACATTATCTGCAATAACACCTACTACTTCATCAAGTTTCATATTATTAAATTTAAAATCAACAATTTCTTTAGCATCTTCATTTAATGCTTTTACACTTTTTACTTCATCTTTTTTATTTACTTTAAGTTCAATACTTGGATTTATATCCAAAGTGATTGTAGATAACCTCTCACCAAAAACAGTAAATCTTAGAACTAATAAAATAACCACTAATACTACTGCGCTTATAATTAATATCTTCTTTTTCATATATCCTCCTACCTTAATTATATCAACTCTTTTTTATTATATCTAATATATGTACTAATTATAAATACAATGGTTATTAATAAACTAATAATTATATTAATAGAATTAATAGAAATATTTGATATAACATTTCTAGTATCTGCTAATGTATAAATACTAAAATATTTAATGAATTCTACATTAGATGATAATTCAGATAATACACTAAATAAATAAAATATAAATACCATACCCAAACTTATACCAACTATTCCTTTAGTTTTATGTAAAAATGTTGATATAAATAAATTAATAGCAAATAATGGTAATCCAATAAATATTGGTGTAATACTTAATAATATAAATTGCTTGTGATCAAAAGAACCACTTAATGATAATCCAATATAATTAAATATTCCTAATATTAATACCATTGATAATATATAAACAATACTTACTAATATTTTATTAGTTATTATCTTTGATCTTTTTATAGGTAATGATCCTAAATACTCTATAGTTTTATCATTTTCTTCTTTAAGTAATATATTGCCTCCTAATATAGAAGAATAAAAACCTATAATTAATAATATAAACATAAATCCTTCTGTTTTAAACCATCCATATGCAGTTTCAATTGAAGTCATATCCATATTAAAAGCTTTTAATACTTCTTCTGGGAAAACTTTCATAAGTTCATCCATACTTTTCATAGTTTCATCTGTAATAATATATGGATATATTAAATAAACAAATAAAAACATAACTATTAAAATAGATAACCAAATTACAAAACTTTTTAAGTTTACTTTAAATTCTCTTTTTAACATATATTCACCTACTTATAATAATTCATAAATAAATCTTCTAATGGTATTTCTTCTATTAATAAATGTTCAATATTGTATTTACTTAATTTATTTATTAATGTATTAAAATCCATATTATTAATAAATACTATCTCATTATTAGATTCCTTATATATTTTTAATTTCAAATCTTTTTTAATCTTATTTATATCTTTAGATATAATTTTTAAATATGTATAATTTTCTTTTCTAATATTTTCAATAGAGTCTTCTTTAATGATCTTTCCATCTTTAATAAACCCAACTCTATCACAAATATTTGATACTTCACTTAATACATGTGATGAATATAATATTGTTGTACCTTTTTCTTTCTCTTTTAATAATAGTTCATGAAAAATATTTTGCATAATTGGATCAAGACCACTAGTAGGTTCATCAAGTATTAATACTTGTGGTTCATGCATTAGTGCAAGTACTATACCCACTTTCTTTAAATTACCCAATGACAAATCCTCTATTTTTTTATTTATATCTATTTTTAATAATTTTACTAATTCTTTTTTTCTCTTATCAAAATCTTCATTATAAAATGATTCATGATAATCAAATAATTCTTTAACTGTCATATCACCATATAAATTTATTTCACTAGGTAAATAACCTATTTTCTTTTTTGTATTTTCATCATTATAATCTAATTCTTCACCATTAAAATAAATATTACCACTAGTCTTATTAATTAAACCCATAATAGTTCTAATAGTAGTAGATTTACCAGCACCATTAGGTCCAATAAAGCCATATATATCACCTTTATTTAATTTTAAAGATACATCTTCTACTCCTCTATTATTTCCATAATATTTTTTTAAATGTTTAAGTTCTATAATACTCATATTATCACCTATTAAAATTATATCATAAAAAAAGATCAAGTATTAACTTAATCTATACTGATAGCTTATTAAATCTTTTAACGCCTTTATTAATTAAACATAAATATAAAATAATATCTATAATTATGTATACTATTACTTCAATAATTAGTAATAAAATAGAACTTATATGATTAATTGATGAATATATAATTGCAATATTTATTACAACAAATATTATGCCTAACATAACTGATACTAAGGAACTTGTACTTTGTTTTACTATTTCAGTAGCATTATCAGCATCTAATTTAGGATATCTTAAATTGACTAATATACCTATAAAATGAGATACTAATGGTATTAATACTACTAATAATAGTAATAATATTGATTCAATAATGCTTATTTTGAATTTAATAAATAATATTATATTTCCAATTAATAATATTGGAGTTGTTATTATTAAACATGCATATATTTTAGACATTAATATTGTTTTTACTTTTATTGGTAATGATTTAAGTATATTTATATTTCTACCTTCCATACTTATTACTGAATTAGTAATAGAAGTCATAAAACCTGTAAGCATTGTAATAGAAAGTATTAATAATGATATGTTATTCATAATTAAATCTTTAGGTATTCCTAAACCATTTTCTTTATTAGTAATAATTGGTATTAAACTATCAAATTTAAATACTAATATAAATGTTATTATCATAAACATTATAAGCCCAAACCCAGAATTAATAATAAATACTGGAGTTTTAAAAAATGTATTTAATTCTTTTTTTATTAATGAATTAGTTTTAGATTTAGACTTAATATTTAAATCATTAATATTAACATTATTACTTGTTTCTACTTTTTTTAATCTAGAATTAATTTTAAAATAAAATTTACCTAATACATAAATAGATAATATAGATAAAATAATATTAACTAAGATATATATCAATAAATCAACAATATTAAAATTAGTTACTAACTTAGCATATACTCCTGATGGATAATATATTTTTGTTATTACATCATTTATACTAGTAGCATTTTGAATAATATTTTTAGTAATAGATTGCATTTGAAATGAAATAATCATTATAAATACTAAAAATATCATAGTAAATATTATTTCTATTGCATTTTTATATTTAAATCTACTTGATATACTAGATGTAATCATACCAATAAAACATGATATTACAATTGGTATTATTGGAAGAGTTAGTAGCATAATAATACTTGTTATAATATATGTTACAGTAAGTGTTTTCATAAAGAATACATACACTATCATAGCTGGTAACATAAATAATGAGTTAAACATTAATTCAAATATATAGAATTTAAATATTCTTATGAATAAAACTGTTCTTCTTTTTATTGGTAGTGATAGTAATAATAAATCATCTTTACAATTAAATAATAATGAACTTGTTTTATAAACACCTTCAATAAGCGTCATTATAAAAGTTCCAAATACGAAAAAAGATAGTAATACATATTGTAGATTCATAGGTGACAATTGTTTAAATAAGCCATAAGATGCTGTACCTATTATAAACATTAAATATAATGCTAAAAATAGTGGAAATAATACAGATGCTTTTCTATTCTTTGTTTTTATCTTAAACAAAGACATATCATTACTCATACATGCTTTTATTAATGAATGTAACTTTTTCATTATTTTTCCAACTCCATAAATACTTTTTCTAATGATTTATCACCTTTAATGTCTTTCATACTACCACATTTTATTAACTTACCATTTTTTATAATAGCTACTTTAGAACATAACTTTTCAGCAACATCTAATATGTGAGTTGAATAAAATACTATTTTCTTCTCTTTAATCATTTCATTTAATACCTTTTTAATATCAAATACTGCCTTTGGATCTAATCCTACAAATGGTTCATCCATAATAAGTATTCTAGGATTATGACATAAAGCGGATATTAATACTATCTTTTGTTTCATACCATGTGAATAACTATCAATAGTATCATTTAATTTATCTTCCATATCAAATAATTTCGAATATTTTTTAATATTTTTTTCTCTAGTTTCTGTATCTACATCATACATATCACATATAAAGTTAATATAATCTATTGCCTTCATATGTTCATATGTTTCAGGATTGTCTGGTACAAAAGCCATTAGTTTTTTACATTCAACAGGATTATCTTTAATAGACATATCATCTATTAATATATCTCCAGAATCAAAATCATGTATGCCTACCATTGATTTAATTAATGTGGTTTTACCAGCACCATTATGACCTATAAATGCAAATATTTCACCATCTTCCACATTAAAAGATACATTATCTACTGCTACCTTATTTCCATATTTTTTAGTTACATTTTTAATTTCTATCATATGAATCACCTCTTAATTTATTTAATTCAATCCATACTAATGGAGATACATCACTTTCTTTTAACTTGTTTATGTCATACCAATTTGCACCTAATGAATCATGACCATCAGAATCGGATTTTAAATTATTCTCTTTTAAAGTTACTATATAAAATATTCCTATATGATGCATAGATTCTTCAACATCATTATGTACCCAATTTATAACAACAGATTCTGAATCAAATAATTTGTAATCTTTTATATCAGCATCTAATTCTTCTTTTATTTCTCTTTTTAATGTCACTTCAGGTCTTTCTCCATGTTCAAAACTACCACCCGGTAAATCTAATTTACCAGTATATGCACCTCTAGACTTTAAAACTAATGCTATTTTATTATCTTTAATTATTAAACCATATACACCTAAATGTCTAGTTTCTTTCATAACATCACCTATAAATATTATAGCATAAAAAAAGACTATAATAATAGTCTTTATATACCAACATATTTTTCTTCTTTTTGGAATTCTTCTGGCAAGTAGTCACCTTTATGTCTTTTAAATACAACTACTTCTATTGGTTCTTTAACGTAGCCCCCAAAGCCTTTTACTTCTTCCATTTCTTTAAAACCTAAACTATGGTATAAATTCTTTGCTCTTAAATTATGTAAAAGGCAATCTAATCTATAATCTTTGAATCCTACTCTTTCCATATTACTAATAAAGTGTCCTAATAATTTAGTACCTATTCTTCTTCCTCTACATTCTCCCTAACACTAACTATATTATATCACAAATACAATAGTTATTTTTCAAATTTAACTGTTATATTACTATTTCCTAAGTTGGGTAAATTATCTATATGACCTATTTTAGTATAGCTATATGATGTATCAAATGATTTATAAAATATAACCAAACAATTATTTCCATAAAGCATAACATCCCCAGCATTAATTTTTTTAGGATTAAATGAATTTGTTGGTAATATATTATCTAAATATATATACTTTTCATTACCATTTAATTCACTCATATTTAACTCTTGAGGTAATATATTAATAAAACTCTTTACTGTTTCATTATCTTCCAATTTAATTATATATTCTTTATCATTTATTATTATTTTCACTGAATTAATCACCTCATTTGACTTATCTATTTCATTTCTATTTATAAATTCTTTTATTACCTCATCACTATCATTTGTACTAAATCTTTTTCCATCTTTAATATTCAAATTAGGATTATACTTTCTTAAATCTTCTACACTTCCACTTATTTCAGTACTTCCCGATGTACAAAATGGAATAATAATTTTATTTGTAAAATCATATGTATCTAATAAAGTTAATATTATCTTAGGGTTTGTTCCCCACCAAATAGGATATCCTAAATATATAGTATCATATTTATTGATATCAATTGCATTCTTAATTTTAGGTCTTGACTTACTATCATTTTGTTCTCTATTTGCTCTACAATCACTATTATAATTTAAGTCTTCTTTTTTATATTCTTCTTCAGGAATTATTTTAATAATATCACTATTTGACTCTCTAGCTATCCTTTCAGCAATCTTTTTTGTAGTTCCCGTAGCTGAAAAATATAAAACTACTGACTTATTATTTGAATTTACATTGTCATTTTTTTCTTTTTGTACACTACATCCAACTATAGTAAAAAATAATATTATAACAAGCACAATTAATAATACATTCTTTTTCATTTATAATCCTCCAGTTCAATTTTTAATTAATCACTTATATCTACATCTAGTGTTATATTAATTTTATAATCTTCGTATTTATTATGAATCTCATCATATATTTTTTTATATTCTTCTTCTCTATCCTTAATTTTAAAATCAATTATAATATCGAAACTAATTGATTTTTCTTCTTCATCTACATAAAAACCATGCATTTGTAAAATACCAGTATGAGAAAAAACAATATCATAAATGTCTTTTTGCATTTTTATTATATTTTTATCTTTTGTATTAACTGAATATACACCAATAGTATGAAGTATAACGCCATATTTTTCTGCAATTCTTTTTGTAATTCTACGTGATATTTTATCTACTTCTGCCACAGATAATGTATCTAACACTTCTATATGAACCGAACCTAAATATTTGTCTGGGCCATAATCATTTAGTATTAAATCAAATGCTCCTTGAACATCTTTTTCTTTAACTATTTCTTTTTTTATTTGCCTTGCTAAATTACTTTCAACTCTAACTCCTATCATATTATCAACTGATTCTTTAATTAATTCTACTCCTGACTTGATAATAAATAATGATAAAAGTACACCAACATATGCTTCTAAGCTAATATTAAATATCATATAAATAATTGCGGATGCCAATACTGAAATTGAAAGAATTGCATCATTAAAGGCATCTGATCCACTTGCCACCAAAGAATTTGAATTAACTTCTTTACCCTTTTTCTTAACATATAATCCTAAAATAAACTTAACTATTATACCTGCAATTAAAACTATTAACGTAATAGTTGAATAATTAGCAAACTCATGATGAATAATTTTTTTTGCAGATTCTATAAATGCTGTAATACCAGCATATAAAACAATTCCTGATACAACAAGTGATGTCATATATTCAATTCTTCCATGTCCATATGGATGTTCTTTATCGGCACTCTTACCTGCCAACTTAGTTCCAACTATTGTTATGATACTTGATAATGCATCACTTAAATTGTTTACAGCATCAGATATAATAGCAATTGAATTAGCAAGCACTCCTACAAACGCTTTAAAACCAGCGAGGATAATATTTGATAGTATACTTATTATACTAGTTCTTATAACAATCTTTTCTCTATAATTTTTCATATCACACCTCATTTTTATTATATCATATCAATTCTTCATTGCTAACTATTCCTCTATCCAATTTTCTACTTTTTCTTGTGAGCCTATGATTGCAAACCCATCAGCACTTTAGCTCCTATGTATATTTCTTTTAACTGTCTTGGCGCTCCAAATAATGAAGACCCTTCATGGGTTGTAAATTATCTTATATTTTTCCAGGATAATCATATCATAAAAAAAAGACTCCAAAGAGTCTTTAACCATAATTAATTCTATTTAGATAACACATTCAAATATATAATTATTGCTAATACAATAATTAATGAAATTATTCCAATTTTAATTATCTATATTTGCTTATACTTTTTAGTATGTTTTATTCTATATTCTTTTTCGAGAATAAATCTTTTTTGATAAAAAATATCTGCATATTCTAGTATTGTTTTCATTTGTTTACCATCAATTAATGAACTTAATAATGCTCCTGCACCTATCGCTATTTTAGGAATTGCTTTTTTAGTTGTTTTTGAAATGATTCCAGGTTTTACAATTTTATTATATTTTTCTTCTAAAGCATCTAAAGAATTAAGTTCTTTATCATCAATAATATTTTTTATAATAGCATAACTCTTCATAATACACATCCTTTTAAAATATCATTTGTTTTTTTCGCGACAATTCTAAAATTATACTTCCTTCTTAATAATAATTTTTACATTAAATAATTATATTACCTTTATAATTACTTATTATCACTAATCATTTTATTTTTAAAAACTATTACTGATGATATTAATATAATTATTGTGTAAGATATAAATACAATTATATTTCTTGTTGATATAATATCATAATTACTATTTAATACTCCTTTAATTATAATTAAAGCACTTTCAAATGGTAATAGTTCACATACCTTAGCAAATCCTTTACCAATTAAATCCATTGAAAAATACATTCCACTAGTAAAACAAGCCAGTTGAACAATAACACTTCCAACACCACCAGATGCTTTTTCACTTACTAGACTACCAACTAATATCCCAAATGCTATAAATAATATTGAAACAACTATTGATATTAAAATAGTAAATATTATATTTATACTAACATTTAAACCTAATAAACAAGCAACTATAAAAAATAATGAATCTTGTATAATGATGATTGGTATTAAAGATAATATATATCCTAAAATATAATCACTTGATTTCATTGGTGAAGTTCCAAGTCTTATCAACAATGATGAACCTCTATCTTTTGCTACTAATGTTGATGTAAATAATGTTATAAAAGAAAACCCAAATATAATTATTCCCGGAGTAAAATTTTCTAATTTATACAAATCTTCTGGTATTTTTATTTGCTGAAATATGAATAGTAAAAATATTGGTAATGCAATCTCAAATATTAAACTTAAAGGATCTCTTATTAATTCCTTAAAGTTTCTTTTAGCAAAATTAATCATTCTCATTATAGTTTACCTCCTGTTGCAATAGATATAAAGGCGTCTTCAAAATTCTTAGTTTTAGTCTTTTTAATTAATTCTTTAGATGTTCCCACTTCCACAAGATTACCTTTTACCATTATACCTATTCTATCAGATAAGTTTTCAGCTTCTTCCATATAGTGAGTAGTTAAAATAATTGTAATTTTACCTTTTAATCCCTCTATTATTTTCCATAATTCTTTTCTTGCAATAACATCTAATCCTAATGTTGGTTCATCTAAAAACAATATTTTAGGATCATTAATTAAGCTTATTGCTATTGATACTTTTCTTTGCCATCCACCTGATAATGTTTTTGCTCTTTTATTTAATACTTCATCAAGTTTGAATTGTTTAATTAATTCATCTATCTTTTTATCTTTATTATTAATTTGATAAACTCCAGCCATAAACTCTAAATTCTCTTTTACAGTTAAATTTGGAGCAATAGCTGTATCTTGTGGCGAAACATTTAATATTTCCTTAATTTTTAACATATCTTTTTTCATATCCATGTTTTCAATTACAATACTTCCAAAAGTAGGCAAAATAAGTCCTGATAACATTTTTATTGTTGTTGTTTTTCCTGCACCATTTGTACCTAAAAGTGCAAATAATTCTCCCTGTTTGATACTTAAATCTATTCCATTTACTGCAATTTTATCTTTAAAGTTTTTTGTTAATTTTTTAATTTCAATTGCTATCATTATTTTTATCTCCATTCGAAAATACTTTTTCAGATAAGTCCTCAATTGCATTAGCTTTTAATAATGCAATCCCTTTTTCTTTATCACAAAGTACAATTACAGAATCCCCAGATTTAATATCAAACATATCTCTTGCCTCTTTTGGTATTACAATTTGCCCTTTTTCACCAACTTTAGCAATACCTACAAATTTATCTTTCATTTTTGCCTCCTAAAGTATAACAAGTTATACTTTTCATACTAATTATATATTTAATATCAAAAAATGTAAATATCTATATTTTGAATAAAAAAACTAGATTCTACTAGTCTTTATTATTTATTAGTTTGTATATTATTTTTTTCTGAATCCAAATTTATTCTATTACATCATGTCATTTAATATAATCAAACCTAATATTGTATTTCTTTTCATTGTTTCACATTCTCATAATTACTTATATACTACTATATCTTCAATATTTTTTCTTTTTTCATGCAAAGGGTTAATTGGACAATCTACTGATTTGTACCCTAAAGGAAGTAAACACACTGGAATATATTCATTTGGTATATTAAATTCATTCCTTAATATATTTTCATCAAATGATTCAATCCAGATATTATCTACTCCAATATTAGTTGCCTCAAGCATCATATGAGTAGCAACTATACATGAATCCATTTCATAAGTAGAATAATCACCTTTATGATATGCTTGATCTTTATTGCCACATATTATTAAAACAGTTTTAGCACCATATCTACACCTTGAAGCATTATCAATTTTCATAAGACCATTTTCACTATTAACAACATATATTTTAAATGGTTGGTTGTTTTTAGCTGTAGGTGCTAATCTACCTGCTTCTAATATTTTATCTAATTTTTCTTTGTCTATTTTTGTATCACTAAACTTTCTTACAGAAGTTCTTTTTCTTATTATATCTTCAAATTCCATATTAACTCTCCAATTCTTTATATTTTTCAACTCTCATTTTCAATCCATATTTTTTTCTTAATTCTGCAATTTCTTTCATCATAGCAGATTTATGATGTATATTTAATGCCTCTTCATCTATCCATTTATCTATAAGTAAGACCGTCTCCGAATCAGCCATTGGGAAAAAGTATTCATATCTAAGATTTCCTTCTTCTTTTCTTACTCTATCAACTATTCCATTTGAAATCATTTCATTAGCAAATTTTCTTGCACTACCATTTTCTCCAGTATAATAAATATTGATTATCAAGCTCATCTTACACCTCTATCTACAATAAATTGTATCATAAATTATGATAATTATAAAACTTTCTTTCCTTTTAATTCCTTTAATGTTTCTGTTTCCCAACTTGAAGCTTGAATTTCAGAAATATGGGATTTTTCTAATAAAAGCATTAATATTCTTGACTGCCCAATTCCGCCACCAATCGTATATGGTAATTCCCGATTGATAATTTTTTTGTGGTAGGGTAATTCAAGCCTATCTAAACAACCAGATTTTTCTAATTGCGATAAAAGTGATTTTTCATCAACCCTTATTCCCATAGAAGATAATTCAATTACCTTATCAATAGTTTTATCAAAAACAAGTAAATCTCCATCTAGTGACCAATCATCATAATCTGGGCTTCTTAAATCATGATAATCACCAGATTTTAATTTATCACCTATTCCAATTATAAATACAGCTTTCTTATCTCTAACAATTAAATCTTCTCGCATCTTTGGAGTTTTATCAGGATACATATCTTCTAAATCTTGACTAGTAATGAAAAATATTGATTTTGGTAAATCAACTGTAATAAATTTATATTTTTGTTTAACAAATATTAGTGTTTGTCTTACTGCCTCATAAATGTCTCTTACAGTCTCTTTTAAATAATCTATATTCCTATCTTCTTTACTAATTATCTTTTCCCAATCCCATTGTTCTACAAGCATAGAATGAATACTATCAACCGTTTCATCTTTTCTAATTGCTTTCATATCAGTATATAATCCAGTATGCATTGGAAATTCATATCTTCCAAGTGCATCTCTTTTCCATTTTGCAAGAGAATGAACTATCTCAAATTTTTCTTTACCCTTTTTAAAGCTAACCCCTTTTTCTACTCCTGTTAAAGTATCTTGTAAACCCGAATCGGATTTAACAAATAATGGGCTTTCGACCTTCATAAGAGATAATTTCATTTCTAATTGTTTTTCAAAATATTTTTTTACTTCATTTATTGCCTTTAATGTTTCTAAATAACTTAATTCCTTTTGCATTTTTTATAACCTCTTTCTAAATATATTATTTTTAAACTAAGATAGATTGTAAGTACTATCTACTTTATATTAGTATTTGTTTTGTATTATTATTCTTATTATTGTTATCCAGCATAAAATCACTTCTTTCACAAACATAAAAACCCGTATCATCCTACAATATAAGGACGAATACGGGTATCCGCGGTGCCACCTTAATTTATTACTTAAAAAACCATCTATATATACATATAAACGGTTTGTTATTACAGTAATCTCTTATTTCAGTTCTAACAAACCTAGCAATAAGGTAACGGATTGCTTTCCGGACTAATCTACTAAGATTTAACTTTTCGGTAGTCTGCTCAGGAGTGTTCTTTCACCAAATGTTATTATTAGTTCACACTATACCTAACTCACTCGAATAACTATTTTGGATACTTTTCACCTTCAACGCAATATTAGTATACCATATATACACTTAATTTGTCAAAAAAGACTAGTTTTACCTAGTCTTTTTTCTTACTAACTATTCTTAACTTTATTACAGCTTGTAATATGACTTTATCTGAGCTTAAGTGTTACAAACTTGTTTTTAGATAATTACAAAATATAACATCATACAAATTAATACAATAATACATGAAATATAATAAATAGTATTAACTACATTTTTTTTATCTTTCATATAATCAGTAATATCAAAAATAACTTTGAAGAATACTATTATTTCAATTAGATATAGCAATATATCTAATATACCTAAGCCTAAAATCGTCTTATTAAGTGGACTGCTAATAAAAGCGCCAAAATCATATAAAGAATGTAATATCATAACATGAATTATTTTTTTATCTTTATAATATATTGAGCCATATAATAATCCAGCTAATATAGCATTAAAACTTTGAAAAAATGCTTTACCAAAACTATAATCCATTTGAATAATATTAGTCATATGAATTAAGCCAAATATTAATGCCGTTATAAAAATAGAATATAATCTATTTTTTCCTTTATTTGTTAAAAATTTTTCTATTTTATTTTGCAAGAAATATCTGAAAATAAGCTCTTCAAGTATACCAATAAAAATAGCTTGAGCAAAAAGGCTTCCAGTGTCTACAATACTATGCGATGGTATATATATAACACCAAAGAATACTGTTATAATTACCAATGCAATATAATATGGAAAACAATTTAAAATATGATTTTTATTCATGTACATCACCATAATAGTTATATCACACAAAAAATTATTTAACAATATAATTATCATTTTACTCAGATTTTATTGTAAAAAAGACTAGTTTTACCTAATCTTAATAATACTTTTTATTTTTCTAATTTATACAATATAATTTATAAATAAATCTTATTGACTATGAGAACAATAGAATGTTTTTGAAAAATCACTTTCTACATAATTATTATCTTTATTTTTTTTATATTTAAAATGACACCATGCATCTAATTCACCATTTAAAAGTCTACTATCGCAGTATTCTATATCTATAAAATCATATTGCCAATATTCATCATAAATTTCATCTCGCATTTGCTTATAGAAATAATCATTATCATAACAATATGGTAATTCTCCTTTATTAACATTTTTAATAATTATAAATAGTAAAATTATTAAAATACTTATTACAGATAGAATTAATATTTTTTTATTTCTACTTAAATTAGAAATTTCTTTTAATTTATAACCACAATGAATACAAGTATTAGATGTATCACTTATTTCTTTATTACATTCAGGACATTTAATTAATGACAATATTATCACCTCTACAATTTATTTTACACAATTTTAATCATATGATAATTATAGCAATTAAAAGAGTAAAATTATATGGATTTACTAAAACATAAATAACTATTAGCTCAATAGTAAATATAGTTTCATGTTTTTTAAATGGTTTTTCCATATCATCACTATCTTCATTATTTTTAATTTGTCATTTAACAATATAACTCAATCTATAATGATTATTGCACAAAAAACTAATAAACATTTTTAATTTTTTTTATACAGAAAAACCATTATTAGTTTTTGGTTTACCATTCTTTAATTCTTCTACTAAAAGTTCATTCATCTTTATTAAATAAGAATAAATAGGCAAAACCAAATCAGTTAATGCAACCAAATCTTCATGAGATGCATTTCTGCTTCCATTTTTACCATAAATAATTTCATCTAAATTTTGTTTATCACTTTTTGATAATCCTGTTGCTAATAGATAATACTCATCAAATGAATAATTATCGCAAGAATATAAAGATACTCCATTATGTACATAATATACATTCCTTCCATTATTACCGCATTGAATAATGTAATTAATGACTTCATCTATTGTATTTAGTGACATCAATTCATCTTCACTAAGCATTAAAGCTTCTTCTCTCATAATATACCTCCTATATTAAATTATACAAAAAAATATTTTTACTTTGCAAGAGTTTGTCACAATACCATTCATTAAAAAAGACTAGATTTTACTAGTCTTCATTTTATTTCTTATTAATCACATTTGCTTGTACAACCATAAGCCAATTATTTAACTAAAATGACTTATTCATTTCCTATTTTTTACCAATAGTCTAGTCTTTAATGGCAAATCAATTTACCAGTATTAGAATCTGCTCCATATATTGTACAACTTGTTTCATAATGTAGGTCAGTATAACCAGAGGTTTTAGAATTACCATTATAATACCCATCTGTACACCAATAATTGTGTCCATCTGATAAAGTTTTACATTTATCTACACCAAATATTTGATTTAAAATACTAATATTATTTGTATGATAAGCACCATCTGTAGATCCTTGAATACAATATATTTTATTATCTTTTAAAATACATGAATAAGCTTTTGAAATAGTATTACCGGAAAGTACTAAACCAAAGAAATTGTGTCTTTGCTTATTACCCATTGTTTTAATATTATTTATATCAGTAGTATATTCATCATCTGATAATGTATCACCTAATTTTTTTGCATTTTCACCTTCATCACTAAAATAAGCATATACACATTCTTCACAATTGATTACTTTTTCCACAGTAACTCTTTCATCTTCAATTAATTTATTGTCTTCATCTTCAATTTCAATAATCTCATCATCTTTAATATATGTATTATTATTTAAATTACTTTGCTGATTATTATTTTCCTTTTCTTCTTGTTTTTGCTCTTGTTGTTTAGTGTTACTTTGTTTTTCTTCCTTAGAATTACACCCCGTAATATTAATTAATAATATTAAAGAGAATAATATTAATAACATTTTTTTCATCATAAATTCACCTCATATATAGTATATCATATAAAAGAATATTTTTACACTTTCTTAATATTTTAAGTTTCTAAACAAAAAGACTAGATTACTCTAGTCTTAATTGCTTAATTATTAATTGTTCTTTGCTTTGATTGCGGCTTGTGCCACAGTCTCATTAGGAATAGCCAAGACTAAAATGACTATTAATTATTCTTTTTTATCTTTTTCCTCGTTTTTACATATTCTTCATCTAATAATTTCTTACATTCATCTTCTAGTATATTTTCATATAATTCTAATCTGGGTGTTCCATGTTCAATAATATAAGACGCTGGTACTGTTATTTGCCTCCATGAAAGTTTACTTTCAGGATGAGTGTTAGAATATTCTATAGCATCGTTTTGTGAAGCCCCAAAAATAATTCCTTTCATTTTGGCCCAAATAGCAACTGAAGTACACATTGGACAAGGCTCTAATGTAGTAACTAAATAGCACCCTTTTAAATATCTATCTTTTTTTATTTCACAAGCTCGTCTTATTGCTACCATTTCTGGATGAGCAGAAACATCATAACCTGCATTCAAATTACTACATAATGAAGTAATTATTTCTCCATTTTCATCAACTACCATAGCACCAAGTGGATATTGTCCTTCCTTGCATTCACTTAAGGCAATAGTAACACATTTTCCAATCAATTCTTCTGCTAATTCTTTATTCATTATTATCTCTCCATTCAATGGTTATTATAACAAAAAAGACTAGTTTTTACTAGTCTTAATTCTATTTCTTATTAGCCAAATTTGCTTATGACCCATAAACCAAAGGAAACCGATTTGGAGCGCCTTCGCGCTCCATTGAGACTAAAATGACTTATTATTATTCGCGTTCTATTAAAAATCCTTCTTTTTTGCTTTTTCCGCTTATTTCTAATTTTATTGTATCATTCATAAAGTTTAATTTCCATTCAAAGTAATCTTTATGAACAATTATCCTTTCTACGAATTCTTCTATTATTTTATCATCAACACCATTATAGTTGATATCAAGTAATCTTCTAATACTCTTTTTTGCATTCTCAATTCTAACTTCTAATGGTTCAATTGATTCACATTTCTTTTCTAATTCTATTATTTCTATTTTATATTTCTCTATTCTACTTGATAACTTTTTTTGAAACATATCATATAAGTTTATATCTATTGTTTTATCTAAATATGTATCTATTAATCTATCAAACTTTTCTGTTTCTTTTTCTATTAATTGTTTTAATTTATTAATCCTTTCTTGTATTTTTATTTCCGGATGTACATCTATATCTACTCCTTTCATTAATCTTTCAAATAATTGTTTTCTATTATCAGGATTTTGAGTAAGATTTCTAAAAATATATTCAGCCATATATTGCAACTTCCATTCTTGAACTTCTTTCATACCGCAAGCTTCTTTAAATCTACTCTTAGGTCTGTTTTTTTGTTATAACATACATAAAATAAAGCTTCATGCTCTGTTGAAACTCTAGCATATATTGCTACCTTTCTTTTCATTTTCTTCACCTCTACAAACAAATTATCACTTTTATTAAAATAAGTTTAGGCTGCGATTTTGTACATAAGAAAAAGAAGTATTTCTACCTCTTAACAGTTCGTAATATCTTAATCTTACGATTATTCTATTTATTAATGTTTTCGCATTAGCAACCTATTGCGAACAGATTGGAATATCAAAAGTTTCTGACATTAATTAAAACATCAACTCATCTTTAACTATTCCCATTCAAAATTTTCTTTTCCAGCTCCTAATTCAAAATGATATTTTATTAATCCCACATTGCTTCCTGTAAATATACCATTATTACACTCTATTTTAACTTTGTTGCCATTCCCTATTAAAATGAAATCTTGTTTATTTAAAGCTGTTGGAGCGAGCAATGCACTTTCAGTTCCATTAACAAACCATTCAGGAATTGTAGAACCCTTATATTTAGAAACGTCTTCTACACTTTTAGACTTATGTGGAACTCCTTGCGTTTGACCAAATCCAATAGCAATTATTCCAGTTACATTTTTATTATCCACGTACTTTCTTACAGATCTGTTAAAAGTTCCACCAACCCACCATGTATTTAATCCCAGCGTTTGTGCATATAACATTATATCAGCACCAGAATATCCTAATCTTTCATCTAAATTTTCACTTACATCTCCCGCAAGAATTATAAAGTTATTTACACCTTTAGCCATTATTAACTTCATGATACTACTTACACCTTTGTTATTGTTAATCATAAGTTTCATATTAAGATTATATTTTTTATTATTTATTTCTATTCTTTCATTTATTTTCCTAATTAATTCGTCTGACAAAGGTTTATCTGTATATTTACGAACCATATGTCTCTTTTTCATTGCTTCTTTTAAATCCATGATTATCACTCCTCTTAACATTCTACATAAATTATATCACATATTTCAAAAATTTTTCACGTGAAAAGAGTTCGGAAAATTACTAAAAACAGAACACATTTGTGTTCGGTTATTATACTTTATAATACATTTGATTTTTACTTGTTGGTTTGTCTGGAATTGTTAATGAAACAACTCCTTCCTTTATTGCTGGATCAAGGTACGTTGATCTCAACGTTTCTTTTGATTTAATGCCCAATTTATCCATTATTTCATTTGCAGTCATCGGAACATTGTATTCCATAACACTAAGTAGTTTGTTAATATTTATTCCAGTTTCAGTTACTGGAATTGAGCTAGTTCTAATTGCTTCATCTAATACTTTATCAATCATATTCAACATAAATTCAATGAATTCAGTGGACTCTACATTGTGATTACAATTATTGATAGCTTTATAGTAATCATCCTGATATTTATGTATTTGCGATTCTATTGGTAAGTATTCAAATATATCCTTCCATTTAGATAATAAAATATTTTGCCACAATCTAACTGTTCTACCATTTCCATCTGAAAAAGGATGAATAAATACAAATTCATAATGAAAAATGGATGATAAAATTAATGGGTGAATTTCATCATTATTCTTTTTTATCCATTCAAATAACTGTTTCATTAATCCATCAACTTGTTCAGGTGGTGGACAAACATGAATACAATTACCTTTTTCATCAAAAACTCCTTCATTCCCTTTTCTAAATTCACCAGATTCATCTACTGTTAAGTATGTCATAATGCCATGAACTTTTTTTAAATCTTTTATAGAATAAACATCAACTTTATTAATCATTTCATAAGCATTATATGCATTTTTTACTTCTTGAATTTCTTTTTGAGTTCCTATAACTGTTCTACCAGCTATAACATCTTTTACTTGTCCTAATGATAAAGAATTTGCTTCAATAGCTAGTGATGAGTGAATAGATTTAATTCTATTATTTCTCCTTAATACTGGCATTTTGTTAAAATTAGTATAATTATCTAATTTACCAATCTTTTCCATTATACTAGACACATAATCTAACATTTTATTTGTAATAGTAAATGGGGGTTTATAATCGTTCATTAAAATCACCTCTAATTCTTATGTTATTATTATACTACATATATATAATTTTATCAATACATCTTGCTTAATTCTTGCTTAATTCTTACCTAATTACAATGTATAGTTTTTATTGTTTAAAGTGCAAATTTTGCACTTTGAATTTGCACTTAACAACTATCTTGTATGTTTTTCTATATGTTATCTTGTATGCTAGCAAATGTATTTTCTATGAGATATTTTAACATTATTTTGATTAACAAATGCATAATGAAGAGTTGTATCTATTTTGGTATGTCCTAATAAATGTTGAACTTGCTCTATTGGCATTCCTTTATCTATTGC
>JAFRQS010000006.1 GCA_017428495.1 Bacilli bacterium | reverse complement strand
TTAATTTTATTTTTTAATTGTGAAAAAAATATCTAATCAAAATATTATAAAAATAAGATTAATAAAACTCATATATTATTGCCCTTTTATAGAATTAATAATTAAATTTAAATAGTTTTTATTTACTCTTATTTTTTATATCTTAAATATTTTATAAATTTAAAGTTTTATTTATTCTTCCCCAGTTTCTTCTTTTTCATCATCTTTTTTCTCTTCTTTATCTTTTATAAGTGGTTCTTTTTTATCTTCTTTTTTATTTTCTTTATTATCTTTATTGCTACCTTTATCTAGATTATTTACATCGCTTTCTCTTCCTGGAACTAATTTTTCTTTTTCAACATCAGGCACTTCTAATTCTTCTATAGTTTCAAGCATAGGCTTTCCTACTGTTTCTTTTAAGAAGAAAGTGAAAAATATATCAACTCCTGATAAAATTGCGAAAATTACATATAATAAATATTTATTAAAAAATTCTGTAATTACAGGACTAACAATTCCAGCTAAATTACCAAATGTTGAATTTAATCCGAAGCCTAATGCTCTTAAAGGTGTCGGATAGCTCTCCATGAAAAATACATAAAAGCTAGTATATACTCCTGTTATACAAAATCTAATAATAACCATAGCTAACCAACCTCCAACTGCACTGTCTGAAAGTAATAAGGTTAAAACAAATCCTACTGTAATACCAACATAAAACATTATAAGTGATTTTTTTCTTCCAAGGCATGGTATATTAATAAGAAAACCACAGCAAACACCTGCAACTACTTCTATAGCAAATAGTGATACTATAATTAAATATGTATTTCCCTCCATATTCTTAGTATTAATAACTACTACATTGGTTAAAAATGAAGTAGACATAAACATAAATGTAAAAATAAGAAATTTATAACAAACTGATTTATATTTAAATAAGGCTGAATATCCATATTTTGGCTTCATTTCAATAGTTAAATCTTTTTCAACTCCTTCTTGGTCATTTCTTAATAAAGAATCAAATTCTTTATCTGATGTTTTCTCTTCAAATTCTTCAAGCTTTCCATTAAAAGCAGCAATTCTTCTTAAAGTATCAATAGCTTCTTCTGTTTTATTTTTTGAGAAATACATACGAGCAGAATTTTCTCCAACTATAAAAAACATGACTCCACAAGAGATAGCAACGATATTCTGTAGCCAAAATATAAATCGCCAACTATCAAGAAATACATATAATGGAGTATATATAATTTGGCAAGAACTATATCCTACATTTATTATTCCCTGGAATAATGATCTTTTTGAAGAAGAAACACTTTCACTTACTAATGTCATAGTACTCATTGTCCCCATACCATTGCAGATTCCTAGACAAAATAAACAAAATAACCCGAAATAATAATTGCCTATTACTGTCATTAAAAATAAAACACCTGCATAAGCAAAAACAAAAATTCTAATTATATCACGATGTGTTAAATATTTTGATATTATTGAAAAGAGAAAAGAACCAGCTGTTAAACCAAAATTTACAAATGAACCAATTATTCCTACTTTGGCTTGTTGGCAATGAATATTTTTTTCATATATCCATGAAAAACCATAAGTTTCATTGATCTTATATTCTTTCTCGCAAATTTCATAATCTAATTTTTTTACTTCACCATTATAATTTACTTGAGGCATCATTTCAAGCATGGGAATGGAAGTATTATGAAGAGAAAGGGAAGACCAAATGAAAAACCCAATAATTAAAACAATTATTTGATAACGTCCAACTCCTCCTGCATGATTTACTAATTTTTCTATTTGTTCTTCCATATATATATAAATAAATTAAGATATTTATTAATAAATATGATATATTAAACAAATTATTAAATAATTTTTT
>JAFRQS010000031.1 GCA_017428495.1 Bacilli bacterium | reverse complement strand
TGACATTTGCAAATGATTATGATTTGTCGTATTTATAAAAACCTTCCCCAGAGGATTTCCCTAATTTTCCTTCTTCAATATATTGGTTTAACATATTTAACATTCCTTTGTAATTATAAGGTAACATCATTTTCTTTAATAAAGGACTCATTAATCCAGGAACTTTTTGATATTGTTCAACTATATTTTTTGCAGTTGTCAATCCTACAGTATCAATAATTTCAAATGGTCCTTTTGGAGCACCTGTTCCTCTTTTCCAGGCAATATCAATACTTTGAGCATCAGATATTCCATTTGTTAATAAATCCATACCACTTAATAAAAATGGTACAAGCATAGAATTTAATAGATATCCTGATTTTTCTTTTAATACTGGAAGAGGTAGCATTCGAATACTTGTTGCAAATTCCATAATTTCATCAAAATATTTTTTGTTGGTTCCATCATGAGTCATTACTTCGGCTGTATTTTTAATCCATATTGTGTTTGCAAAATGAAGTGATAAATATTTTTCGGGTCTTCCTGTATATTTAGCAAACATAGATGGTAATAGAGTAGAAGAGTTGGTCACAATAACCGTTTTTTCTTCTAACAATGGAGCTAAAGTTTGATAAAATTTAATTTTTTCATCTTTAATCTCAGCCATAGATTCAATTACCAAATCTGCATCTTTCACTGCTTCTTTCATATCAACTTCTAATTTAATATTGTTATAGGCAAGATCAACTTTTTTTAAACACTCTTCTTTATTAAAACTATCAATATCAGATATTCCTCTTGCCCAATTATTTTCATCATGAGGATTTAAAGACTCAATGGTTTCAATATAATCTTTTTTTAATGTATCTAGCTTAGGTTGTGTTCTTGTTTTACTGTCTTCACTTCTTAACCATATTGTTACATCATATCCACAATAAGCTGATTGAAAAGCAATTTGACTTCCCAAAACACCTCCGCCAGCAATCACTATTTTCTTATAATTCATATGATTCTCCTTACTTTTATTAATATATACTATTATAACATTTTATTAAAAAAAAAGAATCTTTTAAAAAGAATCTTTTTATTCTAAACTGGGGCGCCATGTCGGAATCGAACCGACGCATGCCAGAGCCACAATCTGGTGTGTTAACCACTTCACCAATGACGCCATATAAAAAATTAACAACGCTATTATATCATTGATAATTTAACTTTTCAATACCTTTACCATTTTATTTCATTTTTATTTACGCTTTTAAGCAACGCATTAATTTTAGAAAATGGTTTACTATTTTTAAAACCTTTATTGTATGATAAAGGTGAAGGATGCGCAGATTCAACAATCATATGCTTTTTATTAGTAAGCAATACCTTTTTACTTCTTGCAGCATTACCCCATAATACAAATACAATCGGATCTTCTTTTTCATTCAATTTTTCTATTATTTTATCAGTAAACACTTCCCAACCCTTTCCTCTATGTGAAAATGCTTTGTCTTTTTCAACAGTAAGAACTGTATTTAATAGTAATATTCCTTGTTCGGCCCAATCACTTAAATCAGTATCAGTTCTAGTTATATTTAAATCATTTTTCAATTCTTTAAATATATTTTGTAAAGATGGTGGAGTTTGTACCCCATGATTAACAGAAAAACATAATCCATTTGCTTCTTTTTCCCCATGATATGGATCTTGACCCAATATTACCACATTGACATCTTTATAATCAGTTAATTTTAATGCTCTAAACAAATCTTCACTTTTAGGAAATATTGTTTTAGCCTTATTTTCTAAATTCAAAAATTTTACTAAATCTTTAAAATAATCTTTCTTGAATTCATCTTTTAATATATCATCCCAACTATTACCTATCATAATACCACCAATTAAATTTTATCATTAAATACTTTTTTCCTCAATATTATTAAAGATATAGTATTAATAATTGCTAATATACTTACAAATATATCGATATATTCCCATATAAAACTAGGTGATATAATAGTAGATATAAATAATAATGTTATAGTTATTAATTTTAAATTAAACATATTTTCTTTTTTAGTAATAAATTTTATTGCAACTTCTAAATAATAATAACCACTAATAATGGTTGAATAAGCAAATAATATTATTGATGTTATTAAAATCAAACTACCGACACTACTCAAATGATATATAAAGGCATATCTAGTAAGTTCTATCCCATTCAAACTATTTATATTTAAATCTATAATAGGCGATAAAATTACTACAAATGCTGTTAATGTACTTACTACAAAAGTATCAAAAAATATACCAAATACTTGCACTAATCCTTGCTCACTAGGATTATTATTTGAACTTGTTGCGCTTGCTATAGCACCTGTTCCAATACCAGCTTCAGTAGAAAATATTGCTTTTGTACTTCCTACTATAAAACTTTTAATATTAAATGCATTTTTTACAATCGATATTATAATATTACTAATCATATCTATATTTTTAAATATTATTAATAAACAACTAATAATATATATTATTGCTACAAAAGGTATTATCTTTGAAACAGTATTTGCTATACCTTTTAATCCTTTAAATATTATCAATGACGTAAATAAAACTATTAATAACCCAGTTATTATTGGATTAATACTTACTACCTTAGCAATAGTATTTGATTGTATTGTTAAAAATCCACCTATATATGCGACTATAAATACCAATGCATATAAAAAAGCCATTTTATTACTAAATATATTCATATAATAGAATGGTCCACCTTCATTACTACCATTTCTATATTTAACAGATAACATAGATTCAATCATAGTATTAGAAGAGCATATTAATGTTATTATCCACATCCAAAATATACTACCGATACCACCAACATATATTGATAATATTACTCCAGATAAAGAACCTACCCCTATTCTAGATGCTAAAGAAATACATAATGATTGAAAAGAAGATATACCATCTTCTTTTCTACCAATTATTTTTAATGCTCTAATCATATTTAAATGTTTAAATCTTAGTTTAATACTAAAATATATGCCAGATATTAGAAGTATTAGTACTCCAAACATTTCCATAGTTTCACCTATTAAATATATGAAAAAAAAGCAATTAAATGCTCATATCAACATTATTTTCTCAAACTACCTTACCAATTACCACAATATAATCAGCAGCATATAATATAAAAAAAGAAAAATTAAACTTTTATCTTTACTTTTTCTTTCTCACGTGCAAGTTGACTAAGCCTATTAATTGTGCTTGATGATGAATCATCAACAATTATTTCTTTATCAAAACCACTTTCTAATAGTATTTTTCTAAAATTCGCAAGCACATGACATTTTTCACCCATCTCTGATTCTCGCGTAACTAATACATGTTGATTTTTAATAATTTGTAGAGTTGCTTTACATAGTTCTTTAAATATTCCCATGTTCCAAAAATAAGAATTTACCTCCATTGTAGATATATATGTAAATGGCTCTCTTTGGTTTACAAACATATGATACTCATCTATATATACCATGGCTGCAACAATGGTATTTTTTCCTATGTTATTTTCAACTATGCCAATTAGATAATTATATTTATCGCATGTATCAAAAGTTAAATATCTAAGTCCTATAGGAGTATGAAAAGCAGTGTTGTCTTTATTTGAAACATATTGCCATAAATCTCTATCTATATAATTACTATTATAAAACGCCTCTAATTCACCACTAGATAACTTTAACCATTCTATTTTAGATAAATCTAAATTATCTATATAATTATGTTTCCATTTTTCCATAAGCCCTCCGAAGTAATAAATATTATATCAAAAAAATAGCAAATCAACAATTTGCTATTCAATATTATATATTTTAGTACATATATAATATGTTATATCTTATGCAATAAAAATGAAATTAATATTGTAGCTATATTTGCTACAAAACCATACGTGATTGTTTTTAATTTACTGACATTTTTAAATTTTATAAGATATATTGACGTTTCTATTAAAATCACCAATATTTCACCAATTGTAAACGTTACTAAATAATTTTTAAATAATTGGATTAATGAAACTTGTAATCCTAAATTAGTAAGAATATTCGTAATAGAAATAATTTTATAATTTTTAACTTTAAAAACATATGCAATTAATAATTCAGTACATACTGTAATGACCAAACACATTATTGCAATAATAATAGTTTTTAAATAATAATTATTACTTTTGACATTCATAGTATTATAATCTATTGTTACTTTGCTATTTAAAGTATCTCTAATTATTTCATTTGAAATTTTTATTTCATCTGTATCATTATTTATAATGACAATTTTATATCTGCTAGGCGTCCCAAAATAACTAAAATGATGCCTATGATTAGCATTACCAGCACAATCAGAAAATAATAAATGGCTCCTAGTAGATTTTGAAAACCATCCATCAAAATTCAATTTATATAATTGACTAATTTGTTCTTCTGTCAATCCTATACCGCCATATTGTTTTTCAGATTCATAACCTTTTCCATCTTCATCATAGATAAATAAATCTATTAGATAATTTGTAGTTTCTAAATTTTTAATATTGATATCAATAGATGGCTTTGGTCCTTCATCAGCAAGCGCAACTGTCGGAAAAACAATAAAACTAAATAATAATATTATAAATATTTTAATTTTTTGATTCATTATTAACATCTCTCTTTTCTATTGTAATTATAGCATATGCACTAATTATTTTATATATAATTTTAAAAATTTAAAAAGTCCTAATAATCGGACTTTAGACACATAATTACTATCTCTTACTAAATTAGCGTCCCTTTTTTTGGGGGCTTCATGAGGCTTTTGTAGCCTACGCGTAGGCTACTGAGAGAGTCTTAACAATACCTTAATAGCTCTTAACAAAATTTTTCACTTTCCATATAAATCATATTGAATAGCGTACATTTGTTTGGTATAATTATATTGGAACATTTAATAAGTTGGGTGGAGCCAAACTTCAAAAAGAAGGGAGGCGAGAAAATGAAAAAGAAAGATATATTAATATCTTCCCTAATCATAATTATCTTCCTTTTATTATTTTTACTATTTATAGTATTAATATAAAAGTTATCCACCTAACTCAGCAATGATTTAGGTGGAACCATTTTATGGCAACACTCAACATAGCGTATTAAGTGTTCCTTTTTTATTGTATGAAGTTTCCTTCACATACATACATTATATCATAAATACATGTTTTTTTCAAGTTCTCAATTGGATTTACACATTAGATATGCGCTTTCTAATTTACTGATTAATTCTTTTTCAGATATTTTTTCAATTTTTTTAATTGGCTTATCTATATAATAAACCTCAACATTCTCAGAATTTATATCAATGCTTTCATAATAACTAAATAGAACATTATTTCCTTCTAATAATCTAGTCATTGATTGTGAATATTCCCAGTTACTCCTTTTTTTGTTATAAATATTAATTGTGCTATGAAAAATATATAATGTTTTTGCACCTACTTTTTTAGTAATATGATATGTATTAAATACACTTTGTCCGTTTATATGATAAATTAATTCTTTGTTATTTATTTCACATGTTATCACACTTTTATCAAATTTAACATCTAGTTCATAATTAAAGTAAATATAATAACCAATAATTCCTATTAAAAATACAATAACTATAATTAAGTTTAGTAACATTCTTTTTCTTCTACTTCTTGTTTCTATATTTGAAACCAAAGTAATAAAATTACTCTCTAAAGTATTAATATATTCTTTATCATCTACTTTTTCTCCGGCCATTAAATCATTAATAGTAATTTCAAGTATATCACACAATTGTGGAAAAAGTGATAAATCTGGCATACACTTAGCGTTTTCCCATTTACTAATCGATTTATCTGATACTCCTAATTTTTCAGCCAATTCAACTTGGGTCATTTTTTTGCTTTTTCTACACCTTGCAATAAAATTTCCAATTTTTTCCTGATTCACAATTTTTTCTCCTTTCACAAATGATTTTAGAATTACTTATTAAAAAATAACACCCCTTAAAAGTAGAATTACAATTTTAGTATATCATAACTATAATGTATTACTATGTTTTATTACCTTATAACTATCGCCATTTTTAAAATTTAATCATCAAAAAACCCGAATAATCGGGTTTTTATAACACAAATACTATCTCTTACTAAATTGTGGTGCTCTACGAGCTTTCTTTAATCCAGGTTTCTTTCTTTCTAGAATCTCTTGTAATAAATCCTGCAGCCTTTAATATTCTTCTAAATGAAGTTTCAGATGTAGGATCTGTATTACCATCATATTCTAATAGAGCTCTTGTTATACCTAAACGAATTGCACCAGTTTGTCCAGAGAATCCACCACCGCTAACTTTAGCTTCAATATCAAATTTATCTCTAGTATTAGTTACATCAAGTGGTTGACACAAATCCATAACTAATGTTGGGAATGGAAAATATTCATTTACATCCTTACCATTTACAGTTATTTTTCCTTTACCTGAAGTCATTCTAACTCTAGCAATAGAGCTTTTTCTATGACCTGTTCCAGTGTATACTTTCTTTTCTGCCATAAATCCTCCTAATTCATTTTCAATTCAACTGGTTTTTGTGCTTGATGATTATGTTCATCATTAGCATATACAAATAATTTTTTGTACATTTGTCTTCCTAGTCTTCCTTTAGGTAACATACCTTTTACAGCTCTTTCAATCATTTCTTCTGGATAACTTTCTCTCATAGTTTTAGCACTTCTAACTCTTAAACCACCAGTATAACCACTATGATTATAGTACATCTTATCAGTAAGTTTATTACCAGTTAATTTAACTTTAGAAGCGTTGATTACTATTACATAATCTCCACAATCAACATGTGGTGTATAAGTAACTTTGTGTTTACCACGTAATATGTGTGCTGCTTTAGAAGCTAAACGACCTAAAGATACGTCTGTAGCATCTATTACATACCATTTACGTGCAACTTCTGCTTTCTTTTGCATAAAAGTTGTCATAATATTATCTCCCTTCTTTTTAAAGTCATAGTCCGGAACACTATACTTTTTTGGGATGTGAAAAATGTACCAATATAGATTCTACTAAAAATATGTTTAAAAGTCAACATTTATTACCTTTTATATATGTAAAAAAGAGGTATTATTACCTCTTTTGACTTAATATTAATGAAACAGTCTTAACTTTTGCCTCATATGTTGCTCTTACATCATTTCCTTCAACAATTACATCAACATCATGTGTTCCTGCTTTATAATCTTTTAAATCAACATATACATGTACAGAATCTTCAGTTATGCTTTCTAATACTGATTTAACACCTTTTACAACAACTGTAACTGACATATCATCAGTACTTGCTGCATTTACAGAATAATTATCTGGCAAATTCTTATACTCTAATTGAATATTTTCTAATTCTTTACTTGCTTCACTCTCAACTGTAATATTGACAGTTGTAGTTGTTTCGCTCATTTCTCTTACACCACTTGGTTTCTTAATATTCAAATTATATCTCTTTGCCGATTCAAGTCCATCAACATTAGCTGGTACATCAATACTCTTAATATTAGAAAGTACATCTTCATTAGCATAAATTGTTACGCTTTCTACACTACTTGTTATATTACTTATTGCCTTACCAAATGCCACTTTACCTTCAGGTATTATATTTACTGGAACAACTTTACTTGGTGAAGTTATTTCAACAGTTGCTTTAATTGTATTAGGTACTATCTCTACATCGATAATTATACCCTTCTTATCATATGCAACCAATTCAATCTTATCAGGATCTGATAATTCAATAGTACCAACTGATGGATTATCTATCTTATTCACATCTATCAACGCTTTAACAGTTGCAACTTGATCAAGTTTATATTGCGGTCCTTTAATTATTACTTCTTTCCTATCTAATTCAACCTTAGATATCGATAATTTAGAATTCAACTTATCCTGATTTACTATATCTGCATTTACCAATCTAGCTTCTGACATTTTAGGATAAATTATAACAGTTGCAATAGAAGGATCTATCTTATAATTAACGGAATTTATTGCGCCTTTATATTTTAATGAAACATCATGAGTACCTGGTTTTAAATCCTTCAAGTCAACGTCTACTGTATCAATAGGTAATTGTTTTGCAAGATATAAATCAGATCTTCTTCCGATCATAGTAATATCTACTGTTTCAGGAATACCTTCTATAGAATATAATTCTTCATTATATATAGCATTAACTTTTTGGTTATATAATACTTCGGCAGAAGTTTGGCTTATAATAGTTGATTTAGCATCTACATAATAAAATATACCTACAGCTATTAACAAAGAAACAACTATCAAACTACTCTTCCTAGAAAACATTTTTTCAAAACTTTTACCTAAATTTTTACTTTTTTCACTAAACCATAAAACTAATTTTGAAATTGGTGTTATAAGTCTTTTATCAAAGAATCTACCAATTCTTTTAAATACTAATCTCAATTTATTCATTACTTTCACCTGCACTTTCAGAATCAGTTTCAATTTCATCTTCAAATTCTGTCTTAGGCTGTAATTCTTCTAATAAAATTATTCTAACATCATCTAAAGTAAGATTATAGCTTAAATCACCATTCATAGCTATTGAAACTCTACCAGTCTCTTCTGACACTATCAATGATATACAATCTGATTCTTCACTTATACCCAAAGCTGCCCTATGTCTAGTACCAAGTCTTTTACCAATCTTCATATCAACGCTTGTAGGGAAAACTGCACCAGCACATGTTATTTTATCACCTTGAATTATAACACCACCATCATGCAATGGGTTATTAGGGAAGAAAATAGATATAAGCAAATCACTAGTTATCTCAGCATATATTTTTTTAGCTCTTTCAATATATTGTCTCAAGCTATAATCACGTTCTAAAATAATTAATGCACCTATCCTATTTTTCTTAAGATATTCAACAGCATTAACAATTTCACTAACCATTTTTTCTCTTTCAGACATTGTCAATGTCTTATGTCTACCTAATAACTGTGTTCTTCCTAATTGCTCAAGAGCATTTCTAATCTCAGGTTGAAATATAATTATTAACGCTAATGGTCCCCATTGAATTATATATTCAAGCAAAAGACCAACAGTATATAAGTCTAAAGCATCTGCAAGTATCTTTACCAATAATAAAATTACCAATCCTTTAAATAATAATGTCATTTTAACATTATTCCTGATATTCTTTAATATATAATATAATCCAAACCATACTAAACATATATCAATTACATTCTTTAAAATAGTCAAAAATAAATTTGTATTCATAATTCCTCCATATACTATATTCATTATACTATTATTTACATTTTTTTAAAATAATCAACAAAGAACCCACCGTATAAATAATTATATCATAACTCTTCAATTTTTAATAGATAATATAGTATAAAAAAAATTCTCTTTCGAGAATTTCTATTGTTCAACATCAAAAAATTCTAAAGATTCTTTTTTCTCTTCATTAGTAGAACTTGATTCAACATTCTTAGGTTCACTTGGTGTTTCGACACTAGGAATTATAAGTGGTTTTTCCTCCGCAACTTCTACTTGTGGTTCTACAACTGGTTCAATAGATGGAACTACTGGAACCTCTACTTGTGGTTCTGCAACTGGTTCAACAGTTGGAACTACCGGAACCTCTACTTGTGGTTCTGCAACTGGTTCTATAGTTGGAACTACCGGAACCTCTACTGGTGGTTCTGCAACTGGTTCTATAGTTGGAACTACTGGAACCTCTACTTGTGGTTCTGCAACTGGTTCTATAGTTGGAACTACTGGAACCTCTACTGGTGGTTCCGCAACTGGTTCAATAGATGGAACTACTGGAACCTCTACTTGTGGTTCTGCAACTGGTTCGATAGATGGAACCACTGGAACTCCTACTGGTGGTTCTACAACTGGTTGTACTTGACTTGGCATAGGTCCTTGCATTGGAGCATTGCCAACCTCCTCGATGTTTTGTGGTTGTAATGCAGCAGCATCTCTTGCACTATAATCAACACTTTTATTACTTCTTTTCTCCTTTTTATTTCCTAATGCTATTATTATTAGTAAAATTACTATAACTACAGCAGAACCTCCAGCTACATAAATATAATTCTCAGCTAAAAATTCTAAAACTTGGTTCATATCACACGCCTCCTAGTATAAGGATAACATAATGTGTATTTTTTTTCAATACTAAATAGTATCATTCTTAATTAGTATTACACTAAACATCAATATTTTTTTCACAAATACTTTTTACTACATCCTCTAATAAATGGTCCATTTCTTTATCTTTATAAAACTTATATGTAGATAAAAAAATATTGTATGTATTTAGATACTCTATTACGTTTATTAAATCTTTTTTATTTATAGATACATTATTAATCAATTTTATTTTGCTCAACACTTCACTAATATTTATTATATCAATAGTATTTTTTACATATTTATTGTTATACAATTTAAAATCATTATGTTTAATTTCTCTTAATTCATTTGATGTATAATTACAGTAATTAACATTTTTTTCAATTCTTGAATAAAAATCATTATTCCATATATAATCAGTATACAGGTGAACATAATAACCCAAAATTAATGGTTCTTTTATAAGATTTTTATATTGATTATAAAAATTTACATATGTTATTCCCCCATTTTCTTCATAATGTGTTTTTTTGTGTGAATATATATTAGATATTTTTTTTACCACATAACCATTATTAATGTCTGGTAATATGCTTCCAATCATAAATTCATTTAATTCATTATTTGTAATATTTAACTTTTCGCTTATTCTTTTTGCAATTTCTATATGAGTCTTCCAGTTTGGCATTTAATCACCCTATCTTTTATGTATTTTTTCTAACAATTTATTAAACATAATACCATGTGATTTTAACATTTTATTTGCCTTTATTAATTCATCTATCTCATTTATATTCATATATTTCACATAATCAACTTCTTCTTTTTGAATTATAAAGTCATCCAAATTAATATTTTTCTTTAAATAAAACAAAAATCTTATTGGCATATCAAATAACAAAAAACCAAAATTTTCAATTTTATCAGCATCGATACTAACACCTAATTCCTCTTTTACTTCTCTTTTAATTGAAGTCAGTGGTGTCTCTCCGCTATCAACATGACCTCCTGTAGATGAAAATTCTCCACCTTTTTCTTTAGAAGTCTTTTGAATTAAAAATTCCCCATTATCATTTTCTATAAAAATAACAGCAACCGCAATATGCTCATCTTTATCTAATTTTACATTCTTGTCACCCCTCAAAATTGTTTTACCTGTGACATTTCCATTGCTATCATAAATATCTAACAATTCCACACTACCACCTCTATTATTAATTATATCACATTTAATTAATTGATAATAAAAACTCTGTATCAACTTTATCATAATAATAGTATTGCAAAACGTATTGTATTTTATCAATATGAATGTTACAATTTAAATATCAATTGAAGTAATGATATAGTATATTTTAATTGATATAGTATGTTGTCGGTAGATGATTATTGTCACCGATATAGTAGTATCGGGGCATATAATATTGTGCCTTTTTAATATATAATAAAAACCAGGAGTATAATATATGGATAATAGGAAATGTTTAGAAAATTTATTATTAGATATTGATTCATTAAATAAACTTAAAGCCTATACTAATAATACTAATTTATTTGATATATTAAAAATAACTAATGCTGAACTAAAACACAGCATTGTTTTGGCATATATTTTTAATCCAAGTGAAAGTCATAATTTAGGTACCAAGCCTCTTGAATTATTATTTAGAAAAATTGCACAAAATAGTAATATTAAATCTTTAGAAGTGTTTGATTTGCTTAATATTGATTATGAGGATTTCAGTGTTATGCGAGAATATAAAAACATTGATTTATTACTTAAATCAAGAAAGAATAAGATAGTAATTTGTATTGAAAATAAGATATGGACTGGAGAACATGATAATCAATTAAATAGATATAAAGAAATTATTGATAATGAGTATGAGGATTTTAAAAAATTATATTTGTATTTAACACCATACGGAGATGTCGCTAGTGATAGTGATAATTGGGCAAGTATAAGTTATAATGATATATTTACTATACTTGATGAGCTCAATTTAGAAAATGTAAACAATAGAATTAAATTATTAATAGAGGATTACAAATCAATTATAAGGAGAAAAATTATGAAAGATGATGAATTGAAGGAATTATGCAATAATATTTATAGAAAACACAAACAAGCTATTGATTTAATCATTGAGAATAAAGAAGATGATTATTATTATTTTTATAGTATTATAAATGAATACTTGTGTAATTTAAAAGATCAAGGAATTATCATTTATGATGAAAAAGATAGTTCTCCAAAAACTTTAAGATTTAGCACTATTACACTTGAAAAAGTATTTCCATTATTATCCGATACAGAAAATAGTTTTTGGAAAAATGGTAGAACTTGCTGTTATGCAATAGAAATAAAAGATAATCGATTAGTATGCGAATTATATTTTAGTAATTATTTTGTTGACAAAGACATTCAATACAATAAAATTATAGAATATTTAAATAAGCTACATTTAAAACCTGCTCAAAACGCATGGAAAAATGGTTATCATTTAAATGTAAGATTTGGTAATATTGAGATTTCAAGTGATTTCATGTACAATAATGAAGAAGAAAAAAAGGACATATGGTCTAAGCTTGATAAAATTATGATACCAGTACTAAAAAATGAAAAGGAAACATATGACAGAGATTAAAAATATTGAGGAATTTTCAAATTTAGCAAATACTCTAACTTATAGATATGCAAAAACTTATACAAATTTTGCTCCACATGAGTATGCAATAGCAGAAGATAAAACAAAAGAATTAGAAATTATAAGGGCATTAAACAAATACATCCAAGAAAATGGTGAAGTAGAGATTTTTTCAAAAAAAACATATCAAGTTGTATTTGCTGGTAAAAATAAATACTGGTCAGTAGGTGCATGGGATAAAACAAAACTTTTGAATAGAAATTGGGACTTCAAAATGCAAGACGGAACAATAAATAGAAGTGTTACAGAAAGTAAAAGAGGTAGTTAATATGCGTTTTTCAGATTTTTTCCTCTTAAGTTGGATACTGGAAGATGATGAACAAAGTAATTTAGAAAAAGAACCTAGTGTAATTGCATATATAGTAACTTTTATACTTATGTATTTTCCTATTATATTGCTAACTTCTTTAATTCTTACTATATTAAAAATAGATACTTATTTCTTAATTTTTAAAATTGTAACCATTGGTTATTGTATTTTATTTTTAATTTTTGTTATCTTTAATATAATTTTTAGATTAAAGAAATAAACAAAGCATTGCTTTGTTTTTTAATATACTTACATCAATTTTAATCTACTCTAATTATTATATATAGATTTCATAATAAAATTTTGATATAATTATATTAGAGGAGGAATATATAATGAAATTTTTAAAAAAAGAAATTACTACTAAAAAGACGGTTGGTCAAGAATTGATAGAAACTGTAATTTACGCTGTTTGTTTTACTATTGTTATTTATTTTTGCTTAAGTTCATTTAATGAACCTATACAAACAATGTTGAATACAATTAAAAGTGGTAAAACTAGTGCATTAAGTATGACAATGATTTTATTTCCAATAATTATAATTGTTTCACTAACATATAAATTAGCTGCAGTATCAATCAAACTAGACAAAAAAAAATAATATAAAACCTTTAAAATATTTTGTGATATAGCAGGAGGACAAATATGAAAATTAAAAAAAACAAAATTGGATGGTTAATTTTTACATTAGTAATAACTCTTGGATATTTTGGACTAATGATTTATCAACTAATTAATAAAAATTTTGATCCAATGAACCTTATAATGATTTTATTTGTAATTGATTCATTGTTAAATTGCATTGAAAAAAAATAATAATAATTTATTACAATTTTAAAAAAACGTAATTATTTTATGTTATTCTATTTAAAATAGATTCTTATATGACAAGTGAAAACACTTGTCTTTTTTATCAATTTTATAGGTTCTTCATTTTTTATAGATATTGCACTAATCTTAAACACAAACATTTTGATATATGATATAATCTTTAATATAAGGAGGAAAAAAATGAAGAAATGGTTAACTGCTACTAATATGCTAATTCTATTCATGACGTTACTATACTTTTTTGTTATTATTTTTTCGGATGTATTTACATATGCTGAAAATTTTGGACTTTGCGGAATAGAAGTATGCGACAATGGATTTGCCTTCTATAGAAATATTACAAGTTTATTTATGCATTGGTTTATATTGCATCTTATAGCAAATATGGTTGGTTTGTATTTTTCAGGAAATTTATTAGAAAAAAAGACAAATAAAATAATACTTATATGTTCATTTTTAATTATTGGTATATTAGGCAGTATTATCACTAATTTTATTTACCCATTAATCGACGGAGCATACAATAAAGACACATTTGCTCAAGTTGGATCTTCAATTGGTGTTTTTGGCATAATAGGGATGTGTTTAGGATATGTTTTAATACATAAAGGAAGTATGAAAGATATTAAAAAAAGTCATAAAATTATTTTAACTATATATGGTATATTTTTTACTTACTTTATGAATGGGGATAATTACTGGACTTTATTTGCTCATAACACTGGATTTGTTTTAGGATTTATTTTGTATATAATTTTATATTATTTGTATTTAAAGAAAAAAGAAGTAGAAAATTAGTTTGTAAAGTTTAATTATTGTATTCACCAATTGATGATTAGATATTGTTTAATATCAAAATCATCTTTTTCTTTGCTTAAAATCTAAATATTCTTTAATATTATTGACCATTAAATCATTCTTTTCTTTCACACAACAAAAAATCAATCATTTCTGATTGATATCTATCTAAAAGTTCGAATAGTTCGAACAAATTCGTCAATGGTGGAGCCGAGGAGATTTGAACTCCTGTCCGAAAGCACAGATATATAAACATCTACAAACATAGTTTATTTTGAAAATTTATTAATAACATAAAAACAAACAAATAAATTATTAACTAGATTAGTACTTATTCATCACTCTTACTAATCATCGAATGATATATCTTGCTTTATTAAGCCCATATATTTGTCACAAGAAAACAAATAAACAGACTGCCTTCTAAAAAATTAAGCGAAAGCTAATTGATTTCTGTTTCCAGTTATTTTTATTGTGGATTTAACGCATACCTGCGGTTTGCCATTTATATTCTAATGATTCCGTCGAAACCAATAACGGCCCCATATGGGCATATTATAACAAAAAAAACTAATATTTCATAGTTTTTTTATTATATTTTTCAATATCCCTCTCTTTTATTGCTTCTTTTTTATCATAATTCTTTTTACCCTTTGCAACTCCTAATAATATTTTTGCCTTACCATCTTTAATATACAATTTTATAGGTATAAGGGTATAGCCTTCAATATTAATCTTATCTCTCATTTTATATATTTCTTTTTTATGCGCAAGCAATTTTCTAGTTCTAGTTTCATCATGATTAAATACCCCACCATTTTCATACTTGGATATATGAAAATTTAAAATATATAATTCATTATTCTTTACTATTCCATAACTATCTTTTAAATTAGCTTTACCATCTCTAATAGACTTTATCTCAGACCCTTTAAGAACAATACCACATTCATATGTATCTTCTATAAAATAATCATATCTTGCCTTCCTATTTTCAATTTCCACACTACTCACCTATTTCATATAATTTAACCATATCATTATTTTCAGTTAATAGTTTATTATATTTTTCATAATATGTTTTATAAGTTCCTAACTCATTTATTATTTTAGTAAAAGGTATAACTTTATATTGAAGACCATAATTATTATACGCATAAGTAAGTAAAACATTTACTTTATCAACATTTGTAGTTACTTTTTTACCTAATTTAGTAACTTTTAAATTAAAATCAACGACAGAACTTATTCTTGAATCAATGGCATTATGACCTGATAATAAATTACCCAATGAGTAAAATACCAATGTATCATTAATTTTTTCTATAGGTTGTATAGAGTATCCGGTATTACCAACTATTATATTTACACCTAAGTCAGATAAATATTTAGCTACTCTTTTTTGTTCTTCTGTAACCATAGTACTGCCAATATTATTCCAATCAATAGAAACAATTACTATATCAGCATTTTTCTTTAATTCCTCAATATCCTTTTTAGCTTGTTCATCAGAATACTTATTAACAGCATACTCTTCTTTTACAATCTCATCTGTACCCATAGTATATGAAATTAACCCAACTTTAACACCATTTTTAAGTATTACACTTTTATCATACCTCTTATCTTCTTCTTCATTTATTCCAGAATATGACATTTTATTCTCATTTAAATAAAGAATTGTGTTATTTATACCATCTATTCCCTTATCATATGAATGATAACTACTTAATGATACTAAATTAAATCCAAATTTTGACAATTCAGTTAATAATTCCTTAGGACTATTATAGTTATAATTTAAGCTTGCTCCTAAATCCGAACCACCGACAATACTTTGTTGAAAATAAAAATTAATATTTGATTTTTTTGCAGTATTTTCAAACTCTTTAAAAGTACTACTAAAATCATATCCTTCAGCAGTTCTTGCATCATTCCACATACCACTATTAATAAGTATATTACCTGCAAGAGTAAATGACAAATTGTATGTTTTTTCTACCTCTTTCTTTTCAAGAACTTCTGGCTTAGTTTCTTCTTCTTCCTTTTTTGTAAAATGGCCACGAAAAAAGTATAATGCTCCAAATATCAAACATATTAATATTATTATTATAAACAAAGGCGTTTTATTGACTTTTCTCTTCTTCATCATTTATCTCCTTTACCAATTCAAAATCTATTGTTCCTTCTACTTTAGATGCTTCTACACACTTTACAGTTACAGAATCACCTAATCTATATTTTTTACCACTCTTTTTACCTATTATGCTTTGTCCAACTTCATCTACTATATAATAGTCCCCCTTCATAGAACCAACATGCACTCTTCCTTCTATTCTATTAGAAAGCATAACATACATACCAGATGGTACAACACTTGATACTTTGGCTTCAAAAACTTCTCCAATGTGATTTAACATATATTCTGCCATCTTCATATCTTCTACATCTCTCTCACATTCTACCGCATTTCTCTCTTTTAAAGATGAATGTGCCGCTTCTCTTTCTAATTTCTTTTCCAAATCTATTAAATCCCTACCTGACAATTCAACACCATGCAATATCATTTTTAATACTCTATGAACTGTATCATCAGGATATCTCCTAATAGGGCTTGTAAAGTGGCAATAACACTTACTTGCCAAACCAAAATGTCCAAGATTCTCTATACTATAAATTGCTTTTTGCATTGATCTTAGTCCTAACTCTGATAACATTTCATAATCCTTTGAATCTCTTAAGCTATCTAACACTTCCTGCATTTGTTTTGGCTTTATTTCAGTTATTTTTCCCTTAATTTTAACATTATGACCTAATGATTTAAGTAACATAAAATATTCTCTTATTTTCTTATCCTTTGGTATTTCATGTATTCTATACATCATCGGATAACCAATATTAGTTATATATTCTGCAACAGTTTCATTAGCAACTATCATAAAATCTTCTATTAGTTTTTCTCCTACTCCTCTTTCTCTTTCACCAATTTCTATTGGTTTACATTCATCATCTACTTTTATCTTAACTTCAGGCACATCAAAATTTAGTTGACCTCTATCATCTCTTCTTTTTCTAAGAATTTTTGATAATTCCGCCATCATATCTAATTCTTTTGTAAAATTTTCATAACCCTCATTAATTATTCCTCTTTCCAAATAGTCATTGGCTTTATTGTATGTCATTCTTAATTTAGAATTAATTACTGCCTCATAAACATCATAATTAACTACTTTACCATTAGAATCTATTTCCATATCACAAGACATAGTAAGCCTATCAACTCCTGGATTTAATGAACATATACCATTAGATAACTGGTGAGGAAGCATTGGTATTACCCTATCTACTAAATATACACTTGTTGCTCTTTCCTCCGCATCTTTACCAAGCGACGTTCCTTCTTTTACATAATATGTAACATCCGCAATATGAACTCCTAAAAGATAATTGCCATTATCTAATTTCTCAATACCTATAGCATCATCGAAATCTTTAGCATCATCACCATCCATAGTTATTATTTTACTGTTTCTTAAATCTCTTCTACCTTCCATTTCACTATCTTCTACATGATCAGGAATATTCTTTATTTCTTCCATAGTTTCTTCTAAAAAATTAGGCTCTATATCATGTTCATATACTTTAGACAATATATCTATACCCACATCATCTTTGTGACCAAGTATTTTTATAACTTCTCCATAATATTTATTTCTAGCTATTTCAGCATATGGTTTTACTATTACTTTATGACCAGGCATAGCACTATTTCTATGATCAGAATCTATTAAAATAGTCAATTTAACCCTATCATCATCTAATATAATTTCACCAACATTATTATTTTCAGTATACTCACCAATAATAGTATCAAAAGATCTATCAAGAATCCTTACTATTCTTCCTTCTTCTTCAGATATATATTCAGCTGCTACCAAATCATTATGAATAGCACCATTTAAATTTTCTTTTTTAATATGTATATCTGGTTCATTCTCCATTATTACAAACCCAAAACCAGCTTTATTTATTGATAATTTACCTACTTTTAAATGTGTATTTTCATATAAAGTATATTTACCTTTTTTAGTAACATATACGTCCCCACATTTTTCTAATGTTCTAAGTTCTTCACATAACTTATCCAAACTAACTCTATTATTTAATCTATTATCTATTTCTAGCTCCGTTAATGGTATTTCACTTTTCTTCAAAATGTCTAAAACTTCTTCTCTCATGACATCCTCCATACAAACATTATAAAATAAAAAAAGACTTATATAAAGTCTTTTTTAAATAATTTTTAAAGTGCCATTATAATACATATAATAAAGAAAGCAGTACCTAAAACAGCAGTTAACCTTGTAATAAATAGTTCACTACCTCTTTCTTTTCTATTAGCAAACAAATCAGAATTATTTACTCCTGAACCTAGAGAACCACCTTCTGCTTTACCACTTTGCAATAAAACAATTATTATAAGTAAAATTGATATAATCATTACTAATGTTTCCATTTAAATCACCCTCAGTCTATACTTTATCATAAAATTATACTTTTAGCAATTATTTATTGTTAATATATTCTTTAAACACTCTACCTCTTTCTTCAAAATCCTTAAATTGATCCCATGATGCACATGCAGGAGAAAGAAGTATCACATCTCCACTTACTGAATTATTTAACGCCTCTTCAGTAGCATCCACCAATGTATCCTTAACAATACATTCTATATTTAACTTATCACAAAATTCTTTTATTCTATTTTTTGTTTCACCATAGCAAACAACCAATTTTACATTCTTCATATATTCAATCAATCCATCAAAACTATGTCCTCTATCTAAACCACCTAATAATAATATAGTTGGTTCCCTAAATGAACTTAATGCAATTTGAGTAGCTGTCACATTTGTAGCTTTTGAATCATTATATATCTTCACATCATTTAATGTTCTAACAAATTCAATCCTATGTTCAACACTTTTAAAATTTTTTAATGTATCAACTATTATTTTATTACTAACATTTAACCTCTTCGCTACAATTATAGCAGCCATCACATTCTCATAATTATGATTACCCTTCAATAGTACATCATCAATACATATTAGCTTTTTTCCATCATAATATATATAATTGTCAAATATATAACACTTTACATTTTTATTATTTTTACTAAAATATTCCTTATGTGACAAAATGTCATTAGTGTTATTTAATACTTCATCATTATCATAATTTAATACTGCCAAATCATCATTTGTATGATGATTAAATATTCTCTTTTTAATATTTATATAATTTTCTTTACTTCCTACAAAATCTAAATGCGCATCAAATATATTGGTTAAAACTGATATATTTGTTTTAAATTTATCAAAATTACATAATTGCTGTATAGATATCTCCATAAGCAATATATCTTTTGATTTTATATCTTTAACATATGCACTTAATGGATATCCAATATTACCAGCAAGTGTCACAGGTAATTTGGCATTTTTTAATATTTCATATATTAATGATGTAGTTGTAGTTTTACCATTACTACCAGTTACGCCAATTAAAGTTATGTCTCTAGGAAGTAACCTATATGCCATCTCAATTTCATTCATCACAGGTATTCCTTTTTCTTTAGCATAACTTATAAGTTCATGACTATCTTTTATACCAGGATTTTTAATAATATAATCTATATTATCTAGCATACTAAAATCATATTCACCAAATATAAGTTTTACACCCAACTTCTTTAATTCTTCTATATGTTCTTTGTCTTGGTCTGGATTCTTATCATTAAGTATTATTTCATTATTTCTTGTTGCAAGCAACTTAGCAGCTTCATATCCACTTCTTGCCATCCCAAATATAAATATTTTATTATTTTTAAACATTTTAATACCCTCCTTGTACAATTATACTACAAAATAAAGTAAAATTATACATTTGACACATTAAATAGGTTTATAACTTAAAAAAAATATGCTATACTATTAAAGTATAGGAGTGATTCTAATGATCATTGAATTAGGAAGAAGAGAATTTGATGAATTTGCATTTAACCATCCATATAGAAGTTTTTATCAAACATCACAATATGGTACCCTAATGTCTAAACATGGATATAGACCTATGTACATTGGATATGATGACGGCGATGGTTTATGTGCAGCAGCATTAATTTTAACAAAAAATCAATTTGGAATGACCATGGGATATTCTCCTAGAGGTTATCTAATAGATTTTAATGATTATAGATTAGTAGATGACTTTACAGCACGTTTAAAAGAATATCTTCAAAAAAAGGGAATTGTATATTTAATAATAGATCCACATATTACCCATCTTGAAAGAGATAAGGATGGTAATCCTATTGAAAAAAAACAAACAGGAGTCAATATCTCTGACTCTTTAAAAAGAATAGGATATGAGCATAGAGGATTTAATTTATATTTCGAAAATTTAAAACCAAGATGGAATATGGTATTAAAAACTGATAGTACACCTATAAATATATTTAACAATTTTGAGAAACATACTAGAACAAAAATAAGAAATAGTTTAAGAAAAGGTGTAGAAGTATATAAAGGTAGCAAACAAGATTTAAAATTATTTTATCAATTAACAAACAAAAAGCATTATAGAAAATATGATTATTATCTTGATATGTATGAAATATTTTCACAATTTGATATGTTTGACATATATTTTGCAAGAATTAATACAGAAACCTTCTTAAAAAACAGCAAATTATTATTTGAACATGAAACAGGTAAAAATAATGAACTTACAGAATTATTACAAAAAAATATAAGAGATGAAGAAGAAAGAAATAAGCTATTAAATAGAAAATTAGAATCCGATAAATTATTAAATACTTACAGAAATGATATAATTTTCGGAACAAAATTATACAAAGATGCTAGATATGTTATAATTGCTGCTAATGCTATAATAAAATATGGAAATGAAGTATTTTTCCTAATTGATGGAGTAAATCAAAAATTCAAACGCTTTAATCCTAATCATTTATTAAAGTGGAAAATAATTGAAGAATATAGAAATTTAGGATATACAAAATTTCACTTAAATGGTATTACAGGTGATTTTACAAATAAAAATAAATTTCTTGGATTATATACTTTTAAAAAAGGATTTGATACTAGAATTACTGAATATATTGGTGAATTCTCATTAATAGTTAATAAACCAAAATACAGATTATTAAAAAGTTTTAAACCATTTATAAATTCTAATCTAAGAAAAGATTAAAACCTATAAGTAAACTTATAGGTTTTTTATTATTCTGCAAATACATATGGATCAGAAGTTGTGCCAGATCCTTTCATTTGAATGTCAGGAATTAAATACACAGCAGGTCTTACTGCCCTAGTGGGATATGCATAAGTTGAATAAATATAACTACTATTAGCATATAATACATATTCACCACTAATCCTATCAGAACTAATTGTCAATCCATAGTTTGTCATCCAATTAGAACCACAGCTTTCTATGTTACTAGAACACGAAAAATTCCCTGAAGCATAGCCAAAGTCACTAGCATATACTAATCCTACTTTACCTACCCATACATCTGTCCTTGTTATACCATCACTAGGATTTGATACGTGGCTTGTACCTCTTTCACCTGCATATGTCTCTGATAATGATAATGTTGCTTCATGGGCTTTATAAATTGCACCTGTATACCATGTTGCATCTCCTATTAGTTTTTGTGCATTATTTTTTAATACATAATTTATATCAAAAGTACCGTCTTTATTATCTTTTGAGCCATTATACCATAAAGTATTTGCAGTTAATGATGAATTTAAATAGTCTCCATTTAGCTCTCTCATTAAATCTGCTCCTTCATATGGAGTACCATCTGTATATGTCGAATGTCCCCATTGGTTTATTCCCAAACCACTATTTATAGATGATTCACTAGAATCCCATGAAAAACTTCCTATCGAATCTTTTCTTACTATCTTTACTCTTCCATCAAATAGTCCTATTATTCTCCATATTTCACATGTACTACTTGTTGGATTACTATTATCTGTACAATTAAAATATACATAATTATTTGGGTTACTTCCTTGATACCTATACTCTACTGCAGTATATTTTTCATTTTGTGTCTTATTGTGCTGTACTCTTATTAGTCCTTCGCTATTTGTTCCATCATTATATTTACCTATTAATAGTTCTACTGCATCAGAGTATCCTGGTAATAGTACTCTTTCTTGACAATTCATATTATCCTTTGTTCCTTCACACTTAATTTTATCAAATTTGCCACCTGATGCACCTTTTAATTTTACTGTTGCTACTCCATTACTATCATATGTAATGCTACAGTTTGAATAATCATCACTTAATTTTGCAACATCAGAACATGGTATACTTGTTACATTATAATTAGCGTTTACTGCTTGTTGTGCAAGATAATCTTTATCAGCATTTGTTGCTATTAGTTTTGCACTATCTTCCATAGTTTTTAATTTTGTTTCCTTTATTGTTTTCATTATTTGTGGTACTGCAATTATTAATATTACTGCTAATATTAGTATTACTGCTAATAACTCTACTAACGTAAATGCTTTCTTCTTATTCTTTTTCATATATTCTCTCCTATCATATGCCTTTACTATACCATATCATATAGATGTTTACAAGGATAATGACAAATATACTATTTTTAAACTATATTTTATAAAAAAAAGAATGACCAAGTCATTCTTTTAATTACTTATCAATTTTACTTACTACACCTGAACCAACTGTTCTTCCACCTTCACGGATAGAGAATTTAGTTCCTTGTTCAATAGCAATTGGGTGAATAAGTTCAACTGTCATACTTGTATTATCACCAGGCATAACCATTTCAGTACCAGCAGGTAATTCAATAACACCTGTTACGTCTGTAGTTCTGAAATAGAATTGAGGTCTGTAGTTAGAGAAGAATGGAGTATGTCTTCCGCCTTCTTCTTTACTTAATACGTATACTTCAGCTTCAAACTTAGTATGTGGAGTAACTGTTCCTGGTTTTGCAAGAACTTGTCCTCTTTCAACTTGATCTCTTGTGATACCACGTAATAGAACACCAGCATTATCTCCTGCTTGTGCAGAATCTAATTGTTTACGGAACATTTCGATTCCTGTAGCTGTAGTCTTTTGAGTATCTCTGATACCAACTATTTCAACTTCATCATTTAATTTTAATTCACCACGTTCAACACGTCCTGTAACAACTGTTCCACGACCAGTTATTGTAAATACGTCTTCAATTGACATTAAGAATGGTTTATCTGTATCTCTTTCTGGAGTTGGAATCCATTCATCAACAGCATTCATTAATTCAACAATCTTAGCTTCATATTCAGCATCTCCTTCAAGAGCTTTTAAAGCAGAACCACGAATTATTGGAGTATTATCACCATCGAAATCATAAGAACTTAATAATTCTCTAACTTCCATTTCAACTAAATCTAATAATTCTGGATCATCAACCATATCACATTTATTTAAGAATACTACCATTCTTGGAACACCAACTTGACGAGCAAGTAAGATATGTTCTCTTGTTTGAGCCATAGGTCCATCAGTTGCAGCTATAACTAAGATAGCACCATCCATTTGAGCAGCACCAGTAATCATGTTTTTAACATAATCAGCGTGTCCTGGACAGTCAACGTGAGCATAGTGTCTCTTATCAGTTTCATACTCAACGTGAGCAGTATTGATTGTTATTCCTCTTTCTCTTTCTTCTGGAGCCTTATCGATATTTGCATAATCAACAAATTCTGCTCCACCTTTCTTACTTAATACTTTTGTAATAGCTGCTGTTAAAGTTGTTTTACCATGGTCAACGTGACCAATAGTACCAATATTAACGTGTGGTTTTGAACGATTAAATTTTTCTTTTGCCATATTAATTTTCCTCCTTAAATTTCTATACTATTATATTTTATCTAATACTTGAAAAATTATCAAGTATTTTGGCAATTATTTTGCACCATTTTTCTTAATTATTTCTTCAGCTATATTTTTAGGTACTTCTTCATAGTGATCAGGTAACATTTGGAATGTTGCTCTACCTTGAGAATTACTTCTTAAACTTGTAGCATATCCAAACATTTCTGCAAGAGGTACAAGTGCAGTTAATCTAATTGCATTACCAACTGATTCTTGACCAGAAGGTCTACCTCTCCTTGAAGTTAAATCTCCCATTATATTACCAAAATATTCTTCTGGTGTTACTACATCAACCTTCATTATAGGTTCAAGTAATACAGGTTTACATTTATTCTTAGCTTCTTTTAAAGCTAAAGATGCAGCAACCTTATAAGCCATTTCTGATGAGTCAACATCATGATATGATCCATCATACAATGTAGCTTTAATATCTACCATTGGATATCCAGCAAGTATACCACCTTGCATAGCTTCTTGTAATCCTTTATCAGTTACTGGTATATATTCTTTTGGAACTACACCACCAACGATAGCATCAACAAATTCATATCCTTTTTCAGGATTTGGTTCGAATTTAATCCATACGTGACCATATTGTCCACGACCACCTGATTGTTTAATGTATTTACCTTCACATTCACCAGCTTGAGTGATTGTTTCTCTATATGCAACTTGTGGTTTTCCAACAGTTGCTTCAACATTAAATTCTCTTTTCATTCTATCAACTAATACATCTAGATGAAGTTCTCCCATACCAGATATAATAGTTTGACCTGTTTCTTGGTCTGTCTTTTGTTGGAATGTTGGATCTTCTTCTGCTAATTTAGTAAGTGCCATTCCCATTTTTTCTTGGTCAGCTTTTGATTTTGGTTCAATAGCTATACTTATAACTGGCTCTGGGAATTCCATTGGATCTAGTATAACTGGTTTCTTTTCATCACATAATGTTTCACCAGTTGTAGTGTTTTTTAAACCTACTGCAGCAGCTATATCTCCTGCATATACTTCACTTATTTCAGTTCTATTGTTAGCATGCATTAATAAGATTCTTCCAACTCTTTCTTTTACATTCTTATTTGAGTTAAGAACATATGAACCACTCTTTAATGTACCAGAGTAAACTCTAAAGAAAGATAATCTTCCTACAAATGGATCTGTCATTATTTTAAATGCTAAAGCAGCAAATGGTTCAGAATCAGATGGATGTCTTTCTGCTGGATCTCCATCCATAGTTTGACATTTAAATGCTGGAATATCTGATGGTGCTGGTAAATAATCAATAACACCATCAAGTGCTAACTTAACACCCATGTTACTTAATGCACTTCCGCAGAATACTGGGAAAAATTTAACAGAAAGTACACCTTTTCTTATAGCTTTCTTGATTTGTTCTGGTTTAATTTCTTTACCTTCTAAATAATCTTCCATTAATTCATCATCAAATTCAGAAACTGTTTCAATAAGTTCAGTTCTCATTGTTTCAGCTTTAGATTTCAAATCAGCAGGTATTTCTATTTCAGTATAATTTTCATCTTCATTACCATCATAGTGATAAGCCTTCATAGTAACTAAATCTATTACTCCATTAAATTCATTTTCAGCACCAATTGGGCATTCTACTGCACAAGCATTAGCGCCTAATCTTTCATGAACGCTTTCTACACTTTTAAAGAAATCCGCTCCTAATTTATCCATCTTATTTACAAATATCATTCTTGGAACATCCATACTAGTAGCTTGTCTCCAAACATTTTCTGTTTGAGGTTCAACACCAGCATTAGCATCCAATAATGCTATTGCACCATCTAATACTCTTAAACTTCTTGTAACTTCTATTGTAAAGTCTACGTGTCCTGGAGTATCAATTAAGTTAATTCTATTACCTTTCCAAAATGCAGTTGTTGCTGCAGATGTTATAGTAATACCACGTTCTTTTTCTTGTTCCATCCAGTCCATTTGTGATTCACCATCGTGAGTTTCACCAATTTTATGAATTTTACCTGTATGATATAATACACGTTCTGAAAATGTAGTCTTACCAGCATCTATATGTGCCATAATACCAATATTACGTGTATTTTCTAATGAATATTCACGTGCCATAACTTCCTCCTACCAACGATAATGTGCAAATGCTTTATTAGCTTCTGCCATTCTATGAGTATCTTCTCTCTTCTTAACTGCACCACCTGTATTGTTTGATGCATCTATTAATTCATTAGCTAATTTCTCAGCCATTGATTTGCCACCTCTTCCTTTAGCAGCAGTATGTAACCAACGAAGTGCAAGTGATTGAGCTCTATCAGCGCTAACTTCCATAGGAACTTGGTAGTTTGCTCCACCAACTCTTCTTGCTTTAACTTCTAATGCTGGTTTAATATTTTCTAATGCTTTTGCGAATACTTCATTAGGATCACTATTTGTTTTTTCCTTAACCATATCAAAAGCATCATATACGATTGTTTCAGCTTTTCCTCTTTTACCATCAACCATTATTTGATTAATAAGTTTAGTAACTATTTTTGAATGAAATATTGGATCTGGTAAAACATCTCTTTTTACAGCTCTTCTTTTACGCATTATATATTTCCTCCTCTATTATTTTTTCTTTGGTTTTTTAGCACCATATTTACTTCTACCTTGCATTCTGTTTTGAACTCCAGCAGTATCTAATGTACCACGAATAATGTGATAACGAACACCGATTAAGTCTGGAACACGTCCTCCACGGATAAGTACAACACTGTGCTCTTGTAAGTTATGTCCTTCACCTGGAATATAACATGTAACTTCCATTCCATTTGAAAGTCTAACTCTCGCATATTTTCTTAATGCTGAGTTTGGTTTTTTTGGTGTAGTTGTACCAACACGAGTACATACTCCACGTTTTTGAGGTGCATCTTGTTTAGTTTGTTTTCTTTGAATTGTATTTAAACCAACTCCTAAAGCTGGAGCAGTTCTTTTTCTAAATTTCTTACCTCTACCACTTCTTACTAATTGATTAATTGTAGCCATATATTAACTCCTTTCTTTCAGCACACATCCTAGTGTGTCATTTCAATCTTTAATATAAGTTAAAACCTAAGTTTTAACAAACGTTAATAATATAACACTAATATTATATGATGTCAATATTTTTTAATACAAAAAAACGCATATTGCGTTATATATTATTTTTAATATCATCATACACTGATACTATTTTTTTACCAGATTTTTTAGAATAATATAATGCCTCATCTGCTCTTTTTATTGCATCTAACAATTCTAATCCGTCTTTGTATTCAGAAATGCCAATAGAAAGTGTAACTTTAGATTTCAAATTCTCACCATCAATATCCTTCTGTATTTTTTTCATTCTATTAACAACTACATCTAATAAGCAATCTTTAAATATAACTAAAAATTCATCTCCACCATATCTACAAACAATATCATTACTTCTAGTATTAGATTTTAATGTTTTAGCAACTAATTTCAAAACCTCATCACCAAAATCATGGCCAAACGTGTCATTAATTTTCTTAAAATCATCTACATCACACATAACAATTGCACTATAACTAATAACTTCATTTAATATATTTCTATTATACAAACCAGTTAAAGGATCTAGTTTTGCAGTATTATTTAATTCTTGCCTTTCTCCAATTAATTGTTCTATCATCTTTCTTAATTCTTTGTCTTCAATTGTATCTAATTTTTTTATTATTTTACTAATATAATCATTATCCATATAATCCCTCTTAAGTGGCTATATTATATCATAAATTATCTAAAAAATGCAGTATAATTGCATTTATTATATATTTTTATTATAATTTTATTGGTGGTCATATGTTTAAATATACTTTAGATAATAAAAGATATTATACTTTAAACTATTACAATAAAATTAAATATAATTCAAAAGTATTTAAAGTTAGTTTAAATGCTGGATTCGGATGTCCAAACAAGAAAAATGGAATTGGATGCATATATTGTTATGATGGTTCTGGTGAAAATAGAGGTATGGACCTAATAGAGCAATTTAATAAAGTCAAAGATATAGTAAGTATTAAATGGCCAAATAGCAAATATATTGGATATTTTCAAGCGGATACTAATACATATGCACCAGTAGATAAATTAAAAGAAAACTTTGAAAAAATATTAAAACTTCCAAATGTAATTGGTTTAAATATTGCTACTAGATGTGATGCTTTACCAAATGATGTACTTGATTATTTGGAAGAATTAAACAAAAAAACTAATTTAGTAATAGAATTAGGGCTTCAAACAATACATGAATCTACTTCAAAATTAATAAATAGAGGTCACACTTTAAAACAATTTGAGAATGCTGTAAAAGAACTTAGAAAAAGAAACATAGACGTAGTAGTACATATTATTAATGGATTACCTTATGAAACAAAAAGTATGATGTTAGAAACAGTAAAATATATATCTAAATTAGATATACAGGGTATAAAAATACATATGTTATTTATAATAAAAGGAACACCATTAGAAAAATTATATAATAAGGAACATTTTCATATCCTAACTAGAGAAGAATATGTAGATATAGTATGTGATGAATTAGAGTATTTAAGAGAGGATATAGTAGTAAATAGAATTACAGGTGATCCAGATAAAGATAAAGTATTAGAACCTACCTGGTTAATAAAGAAATTTGGTGTACTAAATGAAATTGATAAAAAAATGGAGAGAAGAAATTCATATCAAGGTATAAAATATAAGGTATAATATTGATTATTATATCTTTTTTATGTTAAAATTTTTATAAGGGAGGGTTTTTATGAATACACTGAACAGTTTTTTGAGTGATATTGAAGATTTAGATATATTTTCTTATGAAGACTATAAAAACTCTTCACTAGAATTAAAATTAAAAAAAATACGATTATTAAATAAATACTATAAATTAAAATATGGTGATTTAGATAAATTACGAATATATATAGATTGTGATGGTGTTATATTAGATACACTACAATACTGTATACCTATGTTATTAGAACAACATAACATAGATTATTCTACACATGATAGAAGTATAGAAGAACAAGATAAAATTGTAGAACAATTTTTTTCAAATTTAGATTGGAATGTAATATTACATAATGCTACAAAGATAAATGGAAGTATTGACTTTATTAAATTAATGCAGAATTCTAGTTTATATTATCCTATAATTTATTCTGCTGTAACCAGTGATGAAGAAGCAATACAAAAGAGAATCTTCTTTGAAGAACAAACGCCCGGAATAGATTGTAAACTAATACAATCAAAAAATCCAAAACAATGTGATGATGATAAAAGTATTTTAATTGATGATGATGACTTTAATTTAACTCATTGGCAAGGAAGACCTTTACATTTTGGCTCAAGTAGATTATCTATATATCCAAGTATTGAAGATTTAGGAGAAATATATTACTTGTTTCTAAGAGATGAAAATAATCCCAAAGAATTTATAATTACACACAGAATATATGATGAATATGAAAAAGTAGAAGATGCACATACAAAAAAAATAAAATGGACAAAAAAATAATACTCAAAGTATTATTTTTTAATTGTAATTTTAGTCAAAATAATTACTCCTACAAGGTTATTTGCAATCAATACTTTTGTAAAAAAAATAGCGTGTAAAATAAAAACTGTACTTTTGTACAGTCTTATTATTCACTATCCTTTTTATTTTCATGTTCATTTTTACTTAATTCTTCTTGTACATCATCATTAACTTCTTCAACCATATCTTCTTCACTTGGCATTTTACCATGTGTTGCTATATAGTCAATTTGTTCTTTTGTTAATGTTTCATGTTCTAATAATGAACTAGCTATAAGTTCAAGTAAATCTCTATTTTCAGTTATTATTTTCTTGGCATTTTCATAACACTCATTTATTATTTTTCTCATTTCAATATCAATTTCATGTGCTACTTCATTTGAGAAATTCTTAGATTTATTATAATCTCTTCCTAAGAATACCCCACCTTCTTGAGTCTCAAATTGAATAGGGCCAAGATCACTCATACCATATTCTGTAACCATTGCTCTTGCTATCTTTGTTGCTTTTTCAAAATCATTATGAGCTCCTGTTGACACTTCATTATATACTATTTCTTCAGCAACACGTCCGCCAAGTAAACCAGTTATTCTTTCTAATAATTCTTTCTTAGTAGAAGTATATGTTTCTTCTTTTGGAAGCATCATATTATATCCACCAGCATATCCTCTTGGAATTATTGTTACTTTTTGTACATCATTAGCATCATCTAACTTTAATCCTAGTACACAGTGACCGGCTTCATGATGTGCAACCATAGCCTTTTCCTTATCAGTATATTTCTTACTCTTTTTAGCTGGGCCCATAAGTACTCTATCAGTAGCTTCATCAATTTCAGCCATTGTTATTTCTTCTTTATTTCTTCTTACTGCAAGAAGTGCTGCTTCATTAAGTAAATTCTCTAAATCTGCACCACTAAAACCTACTGTCCTTTTTGCAATATTAGATAATTTTACAGATGGTGCAAAAATCTTATTTCTAGCGTGTACAGCCAATATCTCTTCTCTACCCTTTATGTCTGGTAAATTAACAGTTACTTGCCTATCAAATCTACCTGGACGTAATAATGCTGGATCAAGAACATCTGGCCTATTTGTAGCTGCAATTATAATTATACCTTCATTAGCTCCAAATCCATCCATTTCAGTAAGTAATTGGTTTAAAGTTTGTTCTCTTTCATCATGTCCACCACCTAAACCTGTTCCTCTTTGTCTACCTACAGCATCTATTTCATCTATAAATACTAAACATGGAGCATTTTGTTTAGCTTGTCTAAACATATCTCTTACACGAGATGCACCAATACCAACAAACAATTCCACAAAATCAGATCCACTTATAAAATAGAATGGAACGCTTGCCTCACCAGCAACAGCCTTTGCAAGTAATGTCTTACCAGTTCCTGGAGGACCAACTAATAAAACTCCTTTTGGAATTCTAGCACCCATCTTTTGAAATCTCTTTGGATTTTTTAAGAAATCAATAAGCTCTGCAACTTCTTCTTTTTCCTCTATTAATCCAGCAACATCCTTAAATGTTGTCTTTCCACCCTCTTCACTTAGTTTAGCTCTACTCTTACCAAAATCAAGTGATTTATTACTACTTCCCATTTGCCTTGAGAAAATATATATAGCTCCGCCGACTAATATAAACATAGGCAATACATTAAATATAAATCTCATCAAATAACTAGAACTTGGATCCATTTCTGCATTTAACTTAAAATCTTTAACATCTTTAGCAGCTAAAATCCTATCCATAGCTATTTCAGATAATGGTATTGTTGCATAAAATGATTCATTTTTATCATATCCTTCTAACTTACCAGTAACTTCATATACTAATCCAGTTGCCCTTGGAACTATAGATAACTCTGTTATTTTATTTTCTTGCAAGTTTTTTTCAAATTCGCTATAAGAAAATTCATGTGTCTTTCCACCAAATAAATTAGTAGAAAGTAATATAAATAATGCCGCACATAATAATAATACATAAGGCACAAATTCTTTCTTTACTACATTCTTTTTCATTTTTCCTCCTTAATTTAAACGTACTTAATAATTATATCATATTTTTCATTTTTTTCTTTATTATATTTAGATTTTTTTACACCAGGTATCCATACTATTTTTTCCGCTGAATCTACAACTATTGGTATACCATCTCTCTTATCCTTTGGAATTTTCTCATCTATAAATACATCTTTAACTTTTTTACTACCATTTAAATTTTTAATTTCAATCCTATCACCATTTTTTCTATTTCTAACATATAATGGCATTTTAATATCACTACTATTTAATCTACAAACATAGTTACTATCAGATTCTTCATTGTTAACAAATATAAATTCTTTATTATTTATTTTCAAATTGTTTACAAGTTCTTTACAATAATTGATACAATTAGTATTATTAACATTGAATGACAAAGTGTCATATTGCTTAATTAATACTATATTATTGGGTAATTTAATCTTAATATTTGGTTTTTTACTAGTTAATAATTTATTTATTTCATCTGTATGTTTATCACTAATAAACGTAATATCATCACCATATATAGAGTATAAAATATTATCTAATATCCTCTTTTGAATTAACTTATCTAATTTTAAATATTCAATTATATTCAAATTATTATTTACATATATTCTTTTTATAGTATTTTTAACAACATCTTCTACATATCTATTATATTCTAATAACATCTCACTATATTTAATATACTTGATGTGTACATTTTTATCCTCTTTCTTTAAAAAAGGTAATATATTATGTCTATATCTATTTCTAGTATACTCATCTTTTAAATTACTATTATCTATTACATATGGTATATTATTTTTTTCTATATATCCCATAATCTCATCTTTTGTATAATATATTAGTGGTTTTACTAATTTATAATTATGTCTATCACTCATAATAGAAAATCCACTATATCCTTTTAAATTAGAACCCCTACCAATTCTCATAAGTATTGTTTCTATCAAATCATCTCCATGATGTGCAGTAAGTAAATATTTACAATTATATTTATCTATCAATTTATCAAAAAATTTATATCTTTTATTTCTAGCATCTTTTTCATTAAACCCATTACTATAAGATTCTATTTTCATATATTCAAATATAATATTATTTTTCTTACAATATTCTTCTACAAATACTTTTTCATCATCACTTTCAATTCTTAAACCATGATTAACATGTGCACATACTATATTAATATTAATTTCTTTTCTTAACTTAATTAATAAATCACAAAGAGCCATAGAATCTGGTCCACCAGATAATGCAATAATTACATAATCATTCTCATTTAATATACTTTTTAAATAGTCATATGATTTATTCACATTATCACCTCAAATCCATTATATAATATCATAAAAAAAGATTAGTGTCTAATAACTAATCTTTTTGTTTTTCTCCAATCATCTGTTTTTATCTGTGATTCATCAAATAAGTGTTCTCTTGGTACAAAATATTGAATATCACCTTTTTCATCTGAATATATGTCTACATCATAGAACCCCATTATATTAGATATATCTTTCTTTTCCATATATTGAGATTGATAACATAATGCAGGGTTTAATATTACATGCACATTTCTATATTCAAGATATAATGATTTGTGGTAATGTCCTTCAACTAATGCTTTTGGTTTATTTCCAGGAGCCATAGCATCAACTGTATTTTGTGGACTTCTAGATCTATATTTAGATACACCACCACCAGGATGTCTTATGCGCATTTTAACACCATTTAGCATTACATCTGCATGATCTTGTCCAAGATATATCATATCTTTTCTTCTTTGTGTAATCATTCTTCCTAATGTTACACCACCATTTTGTTTAAGAGATTCATCATGACTACCTTGTATAAATTCAGTAGTAATACCTTCTACATATGGATACATATCTACTACATAATCTGCAAATTCATCTGCACCATTACAAAATCTATTATATATTTGTAATTTTCTCTTTTCACCATAATCACCATCAATTACATCACCAACATGGTACACTTTATCTATCTCATGTGCATAGAAATATCTATATGCATTATTTAACATGTGTAATTGTTGATCTTTTGAACCTAGATGTGTATCACCAACTATACCTACTGTACTTTTTGTACATTCTTCCATAGGTATCTTTACTTTTTTATGTTTAGAAGCCATTTGTTTTCTATGCTTTTTTACTATAAAATGACCAAATTCCTCTTCAATAGTTATAGGAAAATCAAAATGTTGCAATAATTCTATAAGTCCAAACACTTCATCATTACTTATTTCTAATCTTTTTGAAACATCTAATAATTTTTCTTCTTTTTTCAAATATGAATATATTTTTTTTGCTTCTTCATATGTTATCATTCTTGTCAAATTTAGTTTCATTATTTCTTACCCCCTATCTTTAATACCTTTGTGGTACTATAATCATCATGATCTGTTTGATAGAAAGGTGCGAATGTTGCTTCCATACCATTATATTTACCATCCCTAGTAAGTTTTGTTCTTAATAATATAAATCCTACATTATGAGGTATTGCACTTTTCCTAATTCTAGGAGTAGTAGCAACTAAGCTTGGTACTAGTAACTCTTTCATACCTCTTTCTGACATCTGCATACTTGATAATAAATGACCATCTAAAATAATATCTACTTTTTCTTCACTTCTCATTGCATATATTGCATCTTGTGGTTTTAATGAAATTGTTTTAGCTCTATCAAATTTACCTATCTTTAAATGTTGAGCAAGTATTTTCATTTTTCTAATATTCAATTGACATCTCATATTACCAAGATAAACCATATCATCCCTTTGTTCTGATATCATCCTTCCAATATCTACGCCATTCTTTTTTGTATGGGTAGCATCTTGATCACCTGTTATAAAATATGTTGTAAAGCCTTCAATATATGGGTAATTATTTACCACATATTCAACTTGTTTATCAGTTGTATCAGCAAATAAAGTATCATGATATGGACTTTTTAGAGAATATAAACCTTCTGTTATATCTCCTAATAATATAGCTTTATTAAAACCATTTCTATATGCTTCTTGATATGAAAAATTAAGTCTTGATAATTGTTGATATTTACTTCCTAACCTTGGATCTGAAATAACTAATGAGTCAAATTCTGTTTCATCACCAATATCAATTGTATAAATATTGTCACCATTTAGATTTCTTTCATCTAAATTAAGTACTGTTGCATCTTCACCAAAACCAGATACTATAATATTGATACCTGATGTTTTTAGTCTATTAACTATACAACTAAATTCTAAAATATTTAACCCAAAATGTTCACAAACATCATTACAAGTTCTTTCTCTTCTTGTATACTCTTTAAATTTCTTCAAATCTAAATCTTCAATTGCCATAATTACCTCCAATAACTAAAAAAAGACAAACTAAAAAGTTCATCTTAAGATTTGTAAGAATAGTTAAATAAAATTGTACATTTGATAAATTCTTTCATTGCTATATCCTACCCTCTATTAAGATTGTAGCACAATTAAACTATCTAAACAAGAAATTTTATACATTTTCTATACTTATTTTTAGCATGTTATTATAGTCAACTTTTATAATACTATTTTCATGTATTTCATTATTAATTATCATTTTTGCAATACTTGTTTCTAGCTCTTTATTTACTAGTCTTTTTAAAGGTCTTGCGCCATAAAATTCATCATATCCATTATCAATAAAATATGTTTTAGCAGTATCTGTTAATTCTATTTTTACGTTTAATGTATTTAATCTACTTTCTATTTCTTTTATTATATTATCTAATATCTCATATAAGACTTCTTTAGTTAACTTTTTAAACACGATTACTTCATCTATTCTATTTATAAATTCAGGCTTAAAGTAATTATGTAATTCATCCATAACTTTAGATTCTTCATTATTTAAAATATGTTCACTACCTATATTAGAAGTCATTATTATTATGGTATTTTTAAAATCTACTGTTCTACCATTTGAATCAGTAAGTCTTCCTTCATCTAGTATTTGTAATAATAAATTTAATACATCCGGATGAGCTTTTTCTATTTCATCAAATAAAACTATACTATATGGATTTCTTCTTACAGCTTCCGTTAATTGTCCACCTTCTTCATAACCAATATAACCTGGAGCAGCACCAATTAACCTTGATACAGAATACTTTTCCATATATTCAGACATATCTATCCTTACCATATGATGTTCATCATCAAATAATTCATATGCTAAGCTTCTTGCAACCTCTGTTTTACCTACGCCAGTAGGTCCCAAAAATATAAATGAACCAATAGGCTTATTTGGATCTTTAATACCACTTCTACTTCTTATTATTGCATCACTTACTAATTTTAGTGCTTCAGTTTGCCCTTTAACTCTTTTATTTAAATTAAACTCTAGATTAAGTATCTTATCTTTTTCACTACTTACTAATTTAGTAATAGGTATATTAGTCCATTTACTTATTACATTTGCTATATCTTCACTTGTAACTATATCACTAAGTAATTTCTTATCACTATTTTTATAATTTTCCAACTTCTTTTCAAGTTCAGGTATTACTCCATGTCTTAATTTAGCAGCAGTTTCTAAATCATATCTATTTTCAGCTTGTTCAAGTTCAAATTTCTTTTTATCTATTTCATTTTTTATTTTCTTTATTTCCTCATTTATATCTTTTTCACTATTCCAAGCATCAGTTAATTCTTTTTCTTTAGATTTTAATTTTTTTAATTCATTATCTATTTCTTCTTTTCTTTTCTTAGATAAATCATCTTTTTCTTTCTTTATCGCTTCTCTTTCTATTTCAAGTTTCATTATATTTCTAGTAAGTTCATCTAAACTTGTTGGAACACTATCCATTTGAACTCTTATAGTAGCACATGCTTCATCCACTAAATCTATTGCTTTATCTGGTAAATATCTATCTGTTATGTATCTATTAGATAAAGTTGCTGCACTTACTAATGCCCTATCTTGAATAGACACACCATGATGTATTTCAAATCTTTCTTTTAATCCCCTTAATATAGTTATAGTATCTTCTACAGAAGGTTCACTAACTATTATTCTTTGAAATCTTCTTTCAAGTGCACCATCTTTTTCAATATATTTTCTATATTCATTTAATGTAGTAGCACCAATTACATGAATTTCTCCTCTTGCTAACATCGGTTTTAATATATTACCTGTATCCATTGCACCTTCTATAGCACCAGTTCCTACTATAGTATGAATTTCATCAATAAACATTATTATATTGCCTTCAGCCTTTTTTACCTCATTCAATACTTTTTTTAATCTTTCTTCAAATTCACCTCTATATTTAGCACCTGCTATTAAAGCCGCCATATCTAATTCCCATATAGTTTTATCTTTTAAAGATGCTGGTACATCCCCTTTAACTATACGTTGTGCAAGTCCTTCTACTATAGCAGTCTTACCAACACCAGGTTCACCAATAAGTACAGGATTATTTTTTGTTTTTCTAGATAAGATTCTAGTAATACTTCTTACTTCTTCATCTCTACCTATTACTGGGTCTATCTTTCTATTTTTTACATCTTCATTGATATTTCTACCATATTTTTCAAGAACATTTCCTTCTTCTTCAAAATTCATATTCATACATATCACCTCAAAGATAATTATACTCACATTTTAGCACTTGTCAATATAGAGTGCTAATAATATTATATATTAAAAATAAAATAATATTCATAGAATATTATTTTTTACTTCCTATCTTTTTTACTTTTGCATATATCATACATCCATACTGATTTACACCTGCATTAATACTTTCAGCAAGTCTTATTCTTCTACCTGCAATTCTTTCATTCATTTCTGAAATTTCTAATTTTATAGGGCCTTGCATTTTACAATCTCGTATATCTTTACCTCTTTTCATAATATATGTTTTGTCTGTTATTTCCATAAAATCACTCGTACAATTAATATATACTAAATATACTTAATTGTCAAATTAATACAAAAGAAAAAGACTCATTATGAGTCTTATTCACTAAACTTTTCTTCTAGTACATCTAGAGGTTCTTCATCAGCAAAATCACTTTCTAAATCAAATGATACCTCTGAATACTTTCTAGCACCTGTACCAGCAGGAATTTGTTTACCAATAATTACATTTTCTTTTAATCCTTGTAAATGGTCAACTTTACCTTTAATAGCAGCATCAGTCAATATTCTTGTAGTTTCTTGGAATGATGCAGCACTTAAGAATGAATCTGTTTCAAGAGATGCTTTGGTAATACCAAGTAATACTGGTCTACCTGTAGCAGGAGTCTTACCTTGTAAAATTAATTCTTTATTAGTCTCAGTAAATTTAGCTACTGATACTAATGTACCAAGAAGTAAATTAGAATCTCCTTCTTCAACAATTCTTATTCTAGAAATCATTCTTCTAGCAATTATTTCAACGTGTTTATCAGATATACCAACACCTTGAGAACAATATACTCTCTGTACTTCTTTTAATATATAATTTTGTACTGTTATAGGATCTGTAACAGCAAGTAATTCTTTTGGATTTATATTACCACTTGTTAATACATCGCCTGGTTTAACCACATCTCCAACTTCAACTTGAAGTTTTGCACCATAGTTAGTTACATGCTCTTTAGTATCAGCATCATTAACAATAGTTATTTTCCATTTTCCATTAGCGTTTTCTATATTTGTTATTTTACCAGATATCTCAGCAATTGTAGCTTTACCTTTAGGATTTCTTGCTTCAAATAATTCTTGTACACGAGGAAGACCTTGAGTTATATCATCTCCTCCTGCAACACCACCTGTATGGAATGTACGCATTGTTAATTGTGTACCTGGTTCACCAATTGATTGAGCAGCCATAATACCTACAGCTTCTCCTAATTCAACCATATTACCAGTTGCTAAGTTTCTACCATAGCATTTTCTACATACACCATTTGAACATTTACATGATAATAAACTACGTATTTCTACTGAATCTATTCCTGCCTTAATTATCTTATCAGCAATTTGTTCAGTAATATATGTATTTCTATCACATATTAATTCTCCATTTTCAGGATTTACTACTTTCTTATTTGTAAATCTACCTAAAATTCTATCATATAAAGATTCAATAACTGTACCAGCTTTTTCATCTTTAATTTCTTCTACAACTACTCCTTGTAATGTTCCGCAATCTTCTTCTCTTACAATTACATCTTGTGCAACATCAACAAGTCTTCTTGTTAAGTAACCAGATTCAGCAGTTTTTAATGCTGTATCAGCACTACCTTTTCTAGCACCATGTGTAGATAAGAAGAATTCAGATACAGATAATCCCTCATAGAAGTTAGAAGTTATAGGAATTTCAACTGATTCTCCATTAGGCTTTGCCATAAGTCCACGCATACCTGCTAACTGTGTAAAGTTATTTAAGTTACCACGAGCCTTAGATTTCATCATCACAAATATTGGGTTATCTTCATTTTCATTAGAATAAACTTCTAATTCTTTAGAAATCTCAGATTTAGCATCATTCCATACTTCAATTACTTTCTTGAATCTTTCTTCTTCAGTAATTAATCCTCTTTGGAATTGCTTATTAATCTTTTCTACTAATTCATTACCCTTCTTTAATACTTCTGGTTTATTCTTACTAGTTACTATATCACTAATAGCAATAGTGATACCTGCTTTTGTTGAATATTTAAATCCCAAATCCTTTAATTTATCTAGGAATATAGAAGTATCTGTTGTTTTATATCTCTTAAATACTTGTGCAATTATACTTTCTAGATCACCTTTTGTAAATGGTTTACCAGTAGGAATATCATTAATTTTTTCCTTTATATTTTCTCCTTTATTTATAAAATATTTATTTGGAGTTAATTTTTCAATATTCTCACTACTTGCTTCATTTATATATTGGAATGTATCAGGTAATATTTCATTAAATTTAATTTTACCTACAGTTGTTACCAAATATTTATCAGTTAAATAGTCAGGGAATATCTTATGTTTAAATGATTTAACTGGAACTACTATTCTAGTATGAAGAGTTATTTCATTTCTTTCATAAGCCATCAATGCTTCATCAGGATTTTTAAATACTCTGCCTTCTCCTGTTTCACCTCTTTTTTCCACTGTTAAGTAGAAATTACCAAGAATCATATCCTGTGTAGGTGTTACTATTGGTTTTCCATCCTTTGGAGATAATATATTATTTGCACCAAGCATTAATATTCTAGCCTCTGCTTGTGCTTCTTCAGATAGTGGAACGTGTACAGCCATCTGATCACCATCGAAGTCTGCGTTAAATGCAGCACATACTAATGGGTGTAATCTTATTGCTCTTCCATCTACTAATTTAGGTTCAAATGCTTGAATACCTAATCTATGTAATGTAGGAGCACGATTTAACATTACTGGATGTTCTTCAATTACTTCTTCAACAACGTCCCATACTCTTTCATCTTTATTTTCAATCATTTTCTTAGCAGCTTTAATATTATGAGCTATATCTCTTTGTACTAAAACTCTAATTACATGAGGTTTAAATAATTCAAGTGCCATTTCTTTAGGTAGACCACATTGATACATTTTTAAATCTGGTCCAACAACTATAACTGAACGTCCAGAATAGTCAACACGTTTACCCAATAAATTTTGTCTAAATCTACCTTGTTTACCTTTTAAGATACTACTTAAAGATTTTAAAGGTCTATTTGAAGCACCTGTAACACTTCTTCCTCTTCTACCATTATCAAATAAAGCATCCACTGCTTCTTGAAGCATTCTTTTTTCATTTCTAACTATTATACTTGGAGCATTTAATTCTAATAATTTCTTTAAACGATTATTTCTATTAATTACTCTTCTATATAAATCATTTAAATCTGATGTAGCAAATCTACCACCATCTATTTGAATCATAGGTCTTATTTCTGGAGGTATAACTGGTAAAGCAGTTAAAATCATCCATTCTGGCTTATTACCAGATTTAGCAAATGCATCTAAAACTTCTAATCTCTTTACTAATCTTACTCTTTTTTGACCAACAGAATTTTCTAATTCTTTATTTAAATCAGCTAATTCTTTTTCAACATCTACTTCTTCAAGTAATTTTTTGATTGCTTCAGCACCCATTCCTACTTCAAAGCCATCACCATATTTTTCATAGAAACTATGATATTCTTTATCAGATAAAGTTTGTTTCTTTTGAAGTGGTGTAATACCTGGATCAAGTACTACATAACTTACAAAATATAATACTTCTTCCAAATCTCTTGGTGACATATCAAGAACAAGTCCCATTCTTGAAGGAGTACCTTTAAAGAACCATATGTGAGATACAGGAGCAGCAAGTTCAATGTGTCCCATTCTTTCTCTTCTTACTGAAGATTTAGTAACTTCTACTCCACATCTATCACAAATAATACCTTTATATCTTAATCTTTTATATTTACCGCAAGAACATTCATAATCCTTAGTAGGTCCAAATATTTTTTCACAAAATAATCCATCTCTTTCAGGTTTTAATGTTCTATAATTTATTGTTTCTGCTTTCTTTACTTCACCATATGACCAAGAACGAATCTTTTCAGGAGAAGCTATTGCTAGTTTTATTCCTTGAAATATATTAGCATCCATTATTCTTCACCCCCATCAAATTCTTCATCATCCAAATTATCATCAAAATCAGGTTCAAAATCTTCCATATCATGTTCATCATCATCTTCCGAATCCTCTATTGGTTCATCTTTAACCTCATCCTTTATTTCATCTATCGAAAGCATTGGAGTTTCTTTAGATTCCTCTTCTTCAAGTTGTTTTAAATCAATTTCTGTATTGTTTTCATCTATCATTGATACATCAAGTCCAAGAGCTTGGAACTCTTTAACAAGTACTCTAAAACTTTCTGGAACTCCTGCTTGATGAATCATATTTCCTTTAACTAATGCTTCATATACTTTTACTCTTCCTACAACGTCATCTGATTTAATAGTTAAGATTTCTTGAAGAATATTAGCAGCACCGTATGCATATAATGCCCAGACTTCCATTTCTCCAAATCTCTGACCACCAAATTGAGCTTTACCACCAAGTGGTTGTTGAGTAACCATTGAGTAAGGTCCAGTACTTCTTGCGTGTATCTTATCATCAACCATATGATACAACTTAATCATATACATGACACCAACACTTATTCTATTATCAAATGGTTCACCAGTACGTCCATCATACAATACAGTCTTGAAGTCATCATCTATTTTAGCTTCTTTCATTATATCTTTAATATCATCTATAGTTGCACCATCAAATACTGGAGTAGCTGTATAAATACCTAATTTCTTAGCAGCCATACCTAAATGTAATTCAAGTATCTGGCCAATATTCATACGAGATGGAACACCCTGTGGATTTAACATTATATCAACTGGTGTACCATCTGGTAAGTAAGGCATATCTTCTTGAGGAAGAATTAATGATACAACACCTTTATTACCATGTCTACCTGACATCTTGTCACCAACTGATATCTTACGTTTTTGAATTATTGAAATTCTAACTACCATATTAACCCCACTAGGAAGTTCATCACTATCTTTCTTAGTAGTTATCTTAACTTCATGAACTATACCACCTTCACCATGTTCAACACGAAGTGACGTATCTCTAACTTCACGAGTTTTCTCACCAAATATAGCATGTAATAATTTTTCTTCACTAGTAAGTTCAACCATACCCTTTGGTGTAACCTTACCAACTAAAATATCTCCTTCTTTAACTAAAGTACCAACTTTAATAATACCTCTTGAATCAAGATTCTTTCTAGATTCTTCACTAACATTAGGTATATCTCTAGTTATTTCTTCAGGTCCTAATTTAGTATCTCTACATTGAATTTCATAATTCTCTATCTTTAATGATGTATAAGCATCATCTTTTACTATTCTCTCATTTAATATAACAGCATCTTCATAGTTATATCCTTGGAATGTCATAAATGCTACTACCATATTCTTACCTAATGCAAGTTCACCCATATTAGTACTTGGTCCATCAGCAATTACTTGGCCCATCTTGACTTCATCGCCTTTTCTTACAATTGGTCTTTGATGATAACATGTAGCATTATTTGATCTATCAAAGTTAAGAAGAGTATAAGTATCTTTTCCATTTGCAGTTTTAACAACTATCTTCTTACCATCAACATAATCAACTACACCATTTGCTTTAGCAACTACTACTGCACCACTATCTTTTGCAGCAATGTGTTCTATTCCTGTAGCTACAAGTGGAGCTTCAGTTTTTAATAAAGGTAACGCTTGACGTTGCATGTTTGCACCCATTAAAGCACGTGTAGCATCATCATGATCCAAGAATGGAATACATGCAGTTGTAACAGCTATAATTTGTTGTGGAGAAACATCTATATAATCAACTTGTTCCTTCTTAACAATTATATTTTCACCTCTATAACGAGCTATAACAGTTTCATCTGTTATTTCATCCTTATTTTTATTTAATCCTACTGTAGCTTGACTTATTATATAATCAGCTTCTTCATCAGCAGTTAAATAATCTATTTGATCAGTTAATTTACAATTTTTAACCCTTCTATATGGAGTCATTATAAAGCCATAATCATTAATCTTTGCATAACTTGCCAAAGATGTTATAAGTCCGATATTCTGACCTTCTGGTGATTCAATTGGACATATTCTACCATAGTGACTTACATTAACGTCACGTACTTCCATACCAGCTCTATCACGAGATAGTCCACCTGGTCCTAAAGCACTTAAACGTCTTTTATTTGTTAACTCAGATATTGGATTTATTTGATCCATGAATTGAGATAATTGAGAAGATCCAAATAACTCTTTAATAACAGCAGTTAATGGTCTAATATTAACTAATATCTTTGGAGTAACTGTTGCTAAATCCACTGTACTCATCTTATCTCTTATAATTCTTTCCATTCTTGCAATACCAATTCTAAATTGATTTTGAAGAAGTTCGCCAACTTGACGAACACGTCTATTTGCTAAATGGTCTATTTCATCTAAGTATCCTACTCCATCTAATAAATTCAAATAATAAGATACAGAAGCATATACATCTGAAATAGTTAATCTTTTTGCATCTATAGATTGGTCATTACCAATTATAGTAACAACTTTTTCAGGTTCAAGATTTGAGTATACTTTAACAGTTTGAATATTATCATAAGTATCTAATTCCTCATTAATTAATACTTTTTTCTTATTATAACCATCTGCAAATACTGGTTTTAATGTTTCTAATACTTCTTTAGTAACTAAAGTTCCCTCTTCTGCTATAACTTTACCTTTTACCTTAATAGTTTCTGCTAATTTACAATTAATTAATCTTTCACATACATCTAATTTTTTATTAAATTTATATCTACCAACTTTAGCCAAATCATATCTAAACTCATCAAAGAATCTAGTAATCAATTGGTTTTTAGCACTATCTAATGTTGCTGGTTCACCTGGTCTTAATTTTTCATATATCTCAATTAAGGCCTCATCAGTATTCTTAGTAGAATCTTTACTTATAGTATTTACTATATATGGATTATCGCCATATACATCAATAATATCATTATCATTTGACAAACCAAATGCTCTTAATAATGTAGTTACTGGAACTTTTCTAGTTCTGTCAATTCTAACATACATTACATCTCTTGAGTCTAACTCATATTCTAGCCATGTACCTCTTGTAGGTATAATTTGACACGCAAAAATAGATCTACCATTTTTATCTGTTTCCTTTGTATAGTAAACACTTGGTGACCTTACTAATTGTGAAACTATAACCCTTTCAGCACCATTGACTATAAATGTGCCACCTTCAGTCATTAAAGGCATATCACCCAAGAATATTTCTTGCTCCTTAACCTCACCAGTTTCATTATTAAATAGTCTTGCTTGAACTATTAATGGTGAAGCATAAGTAAGATTTCTATCCTTACACTCTTTTAATGAATGTCTAGGAGTCTCAAATACATAATCTCCAAAATCTAAAGAAAGATTACCAGAAAAACTTTCTATTGGAAATAAGTCATTTAAAACCTCTTTTATACCTTCTGTCCTAAACCATTCATAACTTTTCTTTTGAATTTCAAGTAAATCTTGTAATTCTAAAGAATTCCCTACCTTAGAGAAATCTGCTCTTTCACGATATGATCCAAACTTTTTAAACTTATATGCCATCTTTTCACCCCAAATATAATTTTTCAAAGAACTAAGCCTACAAAGCGACATAGTACCAATTTATAATTTTACGCTAAAATGCTAGTAAAGTCAATAAAAATATTGTAAAATTCAAATATTTTACTTGACAAAACAAAAAAGAGTAATCAATTACTCTTTAATACTTCATCATAAACATCTTTATGAATTTCATCTATTGTCTTTATTCTATCATTATCTACACAATCTATCTTACTATAATTATACATATCAGCAAGTTCTAGATATGTAGATTCTGCTCTTCTTAATAATTCCTCACTAGATTCATTTTGATCAGGTTTTTCTTCTCTACATTTTTTCAATTCACAAGCATATTCATATGGCATATATAAAAATATTACTTTATCCGGTCTAGGTAATTCTAGTAATTTATATTCGAGAGTTTCTAACCATTCAAACATTTCTTTTCTTTTTTCTTTTGTTTCAAATTTAGAACCTTGAAATGCCATATTAGATTCAACATACCTATCTAATATAACTATCTTACCTTCTTCTAATGATTTATTTATAATATCAACATTATATAGTCTATCAGCAGCATAATATAAACTAGCCACTTTACCAGATACATTAGGTGCACCTTCTGGAAACCAACCATCACATATGTAAGATTTTCCTAAATAAGGCCCACCTACTATTTTACCAGTAGGTGAATCATAATTTGGAAATCCAAATTTAATTGCATCTATTCCATCTTTATTTAAATGTTCTACTAATTTCTCTGCTTGTGTTTGTTTTCCAGAACAATCTGTTCCTTCAATTACAATTAACTTACCAGTTCTTTTCTTCTTATATAATATAAATTTATATTTAACTTTTTCTTCTATTTCATCAAGTATTTCCATATCATATAATGACTTATCAAATTTTGGAAAATATACATCAGCTTCTTTTTCATCATCTATCTCAGTAATATATAATTTATCACAATATGGTAAAAACATTTCATATATTTTACCACCGCCAATTATAAAGCATTCTTCATTAGTACTCTTTATATAATTAAGTACATCTTCCATATTATTCATTACTAATGCACCATCTACTTTATAATTCTTATTTGTAGATAAGATTATATGTTTCCTATTAGGTAATAGCCCAGGTAAAGATTCAAAACATTTTCTACCCATTATTATAGTTTTATTATTAGTCATCTTTTTAAAAAACTTCATATCTTCTTTTAGATGCCATATCAAATCATTATCCTTACCCAATTCATTATTTTTTCCTATTGCAACTATTAAACTTAAATTATTCATAAATCACCTACTGTGCAATTGGGAATTTAATTGGTCCCATATGTTCATAATCAACTACTTTTATATCTTTACATTCTGCAGAATTGTCAAATTTAAAGAAATCTGTTACTTCCGGATTAATCCACAATTTAGGAGCAGGTAAAGATCCCTTTTCATCATATCTTTTTATTTGTTCTTTTATACCATCTACTTGATTAACATATATATGTGCATCTTTTATACTCCAATCAATAGTTCCAGGTTTTAAACCAGTAACTTGCGCTACTAAAGATAAAAACGTAGCATATTGAGTAATATTAAATGGTAATCCCAAAGGTACATCACAACTTCTTTGATGAACCCACATATTTAAACGACCATCTGTCACATCCCATTCACTACTCCATACACATGATGGCAATACTGCTGTATCTAAATAATCATTTTGCCATAATGTTATTACCATTCTTCTATCATTTGGATTGTTTTTAATTGTATCAATTAAATTTTTAGTTAAATTAAACTTATCAACTATATAACCATATGCGGTACCTATAGTATGTGCGTATTTCTTATCAAAATGTTTTACTACTTCTTCTTTAACGTATTTACCATCTTTCATAACATTTTGAGTAGCTTTCCAATCACCATTATCATCAATTTCCCATTCATCCCATATATGTACATTTCTTTCTTGCAACCATCTAACATCATTACTAGAAGCTTGATATATCCACAACATTTCTAATATTGCTTGTCTAAAAAATAACTGTTTTGTGGTAAGAACTGGAAACTCTTTAGATAAATCAAAATGCAAATGATAACTAGGTATTTTTATAGTATTAACTCCAGTTCTATTTTCTACTTCTTTTCCCTTTTTTAGTATTGTCTTACATAATTTAATATAATCATCATCCCACTTACTCATATTTCCTCCAATAATATTTTTTCTACATCTTTCCAATTTCTTGCCCTTTTTATTCCTTTTTTTCTTAACTCTTCATCGCTAATATCACCATTATGATATGCGCTAAACAAAACCTTTTTTTCACCATCTATTAAATTAATAGTCCTATCATCAATTCTTGCATATGCTTTTAAAACTGATTTATCAGATATAAAAATATATTGTTCTGGATTTATAAAAGGTAATTTGTCTTTTAAATATTCAAATTTTTGATATAGAATATGTCCACTATCTCTTGGTATTTCTCTAAATATATATGATGTTGCTATAAACAATTTATAGTGTTTATTCAGTTTTTCTAAAACCTCATAACAATCATCATTAAGCCTACAATAATCATACATATTCTTTTCTTTAAACCAAGTAAAAAACTTGTCTTTATCAGGTAATATATCTTGCATATAAAATGTAGGAAAATCATCATATGTATAATCTGTACCCATATACTCATTTAACATATTTAAAAATCCATCAACAGTAATGACATCATCCATATCTACTAATAATATTTTTTCCATTTACCCTCCTAAAATAATTTTAACATATAATAATTAATTAGTACATTTTAATAAAAAAAAAGAACACAACTTTATGTGTTCTTTACATTATTACTTTAATTCAACAGTAGCGCCAGCTTCTTCAAATTTAGCTTTTAATTCTTCAGCTTCTTCTTTCTTTAAGCCCTCTTTTATAGCTCCACCAGCTTCAGTTAAGTTCTTAGCTTCAACAAGTCCTAATCCAGTAGCTTCTCTAACTACTTTAATAACAGCTATTTTATTAGCTCCACAACTTGTTAATACAACATCGAATGAAGATTTTTCTTCAACTTCAGCAGCAGCAGCTGGTGCAGCAGCAACAGCAACAGCAGATGGATCTACTCCAAATTCCTCCTTCATTGCATCAACTAATTCCTTAATTTCTAATAATGTCATTTCTTTTAAACTTTCAATAAAACTTTCTTTTGTTAATTTAGCCATTTCTAATTCCTCCTTATTTTTAATTATTAATTTTCTTTTTGTTCTGCATAAAGATTAAGAGCAATACTTAAATCTCTTGCAATACCAATCATGCCACCAGCAAGCATAGTAAGTAATCCATCTCTTGATGGTATAGTAGCAAGTTTAGCAAGTTCTTCTAATGAAGATACTTTTCCATCAACTATTCCACCTTTAACACTTAATGCTTCATGGTCTTTAGCAAAATTTGTTACAACTTTAATAGGTGCAACTGCATCTTCTGAATATACTAGAGCACTTGGACCTTCAACACACTCATCAAGACTTATATTAAGTGAATCTAATGCTCTTTTAGTCAATGTGTTTTTATACACTTTAACATCAGCATTATTTTCTCTTAAGCTTCTTCTAAGAGCAGTTATTTCTTCGTCAGTTAGTCCTCTATAATCTACAAAAACTACACCAGCACTATTTTTTAACTTTGAAGTTATTTCTTCAACAACTTGTGCTTTTTTCTCTAAGATTAACTTATTTGCCATATGTGCCTCCTTCTTGAATTATTGTAATAAAAAACCTTCACCAAAGACAGCGAAGGTTATATTTGCATACATTTCCCTCGGTAGGATTTACTTTTATACCTACTGTCTTCGGTTCAAATCAATTTGTATTATATACTATAAAATCTTATTTGTCAAAAGAATTTATATCTAATTTAATACCAGGTCCCATAGTTGTAGAAAGTGATACATTTTTTACAAATATACCTTTAACAACTGATGGTTTACTTTTTAATATTACAGCAACAAATGCTTTAATATTTTCTTTTAATTGTTCTTCAGTAAATGAAACTTTACCAACTAAACCATGAACATTTCCATAAGAATCTGTTCTATATTCTACTCTACCTTTTTTAACATCAGATATTGCCTTAGCTACATCAGTAGTAACAGTACCAGTTTTAGGATTTGGCATTAATCCTTTAGGTCCCAAAACTTTACCTAACTTACCAAGTAATGGCATCATATCAGGAGTAGCAATCATAACATCAAAATCTAACCAATTTTCTTTTTCTATCTTTTCTAACATATCAGTATCACCAACAAAATCAGCTCCTGCATCTTTAGCAGCTTTAGCATAATCACCCTTAGCAATTACCAATACTCTTTTTTCTTTACCAGTTCCACTAGGTAATACTATTGCTCCTCTTAATTGTTGATCAGATTTTCTTGTATCTAGATTCAATCTCATAGCTATTTCTACACTACCATCAAATTTAGATATACTAGTTTCTTTTACTAACTTAACAGCTTCATCTAAAGTATATTGTTTTGTTCTATCTACTTTAGATAATACTTCTAAATATTTTTTACCTTTCTTCATTCTTATACCTCCTAATGTGGTCAAATGCGGATTCTCGCTCCCACATAGGTATTCCCTATGTATGAATTAATTTTAATTATTAGTCTTCTACTTTTATTCCCATGTTAGTAGCAGTACCTTCAATGATTTTCATTGCTGATTCAACATCATATGCATTTAAATCAGCCATTTTAGTTTCTGCTATTTCTTTTAAAGAAGCTCTTGATATAGTTGCTACTGTTTCATTTTTTCCTTTAGTAGCACCTTTTTGTACTTTAGCATATTTCTTTAAAAGGAATGCTGCTGGTGGAGTCTTTAATTTAAAATCGTAAGAACGATCTTCATAAAGTGATATTTCTACTGGTAAAATATCTCCCATCTTATCTCTAGTTGCATCATTAAATTTCGTACAAAATTCTTGTAAATTAATTCCTGCAGGTCCTAAAACTGTTCCAACTGGTGGAGCAGGTGTAGCTTTTCCAGCAGGTATCTGTAATTTAATTTTCTTAACTACTTGTTTCTTTGCCACGAAAAACACCTCCTATAAATATTTTTTCGCGAGTGGTAATAATGATTTCCGCTTAATCTCCCACTTTTTTTCATCTATATAAATCATATAGCGACATTATTTTATCACTATAATAATATAAATGCAATAATTATTTTATGCTTTTTCAACTTGTGAAATTGTAACTTCCACTGGTGTTTCTTGACCAAATAAGTCAATAAGTACAGTAAGTGAATTATTTTCAAGGTCTACTGATTCAATCTTACCATCCATATTCTTAAATGGTCCATCTACAACTCTAACCTTTTCACCAACTTTTAACTCCTCATCGATATCTAGTCTACTCATACCCATATTACGTAATATTGTATCAATTTCATTAGGTAATAATGGTACTGGTTTAGCACCTTTACCACTTGATCCAATAAATCCAGTAACGCCTGGAGTATTACGCACTACGTACCATGCCTCATCAGACATTATCATCTCTATTAAGATATAACCTGGAAACATCTTTTTTACTTTTTCCTTAGTTACACCATCTTTAACTTCTACTACTTTTTCTTCAGGTATTATAACCCTAAAAATATTATCTTGCATATTCATAGAATTAATACGCATTTCTAATTTTTCTTTTACTTTACTTTCATGACCAGAATAAGTATTTACAACATACCATAACTTTTGATTATCCATACTACGCCCCCAAAGTCTTAATAAACGCTATTACTAGATCTGTTGCTACAAAAAATAATGCAAAGAATACAATAAATACAACTACTGTAATAGTATGTTTAACCATATCTTTTTTTGTTGGCCACTTAACTTTTGAAACTTCTTTTTTTACTTCATGAAAGAATTCTTTAATTTTTTTCATAAAACACGCCCTTTTCCCAAAATAAAAACACTTTTAAGTGCTTGTCAATTTAATATTAACACACTTGTTTTTTTTAGTCAACATTTTATTTATTTGCATCCAATATTTTTCTTACTTTAAGTCTTATTCTTTGCAATGCAGAATCTACAGATTTATAACTTTTGTTTAATAAAGATGCAATTTCTTTATACTCTAATCCAGTAACTTTTAAATTAAATACATCTTTTTCAAAATCACTTAATTCCTTATATATCTCATTGTATATATATTCTATTTCTTCATCATCTTCAACTTTTATACTTGGATCTACACTATCACCTAATATAAAATCAAGTAGTGTGCTGCCATCTTCATCAATTGACGCATCTAATGAAAATGAATTGTTGAGTAGAGAATGCTTTTTTCTCCTAGCATATGCAAGCACCGAAAGTATCTGCCTTTCAACACATATATTAGCAAAAGATGCAAACTTTGTATCCTTATTATCTTTATAAGAATTAATAGCCTCTGTAAGTCCCACCATTCCTTCTTGAAACAAATCATTATATTCAAGACCAAATCTTTTACCTAATGCGATATATTTTTTTACTTTCATTTCTATCATCGGTTTATATTTATCATATATAAGATTTGCAGCATCTTCATTAGATTCACCAATTAAATACAACAACTCATAATCATTGTAATTCTTGTACATATTATCAATTCCTTTTTTCAATAATTTTATATATTAATATACCTGCTGCTACAGAAGCATTAAGACTATTAATTCTACCATTCATAGGAATATTTACAACATAATCACATTTTTCTCTTACCAATCTGCTTATTCCAAAACCCTCACTACCAATTATTAAACCTACTGGGACATTATAATCAACACTATCATATGGAACACTATCAGTCATATCTGTTCCTACAATCCATAAACCTTTCTCTTTTAAATAATCAATAGTTCTATTTAAATTAGTAACCATTGATATTTTTACATTATTTAATGCACCTGCACTAGTTTTCATAACAGTAGAATTAACAGATACACTTCTATCTTTTGGTATTATAATTCCATCTACACCTGCTGCCTCACATGTTCTAATAATTGCTCCAAAATTATGTGGATCTTCCAAATGATCTAATATTACAATAAATGGATTACTATTATCTAGCAATTCATCAATTTCACAATATTCATAATCAGGTATATCTAGTATTATACCTTGACTATTTTCTTTTTCAAATTTCAAAAAATCCTTTTTTGAAAGATAATTTATACAAATATTATTTTTTTGTAGCATAGAAAGAATATTTTGATCATTAAATCCTTCCAAAATATAAGCTTTTGTAATTTTTTTATTATTTAATAACGTTTCTTTAGCAACATTTTTACCATATACTAACATATTAATCCCCCATAATATAATCTATTATTTTATTAATTTTAACCATATCATTTAACAAATATAAATACCCAATTAGCGCTTCAAATCCAGTAGCAACTTTATAAGTAATAATATCTGTATTTGATGGATGCGAATTTACTTTACTATTTCTTGCTCTTTTATATATATCTAATTCATCCTCATTTAGTAAACTTGAATTAATAAGTTTTTCCATATAACTAGCTTGTCCTCTAGCACTTACATACTTTGTACACTCTTTTTGTAATTCATTAACTTTGTTTATTTTATTTTCTACTAGTCTTTTTCTTATTTCAAGTTCATATACAGCATCGCCTATATATGCTAAAACAAGTGGATTAATTAAGTTTATATTCATATAACCTCCATAATAAAAAAGAATATTATTTTATTCTAATATTTAATTCACCATCTTTAGAATACAAATATTGTTCTCTCGCAAATCTAGCAACATAATCAGGATCTTGTAGTTTCTCTGCTTCTACTTTTAAATACGCTTCTTCTTCTTCCAATTTTTTTAATTCAGCTGAATAAAATACTTTTTCATTTCTCTTTACTAATAGTTGTTTCCAAACCGAAAACAAATTCACCAATATAAGTGAAATTAAAGTGATAGTTATCACAGAAATTAATAAAACTCTTCTCTTGGATTTTTTAGTTATTTTTCGTGACATACATTCTTCTCCTGTATGCGAATTATATCACTTGAAATCAAAAAAATCAATAATTTCGAGATTTCAATAGCTTACTTGTCAGTTTATTAACACTAAAAAAGCCTAATATAATAGATAATAGAAAATATGTATGTAATACACCATTATTTAAGTATCTAAGTATTATAAAATATAAGAAGGTATTATCTATAACAAAAAATAAATTTAAAATAATTTTTTTAATTCCTTTTGAAAAATAAATAAATTTATAATTTATATTTAATAAGATTGAAAAAAAGACACCATATAAAAAAGAAAAAACAATTGATTTTAATTGTATTTCTAATGATATCATTTAAATAATTTCGCAAAGAAATTTTCATCATTATTTTTCTTTTTTATATTTTCCAAATAAACCAAACTATTTATTTTCCCTTTTATTACTACTTTTCCTTCGATTGTATCAAGCTTTATCATTTCAAGTGCTTCACCTTTAATATTCATATACCCCATAACTGTTTCCAATAAAAACTCTTCTTTATCAAAACTTTCTATCTTGTTTACACCTGAAATATTTATAGTACTTCTATCAATTATAGTTAAACTATGACTACTATTACTATTCATATAATCACCCAATAAATTATATGATTAAAATTAAAAAAAATACTGATTATTCTTCAGTATCTTCTTCTGTATTCTCATATTCTGTGAATATTGCATCTTCGAACATTTTACGAGTTTCAGCATTTAATGGATGTGCAACATCTTCATTTTCGTTGTTTTTATTTTTACGACTTGGCATAGCAAGTTTTAATCTATCTTCGGATTCATATATTCTGATTCCCTTGATTTTAAAGCAATCATCTAAAACAACAGTAGCTATTCCTTTCATTCGATCATTTTTGCCAGACACTTTGTGTACTGATACAGATGTTATTTTCAAGTAAATCAACTCCTTCTATATTGATTTTAACTTTTTATTACTAAAAAGTCAATAATATTTAAATATATTCTATCTCAATATTACCAATTAAAACATCAGAATAACTAAAACTTCTCTTTATACTATCATTGCAATTAACTATAAATATTCTTTCATATATTTCAGATATATTTCCTTCAAAAAATTCAGATTTATTTCTAACATTATTAACCTTAATTTTCAAATTTTTAAACCTATTTATATTTAATTCATTTTTTATTTTATCTATCATATATCACCTATGTTCTTGGATATCCAATAAACATTGTTCCATGAGTAATAATACCACCTATACCATCTTTCCCATATTTAGTTTTATCTATTATATCTTTTATATTTATATCTTTATTAACGTCAGTTAAACTAACTTTTAAAGCCACTATAGCAGGATCTAAAGCATGAATATTTATCCTTTTGGGACTTGATGCAAAGTTAGCACCACTTTTAATTAATGCCTCATAATATGAACCACATGCCCCTGCAATTATTATTAATTTATCATGTGCTCTCTCATAATTTCTTGCTTCTCTAACTGCACTAATAAAATTAGAAGAATTCATATATGAACTAATATCATCAATTTTACCCCTTTTTTTAAATGAATCATGGCCTGTTATAACTAGAATATCAGGTTTTATGGCTTGCAAATGCTCAACTATTTTATCTTTCATTTCTGATTCTTTAATGCATATTCCATATGCCATAACATTATATCTATTATATAACTTAATACATTTATTTAAATACTCACAATCACCATCTATATGAAGAATTTTCCCAGGCATATAAAAAAAATCACTTCTATCTAAATCTTCTTCAATATTATCTAACCAATTTTCATTATTTTCACTTAAAGAACCAGTATAAATTTTCAAATCTTCTAATTTACTATCAGCCATCAATCTTATATCTATTCCTTTTAAAATTGCTATATTATTATTAATATCAATTATTTTAAATATAACATCATTATTATATGATTTTCTAGTAACCATATCACCAATTTTAAACACTTTATCACCAATTAAATATATTCAAAAAGCAAAAAAAAAGAACTAAGTATTTTGTGATAATTTATTAGATATTTCTGCAAATATTTCTATTGGTAAAGCTTCTGCTCTAACGTCATCACTATAATTATGTTCTTTTAATACTTGATTTATTAAATCAAAATTATAATTTTTCAAATTATTTTTTAATGTTTTTCTCTTTTGAACAAATGAATCTTTTATTAACTTAAAAAACAAATTTTCATCTAATATATTTATTTTTTTATCTTTTTTACTTAGACTTATTACAATACTATCTACATTTGGTTTAGGCATAAATACATTTTTACTAACTAAAAACATTTTTTTTACATCATAATAATAATTTATAAATATAGATAAAGAATTATATTCCTTTGTATTTGGTTTTGCTAAAAATCTATCTCCAACTTCTTTTTGAACCATTACAACTATCTTATCTACTTCTAAATTATCAGTAATAATTTTATTAATTATCGGTGTTGTTATATAGTAAGGTAAATTAGCAACAACATATAATTTATCATAATTATATTCATTTATATCTTCTTTTACATTTGCTTTTAAAAAATCTTTAAATAGTATTTTTGCTTTTTCTATTGTTGACAATATTGGAGTTAATGTTTCATCAATTTCATAACCAACAACCATATCTGTATGTTCCAATATTTTTCTTGTTAATGCTCCTGCACCACACCCAATTTCTATTACTAATGTTTTTTTATCAATATTAGCGCTATTTACTATATTATTTAAAACATTATCATCTAATAAAAAATTTTGACCAAACTTCTTTTTAAACTTAAAATTATAATTATTTATAAAGTCTTTTTGATTCATAACTTCACCTTTAAAAAAACTCCTAAAAGGAGTTTATCTTCCATAACGTAATATTTCCATTGTTACATTTCTTCTTCGCCCAAAAATATAAACTTCATCTGAATTTTCAGTTTCAAACATTAGATCAATTAATATTTCTCCTCTACTCCACGCTTGTCTCATTGCAGAACCTGTATCAAGAACTATTCCTATTATGTATCCATCAATATTAGCACCACTCATACGCATTACTGTTCCTATAGGAAATTTTGTATTTGCAGCAGCAAGAATTCTCAATTCACCATATTCACTATCATTATATGTTGTAGTAATAGTTTTAAATACCCCATTTTCTCTTTCTGCAACTTTATAACCAGATGATGTTATTCCTATACAACCAACACAATCAGGTCCATAAGCTGTTACCGTTCCAACAAAAGTATCTAGTACTGGATATTCTCCTGCTAATGTCACTTCATTAACCAAAGAATCTTTATATGGTACTAAGCTATATATTGCATTAATATTTAATATTGAACTTGAACTTTCAAAATTTGGGGTGATAAAAGCACTTGTTAATGCACATACAATAACAATTGTAGATAACAAAAATTTTAACGATTTAGCTATAAAATTTTGCATTCTATCATCTCCATATAAATAAATGTTAACATAATTTAGAATTCAAGTCAAATATTGTAGAAGCTGTATTGTTTGTTATATTTATAACTTCTTCACATGATATTTTTTTTAAATTTGCCAAATAATCAACAATATATTTCAAATTTAAAGGTGTATTCTTTCTACCTCTAACCGGTTCCGGAGATAAATATGGGGAATCCGTTTCTAATACTATATTTTTTATATCTATATCTGATACTATATTTTTAAGATTACAATTTTTAAATGTAATTACTCCTCCTATACCTAATTTAAATCCCAATTTAATAAATTTATTAGCCATCTCTAAACTACCAGAAAAAGCATGTAATACTCCTCTAACATTATACTTTTTCAATATATCATATGTATCCATAATTGCATCTCTACTATGTACAATAACAGGCAACTTATATTTTTCTGCTAATTTAAGTTGGTTCTCAAATAATTTTTTTTGTTCAGCCATGTTTTCTTTACCATAATGGTAATCTAATCCTATCTCTCCAATAGCTACTATATTTTTTATGTTTCTCTCAATATATTCTATGTATTTATTTGAAATTTTTTCTATTTCTGAAGGATGAAACCCAATTGCTGAATATATATTATTATATTTTTTCGACAATTCTATAGCTTCATCACTAGTTACTTCATCAATACCATTTGTTATAGCACATATATTTTCTTTATTCATATTATCAATTATATCTTCTAAATTATCATAATCAAGAGAAGATAGATGACAATGTGTATCAATCATAAAATCACCTCATAATAAAATTATACCACAAAGGTATAATTTTATATTTTTCTAACTTTTATACTAAATATTATAAGATGTGCAATTACTACTAACAAATAAATTAAATCTATATAGGAAAAATTAAAAATCAAGCATCCAATACAACAATACATGATTATAAAGAATCCCATATAAGTCCTTTTAACGGACTTATTTACATATTTTTTCATAATTTCTCCTTTGCTAATATTTACTGCTATTTTATAATAACACATAAATAATAACATATGCTTATAAAAATTATGTATTTTATTGTCAGTTTACACTAATCCATGAATTTTTTCTAAAATTGTTTGAATTGGCATATATAAAATCTTTACTCCCTCATTAACATCTATTTCAAGAATTTCCTCAAGCCAATCCAGTAATATTGGTCCTAAAAAATACCATGCCATTAAAACTGCTCCAAATTTTAAAATCCAAATATCTAGTTGTGCTAATCTAAATAGCACATTTACTATTACAATTATTAATATTAAAGCTACTACCGCTAATAAAATAGGTAATAAAACACTTTTCAAAGCCATAACTTCCTCCTTATATTAAATAAAGTATAACATAAAATACTATTTTTTAACATCAATTCTTGCAAATAATGGTGTAGGTTGGCTCAATTTATAATTATTTGACACATTATATTGTAAATCTCTTACTTCAATATTCAATTGACTTAAAATTTTTACACTTGTATCAGGCATAAATGATTCAAGTAAAATTGCACTTACCCTTATTGCTTCAAGCAAATTAAATATTACAGTTTCCAATCTATCTTTTTTAGTTTCATCTTTTGCTAATACCCATGGAGTAGTTTCATCAATATATTTATTACTTGCTCTTAATAAATCAAATATCTTTGTAATAGCATCTGCAACATGATAAGAATCCATATCTTCTGTAACTAGTTTATCTAAATTATTTATTAAATTAATATAGTCTGTATCTATATTTTCATAAACACTTTTGTTTGAGACATTACCTTCAAAATATTTATTACCCATCGATATAGTTCTCTGTACTAAGTTTCCTAATACATTTGCAAGTTCAGAGTTTACTTTTTCTACAACTAAATCATGGGTAATATTTCCATCCGCTGCAAAAGGTATTTCATGTAATACATAAAATCTAACTGCATCTACTCCAAATTCCTTTACTAATTCATCAGCATATATTACATTACCTTTTGATTTACTCATTTTATCATTATTCATTAGTAACCATGGGTGCCCAAATACTTTTTTTGGTAATGGTAAATCTAATGACCATAAAAAGCATGGCCAATAAATTGTATGAAACCTTATAATATCTTTACCAATCAAATGCAAATCTGCCGGCCAATATTTTTTAAATTCATCAGTAACATTATCAACATCATATCCAATATTAGTAATATAGTTTGTTAATGCATCCAGCCAAACATATACCACATGCTTTGGATCAAAATCAACGGGTATCCCCCACTTAAATGAAGTTCTTGAAACGCATAAATCTTGTACACCTGGTTTTATAAAATTATTAATCATTTCATTTCTCCTTGATTCGGGTTCTATAAATCCTGGTGTATTAAATAATTCTTCTAATTTATCTTGATATTTACTTAATTTAAAGAAATATGCTTCTTCTACTTGTTCTTTTACTTCTCTTCCACAATCTGGACATTTACCATCTACTAACTGAGATTCAGTCCAAAATGATTCGCATGGTGTACAATATAATCCCTTATATTCTCCTTTGTAAATATCACCTTTTTCATACATTTTTTTAAATATATGTTGTACAACTTCTTCATGATGTTTATCTGTTGTTCTAACAAATTTATCATAACTTGTATTCATTAAATCCCATATATTTTTAATTTGAGCTGCAACCCTATCCACATATTCCTGTGGTTCTATTCCAGCTTCTCTTGCTTTTTCTTCTATCTTAATTCCATGTTCATCTGTACCTGTCTGAAAATAAACATCATAGCCTTTTGATCTTTTAAATCTAGCAATTGCATCTGCTAAAATAATCTCATATGTATTGCCTATATGAGGTTTAGAAGATGTATATGCTATTGCTGTTGAAATATAATATTTATCCATATATTTACCTCCTTTTATCTGTTGAACCAAATCCACCAGTTCTGTTTCCAGTAGCATTATCATCATCGGTAACTAAAAACTTTTGAAACACAACTTGACCAATTACATCACCCTTTTTTATTTCTATTGGTTCATTTCCTATATTATAATATGCATACATAAATTCACCATCATTATCTGGATTACCATAATAATCCGCATCAATTATTCCAATACCATTTGCTAGTACTAATTTCTTTTTACCAGGATTAGATGATCTATTAGCTAACATATACCATTCATCATCTTGACAATATGCCTTAAGTCCTGTATGAACTAATGTTGGCTTACAACCATTTTCAAATACTGGAATAATAATATCTTCTGCAGCTTCCACATCATATCCAGCCGATCTAGCAGTTTTTCTAACTGGAAGATTAATATTTTTATCTTCCCATCCTTTTGCAACTTCAAATCCTCTTTTTTTCATATATCCTCCTAAATAAAAAAATCTATAATCTAAGGGTCCAATAGGACGGTTCCACCTTAGTTCATAGATTCTATGCACTCTTCTCTTAACGCGAGTAACGATTATGCTCCAAAACCATATTCAGCAAATTTTGTATATCTAATTTCACCACAATAGACTCTCTTTAATACTCTGTTTGCTTACTCATTTCTTCACTGCAATTCATAAAACAAGCAAATTATAACATAATATCTATATTTTATTCAAGATGCTTTCCTAAAAACTTTGCTATAAAATTAGAAGTTTTCTTTACTAAATCATTAATTTTATTATCAGAAAGTATTATAACTGAACCCACTGCATCTCCAGATACAACAACATAAGAAATAATAATTTCACTTTCTTCATGTATTCCATCTACTATTTCTGCATTATGAATTTCAGCTTCTATACTCCTATTTTTTATACTATCAGATATAAATTTACTTATTTCTTTATTTAAATATTTTTTCTTCATTTGACCAGAAGCTGCAATTACTTTGTTTAAATCTGTTATCAAAATATCATTATTTATTACATCATAAAAAGAATCACTACAATTTTGGGCAATATCATGCAAATCTTTCATATCAGAATATTTTTTTAATACAACCGCATCATCATCAATAAATATTTCTAAAGACTCTCCATCTTTTATTTTTAAATTACGTCTTATTTCTTTTGGAATTACAATTCTTCCTAATTCATCTATTCTTCTTAATACACCCGTCGATTTCACAACATTACCTCACTTTCTTTTTCTTTTTTATTATGTGAGTGTAATTATAAAATATACCAATTTACTATTAATTAACTATTAAATTACGTGAGTAAGTATATAATATGAGTTTTTTTAAATCAATAGGTTTAAGATAATTGGAAAAAATTACCAATTTATTCCAAAACAGATAATAAATCAATTATATAGTATATCCAATGCTTATCTAAATTATGTAGTTGTAAAGTTATTACTAATCGCTTATTAATATAAGAAAATTTAAAATTTTTAGATATTTTATATGTTTTAACAAATAATTCTTCTATTTTTAATTTATTTGTATATTCACTATTAAATGATAATTCAATAAATTTATCTGTTTGCTTAACTATTTCTATACCTTTATCTTTCTTCATACTTTCAAATAACTCTTCATACATATATATAAGCATTTTTTCACTTATCTTGCCAAATCTATCTTCTATTTCATTCTTAGCGTTTTCTAATGTTTGAATACTATTTATAGTATTAATAATTTTATGTATTTCAATCTTTAACTTATCATCACTTACATATGTATCTTCAATATGAGTTTCTACATCAAGAGATACCGATTCCTCAACTTCTTCTTTTTCAAAAACTTCACCATTAGTAAGCTTTTTTACTTCTTCATCAAGCATTTTCAAATATAATTCTATACCTATAGTATCTATAAATCCAGATTGTTCTTCACCTAAAACATTTCCAGCACCTCTAATAGATAAATCTCTCATAGCTATAGAAAAACCACTACCTAATTCTGCAAATTCTTTAATTGCAGATAATCTCTTTGTAGCAATTTCACTCAATACTTTTTGCTTACCATACATCAAATATGCATATGCTACTTTATTTGTTCTACCAACTCTACCCCTTATTTGATATAACTGACTAAGTCCAAACCTATCAGCATCTAATATTATAAGCGTATTTACATTAGAAATATCAATACCTGTTTCAATTATTGTTGTACATAATAAAACATCAAACTCTTTATTAACAAATCTAATCATTACATCTTCTATTTCATTTTTATTCATCTTGCCATGTGCACAACCAATTTTTATACCTGGTATTAGATTGGATATCTCATTAATTTTTTCTTCAAAAGATTCAATTCTATTACACAATATATACACCTGTCCATTTCTAGACATTTCTTTATATATTGCATCTTTAATAATATATTTATTTTCTTCTAATACATAAGTTTGAACTGGATACCTATTATTTGGTGGTGTTTCAATAAGTGCAAGACTTCTTACTCCCAACATAGACATTTGCAAGGTTCTAGGTATCGGAGTAGCAGATAGCGTAAGAACATCTATATTTGCTTTATACTTTTTTAGTTTTTCTTTATGTGTTACTCCAAATCTTTGTTCTTCATCTACAATTAAAAGGCCCAAATCTTTAAATGACACATCATCACTTAATATTCTATGTGTACCAAATAAAATATCTATCTTTCCTTCTTTTAATCTTTTAATAATATCTTCTTGCTCCTTTTTTGTTGTAAATCTATTCAATAATGCAATATTTACTGGAAAATTACTAAATCTTTGTAACGCTGATTTATATTGTTGATTAGATAGTATTGTAGTTGGACACAAATATGCTACTTGCTTATTTGCACATATTGCTTTAAAAATAATTCTAAATGCCACCTCTGTTTTACCATAGCCAACATCCCCACATAATAACATATCCATAGGAGAAGTTGACTCCATCTCTTTTTTTATTGAATCCGTTGCTTTTATTTGATCTCTAGTTTCTTCATATTGAAATTCACTTTCAAAAACAGCTTGCTCTTCTGTATCAGTTGGAAATGCATAACCACTTTTTGCTTTTCGTTCTGCTGCAATTCGAAGAAGTTCTCCTGCAACATTTTTCATCCTATCTCTTATTCTTAATTTTGTTTTTTGCCATTCAGTTCCACCTAATTTGTTTATATTTGGGATAATCCCATCATTAGATGAATATTTAGTAATTAATTCAATCTTCTCAACAGGAATATACAATTTACCATCATCTTTATACTTAATCTGTAAATAATCTTTTACAATATTTCCTTTTTTTAATGCTACTATCCCCTGATATACTCCTATACCATGAATATTATGTACAACATAATCACCTGCATTAAGAGAATCTAATTTAGATATTCTGGTACCATATTTGAATTTACTTTTATATAAAGATTTACTTATCACACTTTTAAATAAATTAAAAGATCCGATAACTACTAAATTATCAAATATATAACCTTTTGTAATAGGTTTAATAACAATATTTATAGTATTATCCTTTATATTATCCATTGTTGTTTTAAAATAAGTAAGGTTTAATGCTTTTACAAAATTTTTAAATTGTGTTTCATTATCTAAACATATAATTACTGTTTTGTGATTATGAATATACATGTTTAAATCACTATTGATTAATTCGATATTATCATCATAATTTACAATTTCATGACTAACGTAACTATGCGTATCTGTAATACGTATATTTGGTAAAATATCATCTACACTCGATATATATATTTCACATTTTTCATTAAATTCCTCTAAATCATGCATATATTTTTGATTAGAATTCAAAGACAAATTATAATTTGCTATTTCTTCTTGCAATAATAAATATGAATTGTATATTTGAGTATAGTCCTTATATATAAGTATTGGATCATTCATATATTTTATTAAACTTGCAACTTTACCATATTTAATTAAATTTCTTTGCTTTCTCTCATTAAATTCTAAATCTTCATCTACTAAAAATTCACTAAAAGGAGTTATTACTATGTTATCTATTTTTTTTATTGATAATTGCGTATTCACATCAAAATATCTAATTGATTCTATTGTGTCCCCAAAAAATTCTATTCTTATCGCATTATCCTCATTTATTGGAAATATATCTATTACAAATCCTCTACTAGATATTTCACCTGTTTTACTTACTAATGTTTCCGTTTTATAACCATTTCTACATAGATTTCTATATAATTCATCCTTATCTACATCTTGATTAACATTCAACTTTATAATACTACTTAAATACTTTTCTTTAGTAGGTAAATACCTTAAAAATCCCATTAAATTAGTAATAATAATTTTTTTATCATTAGAATTGATAATAGTATTTAAAGTTTCTAATCTAGTTACTTCAAATTCTGGACTAGTGATAGATGATTCACTTGTAATAAAACTATCCATAGGAAATAAATACACATTTGAATTATATTTTAATATAGAATTATATAATTTATTAGCTTCATATATAGTATTAGTAACAATTAACACATTTGATTTTTTCTCTTTATAAATACTATTAATATATACACTTTCTAATTCTTCAGATAATCCAACTACATTTGTTTTACCTTCCTTAACTATTTTAAAATTCATACTATCACCTCACAGTCAAAAAGAGCATTGCTAAATGCCCCACTATTGTTTTCTATTATATTTTGTCATCAAATCACTAAAAGATAATATCATATAGTCACTTATTATATTCATAGCTATATCTATTACATTTATAATTTTATCCTTATCTTCTTTACTAATTTTACCTAATACATAATCTTTTGTATCAATATTTTTATTATTAGATATCCCTATCTTTAACCTTTTATAATCTTGAGTTCCAAGCATTAACTCAATATTTTTTAAACCATTATGTCCAGCAGAACCTCCAGTCGGTCTTAACTTGAAATTACCAACATCAAGATCTAAATCATCATTTATTATAAGAATATCTTCTATCGATATTTTATAGTAATCCATATATTTTTTTACTACTTCGCCTGATAAATTAATATATTTTTGTGGCTTTAATACCAGTACTTTTTCATTATTAATTATTATTTCTGTATATAATCCTCCAAATTTTTCTTTTAACTTATCATGATTATAATTTTCTAATAACCGATCTATTACCATAAATCCAATATTATGCCTAGTATTATTATACTCAGTTCCAGGATTCCCTAATCCTACAATCAATTTCATACTATCACCTCTTAAATTATTTCCCAGGAAATAATTTCACTTCTTTATATACTTCATTTTTTGCCATATTTCTATCCTTAGCCACTAACTTTATAGCTTCTTTCTCACTATAACCATCCTCTATATATAGTGCAACATGTTCTTTTATAGAAATACTATTATAATCTCCTATTTCACTATTTCCAGAAACAACTATTACATATTCACCTTTTGGTTCACCTATTTCCTTAATAATATTGCTTAAACTACCTCTATATATTTCTTCATATTTCTTGCTTATTTCTCTAGATATACTTACATTTCTTTCCTTAAATACACTATATAAATCATTCAACATTGATAAAATTCTGTGTGGTGCTTCATAAAATATAATAGTATATTCAATCTTTTTTAATTTTTCTAATTCTTTTTTTCTCTGAGATGATTTACTATTTAAAAAGCCATAAAACAAAAATCTACTAGCATCTAACCCAGAAGAAGTCAATGCAGGAATTGCAGCAGTTGCACCAGGTAGTGACACAACATTATAACCTGCATCTATTACATTTTTTGTACATAAATTACCTGGATCACTTAATACAGGTGTACCTCTATCTGATACAAGCGCAACATTTTTATTATTTTTTAGATACTCTATCATTTTTAATGAAGATTCTTGTTCATTAAATTTGTACAAAGATATTAAATGCTTTTTTATTTCAAAATAATTTAATAAATTTCTTGTTACTCTTGTATCTTCTGAAAATATAACGTCTACTTCTTTCAAAATATTTATTGCTCTAATAGTCATATCTTCTAAATTTCCTATTGGAGTAGGTACAACATATAAAGTTGGCGTATTATTATAACTTTTTTGGCTCATTTTACCACCTCAAATTATTTCCCGGGAAATAATTTTAATATTTCCCAAACTCTTTTAATATTTTTTTAATAGCATTTGTATATTCATTTTCACTATTTTGAAGTATTATAGAATTTAAAACCTTTAAACCAGGCTTACCATTTTTAGTACCTTCAATTAAAAACACATTTGATGGTCTATCAGTCTTTGGATAAACAAATTGTATTTTCTTAGGTTCTATTGAACATGATTTCATTGATGAAATTACATCTACCAATCTCTTTGAATCAAATACTATTGCTATATTACCATTATTTTTTAATAATCTTTTTGCAACCATAAATATATTATCTAATGATAAATTACTATCATTTCTAGCAATTTTTTTATTACTATTTAAAGATGACAACATGTCAGTACCATAATATGGTGGATTACTAATTATTACATCATAACAATTATTTCCCATATTTTTATATAATTCATTAATATCTGCACATATTACATTTATTTGTTTATCTAATTTATTATATTTAACACTTTCTATTGCTAAATCATATGATTTTTCTTGTATTTCCACAGCATCTATAATAGCATTTGTTCTTTTAGTTAACATTAATGGAATTGGAGCATTTCCAGTACCTATATCTAATATTTTTCTTGTACTTTTATTAATTGTTACAAAATTTGCAAGTAAAACTGAATCCAAAGAAAACATAAAAGATTCTGTATCTTGATATATTTTTAACTCTCCATCCCATAATAAATCATTTAATACTTTCATCTAACTCTACCAATATATATTCTTCATCATCAGTTAAAAATGTATACTGCCTTTTTAATATATCTAACGCTACTACTTTTCCTTCTTTGCCTTTGTATTTTACTTTATCTCCTAAATTAGGTAAACCTTTTCTATATTCATCATATACTTCATTTTCATATGATAAACAACATAGTAATCTACCACATGCACCATTTATCTTAGTTGGATTTAAAGATAAATTTTGATTCTTTGCCATATTTATTGATACAGAATCAAAGTCAGAAAGATATTCAGAACAACAAAGAATTCTACCACATGGTCCAATTCCACCGATTTCTTTTGCTTTATCCCTAACTCCTATTTGTCTCAATTCTATCCTAGTTTTAAATATTGCTGCTAAATCTTTTACTAAAGATCTAAAATCTATTCTAGCCTCAGATAAAAAATGATACATCAATTGTTCTCTATCAAATGTAAAACTAGCATCCATTAGTTTAATATTAAAACCATATTTATCAATTAATTTTTGACACTCCACCATTGCTTTTTTTGCAAGTTCTATATTAGATTTATATTTTTTTAAATCTTCTTTTGTAGCTATTCTTATAACTCTTTTTAATGGTAAATTTAAAGATTCCTTTTTCTTTTCCATTATAGACGTTACTACATGACCATATTGTAAACCTCGTTCAGTTTCTACAATTACATCTTTTCCTTCAACAACATCTAAATTGTTAGGATTAAAAAAGTATATTCGCTTATTATTATCAAAACTTATTCCAACTACTTTTTCCATTTTACTCCTCCATGTCTATTATAAGTCCATCTATAAACATATTTATATTTACATTCTTACTTACTAATTTTTCTTTATCAAGTATTACATTTAACTTATATAATAATTTATCTAATGTATTTTTATTAGAAATTTCTTCTAGTACACTTTCATAATCATTATAATACAAAATTTTATTATTTAACTTATAATTAATTACATCTCTGTATAATAATATAGAACACTTTATAAAATTTAATATTTCTTCTTTCTCTTTAAATATATCTAAAAAATACTGTTTTTCATATATTATCATCTTTTTACCATTAGATTCATAATTCTTCCAAAAATCAACTACATTATTTACAAAACTTTCTATATATTCATCAATATTTGTCTTTAAGAATATTGAAAAAGATATCTTATAAATACTTACTTTAGTATTAATATTATTATATTTTATAAAATCTTCTACTCTACTATTATTAAATTTTAATATTTGACATCTTGATGAAATGGTATTTAATACTTGATTTAAATTACTAGTAAGTAATACTGCAATTATTCCTTCTCCTGGTTCTTCTAAAAATTTTAACAAACTATTTGCTGCAGACAAATTGAGTCTATCAACATCATGTATTATATATACTTTTTTTTCACTTTCAAGAGCCTTAGTACTGAATTTTTTTTGTAATTCATCTAATTGTTCTTTTTTTATCATCAATCCATCTGGATATATTTGTTTCAATTCAGAATAATTACCATCATCTATTCTTTTACATTTTGAACATTTTTCATACTCTTCTTTGCTACTATGTCTTTTACATAATATCTCTTTTACAAATGCCATAATCATATTTTCAGCATATACATTATTATTTAAATCAAATAAATATGCATGAGAAAGATTATTATTTATTGCATTTTCTAATTGCTTATAAATTACTTTATCATAATCTTTATATTCTTCAAGCATATCTCCTCCTATATAAAAAACATAATTAGTATTGAAAAAAATGGTAATGACAATAAACCAAAAATATATGTAAAACCAATTGTATATAGATTAATTGGTATAGTTATATTTAATGGTACTATCATAAAATTAAATGTAATTATTGTAAAACATGATATAAAAATTTTTTTAATTATATTAAATATACACTTCATATAATCCTCCATAAAATTATATGAAATGTATATTATTCTATGAAATCTTATTTCTATTTGATAAAGCCATTGATAATGTCATTGGATCTAAATATTCCATATCTGCACCGATTGGAATTCCATATGCTATTTTTGAAACAATCACATCAGAATTTTCTAATAATTTAGAAATATATAATGCTGTTGTTTCACCTTCTAAAGTAGGACTTATTGCTATTATTACTTCTTTTATATTATTATCTTTAACTTTTTCAATTAAAGATTTAATATTAATATCATCAGGTCCTCTTCCATCAATTGGTGAAATAAGTCCATCTAATACATGGTATTTACCTGTATATGTGCCTATTTTTTCTAATGTAATTATATTTTTTGAATCTTCCACTACACACAATAATGAATTATCTCTAGATTCATTATTACATATTGTACACACATCATCTTCCGTAATGTATCCACATAGTCTACATTTTTTTATTTTAGATTTAACATTTTTTATAGAATCAGCAAATTCATTTGCCTCTTCATCATCCATATTCATTATTGCAAATGCTAATCTTTCTGCAGATTTTTCACCAATAGTAGGTAGTTTCTTAAGTGAATTAATTAAATCATTTAAACTATTAGGATAATTCATTAGAAAAGACCTGCTGCCCCACCAAATTTACCTAATTTAGCTTCCATTTCTTTATCAATATTCTTTATATTTTCATTTACTGCAAGACATATTAAATCTTGTAATATTTCAATATCTTCTTTATCCAATTTATCAGAATCTATAACTACGGACATTACCTCCTTGTTACCTTTCATTTCTACTGTAACGAAAGATTGTGTCGAAGTAAAAGTTTTAGATTCTACCTCATTCTTTGCTTTTAGCATATCCCTTTGTAATTTTTGTGCTTGCTGCATCATTGCTTGCATATTCATAATTATTCCTCCATTTCTATTAAATCAATTCCAAACAAATCAACATAATTATTTGAATCATTTGAATTAGACTTTTCTTTTTTAATTTCTTCTTTTTCTTCCATTAATTCTATCACTTTATTTTGTCTTTTCAATTCTAAATAATGTGGTCTTTCTTTTTTCCATTCTTCTTCGGTAATAGCAACTAATTTGTATTTTGTACCTAACATCTTTTCAATCAAACTAATTATATTAGTTAATTCTCTATCATTTTCTTCCACCATACTCGCATATTTATAATTTAACAAAATATGGTCTTCAGACGCCGCTGCCACTACAGAATCTTTTAATATTGTGGCAGCATTCTTATACTTCTTATCTATTATAAATTTATCCAACTCATTATATATAGTATTTGCTTTTTTCTTAGAAGTAGTACTTGCCTTAGCTATTGTATTATTAATTAATATTTTCTTAGAAATATCGAATTTTCTATCTTCTTCTAATTCTAAAGTTACATTATTATCACTATCAATTTTTATTTCCAGGGCAGGCTTATCTTCTTCCTTTTCTATTTGTTTAGTAACAATAATTTTTTCTTTTTTAGCAACTTCTATCGAATTAACATCTTTTTTTTCTTTATTGCTAAAATCAGATAACATATTTACTTCAAACAATATTCTAGGATAATTACTATTTTTTATATTTTTTGATAAATCTTCTAATTTATTAATTATATTTTCTATACTATTACAATCTAATTTTTTAGCTATTTTTTTTATTTCCTCTTTATTGGAAATTTCTTTATTATCAAAATATTTTTCTGCTTTTTTACATACCAATACATTTCTAAATAGCATAAGCATATCCTCAGTTAAAAGTTGAAAACTTTTACCATTATTATATATTGTTTCAACTTGATCCAGTAAATTTTCTATATTGCCAGAAATATATAAATTAGTTAATTTAAATAACTCTTCTGTAGAAATACTACCTTTTAATTCATATATATCATTCACATTAATTTTTGTATTAGTATAAGAACTTAATTGATCTAACATACCTATAGCATCTCTCAATGCACCATCACTAATTTTGGCAATTTCTTCCAATGCATCTTTACTAATCTCAATTTTTTCCTTTTTAGATATATATTCAAGTCTTTCAATTATTTTATTAATACTTATCTTTTTAAAATCAAATCTTTGACATCTAGATATTATTGTAATAGGTAATTTTTGTGGTTCTGTAGTTGCAAGTATAAATATTACATGTTCCGGTGGTTCTTCTAATGTTTTTAATAATGCATTAAAGGCTCCTGTGGATAACATATGAACTTCATCAATTATATAAACTTTATATTTACACATTACAGGCATCAATTTTATTTTATTTTTTAATTCTCGAATTTCATCTACACCATTATTTGATGCTGCATCTATTTCTATTATATCTGGTATTTCTTCAGTATTTTCACATTTACATATTGAACACTCACCACAAGGTTTACTATTTTTTAAATTAAGACAATTTACCATTTTTGCAAATATCTTTGCAATAGTTGTTTTTCCTGTACCTCTTGTACCATTAAAAAGGTATGCATGACTAATCTTATCTAATTCAATAGCATTACATAAAGTTTTTACTATATATTCTTGACCATATACTTCATCAAATGTCTGTGGTCTATATTTTCTATAAAGTGATTTATATGCCATGTTACACCTTCTTTCTGCTTAATAATTATACCATTTTTAGTTAAATAACAAAAGTATTTAAATAATTAAAGCTAAATATTTAATTAAATTATTTCCTGGGAAATATTTATCGAACATTTGTATTTATTTCCCGCGCATATTTTTAAAAAAATCATTCAAAACATTTTTACATTTTGATTCTAAAATACCACTTTCTATATTAATTTTTGTTTCTTTCAACATTTCATTATTTATAGAATGCGTTTTAAAATTATCAATTCCATAATAAATTTTACCTATCCTAGATTCAATTATAGCAGCCATACACATATTACAAGGTTCAAGTGTTACATATATTTCACAATCATTAAGCCTCCAACTATTAAGTTTTTTACACGCTTTATTGATAGCAATTAATTCCGCATGCATCAAACTATTTTGTAACTTTTCTTTTTTATTATAAGCTCTAGCAATTATTTTATTATTATATACTATAACTGCACCTACTGGTATTTCTTCAATATTTTTTGCCTTTATAGCTTCTCTTATTGCTTCTTTCATAAAATATTCTTTCATAGTACCTCCAATGTTTCACGTGAAACATTAATCAAATAAAAAAGCGTACACATTTAGAGATTACTTTGGTTGCTATCTTCCGATCCTGGCCATGTAAGTAATATAAATGTTACGCATATTCATTATATATTATTATTGTTATTTTGTAAACATTTATTAACATAAAAAAACAATGTTCCACGTGGAACATTATTTTGCAAATACATATGGATCAGACATTGTTCCAGATCCCTTTATTTGAATATCGGGAAGAAGATAAACAGCAGGGCAAACACAAGGTGCATTGTTTCCAGTATAGTTACCCATATAGTTACTTCGAGTATCCCATTCATAGTCAGAATAAGAAGGACTAGATGCCGGCGTAATTGTCCATCCAGAACCAGCTATCCAATTGCTATCACAATAATAATTTCCATATGATATATTTGTTGCACAATTGCTATTTCCTGATGCGTATCCATAATCACTTGAATATATCAATCCTACTTTACCTGTCCATGTATATGTTCTTTCTACATTATCATTGCATTTGCTCCCACTACTACACATTTTTCCCTGTGTGCCTCTTTCATATGCATATGCTTCTTCTAATGTAATTGTATTAACAAAGGGCATACTGCCAGTATACCATGTTGCATCACCTATTAATTCTTGTGCACTTGTTTTTAAAGCATAATCTTTATTGAATGTACCTTCTTTTTTATTATTTTCGCCATTATACCATAAAGTATTTTCACTTAATGATGAATTTAAATAATCTCCATTTAATTCTCTCATCAAATCTGCTCCTTCATATGTACCTGATGGTCCCCACTGATTTATTCCTGTTCCGCTATTAACGGATGAATCGCTTGAATCCCATGAAAATCTTCCTATTTGAACTTTTATTACTATTTTTACTCTTTGTTCACCATCTACATCAAATAATCCCACTATTCTCCAATTTGCTCTTTCATCATTAAATGTTACATAATTGTCTGCAGTACTCCCTTGATATCTATAATTACCATATTTATCTTGTATCATTCCATTTTCATTTACTATTCCATCATTATCTCCAGATTTAGGACATGTTCCTGTACATAATCCCGTAAGATACTCAACTGCATCTGTATATCCAGAAAGTGGTGTTATCTCAGTACAATTTATATTATCCTTTGTACCAGTACACTTGATTTTATCAAATTTACCACCTTATGCTCCTTTTAATCTTACTGTTGCTACTCCATTACTATTATATGTAATGCTACAGCTTGAATAATCATCATTTAATTTTGCTACATCTGTACATGGTATACTTGTTGCGTTATAATTTTGATTTACTGCTTGTTGACTTAAATAATCTTTTTCTGCATTTGTTACTATTAATCTTGCACTACTTTCCATACTTTTTAATCTTGTAGATTTAATTGTATTCATTATTTGTGGTATTGCTATTATTAATATTACTGCTAATATTACTATTACTGCTAATAACTCTACTAATGTAAATGCTTTCTTCCTATTCTTTTTCATAATACACTCATATCATATGTTTTTATTTTAGCATTTTATAATTTGATTGTAAACATAATCTATGTTCCACGTGGAACATAGATTATTACCATATATTGGTAATAATTATTTCCCAGGAAATAATAAAAGAGGAAGTTATTCTTCCTCTTCTGCTTCTTCTTTTGGAATATTAAATACAGATGTTACTTTTTGTTCATCTTTTAAATTAATTAGTCTAACTCCTTGTGTAACTCTACTCATAACTGATATTTGTGATATTGGTATTCTTATTACCATACCACTATTAGTTATAATCATTAAATCTTCTTCATTATTAACTACTTTAAACGCTACAATGTTACCTGTTTTTTCAGTAGAATTTAATGTTTTAACTCCTTTACTACCTCTATGAGTTGTTCTATATTCATCAATTGTAGTTCTTTTTCCATATCCATTTTCAGTTACTACTAATACTTCTTTACCAGGATCTGCCACATTTGCATCTATGCAATAAGCACCATCTAAATCAATTCCTCTTACTCCTGATGCAGTTCTACCCATTACTCTTATTTCAGATTCATTAAATTTTACTAATTTATCATTTGATGATGCAAGAGTTATAAATTGATCTCCTGTAGTTTTAAATACAGATATCAATTCATCATCATCTTTTAATCCTATAGCTATCTTACCTGACTTTCTAATATTCTCAAATTCTGATAAATTACATCTTTTTATTAGTCCTTTTTTAGTAACTAATACTAAATATTTACTTTCTTCTTCTCTTAATACTGTAAACATAGCTGATATTTTTTCATCTTTTTCTATTGATAACAAATTTACAATTGGTAAACCTTTTGATTGTCTGCTAAATTCAGGTATTTCATAACCTTTCATTCTATATACTTTACCTTTGTTTGAGAAGAACATTAAATAATCATGTGTAGTAAGTACACGTATATGTTCTACAAAATCTTCTTCATTAGTAGACATTCCTTTTACGCCTACACCACCTTTATTTTGAATCCTATAAGTATCAACGGCAAGTCTTTTAATATAACCTTTATTTGTTAATGAGACCATTACCTCATCTACTGGTATTAAAGACTCATCTTCGATAAAGTCTATGGCTGTCATATCTATTTCTGTTCTTCTTTCATCACCATATTTTTTCTTTATTTCTAACATTTCTTCTTTAATTATATTTTTAACTTTTTCTTCAGATTCAAGAACTGATTTTAATTCTTCTATTAATTTTAAAAGCTCATCTAATTCTTCTTCTACTTTTTCTCTTTCTAAACCAGTTAATCTTCTAAGTCTCATATCTAATATACTTTTAGCTTGTATTTCAGATAATCCAAATTTTGTCATTAACTTGTCAGTTGCTTCTTCATCAGTTTTAGAACCTCTGATTATAGATACTACTTCATCTATATGATCAAGTGCAATTTTTAATCCTTCTAATATATGTACTCTATCTTCTGCTTTACCTAAATCAAATTTAGTTCTTCTAATTATTACTTCTTTTTGATGATCTATATATTTAGAAATAATTTCTTTTAAGCTTAATGTTTTAGGTGTTCCATTATCAATTACTAGAAATATTATTCCATAATTTACTTGGAAATTTGTATGTTTATATAAATTATTTAATACTACCTGTGGATTTGAATCTCTTTTCAATGTAATTGTTATCTTTACACCATCTTTTAGGTCAGTATGATAATCAGATATTCCATCTATTATTTTATCCCTTACTAATTCAGCAACTCTATTTTTTAATTCCATAGTATTTACACCATATGGAACTTCAGTTATAACTATTTGACTATGTGTAGATTTTTCTTCAATATATGCCCTACTTCTAATAGTTATAGTACCTCTTCCTGTTTCATAAGCTTTCTTTATTCCAGAATTTCCTAATATTACTGCACCTGTAGGAAAATCTGGACCTTTTATATATTGCATTAATCCGTCTGTATCTATATCTGGATTATCTATATATGCAACACATCCATCTATTACTTCACCCAAATTATGTGGTGGAATATTAGTAGCCATACCTACTGCTATACCCATTGATCCATTTACTAATACATTTGGAAATCTTGATGGTAATACTGTTGGTTCTGGACTTGTTTCATCAAAGTTAGGCATCATATTTACAGTTTCTTTTCTAATATCTCTAAGCATTTCTAATGAAATTCTAGATAATCTAGCTTCAGTATAACGATATGCGGCTGCTCCATCACCTTCTATATTACCAAAGTTACCATGTCCATCAACAAGCATATATCTCTGGTTAAAATCTTGTGCCAGTCTAACCATGGCATCATATATTGAGGAATCACCATGTGGATGATAATGTCCCATAACATAACCAACAGTTGTTGCTGATTTTTTATGTGGTTTATCAGGTGTATTTCCTTCTTCAAACATAGACCATAATATTCTTCTATGTACTGGTTTTAATCCATCTCTTAAATCCGGTATTGCACGTGATGTAATAACACTCATTGAGTAATCTAGAAATGAATCTGATATTTCTCTTACAATATCATTTACAGCGTGGCTATCTCTTTCATGAAATGTTCCACCAAAATCTTGTTCTTCATTAATTTTTTCTTCTTCCATAACCACACCTCCTATATATCTAAGTTTTTAACATAGATTGCATTTTCTTCAATAAATTGTCTTCTTGGTTCAACTTCTTCACCCATTAATTTGTTAAACATAGCATCTGCTGCAACACAATCTTCTACTGTTATTTTTCTTAAAACTCTCTTATTTATATCCATTGTTGTCTCATTTAATTCTTCAGCATCCATTTCACCAAGACCTTTCATACGTGCTATTTCTGCTTTGCTTCTAACGCCTTCATCTAATGATTTTAAATAATCATCTAATTCTTTTTCATTTAACACATATTTTCTTGTTTTACCATGCATTATTCTAAATAATGGTGGTTGAGCTGCATACACATGACCTGCTTCTACTATTGGTTTAAAAAATCTATAGAACAAAGTAAGAAGCAATACTCTAATATGAGAACCATCAACATCGGCATCGGTCATTATTATTATCTTGTCATATCTTAATTTTTCTAAATTAAATTCATCACCAATACCTGTTCCAAACGCTGTTATTATTGTTCTTATTTCTTCATTACCAAGTGCTTTATCTAATCTTGCTTTTTCTACATTTAATATTTTTCCTCTTAATGGTAGTATTGCTTGAGTCATAGAATCTCTTCCTTTTTTAGCACTACCACCAGCACTATCTCCCTCGACTATAAATATTTCAGATTCTTTTGGATCTTTACTCTTACAATCTGATAATTTACCAAAGAAGTTAGTTGTAGCAAGGTCACTTTTTCTTGTTATTTCTCTAGCTTTTCTTGCTGCATTTCTAGCTCTACATGCAAGCATTGCTTTATTTACTATTATTTTTGCATCATCTGGATTTTCCATTAAGAATCTTTCAAATCCTTGAGAAAATATACTATCTGCAAGTTTTCTTACCTCAGAATTACCAAGTCTTCCCTTTGTTTGCCCTTCAAATTGAGGATTTGGATGTTTACAAGAAATAATCATTGTTAATCCTTCTTTAACATCATCACCTGTCAAAGGATCATCTTTATCTTTTAATATACCTGTCTTTTTTGCATAATTATTTATAACTCTAGTAAGTGCCCTTTTAACACCATCTTCATGTGTACCACCATCATGAGTATTAATGTTGTTAACAAATGAATATATATTATCATTGTAACTAGTATTATATTGCATTGCTACTTCCAAAAATACTCCATCTTCTTCACCACTTAAATGAATTATATCTTCATGAATAGGTGTTTTTCCTTGATTTATAAATCTAACATATTCACTAATACCACCTTCATATAAGAAATGTTCTCCAGTAGTATCTTCTTCATCTCTATCATCTCTTAAGCTTATTGATAAACCTTTATTTAAAAATGCAAGTTCACGAATTCTTACTTTCAATATTTCATAATCATATATTTCACTATCAAAAATAGTAGAATCTGGCTTAAATGTTACAGTTGTACCTGTTCTATTTTCTTCACAATCACCTATTACTTTTAATGGTTCAACAGTATGTCCACCATTTTCAAATTTCATATAGTGTATTTTACCATTTTTATATACAGTTACTTCTAGCCATTTACTAAGTGCATTAACAACAGATGCACCTACACCATGAAGTCCACCAGATACTTTATATCCTCCACCACCAAATTTACCACCTGCATGTAACACGGTATATACTGTTTCTACAGTTGATTTTTTTGTTTTTGGATGTATTTCTACCGGTATTCCTCTACCATCATCTTTAACTGTAATAGAATTTCCTTTATTTATAATAACTTCAATATTATTACAATATCCAGCAAGTGCCTCATCGATTGCATTATCAACTATTTCCCAAACTAAATGATGAAGTCCTTTCACATCAGTTGTACCAATATACATACCTGGTCTTTTTCTTACTGCTTCTAAACCTTCTAATACTTGTATATCGGACGCATCATAATGTTCATTTTTTTTATCTTCTTCCATGCTTTCACTCCCTTTAGTTAAAAATTTGGCATTTAAATGCCTGAATTTTAATTTTTTATAAATATATGTATTCCTATACCTACATATAAATTATACCATAAATTTTTGATTTTTGTGCCTTTTTTATCTTTTTTTAATAAAAAAATTAAGTCATTTAGACCTAATTCATTATTATATTTCCATTACTTATTGTATAAATTTTTGAATCCTTTAATATTTTACTATCTATATCATTAATATCAGTCGATGTTATAAATACTTGAATATTATTTTTTAAATATTTAACTATTGCATTTTTTTTACTATTATCTAATTCACTAAATATATCATCTAATAATAATATTGGATACTCATCTTTCTTTTCATTATATAATTCTAATTCAGAAAATTTTATACAAAGTACACACATCCTTTGTTGACCTTGTGAACCATATTCCTTAGCTTCTAACCTATCTATATAAATTACAAAATCATCCTTATGTGGTCCATATAGTGTTGTACCAACTAATATTTCTCTCTTTAAATTAGAATTTAATTTATTTAATAATATATCTTTTATATTTTCATAATTATCTGTATCTATATTATTTAAATATTTAATAGTTACATTTTTATTTGATATTTCTTTACTTATTTTTGACATATACTTATTTAAATTATTTATATATTCAACCCTATATTTATATATATATGACGCTTTGTCACACAATTGATTATTTAATATATCTAAATAATCTTTATTTACATTGTCAATATTAATTGTTTTTAAGTATTCATTTCTTGTTTTTAATAATTCATTATAATCATTAAGATAGTACAAATACTTATTATCTAATTGACCTATTTCTATATTTAAAAACTTTCTTCTTATTCCAGGACTACCTTTTACTAATTCTAAATCATCTGGAGAAAATAATACAACAGACATATTTGAAATATAATCACTTATTCTTTTAGATACTATCTTATTAATAGAAACTCTCTTACCTTTTTGATTCATAACTAATTCTAAATTTTTAACACCATTACTTGTTTCAATTTTACCATTTATCTTCATAACATTTTTATTATTAGTTATAAGATTTTTATCAATATATGATCTATGAGATTTAGTAATTGCAAGTACATATATACTTTCTAATATATTAGTTTTTCCTTCACCATTATTTCCAATAAATATATTTATATTATTATTAAACTCTAATTTTAATTTTTCATAATTTCTAAAATTATGTATTTCTAATGTGTTTATTTTCATATTATTTACCTAAACAAAATCTACTAAATATATTATCTATCAATTCATCATCATAACTTTTACCTATTAAATTACCAAGTAGTTCCCATATTCTTTTTATATCTATTTCAATCATATCTACTTCTATATTATTATTTAAAGATTCTTCTATATCATTTATTACACTTAATACTTCTTTTATAGTAGATATTTCTCTAGCATTAGATAAATAATTTAAATCAGATTTTTCTATTTGATCTAAATTAAATAATTCTCTAATTTTATCTTTTAATGCATCAAGTCCATTTACTTCAATAGTATTTCCTTTTACTACATCTAAATCTAATTTTAATTTAGATTCCAAATCTACCTTATTAACAAATATTATTCTCTTTTTATCTTTAGTAGCATCTAATATTTTTCTATCATCATCACTTAATTCTTCATTATTATTCAATACAACTATAACTAAATCTGATGTATCTATTAAACTCAATGATTTTTCTACTCCTATCTTTTCTACTACATTATCTGTATCTCTAATACCAGCAGTATCAATAATATTTAATAATATTCCATCTATTGTTATAGTTCCTTCTACTATATCTCTAGTAGTACCTGCAATATCAGTAACTATTGCTTTTTCTTCATCTAATAATCTATTTAAAATACTACTCTTACCTACATTAGGTCTACCTACAATTAATGTATTTATACCATCTTTTATTAACTTACCATTTTCTGCATCTTTTAATACTTTTTTAAATTCTTTTTTTAATTCTTTTATATTAGTAGAAATCATATTATTAGTTACTACCAATATATCTTCATATTCAGGATAATCTATATTTACTTCTATATTTGCAATTATATCCATTAATTTATTTCTTAATTCATTAATTCTATTTGAAATGCTACCTTTAACACCATTTAAAGCCATCTTTCTACTTACTTCAGTTTTAGAATTTATTAAATCCATTACACTTTCTGCTTCTATTAAATCTATTCTTCCATTTAAAAATGCTCTTTTAGTAAATTCACCAGGTTCCGCAAGTCTAGCGCCATTTCTCATAAATAATTCAAGTATTCTTTTAGTAGTAGCAATACCACCATGACAATTAACTTCTACTACATCCTCAGTAGTAAATGTTTTGGGTGATTTCATTACACTTACTAGTACTTCATCTAATACTTCATTATTTTCTTTAATATATCCATAATGTATTGTATGACTATCTACATTATTTAAATCTTTAGTAAAAAACTTATTTACTATTTCTATAGATTTATCACCACTTAATCTAATAATAGATATTGCTCCAACACTTAATGATGTAGAAATTGCAACAATAGTATCATTCATAGAAATCCCTCATTTCAAACGTATTATATCAAACAAAAACAGATTTTTAAATATCTGTTTTTAATATCTTACTTGAAATATTTTTCATTTCAATCATTAATTCTTTTACATTTTCATTCATATTCCATATACTATCTTCACTTAATACTCCTGCTTTTATTTTACCTAATCTACCATTATTATAATCATCATAATCTTTAAACCAAATTTTACTACCATAATATTTATTAAGTTTATTAATATCTTTTATTTGATTTTTAAATTTATTTAATGATAGTTCTAATTCTTTTACAGATTTTAATATATTATCTAATCTTTCTTCATTTATTTTAATTCTTTCTATTTTTTTCATATTATTCCTCTATTCTACTAATCAAATCAACACATCCATAATAAATTTCATTATATGTCTTATCAAAATCACCTGTATACCATGGATCATCAATATCTTTATCTAACAATTTAATTTCTTTATTACCATTAAACATTCTTTTTAAATTATTCAAATTATAATTATCAAAACAAATAATAATATCATAATTATTATAATCATCTAAAGTTATTTGTTTTGCATTATGCCTATTAAAAGGTATATTATGCTTTATTAATTGTTCTTTTGTTTTATAATGCATATCATTACCAATTTCTTCAGTACTTGTTGCTCTTGATTCAACTTTATATTTTTCTTTTGTTAAATATTTAAATATATATTCTGCCATTGGTGATCTACATATATTACCATGACATACAAATAAAATACTTTTCATAATATCACCATTATTATTATAACAAAAAAAGAAGATTATTCCTCTTCTTTCTTAATAACTACATATCTATTTGGTTCTTCACCTTCACTATGAGTTGTTACACCTTTTACTTGACTTACTGCATTATGAACTATTCTTCTTTCATAAGAATTCATAGGATCTAATTTAGCATCCACTCCTGTTTTTCTTACTTCTCTTGCAATCTTTTTTACATTAAATTCTAAATGTCTATTATTTTTTTCTTTATAATCTTCTACATCTAATATAACATTTATCTTAAATCCAGTTTGATTTAATAATGAATTTTTTATTAATAATTGCATAGCTTCTAATGTTCTACCATTTTTACCTATTAATATTGAACTACTTTCAGAAAATAAATTGATTTGAATATATTTTTCTCTTTTTTTAGCTTCAATTTTAACACTTATTCCCATATATTTAGCAATATCAACAATATAATCTTTAACATATTTAACTACATCATCTTTTGTAGCAATAGTTAATTTATATTTTTTTGCTTTAAATAATCCACCTGCTTCTTCACTTTCTCTAATATATAGTTCATCTTCATTAGCATTTAACTCAGTTAATGCTTTCTCTTTTAATTCTTCTAAATTTTTACCTTCATATTCATATAACTTCATACTACTTCACTCTCTTTACTAATAAATTTTGAAATATAGTAAATGCACTTGATGAAATCCAATACATGCATATAGCTGTTGATAAATTTAATGATGCATATGTTATAAATACAAGCATAAATTTATTCATCATATTCATTTGCTTTTGTGTATCTGCTCCAGGTGCCCCTACTCCTTTGTTTAAATTCAATGATAAATATGTTATCACAGCAAGTATTATAATTACAAGTAAATAATACCATTGTCCATTTTTTAATGCTGTTAATGGTGTAATTCCTAAGTGTAATCCCAAGAATTTACCTTCAAAAATTGCTGGAGTCCTATTTATTGCTTCAATAAATGCAAATAAAAGTGGTATTTGAATTAATGCAAATAAGCAACTTGACATAGGATTTATACCATATTTTTGATAAATTAATAAAGTTTCTTGACTCTTTTGTAATTGAGAATCCTTATCATTTTTATTTTCATATTTCTTATTTAATCTATCAAGTTCAGGTTGTGCCTTTTTCAAATTTTCTGATTGCATTGCTGTTTTCTTTGTTAATGGCATTAAAACTGCTCTTATTAAAATACTAATTATAACAAGTGATAAACCATAATTCTTAAGAAGTAATCCAGTTTTAATAATAATCCAAGCTAAAGGTTTAACAAATAAACTAACCCATAATCCTTCATAACCTGATACTATACTCAATTTTGGACAAGTTGGTATATTTTTCATACTTACACCATACTTTTCATATATTTCTATAACATCCTTGTTAGTAGGTTGGCATAATATATTCTTTGTTAAATTTTGTCCTGTTTGATTCTTCTTAGCTTCATTACAGTTAGTTTCACATTTTTTTAAACAATCATTATCTTCTTTATCACAACTAGATGTACAAGAATCACATATAATTGATGCACTATATTTTACTACTTTTTTATTTTCATCTGTTAATGTCTTTGCACATCCAGTTAATAAAAATAAACATAAAGCAAGTATTATAAATTTTGATTTATTCTTTTTCATTTTTTTCTCCAATCATATTAAATAGATTCAATATATTCAATTTTATGTCTAAATATTTACTATCTTTTAGTTTATTTCTAGAAATAAGTAATATATCATAACCTTTAAATTTAATATTCATTTTATCAATAATATCTTTTATTTGTCTTTTAAATTTATTTCTTACTACTGCACTACCTATTTTTTTAGATATGCTTATACCAAATCTGTTATAACTAAAAGAATTCTTTAATATATATATATTTAACATATCACTGTAATATTTTTTACCATTCTTCATTATATAACTAAATTCAGTATTTTTTTTAACAATGTTTACTTTTTTCATTGTTTCACCTTCTATAATAACAAAAAACCACTATTTAGTGGATTATTATTTAGATAATTTTTTTCTACCCTTTTGTCTTCTTTTATTTAAAATACCTGTGCCTGCTTCTTTTCTTGCAAAGAAACCATGATCTTTTTTAGCTTTTTTAGTATTTGGTTGATAAGTTCTTAACATATTTTTCACCTCGGTCTTTCACAAATACATTATATAGATTATGTCTTAAAAAGTCAATTTAAATTTATAAACAAAGTTATTCACATACAAAAATACCAATTTTTATACTTTTTTTGATATTATTCACACTTATTCACAAAAATACAATTATGAATAACTTATATACATATATGAAAAATGTGAATAATGTGGATAACTACCCATTTTTCATTAAATTCATACAATATTTTCACTTTTTTAATGTGAATAACTTGTGAATAACTATATTTATCAATAATTAATCATTGTGTTTTTTATAAAAAATAGTTAAAATAAAATTGATAGGAAATAGTGTGGGAAGTGATGGTATGAATGAAAAACAATTGTGGGATAAATTTTTAGAAACTATTAAAGAAAAAATTACACCTATTTCATATGAAACTTGGTTTAAAGATACTTATTTAAACAAAATTGAAGAAAATAAAATTATTGTTGTTGTACCAATGTTATTACACAAAAAAAATCTTTCTGAAAATTATAAAGATATAATTGCGGAAACAATTAATGAAATAACAGGTACAAATTTTGAATTTGAATTTTTATTAGAAGATGAAATCAACAAAAATAGTAAAATTATTATAGAAGAGAAAGGTGTACCTTTTAATAATCCAGAACAAGCTAATTTAAATTCTAATTATACATTTGATAATTTTGTTGTAGGAACTTCAAACAGATTTGCTTTTACAGCAGCACTTGCTGTTGCAGAAAATCCAGGTAAAGCATATAATCCATTATTTATATATGGTAGTAGTGGTCTTGGTAAAACACATTTAATGCAAGCAATTGGTAATTATATTGTAAAAGAAAGTAGTAAAAAAGTTTTATATGTTACTAGTGATAAATTTATTTCAGATTTTATTGGAATTAATAGAAAAAACAATAATAACTATGATAATATTGATTATTTTAAAAACAAATATAGAAATATTGATGTATTAATAATAGATGATATACAATTTTTAGCTAATGCAACTCAAAGTCAACAAGAATTTTTTCATACATTTAATGAATTGCATCAAGAAGGAAAGCAAATTATTATTTCTTCTGATAGATCTCCTGAAGATTTAAAATTATTAGAAGAAAGACTTAGAACAAGATTTAGTTGGGGATTAACTGTTAATATTTATCCACCAGATTATGATTTAAGAATGCAGATACTTAAGAAAAAATTAAGTGTTCATGAACTTGCTAAACCAATTGATGAAGATGTTTTAGAATATATTGCAAATAATTGTACATCGGATGTTAGAAAATTAGAAGGAGCATTAAATCGATTGTTTGCATATACAACTATGTTTAATAAAGAAAAGATTAATTTAGAAGTTGCTACTGAAGCTTTAAAAGGCCACTTAAATTCATATGGATATATTAAAAATGATATTCAAAAAATTCAAAGTGTAGTTGCGGATTACTATAAAATAAATGTTGAAGATATGAAATCTAAGAAAAGAACTAATAATATAGCATTTCCAAGGCAAATTGCAATGTATTTAGCAAGAATACTTACTGATGAATCTTTAACAAGAATTGGATTAGAATTTGGTGGTAAAGATCATGCAACAATTATTCATGCATTTGATAAAATAGATAAAGAAATAAAAAAAGATTCTAATTTAGAGCAAGTTATTAACAATATTAAAACAAAACTAAAATAATTATTAACATATAATTTTATTAGAAATAATTGTGATTATAATACTTATTCACAATAATCACACCAATAATATTAAAAAAAAATAAATAAATAAAAAAAATGGAGGTTTTTATGAAATTAATAATAAAAAAACAAAAATTAAATGAAAAATTAAATATTGTATCAAAGGCTATATCTACTAAAAATATAGTACCTGTATTAAGTGGTATAAAATTTGATTTAACAAAAGAAGGATTATTTTTAACAACATCAAATGATGATATAGCTATTGAAACATTTATTAAAAAGAAAGATATTAAAGAAATAGTAGAAACAGGATCTATAATTATCCCTGGTAAATATTTTTTAGAAATTATTAGAAAATTAGATGATGATATTATATCTATAGAAACAGATGGTTTAAAAATTATTATCTCTACTGAAAGAGGAGAATATACTCTTAATGGTATGAATGTTAATGAATTTCCTAATATTAACTTTGATTTAAGTGAAAAACCTATTATATTAAATCAACAAGTATTAAAAAATATTATAAATCAAACATCATTTGCAGTATCTACTCAAGAATCAAGACCAGTACTTACAGGTATAAATTTTAAAATAGAAGAGGATAAATTAGAATGTGTTGCAACAGATTCATATAGATTGGCTAAGAAAATAGTATATTTAGATGATAAAATATCAACTAAAATTAATATAGTAGTACCTGGTAGAAATTTAATTGAATTAACTAAAATACTAGATGAAGAAGAAAAAAATATAGAATTACATATATTTTCAAATAATATGTTAATTAAGACAGATGATATGTTATATTTATCTAAATTATTAAATAATAGTTATCCGGATACATCTAAGTTAATACCAGATAACTTTGAGGTAACTATAACTGTTAATCTATTAGAATTATTTAATACTATTGATAGAGTTTCATTATTAACATCAGAAAAAGATAAAAATCTAATAAAAATGGAATTAAAAGATAATCAAATTACTTTAAGTTCAACATCACAAGAAATAGGTAAAATGGAAGAAATAATAAAAATAAAGAAAGATAATAATATAGATATGAATATTGCATATTCATCAAAATATATGTTAGATGCACTTCGAACACTTAAATGTGAAAATGTAGAAATAAAACTTAATAGTGAAATAAAGCCTATTATTGTTAAAAATAAAGAAGATGATAATTTAATTCAACTAGTATTACCTATAAAAACATTTTAGAATAGTTTAACTATTCTTTTTATTTTGTGATATAATACCACCGAATGAGGTGATTCTATGGACTATGAAATAATTGTAGTAGGTGGTGGACATGCTGGCTGTGAAGCAGCTTTAGCAGCATCTAAAAGACATAAGACATTATTAGTAACAGGTAATATAAATAATATAGCTACAATGCCATGTAATCCATCTATAGGAGGATCTGCTAAAGGAATAGTAGTAAGAGAAATAGATGCTCTTGGTGGATATATGGGTAAATGTGCTGATAAAACATTATTACAACAAAAGATGTTAAATAAATCAAAAGGTCCTGCTGTAAAATCACTAAGAGCACAAGCTGATAAAATAACATATCCTAAAGAAATGAAAAGACATTTAGAAGAACAACCTAATTTAAAAATATTAGAAGGTATGGTAGAAGATTTAATAGTAGAAAATAATATAGTAAAAGGAATAATATTAGAAGATAATACAAAAATAACATCTAATATTGTTATATTAACTACAGGTACATATTTAAAAAGTGATATATTAGTAGGCAATACTAGAACTAGTAGTGGTCCAAATAATGAAAAAAATTCTAAACATTTAAGTGATAACTTAAAAAAATATGGATTTAATATATTAAGACTTAAAACAGGAACCCCACAAAGAATAGAAAGAAGTAGTATAGATTTTAGTAAAACTAAAAGAGAAGAAGGGGATTCTGAACCTTATACTTTTAGTTTTGATAATGAAGTATTTTATGACGTTAATAATCAGGAACCATGTCATTTAATTTATACAACAGATGAAACTAAAAAAATAATATTAGATAATTTAAATAAATCAAGTATGTATGGTGGACTTGATGATATAACTGGAGTAGGTCCAAGATATTGTCCTTCAATAGAAGATAAAATGGTTAGATTTAAAGATAAAGATAAACATCAATTATTTCTTGAACCAGAAAGTAAATATTATGATGATATATATCTTCAAGGTTTTTCAACAAGTATGCCAAAAGATATACAAGAAGCTATGGTACATAGTTTGCCAGGATTAGAGAATGCAATTATAAAAAAATATGCTTATGCAATAGAATATGATGCAATATATCCAACTCAAATAAATGCATCACTTGAAACAAAAATAATAGAAAATTTGTTTACAGCTGGTCAAATAAATGGAACTAGTGGATATGAAGAGGCTGCATGCCAAGGATTAATGGCTGGTATAAATGCTAGTTTAAAATTAGAAAATAAGGAACCTTTAATTTTAAAAAGGAATGAAGCATATATTGGTGTACTTATTGATGATTTAGTAACAAAAGGAACAAAAGAACCATATAGACTTCTTACATCGAGAGCAGAATATAGATTATTACTTAGACATGATAATGCTGATCTAAGACTTACTGATTATGGATATAAAGTAGGTATGATTGATGAAGAAAGATATTCTAAATTTAAAAATAAAAAAGAAAATATAAATCATTTATTAGAATACTTAAATACTATAAAAATAGATAAAATAGATGCTACTACTTATTTGAAAAGACCTGAAAATAAAATAAAAAATATAATTAATTATTTAGATAAAGAATATAGTGAAGAAGAATTAGAACAAGTAGAAATTATATTAAAGTATGAAGGATATATTAAAAAAATAACTAAAGAAGCAGAAAGAATGTTAAAATTAGAATATAAAAAGATACCAGATGATATTGATTATGATAAAATTATTAATTTAGCAAGTGAAGCAAGACAAAAATTAAAAGAAGTAAGACCTACATCACTTGGTCAAGCAATGAGAATAAGTGGTGTAAATCCTAGTGATATATCAATATTAACTGTGTATATGAAGAGGTATTTTAAAAATGAATAAAGATGAATTTTTAGAAGAATTAAAAAAAATTAACATAGAATTAACTAAAATACAATTAGAACAATTAGATAAGTATTATAATCTTTTACTTGAGTGGAATAGTAAAATTAATTTAACAAGAATTATTGAAGAAAAAGAAGTATATTTAAAACATTTTTATGATAGTATTACATTAATTAAAGCAATAGATTTAAATAATAGTTTAACTATATGTGATGTAGGAACTGGTGCAGGATTTCCAGGTATAGTACTTAAAATAGTATTTCCAAATTTAAATATTACTTTAGTAGATGCACTAAATAAGAGAATAGAATTTTTAAAGTTAGTAATTAATGAATTAAAGTTAAAAAATATAGAAGCAATACATGATAGAGCAGAAAATTTTATAAGAAATAATAGAAATAAATATGATTTAATAACATGTAGAGCAGTATCCAAATTAAATATAATTAGTGAATTATGTATACCAGGAGTCAAAGTAAATGGTTATTTTATACCAATGAAAGCTAATATAGATGAAGAAATTCAAAATTTAGAATTTCTTAATAAATTAGATTCTAAATTAGAAAAAATAGTATCATTTAACTTACCAGTAGAAAATAGTATTAGAAATTTATTAGTAATTAAGAAAATAAAAGATACAAATTCTATATATCCAAGAAATTATGATAAAATAATAAAAAGACCATTATAGAAAAAGACATTGCAATTTGTCTTTTTTTTTAGTATTATATATATGAAGAATAAAGGTGGGAAAGTTTATGAATGAGAACGTAAATGAAACTTTAAATAAAGAAATTGTACAAATTTCAGTTGAAGATATTATTCCTAATAGATTTCAACCAAGATTAACATTTGATGTAGAAGCATTAAATGAACTTGCTAATTCAATAAAGGAACATGGAATAATTCAACCACTTGTAGTAAGAAAATTACAAGATAAATATGAAATAATAGCTGGTGAAAGAAGATATAAAGCAGCAGTACTTAATGGAATGATAAAAGTTCCATGTATTGTTATGAATTTAAATGATAATGAAAGTGCAGAAGTAGCAGTTATTGAAAATATTCAAAGAAAAGAAATGACTCCTCTTGAAGAAGCAAAATCTTATAAAAAAATATTAGATAAAGGATATTTAACTCAAGAAGAACTTGCAAGAAAAATGGGTAAGAGTCAATCAAATATTGCTAATAAGTTAAGATTATTAAATTTAGATGATGTAGTTCAAGAAGCAATATTAAATGGAAAAATATCAGAAAGACATGCTAGAAGTTTATTAAAAGTTGAATCAAAACAAGAACAAAGAAATATACTAAGTGAAATTATTGAGAAAAGACTTACAGTTAGACAAACAGATGAGTTAATAAAAGAAAAATTTGGTATAGGAGTAGAAAGAGAAAATATGAATGTTAATATGAATAATTCTGTAAATTCAGAAAATAGTATATTTAAATCACCTGTAGTAGAAGAAAAACAAGTCGATAATAATATAATAAATAATGATCCATATGCAAGTACTCCTCAAGTAATATTACCAACTAATAGTAACGTAGATATGAATCCTCAAATGAAAATATTAAATAATCTTGAAAACTCAAATGATAATAGTAACCAACCTATTATCCAACAAACAAATGATATTTTTAAAACAAATACTATTGTAAGTCATAGTATTGATAATAATGAAATAAATAAACCAGATATTCAAAGTGTAATAAATCCATCAGTATTAAGTACTCCTACTCAAGAAGTATCATATAATAATGGTATGAATGTTGATGTTAATAGAGTAAAGAATATGGCACAAGATATAATGCCAAAGGAAGAAAAACCTATAAATGTTCCAAATTTAATGTCTACAGATAGTTCTAAACCTGAAAATAAATTTTTTGTAGATTTAGATATTCCTGATGATATGATGATAAAAAAAGAACAATTGCCTTTTAAAGTACAAAGTGCAATTGATTCAATAAATAGACGAGTAGAGGATATTAAATTACAAGGAACACATATAATAAAAGAAGAAAAAGATTTAGGTAATACTTATGAGATAGTTATTAGAATAGATAAATAGTTGTCTATTCTTTTTTTTTGTTATATAATATTTTATATGATAAGAGGTGTAAATAATGAATAAAAAAGGATTTACATTAATAGAAATATTAGCAGCAATAACATTATTGGCAATATTAGCAACAATAACTATAAATATATCAGTAAGAAAAATAAATGAAACAAAAGAAAAAGGATTAGAAACATTAATTAAATCAATTGAATTATCAGCAAAAAGTTATGTAGTTGAAAATAATGAAAGCATTGAATCTTTTAAACAAAATGATTTTGTATATGTAACATTAGAAACATTAGTACAAGCAGAAAAATTTAATAATTCATTAATAAATCCAACAACAAAACAACCATTACCTCTATCAGATACAGTTTATGTAACAAGATCATATAATGGAAAAGTAACAGCATATTATGATATTAATCAAAAAAGTAAGACAAAAATAGTATTAAATGGTTCATATAATATGTATGTTAAAATTGGATCACAATTTACTGATCCAGGAGTAGTAGCAACTTCAAAAACTGGTGCTAGTGTAACTCCTACAGTAACGGGAACAGTGAATACTAATATAGAAACAAATTATATAATTACATATACACATGGTGGAAATTCAATTACAAGAAATGTAATAATATATAGATAAGGAGAACTTATGAAGAAGGGATTTACATTAATAGAATTATTAGCAGTAATTGTTATTTTATCAATAACAGTTACAATTGTAATTGTTAGAATTGATAAAAATATAAAAGATACTACTAAATTTAGTAATGAAAGATTAGCAGAAACTTTAGAAGATGCAGCAATACTATTTGTTGAAAATTATAAAAATGAATTAACAAATTTTAGTACAAAAAAAGTAGATCTCATAAGAATTAATCAACTTATAAATAAAGGATTAATTGATCAAAAAATAATTAAAGATTCATTAACAAATGTAGTATTAGTAGCTGAAGTAAATGGCACAATAAAGTCAAAATATATAAAAACATCAAAACCTGTAATTTTTTTAAATGGACCTTCTCAAATTTCTTTAAAAAAAGGAGAAACTTATGTAGAATATGGTGCATATGTTGCAATACCAGAAACAGAAGTTAAAGTATTGGAAAATAATTATATAAGTTCAAATAGTATCAATACAAGTACTGTAGGAAAATATGAAAAAACATATAGTTATACTTCTGCAACTAATGTAATAAGAGAAATATATGTTATTAATTAGGTTCTGTACCTTTAATAAAGTACAGAACTTTTTTATTTTTACTTTTTTTATTAGCTATTGTTCCATCAATTGGATTTACTACAACACCAACAACATTATCAGGCATTTTATACCATTCTACATTTTTATCTTTTAAGAATTCTTCAATCGAATTAGCCCATATATTTTTTGATGTTTTAACTGCATTCATATCGATTTCTTTAGAATCATCATATCCACACCATACTCCTATTAATATATTTTTATTATAACCAATAGTCCATGAATCTGTATCAGTTGTTCCAGTTTTTAAAGCATATTTATTAGTAAGCATATTTGTTAAAGAAGAACAAGTTGGATAATTATAACTAATCATATTTAAATCATATGTACCAGTTAACAATTCATTTAAAATATATACTAAGCTTTTATTTAAAACGTTTTCTTTAGTATGTTTAGTCTCATATAATATATTTCCATAATTATCTTCAATTTTTTCTATTAAATGAGGTTCTATCTTATATCCACCATTTGCAAAAGAAGCATAACCTCCTAAATAATCAATTATATTTATCTCTATTGTTCCAAGAGGTAATGATGGAATTTCTTGTAATTTTTCTTTAATTCCAACTCTTTTAACTATATCTACAAGAACATTTTCACCTAAAAACAAATGTGTTTTAACAGCATAAATATTATCTGAATATGCAATAGCAGCAGCCATTGAAATTTTATTATTTGGATATAAATTACCATAATTTTGAGGTGAATAAGTATCATTATTACTAAAAGTAAAAGTAGTAGATTCTGATAAAAATGCTGTAGATGCAGTAAAACCATTTTCTAATGCAGCATAATATAAAAAAGGTTTCATAGTAGATCCAACTTGTCTTTTAGAACTTATAGCACGATTATATTCAGATTTAATATAATTTGTACCACCAATAAGTGCAATAATATCCCCATTATTTGGATTCATCATTACACTAGCAACTTGTAAATTATCATCATTTAAATTATTAATCATATTCTTTTCTAGTATTGTTTGTGCATTAATATCTAAAGATGTATATATTTTTAAACCACTATCTATATAAGATTCAGGAATATTAGTTATACTATATAATTCATTTATTACAGCATCTTTATAATACATTAAAGTTGATAAATTTAATTTTTGTTTTTTTCCAACATATACTAAATCAGTATTTAAAGAATTATTCATATCATCTTCACTAATAATTTTATTTTTTAACATATTATATAAAATAATTTTTTGTCTTTCTTTAGCATTTTCTAAATTATTTAAAGGTGAATATGCATTAGGAGCTTTTGGTATACCTGCAAGCATAGATGCTTCAGCAAGATTTAAATCTTTAGAACTTTTATTAAAATAATAATAAGATGCATTTTCAATTCCATAAACACCATTACCATAATTTATGGTATTTAAATAAGCTTCTAATATTTCATCTTTTGAATAATTAATTTCTAATCTAAATGCATACCAAGCTTCTTTAATTTTTCTTTTCCAAGTTTTATCAAAATTAGAAAATAAATTTCTTGCTAATTGTTGAGTAATTGTAGATGCACCTTGTGATAAACTTTTATTTGTAATATTTACATAAATAGACTTAATAATTCTTAAAAAATCAAAACCAGGATGTGTATAAAATCTTTTATCTTCTGTACTTATAGTTGCATTAATTAAATATGGAGAAATATTACTTAATGATACCCATTCTTTATTACCATTACCATTAAAAACAACTTCATTTTTATTGTCATATATAGTTACATTATTAATATTATTTAAATCAATTTTTGGTAAGCTAATTGCATATATATACATAGAAATAAAGAATATTGTTACAGCAATAAAAAACATAAATAAAAGATTTAAACTATTTTTTAATAATTTCATTTAAGTCACCTCATCAATCTTATTATGAAAAAAAAGAAAAAAAATATAACAATATTAAAAAAATGTGTTATACTTTCAATGAAAAAAAGTTAAAATTTAAACTTTTTGTGTAAATTTATATAAAATATGCTATAATGTAGCGTAGTTATTTAGGTGATATTATGAAAAAAATAAAAATATACTCAGTTTTGTCTAATAGTGATAATGAAACAACCACAGTAGAAGCCCTTGCAGACTATGATAAAAAGGAAAAAATAATAAAATATGTTGAAGAAGATTTAAAAGTAGAAATTAAAATTCAAAATAATAGAATATTAATGAATAGAAAAAATGATGAATATGATTTAAATCTTATATTTGAATTAAATGAAAAAATAAAGTGTAAATATCAAGTAAATTCAATAGGATTAACATTAGATATAGTTGTATATACTAAGAAATTAGAAATAGAAGATAATCGAATATATATAAATTATGAAATGTATAATGATAATAAAATAATAGGAATATTTGAATATAAACTATTGTTAATGGAGTGAAATTATGAATACAAAAGAAAAATTAGCAAGTATAATTGATGAAGCATTAAAATTATCTAATATTGAAAAAATAGAGTATATTATTGAAGTGCCAAATGATAAAAAAAATGGTGATTTTTCTACAAATGTTGCTATGGAATTAACTAAAATATTGAAAAAAAATCCAAGAATTATAGCTGAGGAATTAGTAGCAAATATAAATAAAAATAATATAATAGATAGGATAGATATAGCAGGTCCAGGATTTATTAATTTTTATTTAAATAAAGCATATTTATTAAATGGAATAAATGAAATAATTAAATTAGATTCTAATTATGGCAAAAGTACAATTGGAAATCATAAAAGAATTAATATAGAATATGTAAGTGCAAATCCTACAGGGATACTTCATGTAGGAACAGCAAGAGGAGCTTCATACGGTGATAATATATCAAGAATAATGTCATTTGCAGGATATGATGTAACAAGAGAATATTATATAAATGATGGTGGAAATCAAATAAATAATTTAGGTAAATCAATTAAAGCTAGATATGATAATATATGTGGAATCAATACTGAAATGCCAGAAGATGGTTATCATGGTGAGGAAATAATAGAAATTGCAAAAAATATATATAAAGAAAATAAAGATAGTAAAATAAATGAAAAAATAGAATATTTTACAGATTTAGGTGTAAAAATTTTATTAGATAGAATAAAAAAAGACTTAAAAGACTTTAGAGTTGAATTTGATGTATGGACAAGTGAGAAAAAAATAAGAGAATCAGGAAGAATAGAAGAATGTCTAAGAATATTAAATGAACAAGGTAATACATATGAAGCAGAAGGAGCTTTATGGTTAAAAACTTCAAAATATGGTGATGATAAAGATAGAGTAATTGTAAAAAATGATAAAACATATACTTATTTTACGCCTGATATCGCATATCATTTAGATAAATTAGATAGAGGATATGATAAATTAATAAATGTATTTGGTGCAGATCATCATGGTTATGTATCAAGACTTAAAGCATCAATTGAAGCTCTTGGATATGATAAAAATAAATTAGATGTAAAACTTCTTCAAATGGTAAAACTCATCAAAGATGGTGAAGAAATAAAAATGAGTAAGAGAACTGGTAAAACAATTACTATAACAGAGTTGTTAGAAGAAGTGGGAGTAAATGCTTCAAGATACTTTTTTGCAAATAAAAGTTTAGATACACAAATGAATTTTGATATTACGCTAGCAACAAAGCAAAGTAATGAGAATCCAGTATATTATGTAGAATATGCTCATGCAAGAATATGTTCAATATTAAATAATGTTTCTAAAATTGAAAAAATAGAAGAATATAAGACATTAAATTCATCATATGCATTTGAATTATTAAATAAAGTATATGAATTTAAAAATATTGTAGAAACAGCAGCAGTTAAACAAATGCCACATTTAATAACAAATTATGTTTATGAATTAGCAACTTTATTTCACTCATATTATGCACATGAGAAAATTGTTTCAGATGATACAATTTATACTAGTGAAAGAATAAATTTAATAAAAACTGTAAAAATAACAATAAAGAATGCTTTAAATTTAATTGGTGTTGAAGCATTAGAAAAAATGTAGGAGGAAATTATGAACTTAAAAAAAATGACACGTGATGAAATAGAAAAATTATCACATTTGGATATTGCATATTATATTATTAAAAATAGTAATAAAAAATATGGAACAATTGATTTATTAAAAAAGGTATGTGAACTATTAGAATATGAAGAAAATGCATTTGAAAATTTAATAGGAGATTTTTATACATCACTTAATTTAGATAAAAGATTTTTACTTGTAGATGGAAAATGGGATTTAACAGAAAATCACTCAGTAAAAATGATAGTTGATGATGAAGGTGATGATGATATTGATTCATATGAAGACATAGATGAAACTGATGAAGAAGCAACTGAAATAGAAGATGAAGCAGTATTAGATGATGCAGAAGCTCTAGAAGATGTAGATGATGATTTAGATGATGATATTGATGATTTAACAATACTTACTGAAGAAGAAATGGATGAAGAAGAAATTCTTTAAAGGAGTTAAAAATGATAGAAAGATTAGATCAAATTGTAGCAAGATATGAAGAAATTAAGCAAAAATTATCTACTGATGAAGTATTAGGTGACATAAAAAAGACTACAGAACTTTCTAAAGAAATGAGCTCACTAGAGGAAATTGTAAATACATATAAAGAATATAATAATATTTTGAATGGTATTAAAGATGCAAAAGAAATGTTAAATGACAAAGATTTAGGAGAATTTGCTAAAGAAGAACTTGCAAAGTTAGAACAATCAAAATTAGAATATGAGCAGAAATTAGAAATCTTATTAATACCAAAAGATCCAAATGATGATAAAAATGTAATAATGGAAATTCGTGGTGCAGCTGGAGGAGATGAAGCAAATATATTTGCTGGAGATCTTTATGATATGTATATAAAATATGCAGAATCAAAAGGCTGGAGTCATGAAATTATAAATGAAGTAAGAGGTACAAGTGGTGGATATGCACAAGTTGAATTTATGATTAAGGGTGCAGGTGCATATTCAAGATTAAAATATGAAAGTGGTGCACATAGAGTACAAAGGGTACCAGTAACAGAAACTCAAGGAAGAGTTCATACATCTACAGCAACAGTAGTAGTAATGCCAGAAGCAGAAGAATTTGATTTTGAATTAGATATGAATGAAGTAAGAGTAGATATAACTAGAAGTAGTGGTAGTGGTGGACAAGGTGTAAATACAACTGACTCTGCAGTAAGACTTACACATATACCAACAGGTATAATTGTTTATTCACAAACTGAAAGAAGTCAAATTAAAAATAAAGAAAAAGCAATCAAAATATTAAAAACAAGATTATATGACATGAAACTAAGAGAAAAAGAAGAAAAAGAAGGGGCAGAAAGAAGAAGTAAAATAGGTACAGGAGATAGATCTGAAAAGATAAGAACATATAATTTTCCTCAAAATAGATTAACAGATCATAGAATTAATTTTACATTAATGCAACTAGATAGAGTAATGTTAGGTAAATTAGATGAAGTTATTGAAGCACTTATATTAGAAGATCAGAAGAGAAAATTAGAAAAAGATGTATTATAATGATTTATTAAAAGAAATAGAAAAAGAAGATATATCTAATTTTAATTACTTACTAAAATATAAATTTAATTTGAATACTAATGATTTTATACCTAAAAAAGATATATCAAAATTAAAAAAATTGGTTATTAAGGCTAGAAATATTCCTGTACAATATATAGTTGGTAATGTTAATTTCTATGGATATTTGTATAATGTAAATAAAAATGTATTAATTCCTAGATTTGAAACAGAAGAATTAGTAGAAAATACAATACAAATAATTAAGAAAAAATTTAATAATACTATATCAATACTAGATTTATGTACAGGTTCTGGATGTATTGGAATAACATTAAAACGTGAAATAAATGCAAATGTTACTATATCTGATATATCAAAAAAAGCACTTAAAGTAGCAAAAATTAATAGTAAAGGATTAAATATAAAAATAATTCAAAGTGATATATTTAAAAATATAAAAGATAAATATGATGTAATAATTAGTAATCCACCATATATCTCATATGATGAAAAAATAATGGATATTGTAAAAAATAATGAACCTAAAATAGCGTTATATGCTACTAATAATGGATTATATTATTATGAAAAAATATTGAAAAATATAAAAGATCATTTAAATAAAGAATTTTTAATAGCATTTGAAATAGGAGAAACACAAAAAGAAAAAATAATAGATATTGCTAATAAATATCTTGATAATATAGAAATAAATTGTAAAAAAGATCTTCAAAATAGAGATAGAATGATCTTTATAGTGAATAAAAAATAATTTATCCACCCATCAATAATATGAAAGGTGGATTTTTTATGAAAAAAATATTAATACTTTTTACTATACCATTATTGTATTATTCAATAAATTTTAATAATAGTGATGATTTAATAAGAATAAGAGTACTAGCAAATAGTAATAGTAAGCATGATCAAAGTATAAAAGAAGTTATAAGTAATAATTTAAAGTCAAAATTGTATGAACTTTTAAAAAATGAAAATAATATAGAAAATGCTAGAAAAATTATAAAAGAAAATATTTATAATGTAGAGGAAATAGTAAAAGATAATTTAAAAGATGAAAATTATTCTTTTTCAATTAATTATGGTTTAAATTATTTTCCTGAAAAAAAATATAAAAATAAGAAATATAGTGCAGGAAATTATGAATCATTATTAATAACTTTAGGAGAAGGCAAAGGAAATAATTGGTGGTGTATATTATTTCCACCAGTATGTTTATTAGAGGCTGAAGAAAGTGAAGAAGTAGAATACAATTTTTTTATATTTGATTTTATAAATAAGATTTTTCATTAATAAATATACAAAATAGTATTTATTTGATATAATATATTTGTAATATAGTACGTTATGTATATTTTTACAAAAAGAAGAAAGGGGACAATTTATGAAGACAATTCAAGGAAAAGAATTTAATTTTTATGATGTCATATTATATAATCATAATAATAATGAAATTATTATGATAGTAAATGATACTGAAAACTTAGATAAATATAAATATACTAATAATCCAAAAGATGCCCCTATAATTATAGTTCCATACAAGAATGAATATGAAAAACAAGTAATAAAACATATGAAAAAAATTCAAAAATATGAAAAAGTAAGTGATGGAATAGAAGTACTATATACAGACAATACAAAAGTTTTATTTGATTTATCAAATGAAGAAGTAATAAAAAGTAATTTTGAAGCACAGAAAAAGTTAATATCAGAAGAAATTCTTGCAATTTCAAGTAATCTTTCAATAGAAGAAAAGAATAGAAGAAGGGCTGATATTACAGAAAAATTGAAAAAAGGATTTGTATCAATTTTGGCAAACTTGTCTATAATTGATAGTAATATAAAGAATAATAAAGATAAGAAACAATCCAATGAAGAATTAATAAGTAATGAATATGTAAATAATTCTAAAGATTTATATCAAGAAATTATAAATAAAAATTCATTTTTATTAAAATATCAAGAAATAATAGATATAAATTGGAATGAAAAGTTAGCATTAGAAATTGTGGAATTATTAAATAATAAATATCCTAATTCAATTAAGAATATGAATTTTGAAAATTCTAAAAATGAAATAAGAAAGATATTACAATCACTAGTTTTATTAATAACAGGAAATTTAAATCCTGAAACTACAAAAGAAAATATGGTTGATTTATCAAAATATTTTGATATAGAAAAAAATAAAGTATTAGTACATAATGCTATGATTATTACAAAAAATGCAGTGAATGAACTTATTGGTGAACCAACTAATTATCAAATTTTAGATGAAACAAAATATTCTTCAGTTAACAAACTTCCAATTGAATATAAAGGCGCAGTTGATCAATTATTGAACTATGAATTTAAAACACTTAATGATAAAGAATTTTTAGAATTAGATAATAGTTGTAAATGGTTAATAATATTAATATTCGAACAAGCAAATAATATAATTTCAGAAGAAAGTTCAATAGATGTTGAAGTTTCTGGAAAGATTCAAAAAATGTATTATAGATATTTTTCAGATTTTGTTGAAAATAAAACTTATATACCAAAAATAGATAAAAATGGAAATATAATGTATTGTGAAATATCAACAAATACATTATATTCAAAAGATGAAATGTTTGCTTTAGCAGGATTATCATTGTTAGAAGAAAATAATATAGAACCAAATCCTAATATTAATGAGTTAGGAATTTCTATTGGAGTAGAAGAAAAATTTAATATAATAAGTGAAGAAATATTTAATATAAATAATTAAAGACTCTTTGAAGTCTTTTTATTTATTTTTACAAAAACTTGACAAAATAAAAAAAATGTGTATAATATGCGGCATATCGAAAAAAAGGAAGGGGATTTTTTATGGATATGAATTTAAAAAGAAGAATAGGAGCATTAGTTAGTGCTGGTATAATATCAGTAACAGCTCTTGCTGGATGTGGTACTGACAATAGTTCTAGTGATCCACAAGATACAAGAGTAGCAGAATTAGAGGAAAGAGTAGCAGAATTAGAGGATCTTTTAGCAAAAGATGGTCAATTAGGATATAACTATGATGATAATTCTATTAGTGAAGTTGGACAAACAGAAAGAGTAAATTATGATTTTACTGATGCAGCTAAAGAATTATATCAAGAAACAATTGATAAGAATTCATATGTTTTAAGATATCAACAAATAGTAAACATAAATTGGAATGAAGATTTAGCTTTAGAAGTAATAGAATCAATGAATGGTGTATACCCAACAAGAATGAGAGAAATGAGTCCAGAAGATGCTCAAGCTGAAATGACTGAAGTATTACAAGCAACAAGTTTATTAATAACAGGAAATTTAAATCCTGAAACTACACAAGAAAATATGATTGATTTATCAAAATATGTATTAAATAGCAAAGATAGAGTATTAATACATAATTCAATGGTAGTTGCAAGAAATGCTATGAATGAATCAGTTGGAGAACCAATGAATGGACAAATCTTAGAAGAATCTGATTGGGCTATGGTAAACAAATTTTCTGATGAATATAAAGGAGCTGTTGATCAATTATTACACTATGAATTTGGTACAATAAATGATTCAGATTTCTTAGAAATGAATGCTGGTGCTAGATGGATTGTAGCAACTACATTCCAACAAGTAAATAATACTATACCTCAATGGAGTTATATTACTAGAAGATCATCTGAAGCAACTCCAAGAGAATATGATTTGTATTATAGATATTTTACAAATGATGTTGAAAAGAAAGTATATTTACCAAGACCAGGCGTAAATGGTACTGTTGAATATGTATGGACTGATGAAAATTGTATAGAAAGAGAAGTTTATACACTAGATGAAATGTTTGCTTTAGCAGGATTATCTACAGTAGAAGAACAAAGAAATCTTGGAATAGTAGCAAATCCTAATGTTCATCAATTAGGTATTCAAACAGAAGTTGATAACAGAGTTGATGATGCTACAGCAGAATTATATGCAGCACAAAAAACTTATGTAATAAGATAAAAATAAAGTACTAGATATCTAGTACTTTTTTTTTGTATATGATAATATATAATTAGACACATATATTAGGCAAATGTATAATATATATTGGAGGAAGTATGAAAAGAATTATAATTGATGGAAGTAGAGAACTAAAGGGGACAATAAAAATAAGTGGAGCTAAAAATAGTGCAGTAGCACTTATTCCAGCATCTATTCTTTGTGATGAAGAGGTAGATATTAATAATATTCCAAATATTTCAGATATTGAAGCATTAGTAGAGATACTAGATTATCTTGATGCTAAAATAGAAAGAAAAGATAATAAAATGATAATAGATGCAAGTAATATTAACAATAAAGAAATACCAGAAGAAATATCTAAAAAATTAAGAGCATCATATTATTTTATGTCCGCATTATTAGGTAAATATAAACATGTAGAAATGTATTTTCCTGGAGGATGTAATATTGGTAAAAGACCAATAGATCAAACATTGAAAGGTTTTAGAGCATTAGGGGCAACAGTAATAGAAGAAAATAATAAATATAAAATTGATGCAGAAGAATTAATAGGTGCAGAAATAAACCTTGATATGCCAAGTGTTGGAGCAACAGTAAATGCAATATTTGCATCAGTAAGAGCTAAAGGAGTAACTACAATAAATAATGCAGCAAAAGAACCAGAAATAAGTAATATAGCAGAATTTTTAAATAAAATGGGTGCAAAAATAGAAGGTGTAGGAACAAGTACAATTACTATAACAGGAGTAGATCATTTGCATAAAGCTAATGTAGAAGTAATACCAGATAGAATAGAAGCAGGCACATATGTAATAATTGGTACATTACTGGGTAAAGATTTGAAAATAGATAATGTAATACCAGAACATATTAAATCATTATTGGATAAACTAAAGGAAGCTAACGCAAAAATAGAGGTATTTGACAACTATATAATTACAAATAAATCTAGTAATTTAAAAGCAATAGATGTTATTACTAAAGGATATCCAGGTTTTGCAACAGATTTACAACAACCTTTAACAGCATTACTTACTAATTGTAAAGGAATATCACATTTAACAGAAACTATATATGAAAATAGGTTTAATAATGTAGAATACCTAAATAAGATGGGTGCAAATATAGAAATAAATGAAAGGACAATAAATATAAAGGGTAAAACTAAATTACACGGAGAAATAGTAAAGGCAACAGATCTAAGAGCAGGAGCATGTATGGTAATAGCAGGTTTAATTGCAGACGGGAAAACAACTATTGAAGATATAGATCATGTATTAAGGGGATATGAGAATATAATAGAAAAGTTATCAAATGTTGGTGCTAAAATAACAAAAGAAGAAATATAATTTAATAGTTATATTTCTTTTTTTGGAGGTAAAAATGAAAATATTAAAAATATTAATATTACCTATGATAATAATAATAACAATATTAATACTAAATATCACAAAAGATAATAAAATATATTATTTATCATTAGGTGATGAATTAAGTAAAGGAATTAATTCAAATGGTTATGAAGATATTGGATATAGTGATTTAATAAAAGAAAAATTAAAAATAAAAAAATATACAAAAGAATTTTCAGATACTAATATAAGAATTATAGATTTAATAAATAAGATAGAAAATAATGAAGAAAAAAATATATCAATACAATATGCATTAAAAAAATCTAATTTAATAACTATATCAATTGGTTTAAATGAAATATACAATAATTATATGATTAATAATAATGAGAGTGATATATATAATTATATAGATGAAATAATATGCAATATTGACTATTTATTTAGTTTAATAAATAAATTTAATAATAAAAAAATATATATTCTTGGATATTATAATCCTATTAATGATATCAAACTAGATAAATATATAAAATATGCTAATAATAAACTAATAAATATAAGTAATAATCATAATATAAAATATATAGATTTATATAATATATTCAAAAATAATACACATTTAATATACAATAGCATTTATCCAAATAAAGATGGATATCAATTAATAGCTAATGAAATATTAAAAAATATGTAAATAATAGTTGATAAATATAAAAATAGTTGTTATAATATGTAAGACTTTTAAATTTCTATGACTAATAATTAGTCATGGCGGAAGGAGAGTAATCATGAGTAAATATCAATCTAATTATGTAGATAGTGTTGCTACATGTGCATGTGGTGCTACATTTACAACTAAATCAACAAAAGAAAAAATACATGTTGAACAATGTTCAGAATGTCATCCTTTCTATACAGGACAACATCAAAAAAATACAGCTAGAAGAGGTAAGGTTGAACAATTTAATAAAAAATATGGATTTACAGAATAAATATAGGAGTTCCTATATTTTTTTGTTATAATAATAGTATATGTATCATAAAATTTAATGATATTAATAAGAATCGAGGTATAAAATGAAAATAGGAATAGCAAATGATCATGGTGGGTATGAATTAAAATTTCAATTAATAAACAAATTAGAAGAAAAGGGATATGAAATAATTAATTATGGCTCTGATAATAATGAACGAGTGGATTATCCAGTATATGCATTTAAATTGTGTCAAGGTGTCATATCTAAAAATATAGATTTTGGAATAGCTATATGTAAAACAGGAATAGGTATGTCAATTGCATGTAATAAAGTAAAAGGTATTAGATGTGCAAAAATAGATAATGAAATAGATGCAGAATATTCTAAACGTCACAATAATGCAAATGTAATAGCTATATCAGCTAATAAATCATTAGAAGAAATATTAAATTTAATAGATATATATATATCTAATGAATTTGAAGGTGGTAGACATTTAGATAGATTAAATATGATAAAGGAATATGAAAATGAATATTAGATTTTATTTATATTTTTTAATTGTTCCACTTACTATATGGTCTTTACTATCTTTAAACTTAGAAAAGTATTTTAAAAAAGGACATGTAAACCAAATAAAAGTATTTTACATTCTAATAACTTTTGCAATATCTTATCTAGTAGTAAATTTTTTATATGATTTTTATTTAGTATCAAAATTTTAATACAAGAGAGGGATAAAAATGAAGAAGATGCTGTATTTAACAATTATAATTATTGCAGTACCTTCTTTTTTCATACTTTTATATTATAAAGAACCAATTACTAAAGTATTGAAAGAAGAACCAATTATAAAAAAAGAAGAAAAAAAAGTATCAATACGTGTAAATCAAACTCAAAAAAATAAAATAATAGAATTAGATTTAGAAGATTATGTAAGAGGAGTAATAGCAGGAGAAATGCCTGTATCTTTTAATTTAGAAGCATTAAAAGCACAAGCAGTTGCAGCAAGAACTTATGCTCTAAAAAGAGTAAATAAAAACAATAAATATGATGTTGTAGATACAGTAATGAATCAAGTATATTTAGATGATAATACGCTAAAAAGCAGATGGAATAGTAATTATGATAAATATATTTCAAAAATTAATAAAGCAGTAATGGATACAAGAGGAGAATATGTAGATTATAATGGTTATTATGCTGATACATTGTTTTTTTCTACAAGTGTAGGTAATACTGAAAATAGTGAAGAAATATTTGGAACAAAAGTAGCATATTTACAAAGTGTATCATCTGAATGGGATAGTGAGGTATCACCAGTTTTTGAAGAAAAAAATGTATTTACAAGAGAAAATTTTTGTAAAAAATTAAATTTAACTGATTGTTCCAAAATATACGTAAATATAATTAGTGAAACAAGTACAGGCAGAATAAAAACAATAGAAATCAATAATAAAAGATTTACAGGTTCACAAGTTGCATATTCTCTTGGAGTAAGATCAAATTATTTTAATATATATATTGAAAACAATAATGTAATTGTATTAACAAGAGGTTTTGGACATGGAGTAGGTATGAGTCAATATGGTGCTGAAGGAATGGCAAATAACGGATATTTATATAAAGAAATATTAGAACATTATTATAAAGGAACAACAATAAAAAATTTATACGTATAATATTCACTTAAAAAGTTAAAACTTTAAATGAGGTGAAATTATGCAAAAAAAAATCAGATTAAAACCAATATCTATAACTTTAATATATAGTATACTAACAATTTCTTTTGTAATAGGTATAATGATAGTAGGAAATAAAATATTTAAAGTAGATAGATTAACTTATGTAACACCATGGACTATAGCAGAAGATGTTAAACCAGTAATAAGTGAAAAAAAGGAATTTATAAAACCATATTTAGATGAGGATATAGAAATATTACAAAATTATTATGATTATAAAGATAATAAAGAAAATCAAGAAAAATCATTAATATTATATGAAAATACATATCTACAAAATTCAGGAGTAGATTACGGAAAAAATAGTGTGTTTGATGTTATTGCAATGTATGATGGTACAGTATTAGATGTAATAAATGATAATATATTAGGTAAAACAATAGAAATACAACATTCAAATAATCTAATTGCATATTATCAATGTTTAGGAAATACTAAAGTAAAAAAAGATGATGTAGTGTCACAAGGTCAAATAATAGGTACATCAGGCACATGTAATATTTCAAAAAACATAGGTAATCATATACATATTGAAATAGCAAAAGATGGTAAAATATTAAATCCCGAGTCAATTTATAAAAAAACAATAGAAGAAATAAATTAATGTTTTATAAAGATATAGGAATTGACTTGGGTACAGCAAATATTTTAATAAATGTAAAAGGAGAAGGAATTGTATTAAATGAACCATCTGTAGTAGCAATAGATGAAGAAACAAAAAAAATACTTGCAATTGGAATAGAAGCACATAAAATGCTAGGAAGAACTCCTGGAAATATACGTGCAGTAAAGCCAATGAAAGATGGAGTTATAGCAGATTTTGAATTAACTGAAGCAATGTTAAATTATTTTATAAAAAAAGTAAAAGCAAAAAGCATATTTATAAAACCAAGAATATTAATATGCTGTCCTACTAATGTTACTGCTATTGAAAAAAATGCTATAAAAGAAGCTGCGGAAAGAACAGGAGCTAAAAAAGTATTTATTGAGGAGGAACCAAAAGTAGCGGCACTTGGTGTAGGATTAAATATATCTGAACCTAATGGCTCAATGATTATAGACATTGGTGGAGGAACTACAGATATAGCAGTACTATCATTAGGAGATATAGTAACATCAGCATCTATAAAAATTGCAGGTAACACTTTTGATAAGGCTATAATAGAATATATTAAAACTCATTATAAACTTATTATTGGAGAAAGAACAGCAGAAGATATAAAGATACAAATAGGAACATTATATGAAAGTAATAAAAAGGGTAAAATAAAAGTAAAAGGAAGAGGAATTAATGGTTTACCAGAAATAATAACTGTCACTAGTGAAGAAATAGAAGAAGCACTAAAACCATGTATGTATGAAATAATAAAAACAGTTAAACAAGTATTAGAAAAAACTCCACCAGAATTATCAGCAGATATTATAAATAATGGTATAGTTTTAACAGGTGGAGGTTCAATGATAGAAGGATTGGATATTCTTTTAGAAAAGGAAATAAAAGTTCCTATATATGTTGCAGAAAATCCATTAACAAGTGTAGCAGAAGGCACAGGAAAAATGCTAGAAAAATTAAATTTAGTTCAAGATTATTAAAAATGGTGTTTTTTTTATTAAAAAATGCCATTTTTTAATAGAAAATTATTGAAAAACAAAAAAACTTGTGGTAATATCATTGGTATGTGGACCCTTAGCTCAGTTGGTTAGAGCATCCGGCTCATAACCGGGCGGTCATAGGTTCGAGTCCTATAGGGTCCACCATTTTTATATATGCGGGTATGGCGGAATTGGTAGACGCACTAGACTTAGGATCTAGCGGAGTGATCCATGGGGGTTCAAGTCCCTTTACCCGCACCAAAATAAAAAAATAGAAAGTAATTGTACTTTCTTTTTTTATCTAAAAAATGCACGTCTATCTTTCTTACATAATACAGTTGATTTAATTTTTTTTATTTCTTCAGCAGCATCTTCATCATCATCAAATTGAATATATGATTCTTCTACATTATACTCAAAAGTGCCTGTTTTCTTATTAAATCTCATAGGTGATAATTTATCTATGTACCAATCCATTAAATAATAATTATAAAATCTAATATGAGGTTTATTATTAGTAGTAGTAATAGCATTACCCAAAAGAGTACCAACTTTATCAAATCTTAGTAAATATACCATAAAATCTATATTAGATGGGAACTTCTCACTTTTTAACCATAATTTATATAATTCTAATTGTTGTTTTGTTAATTTAGATGAACTATAAATATCAACACCTTCTATCATAGAACTTGTTAATAAACTATAGTCTTTTCCTCTACAATAATTTTTTGCAAAAGATTCATGTTCTCCATATGTATAAATAATACTACCATTTGGTTTTATCACAGCACCATTACAAGTATCTAATTTGTCTTCATAAGGAATAATTAAACTCATTAAAATAACACCTCTAAGTGTTATTTTATCACAAAAATTATTATTAGTAGTAAAGAATAATAAAATTAACAATTAATTAACTTTAATAAAAATTGGTAAAATTTACCATTTTTTTATTGAATAGAATACATTATTTATATATAATTATCTAGTATTAATTTGAATGGATTAGTGATATAATGATAAATTTTATAGTATGTGATGATGAAAAAGAAATTACAGATTTAGTAAAAAGTATAATTACTAAAGTAATGTTTAAAACAAGTATTGATTATAAAATATATACCTTTAATGATTATGATTCAAAATTTAAAAACATAGTAAAGTCTGATTTAGAAAATAAAATATATATTTTAGATATTGAAGTTGGTAAATATTCAGGAATAGAAGTAGCAAAAAACATAAGAAAAAAAGATTGGAATAGTATAATTCTAATTTTAACAGCACATTATGAATTAGAATATGTAGCATATAAATCAAAAATATTGTTATTTGATTTTATATCTAAATTTGATTTATATGATAAACAAATGTATGAAACTATAAATACATGTGTACAGGGTATATTAAAAAATGATAAATTAAGTATTAAATGTGGCAGAAAATATGAAAAGATAAATTATGCAGATATATTATATATAACTTATGATAGTTATAATAGAAAATTAAAAATAGTAACTAAAACAAAAGAATATGATATAAATTCAACTTTAAAAAATATAAAAGAAAAACTAAAGGGTAATTTTATATTTACACATAGATCATGTATAGTTAATCTAAATAATATAAAAAGTATTGATACAATAAATAAAAATATAACATTTATCAATAATACTAAGATAGATTTATTATCAAGAAGGTATATAAAGGATGTGAAAGAATATGCAATGGATTAAGTATATAGATTTGTTTGTAGGTGCAGCAATAAATATGATTTTATATTTATATGTTGTCAAAATAATATTTAAGACTAAAATAACAAATAATAAAAGAATAATTTTATTAAATATTTTTATTTCATCTTTAGCTTTAAGTATAATTAATATATTTAATAAAGACTTATTTAAAATATTGTTAACATTTCCATTCATATTAATATGTATAAAAAATATTTTTAATATAAACTATAGAAAGACATTCTTATATGTAATAGCAGCAACTTTTTATATGTTTATAGGTGAAATAATGACTGCAATAATATGTTCATTATTACCATTTGATTATACATTTATTTTTAATAATATACTAGGAACCACAATAGGTGCATTAATTGTTGGAATTTTTACCCTTTTATTATTGTTAATAAATATTTTAAATAAAATTGTATATAAAATAGTAAATAAAATTGATGAGAATGGGAAAATATTTATTACATTTTTATTTTTATTAATAATTGCAGCACTAGCATATAAAAATACAACAGGAATTAATAACATAGTTAATATTTTTGTTAATATTACTGTTTTAATTACATTTATTGCAATTTTTTCTTTATATTATAAAGAAAATAATAAGGTTAATGAATTATCCGAAAATTATAATGAATTATTTAAGTATTTAGAAAAATATGAAAAAGAGTTGGTTGAAAAAAGAAAAATAATTCATGACTATAATAATCAATTAATTATAATAAATGGATATATAGGTGATAATAAAAAACTTAAAGAATACGTTGATGAAATTATTAATGAACAAAGAAATGTTTCAGAAAATTCAATTATTAAAAACATTGATAAATTGCCTAGGGGTTTAAAAGGATTAATATATTATAAATTTTCACATATTAATGACAAAATAAATGTAAATCTTCAAGTATTAAGTAGTCTTAAAAGATTTGATAAATTATCTCCAAAAGTTAATAAAGAAGTTTTAAAAATAATTGGTATTTTGATAGATAATGCTATCGAAGCAGAAGATAGTGAAAAAGAGAAATATATTGACATACAATTTTCTATAAATAAAAATGTATTTTACATGAATATGAAAAATTATTGTACTAAAGATATAAATATAAATAATATTATGAATGATGGATTTTCAACAAAGTCTAAAAACAGAGGATATGGTATGTCATTAATAAAAGATATATTAAAGCATCAAAAAGACATTACATTAGATATAGAGTTAATAGATGCTGAATTTATATCAAATTTGAAAGTAAAAATCTAAAAAAATCTACACAAATGTGTAGATTTTTATTTTAAAAATTATTACTTAATCATACTACTTGGCATTTTTGGTTCATCAAATGCAATAGCAGGGCAAGTACTTTCACTACTTTTAGCAGAAGCTAAAGCAGCACTATTTAATATTTTAGTTACTAAATTCATTATTTCACCTCCATTTTATTCTATTTCTGCAATTTAGCAGTCTTTTTTGTATGACTTGTAATTATTATATGGCAAGTCAAATAATTTATATATAAATGGGTTAATTAGAAATGATTGGATTATTAGTGATAACAACATAAGATTTGTAATAAAATAAAATTTGATTTTAAATATAAGTATAATATATATACTTGTTATTAATATAGAATTTTGTTTTAGTTTTTTTCTATGATTTTCATTCACCAAAGGTCTTTTATAAGTATCAGCTGGTGCATATAAAATCATTGATAATAATATACAAAAGCATATAATTACTTTTTGAATAATGCTAAAAGATATATTTACAAATAAGTATGGTAAAAAAACAAAACTAATAATACTGGATATATAGCAATGCCAACTTTTCTTCGCATGTAATCCATATGCAAACATTCTAATAAAATTGGTAAATATAAGAGTTAATAAAGTTTCTTTAAATAAATTAAAAATTAAAGATATTATAAGTATTACTATTATTTTAGAAAGAGTAACATATATTAGCTCTAATCCATATTTAACTCTATCTAATGTATCTTCATCATAGTTATATTGCTTCATTAATAAATTAATAGATTTATTTAAAAATATTTCTTTCATATATACCCCTTTTATTATCAAAGTCATTATAATTTTAAAAAAAATAAATTTGTAAAAAATTATATATAAATAAAAATTTATAGATTATAAAATCAAGTATTATGAAATTAAAAAATAGGTTTTACCATTTATACATAAAAAACTACATTTCATACAAAAAATAATATTTGAAATAGTAATAATTGATATTATAAATGAGCGCGAAAGTTGTAGTATTTTATCGAACGCATTTTATTGAATTAAATATACATCGCGAGGTATATTTAATATATAAAACATAAGAAGGAGAGGTGCAGAAGTGAGAGGCAACGTTAAGTGGTTTAATAACGATAAAGGCTATGGTTTTATTGAGTATTTAGAAGGTGAAGATATCTTCGTACATTATTCAGCTATTAAAAAGCAAGGTTACAAAACACTTACAGAAGGTCAATTAGTTGAATTTGATTTAATTGAGACCGAAAAAGGGTTACAAGCAATAAATGTAACTGCTGTTGTAGAAACTACTGTTTAAGTAGTTTTTTTTAAAACAATATGATATAATTAAGTTAGGAGGGATAATATGATATACAATATTAGAGGAGACAAAATATTGGTAACTAAAGCTATAAAGGAGTATATAACTGATAAATTAGATAAGTTAAATAAGTACTTTGATAATCCAAAAGAAATAACTGCTAATATATTAGTTAAAGTAAAAGGTTTTGAACAAACCATAGAAGTTACAATTCCAACCACAAATTTTACAATTAGGAATGAAGAATCTGCAGAGGATTTATATGCAGCTATTGATCTTGTAAGTGACAAGATAGAAAGACAAATAAGGAAAAATAAAACAAAGATTAATAAAATAGAGAAGGATTCAGCTAAAAAATTAAATCTTACTTTTATTGAGGAAGAAGAAGTAGAAGAAGATAAAGACATAGTTAGAAGAAAAAAATTAAATACAAAGCCAATGAGTGAAGAGGAGGCTATTCTTCAAATGGAGATGCTTGGACATGATTTCTTTGTATTTAAAGATAGTGAAACAAGAAAAATATGCATCTTATATAAAAGAAAAGATAATAATTATGGTTTAATTGAAACAGAATAGTTTATCTATTCTGTTTTTTTTGATACAATATTATTTGAGGTGATAAAATGGGTATATTAAAAAAATTATTCGATCATGAATATAAAGAAATGAAAAAGTTTAGATTATTAGCAGATAAGATAGAAGCATTAAAGGATGAATATTCAAAATTAAGTGATAAAGAATTAAGGGCAAAGACAGATGAATTTAAAGATAGGTTATCAAATGGTGAAACGTTAGATGATATATTAGTAGAGGCCTTTGCAACTATAAGAGAAGCATGTACAAGAACATTAGGTATGACTCCATTCTATGTGCAATTATTAGGTGGTATAGCTACCCACTATGGTAATATAGCTGAAATGAAAACAGGTGAAGGAAAAACATTAGTTACTGTATTACCTGCATATTTAAATGCATTAGAGGGTAAAGGTGTACATGTAATAACAGTTAATGAATATCTTACTTTAAGAAATGCTGAATGGATGGGAAAAGTATTTGATTTTCTAGGAATAACAGTAGGTGTTAATTTAAGAGAATTAACAGCATCAGAAAAAAGAAAAGAATATGAAAAAGATATTCTTTATACAACAAATAATGAATTAGGATTTGATTATTTAAGAGATAATATGGTAATCAAAAAAGAAAATAGAGTTCAAAGAGGACTTAATTATGCAATACTAGATGAAGTTGACTCTATGCTTATAGATGAAGCTAGAACACCACTTATTATTTCTGGTGGTCATATGGAGTCAAAGAACTTATATAATAGTGCAGATACATTTGTTAAAACATTAAAGAAAGATAAAGATTATACAATAGAAGAAAAAACTAAGTCAGTAGCACTTACTGATGAAGGTAGTGATAAAGCATGTGCATTCTTTAAATTAGATAATTTGTATGACATATCTAATTCAGCACTTGTACACCATATAGATCAATCTTTAAAAGCAAACTATGGTATGGCTAGAGACGTAGATTATGTTGTGCAAGATGATGAGGTAATAATAGTAGACCAATTTACAGGTAGACTTATGAAAGGAAGAGCATTTTCAGATGGTCTTCATCAAGCAATAGAAGCTAAAGAAGGAGTTACAATTCAAGAAGAAACAACAACACTTGCAACTATTACATTCCAAAATTTATTTAGAATGTATAATAAATTATCTGGTATGACAGGTACTGCTAAAACAGAAGAAGAAGAATTTAGAAATATATATAATATGTATGTAATAGAAATACCTACTAATAAAGAGGTAATAAGAGAAGATTTGCCGGATTTAGTATTTGCAACACAACAAGCTAAATTTAATGCAATAGTTGAAGAAATTGATAGAAGACATAAATTGGGACAACCTATACTAGTAGGTACTATTGCTATTGAAACAAGTGAATTAGTAAGTAGAATGTTAACAAAAAAGGGAATAAAACATGAAGTATTAAATGCTAAAAATCATGCTAGAGAAGCAGAAATAATTGCAAAAGCTGGTGAAAAAGGTTCTGTAACAATAGCAACTAATATGGCTGGTCGTGGTACCGATATTAAATTAGGAGAAGGTGTTAAAGAACTAGGTGGTTTATGCGTAATAGGTACAGAAAGACATGAATCAAGACGTATAGATAATCAGTTAAGAGGACGTTCTGGAAGACAAGGAGATCCAGGTGTATCACAATTCTTTGTATCATTAGAAGATGAATTAATGACAAGATTTGGTACTGATAGAGTTAAAACATTAATGAAAACAGCAGGATTTGATGAAAGAGCAATAAGAAGTAAAATATTTACAAGTTCAATAGAAAGTGCCCAAAAAAGAGTTGAAGGTAATAACTTCGATATGAGAAAACATTTATTACAATATGATAATGTAATGAATGAACAAAGAGAAATAATATATAGAAGAAGAAATGAAATATTAGATCAGGAATCAATACATGAAAATGTATTATTAAACATTAAAGACTATGTAAGAAATGATGTATTTAAATATTTAAATACAGAAGAGCCTGATAAATATGAAAAATTAGTAGAATTTACTAATAAAAATATTTTAAAAAAGAAAAAAATAAAATTGAAAGACATTGATAATAAAGACATAGAAGAAGTTACAGAACATATTTATTTACTATTAAATGATGAATATGAAACAAAAATAAGTGAATTACCATGGGAAATAGTAAATGAATTTGAAAAAGCAATATCATTAAGAGTAATAGATCAAAATTGGATGAATCATATTAATAATATGGAACATTTAAAAGAAGGTGTAGGATTAAGAGGATATGCTAATGAAGATCCATTACAAGCATATATAAAAGAAGGATATGAAATATTTGATGATATGATGGCAAAAATATCTGAAGAAACATCTAATTATTTATTAAAAGCTGAAGTAAGACAAAATACAGAAAGAAAAGAAGTAGCAAAACCAATAATAAACAACAGAGATGAAAAAACAATAAAAGGTGGTACAAGAAAGAAAGAAAAAGTAGGTAGAAATGATCCATGTCCATGTGGCAGTGGTAAGAAGTATAAGCAATGTTGTGGAAAGTAGTAAAAGCCCAGTAATTACGGGCTTTTTTCATGCTCCGAAAACTTCGGAATATACTTTAGATACCTTTTTTGATACATTCCGATGAGTATCTAAAAGGTATCTAGATACCCAAAAAAGGGATAAAAACACAAAAATTTTGTACGACTAAAAATCACAATATTTCCTTTATTTGTAAGGCTTTACAAAGAATTAATCAAGAAATAAAGATAAAATTGTGTCCACTGCCAAAATGACATAGAACATTGATATTTATTATTGTAATTATTTGATAAAAAAGCACCAAAATTAATGATATAATATTTATGGTGATTTAAATGAAATTTATATTACACGATTTAGCAATTGAAACGACAAGGCGATGCAATTTAAGATGTGAACATTGTATGAGAGGCGAATCTCAGAATATTGATGCTTCTAAGGAAATAATTGATATGATTTTAAATAATGATGAAATAAAACGAATAGATCATATTTGCTTTAGTGGTGGTGAACCAACATTAAATCCAAATATAATAATTTATGCAATAAATAAAATCATCACAGAAAATATTGATGTTTTAGAAATTGTTATGGTTACTAATGGACAAATTTTTAATAAAGATTTAGTAGAAGCGTTTAACAGGTTTAATGAGTATCGAAATCAAAGAATCAAAAAACAATTAACAGCACATTATAATGAATTAGGTAAAGATGCATTAAATAGTATAATACAAGATAATACAGATGAACATGCAAGAATTACTTTTTCAATTGACAGATTTCATTATCCTATATCAAAAGAAGTTAGGGATAATTATAAAAAATATGCAAGAGGCATAAAAATAACAGAAAAAGATGTTGACGATGAAGATATTTATAAAACCGGTTTTGCTACAATAGGTAAAGATTTCAATTATAAATTAGATCAATTAAGATATTGTAAAGATGGAGAATATTATATGGTTATAGATAATATGTATATAACATCTACCGGATTTATCACAAGTGAAGGAATGGGACAATATTCAGATATGGATAGAATAAATATGGGACATTTATCTAACACAACACTATCAGAAATTTTAGCAACTTATGGAACTCCGGTAATGAATGCACCTAGAATTGTTCTTGAAAAGAATGGACCTATAAAAAGATAAGACATGCGCAATATTGTTTTGCATTGTAAAAGTATTACAATATTAAAATATTACGCTTATCAAATAGGCATAAAAAAGTGAAATGCAAAAAATATTCGAAAAACGTCTATTTTTGAATTTTAGATACCTTTTTAGATACCCTCAGCTAGGATTCTCGAGTGCTCTCGGAAGCTAAAAAGGGCAAAAAGGGGCTCCCAGACGCCGCCAAAAGCCCGAAAGCGCCGTCAAAAGCTCAATAACTAAAATCCATGTGGGTCAGGGAAGAAATACAAACAATGCCACGGAAAATAAGAAAAAACAAGCAATTATAGATAAAAAAATAACAAATTGTCATCCATTTGTCATCCTAAGAAAAAAAATGGATGACAAATTTATATGAAAGAGAGTGTATAACATGATAAATAAAGAATTAAAAAAATATATTGAAGATACCATTAAACCACAATATATAAATAATAATTATGGAGGTCATGGCTGGGAACATATTCAAGATGTAATTTATCGTAGTTTCGAATTAATGGGTTATTTTAATTTGAAGATTAATCCTAATATGGTTTATGTAGTAGCAGCTTATCATGATATTGGCTACAGACAAGACCCAGATAATCATGAACAAGTATCTAGTGAAATGTTTATGCAAGATGAAGAAATGAAAAAGTATTTTAATGAAGAAGAAAGAAAAATAATTGCTGAAGCAATAGTTGATCATCGAGCAAGTCTAGAATACGAAGCAAGAAGTGTTTATGGAAAATTGGTATCATCTGCTGATAGAGCTATTGATGTTGATAATATGTTAAGAAGATCAATTGCGTTTCAAGCTGAAAAACATAAAAATGAAAATCCTACTATCGAAGAAATTATTGAATATTCATTTAAAAAACTATCTAGCAAATATGGTAATGGCGGTTATGCTAAAATGTATTTTCAAGATGCTAAATATGAAGTTTTTTTAGAAAGAATGAATGAATTATTTTCTGATAAAAATGAATTTATAAAAGCAGAATTAAGTTTGATTTCAAAAGATACAAGTTTAAAGAAATATTTTGGAAAAGAAGTAAGTAAAAAACCAGAAAGAGAAAAATTTTTATCATCAATATATTTAATTATTAAAAATGAAAATGGAGAAGTTTTACTACAAAGAAGACAAGGAACAAAATTGTGGCCAGGATATCTTGCTTTGCCTGCAGGACATATTGATGAAGGGGAAAATGCCTACGAAGCAGCAATTAGAGAAGCAAAGGAAGAATTAGGAATAGAAATACAAGTTGAAGATATTATAGATACTTTTGTTGCTAATAGAAAAAACAAATCATTACCACCATATTATGATGTATATTTTGAAATATCAAAATATTTAGGAGAGATAAGAATAGCTGAACCAGAAAAATGTTCTGAATTAGTATGGTCTAATCCTGCTAATTTGCCAGAAGATATGATAGACTTTGAAAAAGAAGCAATGGAAAATAATGCTAATGGTATAAAATTTAGTGTTACTTATGCTGATAATGAAAAGAAGTTAATAAAAACTAAAAAATAGATTATTCAAAAAAATATACAAGGAGGTGATATTTTGAATAAGCAAATAGGCGATGAACACAATATAATTTTTTATACAGATGAAGATAATAATATTAAAGTTGAAGTATTGCTTGAAAATGAAGATGTATGGTTAACCCAAAATGCTTTAGCAAGATTATTTGATACAACAAGAAATAATATTACCCTTCATATTGGAAATATATATAAAGAAGAAGAACTTGAAGAAAATTTAACTAGTAAGGATTCCTTACTAGTTCAAACTGAAGGTAGCAGAAGTGTTAAAAGAAATGTAAAAATATACAATCTTGATATGATTATTTCTATTGGATTTAGAGTAAATTCTAAAAAGGCAATTAAGTTTAGAACTTGGGCAAACAAGATAATTAAAGATTATATGGTTCAAGGATTTGCACTAAATGATGAAAGATTTATGAAAGCAAGAAAATCAGATCAAGAATACTTTAAGAGATTGCTTGAAAGAATTAAATTAATTCGTACAAGTGAGAGAATGTTTTATCAAAAAATTACTGATATATTTGCAGAATGTTCCGTAGATTATGATAAAAACAGCGATACAGCCATAGAATTTTATAAAACAATTCAAAATAAATTTCATTTTGCCATTACTGGACAAACAGCAGCAGAAATAGTTTATAATAGAGTAGACTCAAAAAAAGAAAATATGGGACTAACTAATTGGGAAAAATCACCTGATGGTAAAATATTAAAGTCAGATGTAATTATTGCTAAAAATTATTTGGATGAAAAAGAAATAAGAAACTTAAATAATTTAGTAAACTTATTTTTAGATATTGCCGAAAATAATGCTGAAAGAAATATCACGATGTATATGAATGACTGGAAAAATGAAGTAGAAAATGCATTAAAAGTTTTTCATTATGAAGTATTAGAGAATAAAGGCAAAATATCACATGAACAAGCTAAAGATAAAGCTTTAAATGAATATGAAAAATATAAAGTTATTCAAGATAATAATTATGTTTCAGATTTTGATAAGTTGTTAATAGAAACTAAAAAAATAGAAGATAATTAATTTATACATTTGTGGTATTGTTAGATATGATTTATAATATTTATGGTAAATAAAATGTTGACAATGTCATCCATTTGTCATCCGATGATAAATACTATATGTACTATAAATACCACAAATACTATATATACCAAATCTGCATTGTCTAATAAAATAAACAAATACCATAAGTACCATAAATACTATAAATAACGATAATACTGAGTATCATTGTACATGTGGATCTGGGAAAAAGTATAAAAATTGTTGTGGAAGATAGCACAAAGCCTGTAAATACGGGCTTTTTCAATGCTCCGAAAACTTCGTAATTTACTTTGGATACCTTTTTAGATACCTTCCGCTGAGTATCTAAAAGGTATCTAGATACCCAAAAAAAGGGGTAAAAATCCAAAATTTTTGTACGATTAAAAATCAAAATATTTCCTTTATTTATAAGGAATTGCAGAGATTTACTTAAGAAAAAATGATGAAATTGTGTCCATTGCCAAAATGACATTGATAAATGATTTTAAATATTTGCTTGTTTAAGCATTTAGTAGTTCAATTGCAATTATAGAATCTTTATGCTATAATACTACCCAATTTGGAGGGATAACGACTATGGAAATTATTGATGCTAATAAAGTCATAATTGATTTTATATCAGAAATGAAATATCTTGAAAATAATCATGTTTTAGGTTGCTATTTCTATGGTAGTTATCTAACTGGATTAAATCATAGAAATTCAGACATAGATTTACACATAGTATTTGATGATTACGATAGTGAACATTTAGTCCGAGGTGTAAAATATAAGTCTGGGATTAAAATAGAATATTTTGAAAAACCAATATCAGATTTATATTTATCAATAGATAATGGGTACAATTCTAGGAATGCTGCCTGGTTATCCATTATTGGAACATCAAGGATTATATTTGATAAAACAGGGCAATTAAATGAGTTACAGCAGTATGCAATTGGTAAGTATAAAGCACCTTTACCAAGACTTGATAGTGAAACAGCTAAAGAATATGTTTCTATAATTAATAATAGAATGGAAAAACTAGAAAAATGTGCTGCCGATAATTCTCCAAACTTTATTCATTTATATCACCTTACTATTGAAAAAATAAGAAAGTTTTATCATGATGTGAACGGTCTAGCACAAGTACAAACATCAAAAGTATATAGAGTTTATACCGATGAACAATATAGAGAATCATATTCGGGATATGAAATACCAGAACCTGAATTTGTTGTTAAATATCTAGATGCAATTTCGGATATTAGCAGTTCATATTTAGAGCGATTTGAAAAGGTTAAGGGATTATTTGATTTAGCGAAAAAAGGAATAGATTTGGGAGAAGAATATAGAATACTAATTAAAAGTAGAAACTAAAGTACAAATAAATGATTAATGATTTTTGCACATATTAATTGTCAATATTTTTTAATACTAATTTTTCTCGAAAAAGTGTAATTTTTGAATTTTAGATACCTTTTTAGATACAGATACCTTCTGCTAGGATTCCCGAGTGCTCTCGGACGCTTCCAAAGGCAAAAAAGGGCAAAAAAGTGGGCTCAAATGCTTTCAAATGAGCTCAAAAGCCCCTAATCTAAAAACCATGTGGCAGTGGCAAAAAGTATAAGCAATGTTGTGGTAAATAACTCGTAAAGTCCCATAAATAAAGGGAAAACACGAGTTTTTCTTTTTTTAAAAATTATTCAAAAAAAGGCTTTAGATCAGTTTTAGATCATTATATTTTTAAAAGGTAAAATAAGGGAAGATTTAAAGGTAAATGCTATAATTGTGGTTTTATATGATATAATAATGAATTAAAAGAGAACTTGGGAGGAGTAGTTATATGGTGTATCTAAGAAATTTTGAACTATTGGATGAAATGCAAGAGCATAGTATTGTTTGCTATGAAGAAACAAGAAGAATATTTAATAACTATTATCCTTTGCATTTGTTTTCAACCAAAGAATTTAAAAATATAGATTTTGATAGAATTACAATTTTTTATGGTGGCAATGGTTCTGGTAAAACCACTTTAATAAATATGATTTCAGGAAAGTTAAATGCTTCTAGAAAGTCTAAAGTAAATAAGGGATCATATTTTGATTTATATGTGGATCACTGTAATTATGAAATGTCTTTTGAACAACCTACAGAAATAAAATTGATAACAAGCGATGATGTTTTTGATTATCTTTTGGATGTTCGTTCAATAAATTCGAATGTTAATAGAGAAAAGGAAAGATTAAGTAAATCGTATTTAGATTACAAATTCAATAAGGATGGTAATTCGTTTGATAATTATGATGAATTAAAAATGAACTATGACACAAAGAGAAAATCAATGTCAAAGTTTGTTAGAGAAAGATTGGGTAATAACAATATTATTGAATGGTCTAATGGCGAATCAGCACTTATGTTTTGGGAACGAGAAATAAAAGAAGATAGTATATATTTATTAGATGAGCCAGAAAATAGTTTATCAGCTGAAAATCAATTAAAACTTAAGAAATTTATTGAAGATTCTGTTAGATTTTATAATTGCCAATTTATAATTTCTACACACTCGCCATTTTTATTAAAATTAATGGATGCAAAAATATACGATTTAGATGAAACTCCTGTAAAAACAAAGGATTGGACTGAATTATCTAATGTATTAGTATATTATAACTTTTTTAAAGAATATGAAGATGAATTTAATAAAAAATAAGATTGTGTGATATAATACCTGTGCAGTGGCGATTGGATTTATTTCTACTTTAACGAGTCGTTAAGGGACAATATTAATTAAGATGATTAAATTATAATTCTCCAAAGGACTAAACTACATTTCATGTAGACGCTTCGTTGCACTACGCTTTAAGTCCATTTCCAAATTATAATATCATTAGCACTGCATAAAAGTTGGGAGGTAGTAAAAATGTGGAAATACATAGGTACAAAAGAATGTAATGACTTTTTACTATCTCTCAATTTATTTAATTGTAAAGATGAAAACCATTACATAAAGACTTTGTATTCTATAAGCAATAATATTGAGAATAATTATAGAATTTATAAAATAAAAAAAAGAAATGGAAAATATAGAACAATATATGAACCAAATCCTTTATTAAAACATATTCAAAAGCAAATTTTAATTAATATACTTAATAATAAAACCATATCAGAATATGCTAAAGCATATCACAAAGGAATTTCATTGAAAGATAATGCTAATCCTCATATTAATAAAGATATAATATTAAAACTTGATATAAAAGACTTTTTTGAAAACATTTCATTTTTAAATATTTATAATTCTTGCTTTCAGATAGAATATTTTCCTAAGTCAGTAGGTATGTTATTAACAACATTATGTACATATGATGATCATTTGACTCAAGGATCACCAACATCTGCTTATATCTCAAATTTAGTTATGAAAGACTTTGATGAAGAATTAGGATCTTGGTGTAAAGAAAATAGTATATCATATACAAGATATTCTGATGATATGACTTTTTCAGGTTCTTTTAATCCAAGTGATATAATAAAAAAAGTTAGAAAAATGTTGTATAGTTTAGGATTACAATTAAATAGCGATAAAATTCATGTGGTCACTAAAAATGCCTGTCAAACTGTTACAGGATTAGTGGTAAATAATAAGGTACAAGTTGGAATAAAATATCGTAAAGAAATAAGAAAAGAAGTATATTATATAAATAAATATGGTTTACAATCCCACTTAAAAAAGATAAATATAAAAGATAAAAATAAATATTTAAATAGCTTGTATGGAAGAATATTGTATGTTTTACAAATTAATAAAAACGATAAAGAATTTATATCATATAAAAAAATAATAAATAAAATAAAGAGCGATTTGTCTTAGATGATAAGTTGCTTTTTTTACATATATTTACTTGTCTACTTTCCTTGTGTTATTAATCACTCTTATTAGATATAAAGGTATACTGTGAGTAGATAAAGAAAGATAAGTATATTGGAAAATTCGGCATTTTAGATCAGTTTTTAGATCAATAAACAGAGAAATCTAGAGGGAAAATAAGAAATCTAGAAGTAAGAAATAGCCCATAAATAAAGAAAATTAACAACATTTGTTGTGAAAATGACCACTCCCCATCGGTTCCATGTGGCAGTGGTAAGAAATATAAGCAATGTTGTGGTAAATAATGCTCGTAAGCCCAGTATTTATAAGGGTTTGCGAGTTTTTTCTACCGTACTAAAAATTAGTACGAAAAGGCCTAAAATTGATTTTAGATACCTTTTTTCAGTAGTTTTTAAATTATAATTATTAAAAATTGTGATATAATAAAAAGCAAAAATTATATTTTCATGCGGGTGATTATTATGGAATATGAAATATTTACTAAAAATGGTAAAAAATTAAGGAATGAAGGGTTAACAATAGAATACAAAGAAACTTTTAATTTCGGAAGTTTAGCAAAATATTTTAAAACAATGATGGCTTTTGCAAATAATAGAGGTGGCATTATAGTATTTGGAGTTACTAATTCACCAAGAATTATAAAAGGTTTAGATAAAAACTCACAGTTTTATAATATAGATCCAGAAAAAATTGTAAAATACATGAAAGAAGATATGTCAGTTATACTTGATTTTGAAATGGATACAATTTCTGTAGATGGAAAAGAACTCGGATTTATAAAGGTTGATCAGTTAAAATATAAACCTGTAATATGCAAGAAAAATGAAAATGACATATTAAAAGAGGGTAGTATTTATTATAGGTATTCGGGAAGAAGCGAATTAATAAATTATGCCGATTTAAGAAATATAATTGAAGATATAAAATCAATTGAGCGAAAAGCTATTATGAATAATTTTAATGCAATAATAAAAGAAGGACCTGAAAATATTCAACTAATAAATACAAATACAGGGAAAATACAATGGGGTAAAGTTCCAGTATTAATAAGTGAGGAACTTTTAATGGATTTAAAAAAAGAAGTAAAGTTTATTGAAAGTGGTAAGTTTGATGAAACAAATGGAGATCCTACATTAAAAGTAATTGGCTCGTTAAATTCAAGCAATATTGTAAAAGTAAAGGAAAAGACCAATATAAATATAGATTATCCATATTTTACAAAAGATATCGCTAAAGAAAATAATATAACAAATTATCAGGCACAAACAGTGATACATCATTTTCATCTTTACGGAGATCCAAGATTTAATCAAGTAATTATTACATCTTCAAAAAGTAAGATAACAAAATACTCAAAATTGGCTTTTGATGTGATAAAAGATGAATTATCAAGAGTTGAAAATAGAAAAGATTTTTTTGATAAGCTTTCAAAAGAATTTCAAGGAAGAAAAAAATAAAATAATCAAATATTTATATATGATATAATGAATGCAGGTGGTTTTATGTCTAAAGTTTCTAATGTTATAACCATGTTAGAGTTACTACAATCAGGAAGGAAATACAGCATTAATGAACTTTCTAATAAACTTGAAGTATCAGAAAGAATGATTAGAGTATATAAAGAAGACTTAGAAAAGGCTGGTATTTACATTGATACAATAATGGGCCCATATGGTGGATATGTATTAAATCAATCGGTTTGTATGCCTATTAGAAAGTTTAAAATGAAAGATGCCAAATTATTAGATAGGTATATTGCTAATGAAAAAGATAAAGATATAAAAGATGAACTAATATTACTTCAAGATAAAATTAAAGGTGTATACATAGGAAGTAAACAAGAAGAAAAAGAACTAAATTTGAAAGATGAAAATGGCAAGAAGTATAATTTATTAACAAGAGCAATAAAAGAAAAAAGAAAAGTTAAAATATTATATTATTCTTATGGTAAGGGCGAAAATGAAAGAGTAATTGATCCCGCAGAAATGTTTTTATTTCAAGATGGTTGGTACTGTGCTGCTTTTTGTGAAAAGAAGCAAGATATTAGGCATTTTGAATTAAAAAGAATAATAAAATATGAATTATTAGATGAAAAATATGAGTAGACGAAATACTTCCTCCTTTTGAGTTATATTCAACTTGAAAGGAGATTTTTTTATGGAAAAGAACATGAAAACAAATTTTGAATTTTTAAAAGAAAGGGTAGTAGATTCATTAGATAATACTGATTTAGAATTTATTAGAAATGAATTATCTAAATTAACTGCCCCAACATTATTTAGTGGTGTTGGAGGATCAAGTGTAGTAAGTGAATTTGGAGCTAAGGTTATTAATGCTAAAAATGGTATAGTTTCAGTAAATAGTGAACCAAGAGATTTTTTATATCGAAATAATGGTGCATTTAGAAATGTAGTAGCATGTAGTTATAGTGGAAATAATTATGGAGTAGAATTATCTTTTTTAAAAGATTTGAGAAAATACTTATTATCCAATAATTCATTTGAAGATGGAAATGTGACTTATTTAAAATATGTTACTACTATCGATAAAGAAAGAAGTTTTATATCACTTGGTGCAACATTAATTCCAGTAAGTATATTAATGGATTATTATTTGAATGGACAAAATAGTCTAATGTTAGATTGTATAGAAGAATTGCCATTCAATTTTGATTTAGAAAGTGACGTCTATGAAATATTTAGTGGCTATGATACAAGCACAGCATCAAAATACTTAGAATCAACTATGGTTGAATCTGGAATAGGAATACCAGTAGTTCATGATAAGTATTCTTATTGCCATGGAAGAAGTACATTTGGTATTAATTATAATGGAATGGCAATTTATTATAATAGGAATACTGAGTTTGATAGAATGATGTTAGAGGAACTAAAACAATACTATAGTAGAATTGTCACTATTGATTCAAAATTTGAAGATCAAATACTAGATGATTATCAGATGCTTATACAAAGTATGTATCTAACAAAGTATATTGCTGAGAAAAAAGCAAAAGATTTATCAAAAGTAGAATACTCACCAATAGTAAAAAAATTGTATAAATATAATGGACAAATTTAATCGTACTAATTTTTCTGGAAAAAAGCCAATTTTTGAATTTTAGATACCTTCTACTAGGATTCCCGAGTGCTCTCGGACGCTTCCAAAGGCAAAAAAGGGCAAAAAAATGTAGAAATTGCAGAAAAATTGCAGATTCTACACCATGTGGCAGTGGTAAAAAATATAAGCAATGTTGTGGCAAATAGCTCGCAAAGCCCATAAAATAAAGGGATTGCGAGTTTTTCTTTAAATTAGAAAACTTCAATATTTTATAATTAGATACAAATTTAGATACAATTTTTTTACGGATAAACTGTATCTAAACTGTATCTAACTTCAATATTTTACGGTTTTTTCGTAATTGACCCTCTTATTTTATGGGCATTTAATAAAAAAAATTACCACTGTCCCGATGATAATGTGCATTCTTAAAATAAAGTATTAAAATACCTGCTGTATAAAGCTATGGACTTTTAAAAAGCGAAACAATTATAAAATATTTTGTGTATTAAATTGTTTGTGCTATTATAGTGTTATTGAAAGGCTGTGGATATTATGGATTATTCATATTTAGCAAAAACAAAAGAAATATACAGTATGATATTAGGAGAGTATGAAAAATTAGATGAAGAAGGAATACTTGTTATTGAATACACTGGTTTTGTACGTGATTTAAATCTGTATCATTTATTTGGTTGGTATATTAATTATGGAAATCAAAATAGTCAATATCATCATGATATGAGATACTTTATATATGATGAATTAATAGAATTATTGAAGAATAGTAATATTGAATTTATTGATAATCATATTAGTACGGAAACTATTAAAGAACAGTTTGAGAAATCAGAATCATTAAAATATTCATTTCAGCGTGATTTTGAAACAACATCAAGAATTTATCTTGCTAATAGAGTGAAAGAAAAAATTAAGACAAGAGAGTTAAAAAGATAGTTGTTGAAATAAATAAAGGTATTGTATATATTATAAGGACATAAGGTAGCTCTATATGATTGATTATGAATCTTATAACAAAGTAATAGAGTACTTAAATAACAATAAATTAAAAGAGTTAAGACTTTATTTGGAAGAAGAGAAAAAAAGATGATAATAGAATTTTATTAACAGATGGAACAAGTATATATGTTCTTAATTCTGATGAAATACTAGATGAAGATCAGAAAGCACATACACGTCATTTAGGATCTATGCTACATACCCCAACACTATTTAATAAATTAGAAAATTATGAAAAAATGCAAAATAGTGAGATTGGAGTAATCAAAGATTATAGTTGATATGGAATAGAATCATTTAGTAGTGATAACAGTTTTTCACATTGTTTTCATAGAAGTAGTTTTGACTATTCTAAAAAATTTTTAGGAAAAGATACATGCTACAGAATATATCCTAATGAACCAGCATGTTTAGCAGAATCTGAAAAAGGTAAAGGACTTATATTAGGTATAAGAAAATAATAGTTTATGGTCATGGTTTTAAACAAAACTATGTCTTTTTTATAACATTTTTTGGATTTCATAAACGCATTCAAATAAGTTTTTAGATACAGTTTTAGATACAGTTTGATGACAATGCCGAGGGAACTGGAGGGAAGCAGTAAAGCTTATTAGCAAGAAAAAAAGGACTTTTAACGAGTCAAGGGAAACAGTAAAGGCACAATGATTAGCCCATGTGGCAGTGGTAAGAAATACAAAAATTGCTGTGGGCGTTAATTAAAGCCTTATAAAATAAGGCTTTTTTCATACCCAAAATTATATCAAATATCATTAGATAAGTATTTAGATAGGTTTTTTTGCTTATCTAAAATCAAATTTATGTTCGCAATTTCTTGATTTATAAGGAAATAATAGCAAAGTGTCACATTCCACAATGACAGTGGACATTTTATGGTATAATTGACATGGGGAGTGATATTATGACTAAGTATGTCAGGGTAATGGATGGATTAAAATCAAATGCTGGTGGTTTTGAATATAAAATTGATGAAGTCAATATTGCTAATAATTGGAATCCCAACAGTTTAGAAGCAGAAGAAATGGGTGGATTTAATTTTGGTACTGAGGATAAAATATTAAGATGGTTACATAGGGGAGATACTATCTATGATGTAATAATTCCTGATGATGCAGAGGTTATAAAAGTAGATGATGAAAAAGGTATTTATAGATCGAATAAGATTATTGTTACTAATCCAAGAAAAGTAACTGATGATGTGGTTTTAGAATTATACAAAAAAAGCACTTTATCAAATAAAATAATTGCACAGTGCCTATTAACATTAATATGGAAAAACAGAATAGAAATATCTAAATATATAATTAAAGATAGAGTAAATTTAGATAATGTAAATGAAATATTAGAAGAATTTGTAAATTATGCTGGTGGCAATAATTTAGCTTATGAAAGCACTCAAGAAATTTATAATATTTTAAAAGAAATTCAAAGTTCAATTGATATTAGTTTATATGTAGATAAAGAACCTTATATTAAGGAATTAACAAATGATAAAATTATTAACTTAACAGGTCAGAGTGGATCAGGTAAATCCACTTATGCAAGTAAACATTTTAATAGTGATGAATACTTGATTGTTGATACTGATGAAATTTTATCTGAACATAGATTTGAAAATAGTAGTGGTATAAATAAAGAATTAGGAGAACATCTTAGAAGCAAATATAAGGAGTTACCTAATTGTGGGGATGATTTTGATTTAATATATTTTGAGATATTAGATTATTGTAAAAAATATAATAAAACAATTGTTATTGATTGTGCACAGTTTCATTGCCTTAAAGATATAAATCTTTTAAAAGGGAAAATAATTATAATTAGAACTTGCATTGACACTTGCTATAGTAGAACTATAAGTAGATTTAAAGACAATAATCCAAATTATACGGATGAAGAATTAGAAAAATATATGGAGAGAAAGAAAGCAATATTTAAGTGGTATAAATTTTCAAATGAATTTATAGAAAAAATAGATAAATTATAATTACTTAAAAATTGCAAAAAATTACAACTACTAAATTTTGATAAGTTTTTAGATAAGTTTTAGTAGGTTAGCCGAGTGATCTAGAGTGCTGCCAAGTGCTACAAAGTGCGAATTTAAGCCAAATTGGGCAGTTACAATATCTCCAAAACCCCCAATTCACATGCCTATGTGGGAGTGGTAAAAAATATAAGCAATGTTGTGGCAAATAGCTCACAAAAGCCCATAAATAAAGGAACTGTGGGCTTTTTATTTTTCTAAAAATTTGTAATTTTTCTTCAAAAATAGCCTCTACATACGTTTTACATACGCATATAAAACGTATGTAACCAATATTTCAAGATAAACAAAGCCTTTATTTATAAGGAATTACAAGTAAAGTGATCCATGTCATTTTAGTTCTTTACAAATGCTATAAAAATTCATGATATAATATTATTGGGAGTTAATACTTATGGATGATAAAGTAATAATTGGAACAGAAAGATTAATTTTAAGACAATATCGTTTAGATGATGTTAATGATGTAGCAGAAGGAGTTGATATTAAATGAAAACCGAAAAAAATATTTTAATTGCATTTTTATTAAATCTATTATTTTCTATATTTGAATTTTTTGGTGGATTGTTCACTAATTCGGTTGCAATTTTATCTGATTCAATTCATGATTTAGGAGATGCAATATCGATTGGTATTTCTTATTTTATGGAAAGAAAAAGTATGAAACATGCTGACAATAAGTATACTTATGGTTATGTTAGATATTCTGTATTAGGTGGGGTAATAACTACAACAATTTTATTGGTTGGTTCTATTTTAGTAATAATAAGTGCTATAAAAAGGTTAATTACTCCAGTTGAAGTGAATTATAGTGGAATGATTATATTTGCAATTGTTGGTGTAATATTAAATTTTATAGCTGCTTATGTTACAAAAGATGGAGATTCAATTAATCAAAAGTCAGTTAATTTACATATGCTTGAAGATGTACTAGGATGGGCAGTAGTATTGATTGGTGCAATAGTAATGCATTTTACTAATATTATAATATTAGATTCTGTTATGAGTATTTGTGTAGCGTTGTTTATATTATTTAATTCATTAAATAATTTAAAAAAAGTATTAGATTTATTTTTAGAAAAAACTCCAAATGATATAGATATAGAAAAATTGAAAATACATTTATTAGAAATAAAAGGTGTAGAAGATATACATCACATTCATATTTGGAGTATTGATGGATATAATAATTATGCAACTATGCATATAGTATCTAAATCTAAAAATATAGCAGACGTAAAGAAAAAAATAAGAGAAGAATTGGAAGAACATAATATATGTCATGCAATATTAGAAACCGAGGAAGAAGGTTGTAATGATAAAGAATGTACTATACATTTTGACAATAATAGGTATAAACATTCGCATCATCATTAATTATATTTTATGTGTTATAATATTAAAAGAAAGTTGGTGATTATATGTCTATATATGATTATAAGGTAAAAAATAGAAATAATGACAAAGTGTCATTGAGTGAGTTTAAAGGAAAAGTGTTAATAATTGTAAACACAGCTACAGGTTGTGGTTTTACACCTCAATATTAGGGATTAGAAAAATTGTATAAGGAATATCATGATAAAGGATTAGAGATATTAGATTTTCCATGTAATCAATTTGGGAATCAAGCACCTGGTACGGATGATGAAATTCATGAATTTTGTGCATTAAAATATAATACATCATTTGATCAATATTCTAAGGTTGATGTTAATGGTGAAAATGAATTACCATTATATACGTTTTTAAAAAATAAAATATCTGTTGATACTATTGAAGGATTAAAAAATAAAATGGCTATGAAGGCAATTGAAAAGATAAGCAAAACAGCTAAAGATGAAAAAGATATTAAATGGAATTTTACTAAATTCTTAGTTGATAGAGATGGTAATGTGGTTGGAAGATATTCACCAACATATAAGCCAGAAGATATGGAAGATAAAATTAAAGAATTAATTAAATAGAGGATGATTTTATGGAGAAATACTATCATACTACAAAGTATGAGTATTTAAATGATATTAGTGAATTGGGTTTAATTCCTAAAATAGGTGAGCGTAGTCAAAGCGTAAATGATAAAAAGCAAGTAGTATTCTTATCAAAAGGTAAAATATCTGCTGTGTTAATGTTTTTTACTATGAAATGGTTTTATGAAAATAATAGTGGTGAAAAAGGTTATGAATGTTTGAAAACTGCAGAAGAAAGTGTTAGATATTATGATAAATTAATAGCAAAAAAACAAAATAAAAAATTTAGTTTATTTTCAAGAAGCATTGATGAGTTAGAAAAAGGTAGAGAAGAAGCATTAGATATGTTAAATCAAATTAAAAATATGAGAAGATACCCAACGTTTGAAGATTATTGGGGTGAAGGTGTATATTTAAGCGTGGATAATGTTTCAAATGTTAAATATAATCATCCAGATCTTCATAATTGTTGGGTAGAAGATAAAATAGCGCCTGAAGATATAAATGTTGTTATGTTAAAAAATAGTGAAACTGGTGAAATGATTGATGATAAAAGGGAAATAATTAATTATTTTATGGCTAATATACCATCAGAAGATTTGATGGCTGAATATTGTAATACTATAGGTATTAATGATGATAGATATGCTGTACAGGATACTATGAGGAAATTTATAAAATATTATTCCGATAATGATAATGAATTTCGAACATTAAAAGATAAATATGAATTAATTGAAATACCAATAAAGGAATACATTAATTTAAAGAGTACTAATAAGAGTATTGAAATGTGAAACAAGTTTAAAACTTGTTTTTTTATTGTTTAATATATATAAATGTTTTTTTACTTAAAAAAATAAAAAAATAAAAAATGTAAAGTTTTGGAAAATTCAAAAAAGTTTTAGAAAAAACATATACAAAAATAATAAAATGTTATACAATGTTATTGCATTGATAATGGAGGGAGTATACAATGGAAAAAAATATTTTTAATGACATAATTGTTGTAAAAAGAAGTGGACAAAGAGTTAATTTTAATGATACTAAAATTGCTCTTGCAATTAAAAAGGGCTTTGATAGTGTTTATGATGATTATGATGAGAAGATAGTAAATAGTGTAAAAGAAAAAGTTCTTAGTCATATTGAAAAGGAATATAAAGATAGAAAAACTATTGGAGTTGAAGATATCCAAGATATTATAGAAGAAACATTAAAGAAGATGAAACATGAAGATGTTTATAATTCTTATAAAAATTATAGAGAAAGAAGAACAGCTTCAAGAGAGGCATTTGTTGTAAAACAACAGCATAAATTTGTTAAAGCTATTGAATCTCTAGGTCTTAAGAGTGCTGCTGAAGAAAATGCAAAAAGAGAAAATGCAAATGTAGATGGTGATGGTCCAATGGGAACTATGCTTCATTTTGGATCTACTGTATCAAAGGAATTTGCTAAAGCATATTTAATGGATAATAAATATGCAAGAGCACATGATGAAGGTGCAATTCATATTCATGATTTAGATTTTTGGGCAATGGGTACTACTACATGTACACAAATTGATTTAAATAAGTTATTTAAAAATGGATTTTCAACTGGACATGGATATTTAAGAACACCAAATTCAATAGCATCTTATTCTGCACTTGCTGCTATTGCAATTCAATCTAATCAAAATGAACAGCATGGTGGTCAAAGTATTCCAGCATTTGATTATTATATGGCACCAGGAGTACTTAAAACTTTTAAAAAGGAATTTAAACAAGAATTAAGTGAATTATTAAAAATTGAAGGTTTTGATGGATTTATTAATTTTGATAAAGTTATAGAAAATATTGATAAATTAAATAGTATAGAATTTGATTTTGATATATTTAAAGATATTACTTCTAAGAGTGAGAGAGTAAATGAATTATTTAAATATGGATATGATAATGCAATAAGAAAGACAGATAGAGCAACATTTCAAGCAATGGAAGCATTTATACATAATTTAAATACTATGCATAGTAGAGCAGGTGCACAAGTACCATTTAGTTCAGTTAATTTTGGGACTGATACTTCACCTGAAGGAAGAATGGTAATTAAAAATTATTTACTTGCAACTGATGAGGGATTAGGTCATGGAGAAACTCCAATATTCCCTATATCAATATTTAAAGTAAAAGAAGGAATTAATTATAATAAGGAAGATCCAAGTTATGATTTGTTTAGATTAGCATGTAAAGTATCTGCTAAAAGATTGTTTCCTAACTTTTCTTTCTTAGATTCAAGTTTTAATAAGCCATTCTATGTAGCAGGTGATTATAATACTGAAGTAGGATATATGGGTTGTAGAACAAGAGTATTAGCAAACGTATGTGGTCCTTCTGTTACACCAGGAAGAGGTAATTTAAGTTTTACTTCAGTTAATTTGCCAAGAATAGGTATTAAGTATGGTATTGCACTAGGCGAAAGAGAAAAAGCAGATATGAAAGGTTTTTATAAAGAATTAGATGAAACTATGGATTTAGTAAAAGGACAATTACTTCAAAGGTTTGAATGTCAATGTTCTAAATCTGTATCTAATTTTAAATTCTTATTAGGATCTCATGTATGGATAAATAGTGAAAAATTAGAACCAGGAAGCAAGATTAGAACAGTATTAAAGCATGGAACATTATCAATAGGTTTTATAGGTCTTGCTGAAACATTAAAAGCATTAATTGGAGAGCATCATGGTGAAAGTGAAAAAGCTCAAAAACTAGGTCTTGAAATAGTAAAACATATGAGAGAAAAATGTGATGAATATACAAATGAATATAATTTAAACTTTACATGTTTAGCAACTCCTGCTGAAGGATTATCAGGTAGATTTGTTGCTATAGATAGATCTATATATGGTAAATTAAAAGGAATTACAGATAGAGATTATTATACAAATTCCTTCCATGTACCAGTTTATTATAAGACAACTGCTAAGCATAAAATGGAAGTTGAAGGAAAATATCATAAGTATACAAATGCAGGACATATTTCTTATGTAGAACTAGATGGTGATACAGTAAATAATGTTGATGCGTTTGAAAAAGTTGTTAGAATAATGCATGATAACGATGTTGGTTATGGTGCAATTAATCACCCTGTAGATAGAGATCCAGTATGTGGATATGTAGGGGTAATAAAAGATGTTTGTCCAAGATGTGGACGTAAAGAGGGCGAAGGTGTCCCAATGGAAAAAGTTAATTCATATGATTGTTGTGGATGTTAGAAAGGAGAATAATTATGGATAAGGAAAAGAAAGTTAAAATGGTTGGAGAAGGAGTTAAATTTGATAGAATAAGAAGAATTACTGGATATTTAGTAGGTACTTTAGACAGATTTAACAACGCTAAAAAAGCAGAAGTATCAGATAGAGTTACTCATGGAACAAACTAAATATATTAGATTAGCTGCTGATCTTCAAACGGATAGTATAGTAGATGGACCAGGTTTAAGAGCAGTATTATGGACTCAGGGTTGTAATCATCATTGTAAAGGATGTCAAAATCCTCAAACATGGGATTTTAATGGTGGAGGGTTAGTACCAATAGATATGGTTAAAGAAGCAATAGATGAGCTTGAATATCAAGATGGTATAACTTTTAGTGGTGGAGATCCTATGTATCAAGTTGAAGCTTGCAATATAATTGCAGATTATGCAATAAAAAAAGGATTAAATATCTGGGTATATACAGGATTTACATATGAAGAGATATTAGAATTATCTAAAAAGAATAAAATATATAAAGAATTTTTAAGTAAAATTGATGTACTTGTAGATGGTAGATTTATATTAAAAGAAAGAGATTTAAGTTTACTATTTAGAGGTAGTAAAAATCAGAGATTAATAGATATGAAGAAAACTCTTAAAGAAGGTAATATTGTATTATTTGATGAAGAAGAGTATAGTGAAATTAATAAATTTAAAAGAGAAAAAACTTATGTATAAAAACTTTCTTATAGAAAGTTTTTTTACTTTTTTATTTAATAATTATATAATAAATATGAAATGTTATTAAAAAGTGCGGATATTCCAGTTGAAATTGATAGAATATAAATAATAAAAATTATATGATTGTACTTGAAAGAAGGATGATTATGGAAATTGGAAATAAGATAATGGAATTAAGAAAAAAGAATGGACTATCTCAAGAAGAACTAGCAGAAAAAATAGGTGTAGCTAGGCAAACAATTTCAAAGTGGGAACTTGGTGAAACATCACCTGATTTAAAACAATCAAAAGAATTATCTAGAATATTTAAAGTAAGTTTAGATGAATTAGTATCAAATGATATAAAAGATATATTAATTGAGAAAACATCTAATACTGAAAAATTAGCAGGATTAATTTTAAAACTCAATAAGTTTGCACTTATATTTATAGTACTAGCACCTATACTTTTAATAGGAGCTAAAATAATTGTTAAGAATATTAGAATTAAAAATTCTGGTAGATTATTAAATACAAGTATTACTTGTATATTACATGATAAAACTTATAGTTATGAATTTAATTATTATGAAACAACCGGTCAAATAAAAGAAGCAGGTGGAGATGGTTACTTATCTAATATAACTGATATTGAAAAATATGATATTGCATATCAGGCATTAGATGTTATTGATGCTTACGTTAGAAATAATGGTGGAACATGTAATAAGACAGAAGCTAAACCTGTTGAAAAATAGAAAAAAGATTAAAAAATCTTTTTTTTATATGTTATAATTGTTTCTACAATACATATATAAAAATTTAAATAATAAGTAATTATATGGTATACTTTTTATATAAGAAAGTGATTTGATGTTATGAAAAAAATATTTGGTGAAATTGATTAAATTTGAAGATTCATATAATGTAAAACTAATGGGTAGAAAAGGTGGTAAATATACATTTACAATTGGTGATGGAATAGAAGATATGTATTCATTTGAATACTACTTTGATAAAGAGCAAAATACAGTAATTTTAAAAGAAATTACAAATAATGTTAAGGAGAAGAAAAATATGAAAATATGTCAAAGCTGTGGTATGCCTATAGAATCAAATAATATGTTAGGTAAAAATAAGGATGGAAGTATTAATAATGATTATTGTAAATATTGCTATGAAGATGGTGAATTTATAGATAAAGTTACAATGGAAGAATATATAGAAATGTGTTCTAAGTATGGAAGTCAAGCAGGAATGACTAATGAACAAATGAAAGAATATTGTACTAAATTATTTCCTACATTAAAAAGGTGGATGAAATAATTTGCATTATATGAGGAGTATTTATGAATGATTATATTAATTTAGATTTAAATAATATTGAAAATGAACATATATGTTGTGCAATAGGTGATCCAAAGCATCAAGATGGTGTAGATAAGAAGAAAGAATGGATTAAAAATAAATTAAAAGATGGTCATGTATTTAGGAAACTAAATGCAAGAGGAAAAATCTTTATTGAATATGAACCAGTTGAAACTGCGTGGGTTCCTATTGAAGGTGAAAATTATGAATATATTTATTGTTTATGGGTAGCAGGTAGTTTTAAAGGAAAAGGTATAGCAAAAGAATTATTAGAATATGCAATAAATGATGCTAAAGAAAAGAAAAAGAGCGGAATATGTACACTTGTATCACAAAAGAAAAAACCATTTCTTGGTGAAAAGAAGTTTTTTGAACATTTTGGTTTTAAAGTAGTAGATAATATTAATGACTATGAATTAATGGTACTTTCTTTTGATAATAAAGAAACACCTAAATTTTGTGATACTGCTAGAAAAATGGAAATTAATAGTAAAAACTTTACTATTTATTATAGTAATGAATGTCCTTATGTTGAATATGAAGTAAAAGAATTAAGTGAATATGCAAGAAAGAATAATATTAAATTGGATTTTATAAAAATAGATTCATTAGAAAAAGCCAAAAATGCACCATGTATTATTAATAATTGGGCAAATTTTTATAAGGGTAAGTTTGTTTCAAATACAATTTTGAACGCTAATGCATTTGAAAAATTAATAAAATAAAAGTCAGGATTATTTACCTGACTTTTTAATTTTAACTTTCATTTCTGGAAATTCAAAAGTTTTGCCTATATCACCATATTTCTTAACAGTCTCTTTATATTCTTTTTCTAATTCTAATACTTCTTCTTTCATTTGTAATAATCTATCTTGAATTTCACTAATACTTAAATTATTACGTTTTATTATTTTTCCTAAATCATTAAATTTTTCTTGAATTTCATATTTATCATATATATGAGTACAAATAAGAATTATATCTATTATCAATCCAAGAATTACACCAGTTATAGTGAATGGTATTATATATTTTGTGCTTTTTTGTGTATCATTTTTATCTTGATAAGTTTCAGTTATAAGTATAGTAGTATTGGTAGTACTATCATCATTATTTAATGAATCTTTAGATTCAACAAATGTATATTTTTCAGTCAAATTATTATTTAAATCATCACTTGTTATATTATATTTTTCAGCCTGAGTATCTGGCGTAAACTCAAAAGCTGTTACATTTCTAATATATCCAATTCCAGTAGGATTCTTTTTCCATGGAGAATACTTCATTATAGTGGCAACGTAAGTTGTTTCTTTTTCATCATAAACAATTTTAGGTTCACTTATAACTTTACCTGATTCAAAGTCTACGGTTCTTGTAATTGTTTTATATTCTGTTATCTTACTTGAAGTATTTTTTCCAATTAAACTACCTACACTTATTGTAACAAATGGAATTAAAAAGATAGATATAGCTTTTGTAGCAAGAATTGCACCTTTTCCATAAATGCGTTGTTTGTTCTTTTTATTTTTATTTAAAGCATCTAACAATTTTAAACGTTCATCTTTAAGTGATGATATTTTATAATCTAAACTATCAATAGATTCTTGCTTCCTTCTTTGATATTCAGAATTATTTTCTCCAACAGTTTTTCTAGAAATTGTTCTAATAAAATCTTGATTTAAATAATCATAACCTAATCCATCAGTTCTTAAAGTTCTCAAATCTTCATCTATTAAAAATTGTTTATCTAAGTGTTTAATGTCTTCTGCTAATAATCTGCCTATATTTTCTTTATTAGCTTCAATATTTAAGTAATTAATATATGATAATATATCACTTCGCTCAAATATTTCTTCATACATTATAACAGCATATATAGTTTTATAAGCATTTTGAATAATCATTTCTTTATTTGAATCAGCGTGAGTATTTATAGCGTTAATGTCATCTACTAATAATTTAGCATTGTTTAATATTTCACCAACAGAATCAACATCTATATTTGAAAGCTGCATATTTATCTTTGATGTCAACATATGAATTTCATAGAATGGCAATAAATCTCTTTCAACCTTTTCGGTTAATTCTTCTACCCTTTTAATATATGGACCATATATAAATGCTTCATATGTTAGTTGGATGTTTTCAGTTGTCATTTTATTTTTAAAACTTGGATTATCTTTTAAATCATGTTGTATTGATTCTAATTTATTTTCATATTCAGTAATATTAAACAAAGGTCTAAGTTTATTAAAAATACCAATTAAGTTTTTAACTTTAGCATCATATTCTTTATTACCACTTGTAAGTTCTATACTTTGATATTGAACCATAAAACACCCCCATAAGTATTTAATATAATACCTTTTTATCTTCTACATGTCAAATATTTGACATATTTAAAATTATAATTTAAAATAGTAGACTTGAAAGTGGTGATAATATGAAAAAAAATGGAAAATTACAAATAGCATTAGCAAGCACTCTCGCATCATTAACGTTAATTAGTTGTGGGGAAAAATCAGATTGTGAAATACCTACAAGGCATGTACATAGATATACAAGAGAAATAACAGAAGATATTACTATAGAAAGATATATTGACAATGAACATTTGACAGTAGGTAAATATAATTGGAATGATAATTATATTGAAATCACTAAAGATGATGAAGAATTATATAAAATTATCGGTAAAAACGGATTGTTTGTAGGAACTGATAATTGGGATTACTTATACTATAGAATGGCAAATTCTCATGATTATTTAGAATTTTATTATAGGTATGAAACAGTAGTACCAGTAAAAACCATTGATGATAAAGGAAATCCACATACAGAATTAAAAACAGAAGTACATACAGGATGGCATGAAGATCCAAATAGTGGAAATAATACTGGTAGAGTACGACTTAATCATCATAGATTTTATGGATATAGAATTACATATAAAAATGGAAAATATAGATTAGAAAAAAGTAATCAAGTAGATGATATAAGAGATATAATGGATGATTATCCATATTTTAATGAAGATTGTTCTACTATTGTATATGAAGAATTTTATTTTGATAAAAAAGAATTACCATATTTATCACCAGAAGATTTTGATGTATTTACTGGGCCAAATTTAGAAAATAAGGATAAAGTAAAAATATTAAATTAAAAAGAATTGTATTTCAATTCTTTTTCTTTACATAATTGTTTAATTTAACTATAATTTAAGTATATGATAGTGGTGAATTAAATGGAAAAGAAGTATTATAAAAATATTGATTTAATAAGAGTAGTATCTTGTTTAATAATTTTATTTTATCATTTAAATATATTAAAAGGTGGATATCTAGTAGTATGTACGTTTTTTGTATTGAGTGGATATTTATCAGTATTATCTGCTTCTAATAAAGAAAAATTTTCATTTAAAGAATACTACAAAAATAAATTTATAAATTTATATTTACCAGTACTCATAGTTTCATTTATATCTATTGCATTAATATCAATTATTAATATAAATTGGTTAAATTTAAAACCAGAAACAACATCAGTATTATTTGGATATAACAATTATTGGCAATTAAATACTAATTTAGATTATTTTACTAGACACATTGATTCACCATTTATGCATTTGTGGTATATTGCAATATTATTGCAATTTGAATTAGTATTTCCAATAATATATATTTTACTAAAAAAAATAGGAGATAAACTTCATAAATTTATTCCTGTATTTATTACATTAATGCTAGGAGTAATAAGTTATTTATATTTTTATAATTTATGTGATAAGAATATAATGATTGCATATTATGATACATTTGCAAGATCATTCTCATTATTATTTGGTATGTCAATTGGTTTTATAAAAATATATTATGACTCATTTACATTTAAAAATATTTCAAAAATAATATTTTGTATTTATTTAATACTTTTAATAATACCAACATTTATTATAGAAGCATCATCTAATTATTTTGTTATAAGCATACTAATTGTTACATTAATATCTTGTAGATTAATAGAATATGGTAGTTTAGTAATAACTGATAAATTAACAGTATTTGATAAGTTTATTAAATTTTTATCTAGTATTAGTTATGAAATATATTTGATACAATATCCTATAATATTTATATTACAAGATATTAAAATAGATAATTATATTAAAATAATAATTACTATAGTTCTTACAATATTATTATCATATATAATACATTTAGGTATTAAATTTAAAGAAAATAAATTATTTAATTGGATTATAAGATTAATAATTATTTTAATTTCATTATTTGGATTATATCAATATGTTGTTGCAAAAGATCATACTGCAGAAATGAAGGAATTAGAAAAACAATTAAATAAAAATGCAGAAATGATGAAATTAAAGCAAGAAGAATATGCAAAGCAATTAGAAGAAGAAAAAGAAGCTTGGGAATTGGAACTTAAAAAATTGGAAGATGGTGTAGCAGATTTAGATGAGGTAGTACATAAACTACATTTAGTAGGTGTAGGGGATTCTGTAATGCTAGGCGCTGTTACAGATTTATATAGAGAGTTTCCAAAGGGCTATTTTGATGCTAAAGAATCTAGAACTGCTTGGGTAGTAAATAACATATTAAAAGATTTAAAGGCAAACAATATGTTAGGGAATCCAGTAGTATTTGGATTAGGTGCTAATGGTGATTGCCCAGAATGGTGCAAACTAGAAATTTTAAATACTATAGAAGATAGAAATATTTTTTGGTTAACTACAACATGGAATAAAGGTGATTATGTAAATAAAAATATAAAAGATTTTGCATCCAAACATGATAATGTATATGTTATAGATTGGGAATCTATTTCAAAAGGTCATGATGAATATTTTATAGCAGATGGAATACACCTTACTGAAATAGGTAGAGAATCTTATAGTAAAGCAATATATGATTCAATAAAAGAAGCGTATATTGATGAATATAATAATAAGAAAGATGCAATTATTAAAGCACGTGATGATGAAAATAAAAAGAAAATAAGTTTTTATGGGAATGATTTATTATTAAATGCTTTTGATTATATTGAAAAAGAATTTAATAATGCAAAATATGTAATGAATAAAGATTTTAATTATGAATTATTGAAACAAGAATTAAAAGAAGCAATTGATAATAAAACATTAGATTATAATATAGTATTAGTTTTTGATTCATCATTTAAAATAAATAATGATGAATATAATGAGTTAATTAAACTATGCAAAGATCATAATATATACATATTATCTAATATGGATTTTAAAGGTGCAATATCTATAAAATTTGATAATATAGATAATTACTATATGGCTGATAAAGTACATTTAACAGATGAAGGTAATAAAGCATTGAGTAATGTTTTAAAAGAAAGTATTAAGGTGGAATAATGAAATATATAGGTACAAAAAGGTTAGAAACTGAAAGATTGATATTAAGAAAAATGAAGTTAGAAGATGCAGAGGCTGCTTACAATAATTGGTGTAGTCATGATAAGGTATGTAAATATACTTTATGGAATAAGCATAAGAATGTTGAAGAGACAAAAGAATTGTATAAGATGTGGGTAAAAGATTATGATAATTTAGATACATATAGATGGATTGTTGAATTAAAAGATACTCATGAAGTTATAGGTACAATAGATGTAGTATCCAAGAAATATTTGAAGTTTGGATCATGTGAAATAGGATACTGCTATGGAGATAAATATTGGAATAATGGTTATGCAACAGAAGCATTAAAAGCCGTAATTAAGTTTTTATTTGAAGAGGCTGATGCAGAAGTTATATACGCTGAACATAGTACTTTAAATCCTGGTAGTGGTAAAGTTATGCAAAAGTCAGGAATGAAATTTGAAGGGGTTCAAAGATCTAGAATAGTAGATAATGATAATATTAGAAATGATCTTGCATCATATTCAATAACTAAAGAGGAATATTTTAATGAACATTAAGAAAGTAGTAGTAGGATTTTTAGAGGAAAATTGTTATATAGTTGAAAAAAATAATGAATGTATAATAATTGACCCAGGAGATGATCCAAATAAAATTGTTAATAATATTACATTAAAACCAATAGCAATATTAATAACACATAGGCATTTTGATCATATAGGAGCATTAGAATACATAAGTAATAAGTATAATATTCCTATATATGAATATAGTAATTTAAAAGAAGGTAACTTAGGTATAGGAAAGTTTAATATAGAAGTAATATATACACCTGGACATACAGATGATTCGGTTACATATTATTTTAAAGATGATCAAATCATGTTTACCGGTGATTTTCTATTTAAAGGATCGATAGGAAGAACTGATTTAGAAACGGGAAATATGAAAAAAATGCAAAAAAGTATTAGTAAAATAAAGAAATATTATGATATAATTAAAGTGTATCCTGGTCATAACGATAATACTACAATCGGTTATGAAAAAGTGTGCAATATTTATTTTAAGGAGGAATTATGAAAAGAGTAGTAAGATTATTATGTGCTTTATTAGTGCTTTTACCAGTGGTTACTTTTGCAGCTGAAAATAAAAGCCTTAATTTAGAGGAGGTACTAAAAGAAGAAGAAATTGAATCTAAATTAGGAAATTACAAAGAAAGTGATGAAAAAGCTACAGTTTATTTATTTAGAGGAAAAGGTTGCGGATATTGTAGAGGATTTATTAATTTTTTAAATGATAATATTGATGAATTAGGAAAATATTTCAACTTAGTATCTTATGAAGTATGGAATGATGCTGATAATGCTGATTTAATGCAAGAAGTTGCAAATTTTACAGGAGTAGCAGCACAAGGAGTACCATATATAGTAGTTGGTGAAAAAGTATTTGATGGTTTTACTGAGGAATATTATGGTGAAGAATTCAAAGCAGAATTGAAAAAGCTTTATGATTCTGAAGAAAGATATGATGTATTTGAAGCAATGGAAAAAGCAGAATTAGATGCTAAAAAAGCAGAAAATGCCAATGTAAATAAAATAATTTTATGGAATGCTGTATTTTCAGTAGTTACAATATGTGCAGTTGGATTAATGCTTTACATGAGTAATAAAAAAATGGCAGAATTAATTGATTCAAAAATAAAAATTAAAAATTATGTACAACAAGCACAAAGTGAAGCACCTAAAAAAGTAGAAACTAAGAAACCAGTAAAAAAAGCAAAAAAGAAATAAAATATTAGTGTAAACTAATATTTTTTTTTGTTGATAATACAAAGTCATTGATTTAAAATATATATGTAGGAGGATATTATGCGAAATGTAGGAACAATAGTTAGGGGAATAAGAACCCCAATAATTAAAGAGGGAGATAATTTAGAAGATATAGTAGTGTCTTCATTATTAAAGGCAAGTCAAAGTGAAGGATTTGAATTTAATGATAAGGATGTAGTTGCTATTACAGAAGCAGTAGTAGGTATATCAGAACGTAATTTTGCAACATTAGATGATATTGCAGGTGATATTAAATCAAAATTAAAATCAGATCATATTGGTATAGTATTTCCAATATTAAGTAGAAATAGATTTGCAGTATTATTAAGTGCTATGGCAAGAAGTGCAAAAAAATTAACATTATTATTAAGTTACCCATCTGATGAAGTTGGTAATGATATTCTATATAAAGAGGATTTAAAGAAATATAATGTTAATCCATATAGTGATATTATTACTTATGAAGATTATATGGAAAAATACCATAGATTTTTGCATCCATTTACTGGTGTAAATATGGTAGATGTATATAAGGAATTAATAGAAAAAGAAGGATGTGTAGCAGAAATAGTATTAAGTAATAATGCTTTAGATATACTAAAATATACAAATGATGTAATTAATTGTGATATTCATACAAGAGAAGAAACAAAAGAATTATTAAAAAATAATGGTGCTAATGTTATATCTATGTCTGATATATTAAATAAGAGTTATAATGGTTCTGGATATAATGAAAAGTATGGTTTATTAGGTACTAATAGAGCTACTGAAGAAAGGGTTAAGTTATTTCCAAGAACAGGTCAAACTTTAGTAGAAAATGTACAAAAGAGATTAAAAGAAGAAACAGGTAAAAATATAGAAGTTATGGTATATGGGGATGGTGCATTTAAAGATCCAGTAGGACATATTTGGGAACTTGCTGACCCAGTTGTATCACCAGCATATACTAAAGGATTAGAAGGTAGTCCAAATGAATTGAAACTTAAATATTTATCAGAAAATAAATTTAAGAATTTAAGTGGTGAAGATTTAAATAATGCAATTAGAGAAGAGATTAAAAATAAAGATAATGATTTGAAAGGTAAAATGGCTTCTCAAGGAACTACTCCAAGAAGATATACTGATTTACTTGGATCATTATGTGATTTAACTAGTGGTAGTGGTGATAAAGGAACACCAGTAGTATTAATTCAACGTTACTTTAATAATTACTCTGATTAGAGGTGATAGTATGGAAAGGATAATAATGCATATTGATGTCAATAATGCATTTTTATCATGGACTGCTGTTGATTTATTAAAGCATGGGCATAAAGATATAAGAAATGAATATTCAGTAATAGGTGGAGATGAAAGTAAAAGAAGAGGAATAGTATTATCAAAATCTACTCCTGCTAAAAAGAAGGGTGTTAAAACTGCTGAAACTATTTATCAAGCAAGAAAAAAATGCCCTAATTTAAAAGTATATCCACCAAATCATAAATTATATAAAGAAATGTCAAATAAGTTATTTGAATTATTATCTAAGTATACAAATGACATAGAAGTAGTATCTATAGATGAGTGTTTTTTAGATTATGGAAAAGTAAAAAAAATATATGGTGACGAAGTGTCATTTGCATATAAAATTAAAGATGAAATATATAATACACTTGGTTTTACAGTTAATGTAGGTATAGCAAATAATAAATTGTGCGCAAAGATGGCTTCTGATTTTTCTAAACCAAATAAAGTACATACTTTATATATGAATGAAGTAAAGGAAAAGATGTGGCCATTACCTATAGGAGATTTATATGGTATAGGTAAGAGTAGTGAAATAAAATTGAAAAATTTAAAAATAAATACTATAGAAGATCTTGCTTTAGCAGATTCTAAATTATTAAGACCATACTTTAAGAATCAAACAGATCACATAATTAATATAGCAAATGGTATAGATGATTCTTTGGTTATTAGTGAAGAATCTGATAGAACAAGTATAAGTACTACTGAAACATTGATTTATGATTATGATGATATTAATGAAATAAATAAAGAATTAAAAGAAATATCTTCTAGATTAAGTAAAGAATTAAAGAAAAAGAATAAATATTGTTATACAATAGCAATAATTATTAAAGATATGTATTTTAAAACAACTACAAGACAAACTAAATTAAAAAATAGTACGAATAATGAGGATACTATATATGAAGTAAGTACAAAATTATTTAAAGATAATTGGGATTCTACCCCAGTAAGATTAATAGGTATTAGATTAGATTCTTTAACAGAAAAAAATGATTATCAAATATCTTTGTTTGAAAATGCCGAAGATAAAATAGAAAGTGATAAATTAAATAAAACAATCGATTATTTGAAAGAAAAATATGGTAATAATATAATAAAGTAGATTTAATATCTACTTTTATTGTGATATAATTATTATGAGGATGATAATATGGAATCAAATGAAATACAAAATATAATAAATAATTTTAAAGATAAATTAAAAGATTTTTGGAGGTTACTTTGACTTAGATAATAAGTTAATAGAAATAGATAAGTTAACTAAAAAAACTGAGGATTTAAATTTTTGGAATAATCAAAAAGAAGCTAATGAGGTAATAGATAAATTAAATAATTTAAAATCATATAAAGAAAGATATGATAATTTAGATAAAAGAATTAATAGTTTAAATGATGATTTTGAATTATATAAATTAGATAATGATTCTGAATTATTAAAATTAATAGAAGTAGAAATAAGTGAATTAGAAAGCGATATTGAATCTTTTGAGATACTAACATTATTAAATAATGAATATGATATAAATAATTGTGTATTAGAAATACATAGTGGTGCTGGTGGAACTGAAAGTAATGATTGGGTTAATATGCTTCTTAGAATGTATTCTAGGTGGTGTGATAAAAAAGGTTATAAATATGAATTGTTAGATAAGGAACCGGGTGAAGAAGTGGGATTAAAATCTGTGTCTTTATTAATTAAAGGTTCTTATGCTTATGGATATCTAAAATGTGAAAAAGGTGTTCATAGATTGGTAAGAATATCCCCTTTTGATTCAAATAAAAGAAGACATACTACTTTTGCATCTGTAGAAGTTACACCAGAATTTGATGATAAGATAGAAATAGAAATTAAAGAAGAAGATATTAGAGTAGATGTATACAGAAGTAGTGGTGCAGGAGGACAAGGTGTTAATACAACAGATAGTGCAGTAAGAATTACTCATATTCCTACTAAAACAGTAGTAACTTGTCAAAATGAAAGAAGTCAGATAAAAAATAAAGAAAAGGCAATGCAATTGTTAAAAAACAAATTATATATGATGAAATTAGAAGAACAAGAAAATGCAATGAGAGTTGCTAGAGGCCAAAAGATGGATATAAATTTTGGATCTCAAATAAGAAGTTATGTTATGCATCCATATTCTATGGTTAAGGATCATAGAACAAATGTAGAAAATACAAATGTAAGTGCAGTTATGGATGGAGATATAGATATGTTTATTGAGGCTTATTTAAAGGAAGTGGTATAGTGAATAGTAGAATAATAGGAATTATAAAAAGGTATGGTACATTAGCAATTGGATTGCTATTATATGCTTTGGCATATAATATGTTTTTAAAACCAAATGATATAGTTGCAGGAGATGTAGATGGTATTGCTAATATATTTAAAAGTGTAATAGATCCTAATTTATTAATTGCTATATTGTGTGTATTTTTATTGCTAATAAGTTTTCCGTTATTAGGGGTAAAAACCTCAATTGGTTCTGTGATAGGTACGATATTATTCCCTTTATTTGTAACATTAACTAGTAATATATCAGAATATATGACTATAGATGCATCTGATATGCTTTTAATAACAATAACAGCAGGAGTGATAAGGGGAATTGGATATGGTCTTACGTTTAAAATGGGATTTACTACTGGAGGAACTGATATATTAAATCAAATAGTTGCAAAGTATCTTCATACATCTATAGGAACAGCAATGATGATTGTAGATGGAAGTATAGTAGTAGCAGGTGGTTTTAAGTATGGATTTACTAAAATGTTTTATGCTCTTGTAGTATTATATATATTAAGTTTATTGACTGATAGAATAATGTTAGGAATATCAAGGAGTAAAGCGTTCTATATTATTACTGATGAAGAAGAGAAAGTAAAAGATTACATAATGAATGAACTTGGACATGGTGTTACTATAATACCAGTAAAAGGAGGATATACAAAAGAAAGACAAAAGATGATAATGTGTGTAATACCAACTAGAGAATATTATAGACTTAAGGAGGGAATAAGTAATATAGACAAAGATTCATTCTTTGTTATTACGGATTCATATGAAGTTAAAGGTGGAGCGTAAAAATATAATAAAATATATAGAAATTGCAATTGGTGTAATTGCATTTGGCATAGAGTTCAATCTATTTATATCACCATTGAATATAGTAATTGGTGGTTCTAGTGGTTTGGCAATTCTTTTTAACAAAGTAGTTGGTATAGATAAATCTACATTTATAACAATATTTTATGTATTAATGGTACTTTTAAATTTATTAGTATATGGTTTTAAAGATACAAAAACATTAATACTTGGTTCTATTCTTTACCCATTATCAATAAATTTATTTGGATTTTTACCAAAAATAATAGTGCTTGATTATGATAATAATAGATTATTATTGTGTATCATTGGTGCAATCTTTTGTGGTATAGGTGGTGGATTTACTTATAAAAATAATTTTCTAACTGGGGGTACTGATGTGCCTAAGAAAATAATGAGTGATAAATTAAAGATGCCTATGAGTACAGCAATACGTATATTCGATGGTATATTAATATTATTGGGTGGATTTATTTTTGGACTAAATAATATATTGTATGCTATAATAATATTGTATGTATCTAGTAAAATAATAGATAGAATAATGCTAGGTATATCAAACAAAAAAATGTTTTATATTATGACTGATAAACCAGATGAAATAAGAGATTCCGTAAGAAAAAATTTAAATTGTGGAATTACAGAAATAGATGCAATTGGTGGATATAAGGAAAAGAGACATAATATGCTTATGTGTGTAATTCCTACTAGGGATTATATAAAATTAAAAAAACTTATAAATAAAATTGATATGAATGCATTTTTTATAGTTACAGATTCTTATTATATGTATTATCATGAATAGAGGTGAAATATGGAAATTATAAGAATAAAAGATTTAGAGAAAAAGTATAAAACTGGAGTAACAGCAATATATGACTTCGATCTAAAGGTGAAAAAAGGGGATTTCATATTTGTTATAGGAGCATCTGGTAGTGGAAAATCTACTTTGATAAGGATGCTATATAGGGAAGAAAAACCTACAAAAGGAAGCATAATAATTGGTGGAGTTGATGTAGCAAAATTAAGAAATAGAAAAGTATATAAACTTAGGAGAAAATTAGGAATAGTATTCCAAGATTTTAAATTGTTACCTAAGTTAACAGTATATGAAAATGTGGCATTTGCACTTGAAATACTTGGACTTCCAAGAGATGAAATAAGGAAAAAAACAATGAAAGCCTTAGAACTAGTTGGATTGAAGAATAAAGCTAAAAATTATCCGGATCAATTATCTGGTGGAGAGCAGCAAAGAGTAGCAATAGCAAGAGCAATTGTTAATGAACCAAAAATATTATTATGTGATGAGCCAACTGGTAACTTAGACCCAGATACAAGTTGGGAAATAATGCAAGTATTAGAAGATATAAATAAATTAGGAACAACTATTATAATGGCTACACATGATAAAGAAATGGTTAATAGAATGAAGAAAAGAGTAATACTAATTGATGCTGGTAGATTAAAAGAAGATTATGCGAAAGGAACATATACTCATGAAATTGTTTAGATTACTAGGTAGAAGTGTAAGAGATGCATTTAAAAGTGTATTTAGAAATTTTTCTCTTTCATTAGCATCAATATCAAGTGTTACAATTACTCTTTTAATAGTAGCTGTTTCGATGGTACTATCATATAACATAGAAAATATATCTACTCTTATTAAGAAAGATTTTTCAATAGTGGTATTTGTAGAAAATGATGCTACTGCTGAAGAAATAGAAGAGATAGAAGATAAAATAAAAAATATGGACAATGTTGATTCATATATTTATGAAACAAAGGAACAAGTAGCTGAATCATGGAAAAAAAGTTCAGATACATTTAAAGCAATTATAGAAAGTTGGGATAAAGAAGAAAATCCACTTGCAGACACATTTTCAATAAAAGTTAAAAATTTAGAGGATATTAATAATACAGCAAAACAAATTAAAAAAATAAATAAAATATCTTTAGTAAGGTATGGAGAAGGAATAGTAGAACAGTTGTTATCTGTACTTAAAGTCATAGAAAAATTTTTAATAGGAATGGTACTTGCTCTTGTGCTTGTTACAATATTCTTGGTAAGTAATACTATTAAAATAACTATATTCTCTAGAAGAAAAGAAATTGAAATTATGAGATTAGTTGGAGCTTCTAATTCGAATATTAAAATGCCTTTTGTTATAGAGGGATTATTCTTAGGATTACTTGGTTCATTAATTCCAATTTTGGCTACTATATATGGATATAGTGCTTTATATAATTTTGTACATTTAGAGAACATATCACCATTTTTACAACTTGCCACACCATCACCATTTATATACATAATATCATTAATATTATTATTAATAGGTACAATAGTTGGTATGTTTGGTAGTGCAGGTTCAGTAAGAAAATATTTAAAGATTTAAAATGATTGCTAAAATGCAATCTTTTTTTATATAATATATGCTATAATTAAAAACGGGAGATGAGGAAATGAAAATACCATTTAAAGCTGGGAATATATTAATTCCAAAAAATATTGATATGAGCAAGTGGAGTGTTGTTGCGTGTGATCAATATACTTCTGAACCAGATTATTGGAATGAAGTATCTAATATTGTTGGAGATAGTCCTTCAACATTAAATCTTACACTTCCAGAAATATACTTGGAAGATTCTAATGTGGAAGATAGAATAAAAAAAATCAATGAAAATATGAAAGAAATGTTAGATAAAGATATGTTTGTTGAATATAAAGATTCTATGATTTACTTAGAAAGAACTCAAAATGATGGTAGAATTAGGGAAGGTTTAATGGGAATAGTTGATTTAGAAGATTATTCATATGAAAAAGGTTCTCAAACATTAATTAGAGCTACTGAAAAAACAGTAATTGAAAGAATTCCACCAAGAATGAAGGTAAGAGAGAATGCACTATTAGAACTTCCACATATAATGATTTTAATTGATGATGAAAAAAGAGATATTATTGAATCATTAAAAAATACAGTAACGGATTCTGATATTGTTTATGACTTTGATTTAATGCAAAAAGGTGGACACATTAAAGGATATAAGTTAAATAATAAAACAATTGAAGAAGTTATTAGCAAATTAGAACAACTTGCTGATAAAAATAATTTTGAAAATAGGTATAATATCAAAGATAAGGATGTATTGCTATTTGCAATGGGAGATGGAAATCACTCACTTGCAACAGCAAAAGCCTGCTATGAAAAATTAAAAGAAAGTATTGGTAATGATGCATTAAATCATCCAGCTAGATATGCTTTAGTAGAATTAGTAAATCTTCATAGTGATGCATTAGAATTTGAAGCTATACATAGAGTTTTGTTTGATGTAGATGTAGAAAATTTTATAGAAAATTTATATGCATATTATAGTATAAATGAAAATGGTAATGGTCAAAGATTTGAATTAGTAACAAAAGATTATGATAAAGTATTATATATTTCAAATCCAAAATCAAATATTGCAGTTGGATCTATTCAAATATTTATAGATGAATATTTGAAAAATCATAAGGGAAAAATAGATTATATACATGGTGAAGATGTTACAAAAGATTTAGGATCTAAAGAAGGTAATATAGGAATAATATTTGATGCCATGGCTAAAAGTGAACTATTTAAGACTGTAATTTTAGATGGTGCATTACCTAGAAAGACTTTTTCTATGGGGCATAGTCATGATAAAAGATTTTATTTAGAAGCAAGAAAAATAAAATAGATTAATTAAAAGCAATATAATTATTGCTTTTTTTATTAATAATGTTATAATACAAACAGAAGGTGGGATTTTAATGAAGAAAGTTAAAATGATCGATGAATTTAAAAATTTTATATCTCGTGGTAACGTTGTAGATATGGCTGTAGGTGTAATAATTGGTGGTGCTTTTGGCAAAATTGTTACAAGTTTAGTTAATGATATATTAATGCCATTAGTAGGAATATTAATTGGCGGACATGATTTTTCGACTCTTGCAATAAAAGTTGGAGACGCTTCAATTTTATATGGTGCATTTATACAAGCGGTTATCGATTTCTTGATAGTTGCAATATGTATATTCTTTATGGTTAAAACATTTGAAAAATTAAAAAAGAAAAAACCTGAGGTGGTTGAAGCACCAAAAGAAGACTCAGATGAAGTAAAATTATTAAAAGAAATAAGAGATTTATTAAAAAAGAAAAAATAATAAATCTCTTTTTTATAGGAGGAAAATATGGAAAAGAAAAAATACAATACATTTAAATTAATATTTTCATATTTAAAAGATGAAAAGCCAAGATTATTTATGTATATATTCTTGGTTATAATGACTTATATTCCAGCCCTTTTATCATCATTTTTTTGGGGATTTGCAATACAAGCATTAATAACTAATTTGTTTAAGAAATTTTTAATATTCTTATTATTAAGAGAAGGAACTCACATATTGTTTTATTCATTATTATCAATTCCAAGAGATCTCATATATAATAAGCTTGAAATAAAATTTTCAAAAAATGTATTAAAAGATTTATATAGGAAAATAACTGATATGCCTACAAGAGCATTTGAAGACATAGGAGTAGGTGAATTTATAAATAGGATGACTACAGATCCAGAAAGAGTAATGGAATTACTTGGAAAATTAATAAAGATGTCTTGTAGAGCAATAGTAATAATAGTAATCCTTGTAATAGCATTAAAATCATCATTTATTCTAGGACTTGAAATAATATTATTTAGTATAGTAATGGGATTCATATCATATAAATTTTTTCCAAAAATAAAGAAAACTCAAGAACAAATTAAAAAAGAAAGTGATGCAGAAGTAAAGAGTGCTACTGAAAATTTAACTGGTATAAGAGAAATAAAGGCATTAGGTATTAAAAAGAATATTGAAGATAGACTGTTTGAAAACATAGATAGATTATTTTTTAATCAAAGAAAGATAGCTAAATATGAAGTAGCATATTACAATCTAAATGCTTTTATATATTTCTTGTTACAAGCATTAATATTAGGTACAAGTGGATATTTAGTTGTAACTAATAAAATTACATATGCTTTATTTATAGTTATTGAATCATATATTTGGAGAATAGATGATGTGGTAGAAAGTATAAGTGATTTTGGTATAAATTATAACAAAGTAAGAGTATCTTTAAAAAGAATAGATGAAATAGTAAATAATAGGTTATATGAAGATGAGAAATTTGGAAATATTAATATAGAAAATGCAAAAGGAATAATAGAATTTAATAATGTAAAATTTAAATATAGTGATACTGAGGACTACACATTAAAAGGCTTAAATTTAAAAATTGAACCAAATAAAAAAATAGCAATAGTAGGAAGAAGTGGCAATGGTAAAAGTACAATATTTAATTTGTTGCTTAGATATTTTGATACTAATAAAGGAAATATAACATTAGATGGTATTGATATAAAAGATCTAACAGAAAAATCTTTAAGAAATAATATATCTATAATAAGACAAACACCATTCTTATTTAATTTAAGTATATTAGATAATTTTAAATTAGTAAAAAAAGATGCTACATTAGATGAAATAAGAAAAGTATGTAAAAAAGCATATATAGATGACTATATTATGGGTTTACCAAACAAATATGATACTATAATAGGTGAAGGTGGAGTTAATTTATCTGGTGGTCAGAAACAACGAATAGCAATAGCAAGAACATTACTTATAAATACAAAAGTAATACTATTTGATGAAGCTACAAGTGCACTTGATAATGAAAGTCAAGAATATATAAAACAAACAATAGATAATCTTATATTAGATCATACTGTAATTGTAATTGCACATAGATTATCTACAATAATAGATTCAGATGTAATATGCGTATTAGAAAATGGTGAAGTAGAAGCAATAGGTACACATAGAGAATTATTAAAAAATTCAAAGACATATAGAACAATATATATGGTTGAAAATAATTAATTTACAAAAGCAAATGTATCCATTTTCATATAACATTAGAACTATTACTTGTCAAATTATTATGGTATAATAATTATATGATAGGAGTAAGATATGAAAAAGAATAAGAAGAAAGCATTTACATTAGTAGAATTATTAGCAGTTATTTTAATATTAGCAGTAATATTAATAATAGCAGTACCACAGATAATGAAAACAATAAAAACAGCTAAATTAAAGAGTATAGAAGGTAGTGCAAGATTAATAGCAACAAATGCAGATAAAGATTATCTTGCACAACAGGCAATAAATTCAAGTTATAATGCAACAAGTATACCATGTTCTGATGTAGCAAAACTAAGTGATGATTATTCAAGTTGTAGCATTACATATGATAGTAATGGAATAGCAACAGTAAAATTAAAAGGTACATCAGGTGGTAAGTTTGA
>JAFRQS010000005.1 GCA_017428495.1 Bacilli bacterium | reverse complement strand
ATGGTATACTTGTTGCATTATAATTAGCGTTTACTGCTTGTTGTGCAAGATAATCTTTATCAGCATTTGTTGCTATTAGTTTTGCACTATCTTCCATAGTTTTTAATTTTGTTTCCTTTATTGTTTTCATTATTTGTGGTACTGCTATTATTAATATTACTGCTAATATTACTATTACTGCTAATAATTCTACTAATGTAAATGCTTTCTTCTTATTCTTTTTCATATATTCTCTCCTATCATACAATTATTATACCATAATAATTTGACAAGTAATAGTTTATATAAAATATCAAAGTAAATATATGTTGATGTAAGCATTATCAGTAAAATCTAAAAATTATAGGTTTATTCTATTTAATAGTGCATTAATAATATCAATATCACTAATTAAATTAATAGAAAATGTTTTATAACCTATTCTATTAACACTTGTTCCACAATGATAAACTATTTTTTTATCTAATATAAAATATCTGTCATGAAATGTATTATCATACATTACTTTTAAATTATTATATTGTTTATTATATTTTTCTATATCTTGTACACTTAATAACTTATTACTAGTAATTAATATTACACTCACTTTTAATCTTCTTACTATATCTAATATTACTTTATCTGCATAATTATCTATTATTATTAACTCATTTTTAGTTTTGCTAAATATATCTAATATCTTACTATAACTATCATATATCATTCCATTAAAATATATTTCATTATTTACTTTCTTCTCTTCTAATTTATCAAATAATATTTTAATTTCAGAGTCATGCTCCAATACCATATTATTTATATACTTTTGTTCTATTAGATTACTGCCTATATACTTTCTCATGGATACAAAAACATTAATTATTTTAATACTCATTTTTATTGCCATTTCACTTTTTAATATAGTTGCTAACATCAATATTCCCTCTTCAGTAAATACTCTTGGATTTTTATATCTACCTCCACGCAGTTCCTTTTTTTGGTCAAAAATTTTGACTAAAAGATTTTTACTTTCTATATTATTTAATACAAAAGCAAAATCAATAGGAAACTTATTAATATTATTCTTTACTGCTTGATTTATTTCTTTAGTTCCATTTTTACACTTATATAATTTTGCTAAATCAGAATCTAACATTACTTGTTTACCTCTTATTTCATATATCATATTTTCTATTTCTTGCATATTATCACATCCTATACGCAAAATAACATATATAAACATCTTAATCAAATTACAAAAATAAGATTTTAGTAATTAGAAATATACAAAAAAGTACAAATATTAGAATTATATTCTTTTATTTGTACCTTTTTCTTTAATAAATATTTATTTTTGTAAATTTTAAAAAAATATGTAGGATTATCCTACATATGGTATTAGTGCCATAAAACGAGCTTTCTTTACTTCTTCTGCAACAACCCTTTGATGTTTTGCACAAGTTCCAGTTACTCTTCTTGGTAATATCTTGTATTTTTCTCTATCAACATATTTCTTTATAGTTTCTACATCTTTGTAGTTAACTTCTTTACCAGCACATAATTGACAAACTTTTTTCTTTTTTCTATAAAATTCTGCCATTACTATTCCTCCTTTTTAAAATGCGATGTCATCATCACTTAATTCTATTGAGTCTCCAAAATCTATATATGGTTCATCACTTACATCAGCAGTTGGAACATCTTGATTAAATTCTATATCAGTATTTGCTCCCCTTTGACCTTTTGATTCAAGGAATTCAAAGTTATCTGCTACTACTTCAGTAACATATACTTTCTTTCCATCTGCACCATCATAATTTCTAGTTTGGATTCTTCCTTCAACAGCAATTAAACTTCCTTTAGAAAGATATTTCTTAGCAGTTTCAGCTTGTTTTCTCCACATTACTATATTTATGAAATCAGCTTCTCTAACACCATTTTGATTTTGAAATGTTCTATTAACTGCTAAAGTAAAACTTGCTGCCGCAACATTACTTGCTGTATATCTAAGTTCAGGATCCTTTGTTAAACGTCCTATTAAAACAACTTTGTTCATAATTAACCTCTTTCTATAACTTTATTATTATATGACGAATTATATCTTCACTTAGATTTGCAAGACGATTAAATTCTTTTTCAGCTTTATCATCTTTTGAACTAATTTCATATAAATAGTAGTAACCACTCTTATGATCATTAATTTCATAAGCTAGTTCTTTTTGTCCCATATCTTTAGAAGATTCAATCTTAGCACCATTCTTAGTTAAAACTTCTTCGAAATTCTTAACTATTCCTTTAAGATCATTTTCTTCTAGATTAGGTCTTACTATAAACATTATTTCATATTTCATACCTATATCCTCCTTTCGGTCTAAACGGCTTTTCCATAAGAAAAGCAAGGAGTAATTCAATTACTCGTGAGTATTATACAACAAATATATTTTTTATTCAATAATAATATGTCAATAAAAAATAAAAAATTATGATTACTCATAATTTTAAGAATTACTCTTCATTGTTGTACAATTAATACTTCCGGCAGCATTTATATTGCATGAAGCATAATCACCATGGTCATAGTAACATGTTGCACCATAAGATCCAGAACTGCAACCCCAAGAACTATCATGACATGAAATATATGATGCTTCAGTGCATCGTGCCTCACCAAATAATCTCTTCATATTATACCATTCTGTATTTGTTTTATCTTCAGCATTAATATAATTGTTATATGCATTTGCACTTATGCATGTTGGTTCATCTGCTATAGAAATACCAAATGTTGTACACACATATTTTTCACTTAAATCATTTTTATTAAATTTTATAAATACAGGGGAATTTAAATATCTATAATCCTCTTCTCCATTATTTAAATTTGTTATATTTCCAAATGCATATATCCAATTCGAATCACCAGTACTTTCCCAGCAATCCATATTATCTTTTGTACCAAAGCACTGCATATTATTAAATTTACCACCTGATGCTCCTTTTAATTTTACTATTGCTTCTCTACCGAAAAGAGAATATGTTATAGAGCATGATTCATAATCATCACTTAATTTTGCAACATCAGAACATGGTATACTTTCTACATTATAATTTTGATTAATTGTTTGTTGTGCTAGATAATCTTTTTCTGCATTTGTTGCTATTAGTTTTGCACTATCTTCCATAGTTTTTAATCTTGTGGTTTTTATTGTATCCATTATCTGTGGTATTGCTATTATAAGTATTACCGCTAATATTACTATTACTGCTAATAACTCTACTAATGTAAACCCTTTTTTATTCTTCATATTTCTCTCCTATCTTATACTTTTATTATAGCTATACAATCTCTCAAATCAACATTCAATAATAAAATTATGATTACTATTTTGAATAAACATCACAATATACACGATCATTATTAATAGAACACGTATTGGATTTATTACCAGCCACGTTAATTGTGCATTTTGTAATAAATCCAATATCAGTAGGTACTTCACAAGTTTTATTATTATTTGTACATGAATAATTTTCACCATGACTATAAATAGAACAATTTGTTTCACCAAATACTTGATTTATATGATTAGTATTTTCAATAGAATATTCTCTTGAAAAACAATTCATATCTGAACTACTATTTCCTCTATGTAATATACATACTTCTGGATTATCGTCTAAATCAAAATTAACTGTATCTCCTGGCCATCTTATAAATACATCCCTACCCAATGTTGTGTAATCAATTGTTGTATCATTTGATCCCAAATATGGGAATGAGTATACATACTCAGGCGCATTTGGATCCCTTTGTGTACAATTAATACTATCTTTTGTACCAGTACATGTTATTCCATCAAACTTACCACCATTTGCTCCCTTTAATTTTACTGTTGCTACTCCACTATCATTGTATCTTATTGTACAACTTGAATAATCATCACTTAATTTTGCAACATCAGTACATGGTATATTTGTTGCACTATAATTTTGATTTATTGCTTGTTGACTTAAATAGTCTTTCTCTGCATTTGTTGCTATTAGTTTTGCACTATCTTCCATAGTTTTTAATCTTGTGGTTTTTATTGTATTCATTATCTGTGGTATTGCTATTATAAGTATTACCGCTAATATTACTATTACTGCTAATAATTCTACTAATGTAAATCCTTTTTTATTCTTCATATTTCTCTCCTATCATATATTCTTATTATACCATAATAATTTGACAACAGATACTTTAATGTTATATCAAATTATAAAAAAGATACAATTGTTATATTAAATTATAATTATTGTATCTTTTTATTTTATAATTATTTAATTACTTTAATTTTTTTTGGTTTAGTAAAGAAATAATTTAATAAATCTAATAATGAATAAGCAATCATAAATATACCTATAATCATTATAACAGCTTCTGCACCTTTAAATGGATTAAACATAAGTATTATACCTATTAATAGTGTTATTAAGTTTACTACTAATGGTTTTACATAATCATCATTTGTTTTCTTTAGATTAGCTACTACCTGTAATTTAAATAAACTATTTATAGTAATCCATACTCCTAATATAAATGGTATTATACCTGCTATTACTTCTGGATTAGATAAGAATATTAATCCTAAAATGGTCATTAATATCCCATATACTAATTCTGCATTAGTTGGTTTATCTTTAGTAGCATTTATTATACTTATTACTCCTAAAGCAATTATTAAAGCTCCAAAAATTCTTAATATAGTAGTAATTATATTGCCTGGTATAAATAATAATACTATACCTAACACTAATAATATTATTGAAGATACTAAATTAACTTTTTTCATACATTAAACCTGAAATGACAGATATCACCATCTTGCATTTCATATTCCTTTCCTTCTAATCTCATTTTTCCACTTTCTTTTACTTTTACTTCATTCCCACATTCAATCAAATCATTGTAACTCATTACTTCTGCTTTTATAAATCCTTTTTGAAAATCTGTATGAATTATACCTGCACATTCAGGTGCTTTCATCCCTTGTTTAAATGTCCACGCTCTTACTTCATCAGAACCTACTGTAAAGAAAGTTCTAAGTCCTAATAAATTATATGTAGATTTTACTAAACTATCCAATCCACTTTCTTTTATTCCTAATTCATGTAAGAATTCATTCTTTTCTTCATCATCTAATTCTGATATTTCACTTTCTATTTTTGCACACATTTCTATAACATCTGCGTTATCTTTAACAGCATATTCTCTTACTTTATCAACATATTCATTAGATTTACCAATATCACTTTCATTTATATTTGCTAAATATATTATTGGTTTACTAGTTAATAAATTGAATGACTTAATCATTTTTTCTTCTTCTTGTGAAAACTTAAGTCTTCTAATCGGAATATCACTTGCTAAAGCTTCTTCCATCATTTTTAATACGGAAAGCTCTGCTAAAGCATCTTTATCCTTTGTAGTTTGTGCTTTTTTTTCGATTTTTCCTATTCTATTTTGAACAACATCTAAGTCTGCTAATGTTAATTCTATATTTATTATTTCTATATCTCTTATAGGATCTGCATTTCCTTCAACATGTATTATATTTGAATCATCAAAGCATCTTACTACTTCACATATTGCATCTACTTCTCTTATATGAGATAAGAATTTATTTCCTAATCCTTCACCTTTAGATGCTCCTTTAACAAGACCTGCTATATCAGTAAATTCAAAAGTAGTTTCTATAAGTTTCTTAGGATTATACATGTCATTTAATACTTTTAATCTTTCATCATTTACTGTAACTATTCCAACATTAGGTTCAATAGTTGCAAATGGATAATTTGCAATTAAAATATTATTTTTTGTAATTGCATTAAATAATGTGGATTTACCTACATTAGGTAATCCAACTATACCTGCTTTTAAGCTCATAAAACCTCCTTAATATATCCTTATAATAGTGGATTAGCTCCTATTCCAATAGGTATATTTAGTATATACCAACAGATAAGTATTACTACCCAGAATATTAAAGTAGCCACTAAATATGGGAACAATAATTTATATGTATATCTTATTCCTATTGCTTCTTCTTGTTTATTATATATTTGTAACATTCCTATTAAAACTACAAAATATGGAAAGAATGGTGTAATTATATTTGTTACTGTATCTCCTGCTCTAAATACTAATTGTGCAAATTCTGGACTCATATTTGATTTCATAAATATTGGTACAACTATAGGAGCCATAACACTCCATTTAATTGTTGCTGATGTTTGAAATATATTAACTAATAATACTAATATAAAGAATAATAATACAAGTGGAATTCCAGCAAATCCAGATGAGTTAATTAAATCAGCAGCTTTTATAGAAAATACTAAGCCTAAATTAGTTTTCTTGAATAATGCTATTAGTTGTGCTGCAAAAAAGAATAATACTAATATACTTCCAATATTATTTAATGAGTCATATAAGTATGTTGAAAAATCATTTTTAGTTTTAATAGTTTTTGCTACTCTTCCATATATCCATCCACAAATTATTAATGTTACAGATATCATAAATGCTAGACCTTGTATAACATATGAATTACCACTAAAAATTCTGCCATAGAAATCAGTTTCTGCATAATCTAATAATAAGCCTGATAATGGTGTTCCTAATGGTATTAGCATATATATAAAGAATAATATTGATAATATTGCAAAACCAACTGCATATCTCAATCCTTTTTTTCCATCTTTTGTAAGAGTTTCTTCTTCAATAAATTCATCTATCTTATATTTTTTTGCTTTTTTTACAGTAAATTTTTCAGTTACAAATGCTATTAATAATGCCATTAATACTGAACATATAATTCCAACAAATATGTTGCCTGTTATGGTAACATAGTATGTTTTATCTATTAACTTTGAAGACATATCAGTTATATCAAATAAATTATAATCCATTTGTGTAATCATTATATTTATTCCATAACCAGCTGTAATAGCTGCAAAAGACGCTATTATACCTATTATTGGATTTCTATTATTAGCTAAAAATATAATAGCAGCAAGTGGTACTACAATTACAAATCCAATATCACCAATAACTGTAGATATTATTGAAATAAATGCAATAATAAATGATAATAAAAATTTATTTACTCTTCTTTTTTTACTTGAAAACATTGCTTTAAATAAACCAGATTTTTCAGCAAATCCTATTCCAATCATTGAAAACAAAAACATTACAAGTGGAGTAAATGACATAAATGTAGATAATACGTTTCCTATTATGTACCTCGCCCCTTCTCTTGAAAACAATGATTCAACTGATACTAAAGTACTATCCATATTACCTGTAATTGTATTAAATTTTGAATAAGTTCCTTCCCAATTCATTAATGAACCTATTACGCTTAATATAATAACTAATACAATAAGTGTCATTAAAAACAATATTGCATTATTTAACCAACTCTTTTTTTCTTTTTTTGTTTCCATTACAATTCAACTACTTTCTTAAGTTTTTTTTCAAAATCTAAACTACTAAGCATTATTTCCCTATTGCATTTAACACATTTTATTTTGATATCTACTCCTACCCTTGTTACTTTCCATAAGTTTTCTCCACAAGGATGACTTTTTTTCATAATAACCAAACTTCCTAGTTTATAATCTTTCATATTAATCCCCTATATTTATATTAAAAATTTCAACTATTCTATTTAAATCATTAAGTGATGAATAATTTATTATTATCTTTCCATCTAATATTTTTACTTTTGATCCAAATTTTTCTTCTAAAGCTTCTTCTAAATACTTATATTTAGCATCTTTATCTTTTTTTCTTTTTATTTCTATATGTCTACTATAATTAGAATCTACTAAATTTTCTAATTTTCTAACACTTATATTTTCTTTTAATACTTTATTTGCAAAATTAATAATATCAGTTTCATTTTCTAACTTACTAAGTACTCTTGCATGTCCCATAGATAATTCATTTTTTAAAACCATATCTTGTACTTTTGCTGGTAATTTCAAAAGTCCTAACATATTAGTAACATGACTTCTACTTTTTCCAATTTTTTTAGCCAATTCTTCCTGAGTAATTTGCAAAGCTTTAATAATATCTCTATATGCTGTTGCTTCTTCTATTGCTGTTAGATTTTCTCTTTGTAAGTTTTCTAATAATGCTATTTGCATCATTTGTTCATCAGAAAAATCCCTAACTATAGCTGGTATTTTAGTAAGCCCTGCCATACGACTTGCTTTTACTCTTCTTTCACCAGCAATTATGTCATATCCTCTAATACTCTTTTTTACAATTATTGGTTGAAAAACACCATATATTTTTATTGAATCACTTAATTCTTGTAAAGCTTCCTCATCAAATATTTTTCTTGGCTGATAAGGATTTGATCTTAAAAGTGATAAATCAATATCTACAATTTCATCCTTTGAAGCACTTTCAATTATTCTATTCTCAATTTTATCTAATTCTAAACTTTCAGAATTAAACAGTTCTTCTAATCCCTTTCCAAGAGCTTTTCTTCTAGTTTCCATTTCTCATAATCACTTCCTTCGCTAGATTCAAATAAGCTTGTGTACCCTTACTATCTTTATCATAAATGTGTATTGGTTTTCCATGGCTTGGTGCTTCTGATAATTTTACTAGTCTAGGTATTATAGTATCATATACCCTTTCTTTAAAGTAACTCCTTATTTCAGTAACAACCTCTATACCAAGCTTAGTCCTTAAATCAAGCATTGTAAGTAATACTCCTTCTATATCTAATCTTGGATTTAAATTCTTTTGTACAAGCATTATTGTATTTAAAAGTTGCATAATACCCTCTAACGCAAAGAATTCACATTGTACTGGTATAATTACTGAATCTGATGCAGTCAATGCATTAGTTGTAAGTATTCCCAAAGAAGGTGGGCAATCAATTATTATATAATCATATCTGTCCTTAATTTTTAATAAATGTTTTTTTAATTGTGCATTTTTTATAAAATCTGGTTCTCTATTACTCCTATCGATTAATTCTATATCGATACCTGCTAAATTTATTGTAGATGATAAAATACTTAAATTCTTAAACTTTGTTTTTTCAATTGCATCTTCAATATCTACTCTATCTAACAAAACATCATAAATTGAATATCTTGTATCTCCTTTATCAATTCCAATACCTGTTGAAGCATTTCCTTGTGGATCTAAATCTATAAGTAATGTTTTTCTATTGTAAAATCCTAATGCTGCTGCTAAATTTATACTAGTAGTAGTTTTTCCAACTCCACCTTTTTGATTAACTAATGATATTATTTTGCCCATCAAATCACGTCCTCTAAATCATTTAATTCTCTATATATAATAATATCAAAAATGCAAGCTTTTTTAAAGTGATTTTAAAAAATATAAATAATTAATATTATCTATTTTTTAGAGAATCCGCTATTTCTTTTAATTTCCTCATTCTATGGTTTAAACCAGATTTTGTTATATTAGTATCACACTCTAAAGAAATGATCTTACTAAGTTCACTAAGCGATGCTTCTTTATACTTCTTCCTATATATAGCTGCTATCTTTAATTTTTCATCTATTGAATCAAATCCTATTGTATTCTCAATCAATTCTATGTTTCTAACTTGTTCTAAAGCAGAATTAATTGCTTTTTCTACATTAGCTTGCTCACAATTATTAAGCCTATTTATCAAATTCTTTTGTTCCCTATAAGCTTTAATATCCTCAAAATATAATACTGATTTGAATACCTTTAACAACTTTAAAAAATCACTTATCTTTTCAGCCTCTTTTATATAAACCATAAATCCATTATTTCTTTCAATTAATTTACTATTTAAATTATAATCATCTAATAATTCGCATATAAATAAAGCATAATCATAATCATCTATAAAAAACTCTAAATGATACCTAGATGTCTTAGGATCATTTATAGAGCCAGTTGCCAAAAAAACACCTCTTAAATATGCTTTTTTATCTCCATCATCCTCATATATATATTCATGTGGCATATTTATAAAATAACCATCCCTATTTATTAAGGATAAATCAGAAAGTATAAGATTATATTTATTAGTTATTTTTAGTAAATATGATAATCCTTTTTTAAAATTAAAACTTTTTCTTATAGTTATTATTGGTGTAATATCATATAATTCATTTAATAAATTAAATATATATTTAGATATTTCCATATTTTCTGTATTTATAAGTATCGAATCTTTTGTTATTACTGCATTATTTCTAATATATGCTGAAAGAAGTGATATCTTTTCTGTTTTATCACTATCAACTTTAGTTATTTCACTTTTTACATTCATAGAAAATGACATAATATCACCACCATTATAATAACATAAAAAGGACTAATTGTCCTTAAAATTTAATGTCTTCCAATTCATAATCATCATATCTTTTTTCAAATTTAGATTTTCTTAAATTCCAAATTATTAATAGAATTCCAATTACAAATAATAAAATTGATATCAATTGTGCAACTTTAAAATTACCAAGCATTAAACTATCTGTTCTATATTTTTCTATTACAAATCTTGCTACACTATACCATATCAAATACATTCCTGTTAGTTGGCCTATTCTTAAATACTCAAATGTTCTTCTAACAATTAATAATATTATAAATCCAAGTATACACCACAATGATTCATAATAGAATGTAGGCATATAATATATACCATTTATATTCATACCATCTATTACAAATTTAGGTATAATTCTTATTCCTTCCAATACTGCTCTCGTTGTTTCAGGTCCATGCGCTTCCTGATTAAAGAAATTACCCCATCTTCCTATTGCTTGAGCAATAATAACACCTACTACTGCCATATCTGTGATTTTTAAAGTTGTTACTTTATATTTTTTAGTATAGAACAATATAAACAATAACCCGCCTAATAATCCGCCATGTATTGCAAGGCCTCCATTCCATACTTTTAATATTTCGATTGGACTAGATGAATAATAACTCCAATTAAATGCAACATAATAAAGTCTAGCGCCTATTATTCCAAATATAACTGTCCAAAATATTAAATTAGTAGCAAAATTTAAATCAATTTCATATCTTTTACATTCTAAAAGAAATAATGCTCCTGCTATTAACACTCCTACTAGAATACAAACTGAATACCAAGATATACTAAAATTTCCTATTCTAACTAGTTCACTCATTCTTCTCACTCCTCTTTATTATAGGTTTAATGACTAATTCATCTGTAAGTATATATATAAATGATATTAATACTGCTGTGAAAAATAATGATATTGTTCCATGTGTATTAAAATGACTTAATAATATCCAATCAGTTAATTTAAGTATTAATACATTTATACATGGATAAAATAATCCCATTGTTATTCCTGTTATTGGTACCGTTAATTCGAACAATATTGGTTTTATTGTCTTATTTAATATATATATTATCATTGATGACAATAATGCATATAATCCAAAATGAGTTTTATCTAATTCTATTGTTTTTAATATCAAAGATATTAATGTGATAATTATTGCATATGCAATTATATATATTAAAGACTCAATTATTTTGTTTAACCTTGGTACTTCTTTGTCTATTACTATAAGTCTCATATTGCACCTCACTATAATTATACCATAATAACACAAAAGAAGAATTATTTTTTTAATTCTTCTTTTAAATACATACCTGTATATGATTTATTATTTTTTGATACTTGTTCAGGAGTTCCTGTAGCAATTACTTCTCCACCAAAATCTCCGCCTTCTGGTCCAAGATCTATAATATAATCTGATACTTTAATCATATCTAAGTTATGTTCAATAACTATTACCGTATCACCATTATCTACTATTCTTTGTAATATTGAAATTAATCTTTTCACATCATGTTTATGAAGGCCAGTAGTTGGTTCATCTAATATAAATATGCTTTTACCTGTAGGTCTTTTTTGTAATTCTTTAGCAAGTTTTACTCTACCTGCTTCACCACCAGAAAGTGTTGGAGCAGATTGACCTAATTTCATATATCCAAGTCCTACTTCAACAAGCATTGATAATTTGTTTTTTACTTTTGGAATATTTTCAAAGAAATCATATGCTTCTTCAATAGTCATATCAAGTACATCCGCTATATTCTTACCTTTAAATTTTATTTCTAATGTCTCTCTATTATATCTAGTACCTTTACATATCTCACATGGTACATATACATCAGGTAAGAAATGCATTTCTATTTTTTTAACTCCATCTCCGTAGCAAGCTTCGCATCTACCACCTTTTACATTAAATGAGAATCTTCCTTTATCATAACCTCTTATCTTAGCTTCTTTTGTATTTGCAAATACATCTCTAATATCATCAAAAACACCAGTATAAGTTGCAGGATTACTTCTTGGAGTTCTACCTATTGGATCTTGTGATACATTTATTACTTTATCTATATTTTCTATACCTTTAATGCTTTTATATTTTCCTGGTTTTTCCTTTGATTTATATAAATTGTTAGATAAAGTTTTATATAATATTTCATTTACTAAACTACTTTTACCACTACCAGAAACACCTGTTACACACGTAAATGTTCCTAGTGGAAATTTAACATCAATATTTTTTAAATTATTCTCTTTGCAACCTTTTATTTCAATAAATTTACCATTACCTTTTCTTCTTTTCTTAGGAACATCTATTTTCAATTTACCACTTAAATATTGTCCTGTAATACTATTAGGAGTTTCCATTACTTCTTTTGGAGTACCAGCAGCCATTACATAACCACCATGTATTCCACTTTCTGGGCCAATATCTATCAAATAATCAGCTTGTAACATAGTTTCTTCATCATGTTCTACTACTATTAAAGTATTACCTAAATCTCTCATTTCTAAAAGTGAATTAATTAATTTTTGATTATCTCTTTGATGTAATCCAATACTTGGTTCATCAAGTACATATAATATTCCTGATAATCTAGAACCTATTTGAGTTGCAAGTCTTATTCTTTGTGATTCACCACCTGATAAAGTTCCTGCACTTCTATTAAGTGTTAAATATTCTAATCCTACATTTACTAAAAATTCCAATCTATCTTTTATATCTTTAATTATTAATTTAGATATTTCTTGTTCTTCCTTATTTAATTTAATTTCATTAAAAAATTTATATAAATCTCTAATACTTAAATTACACATTTCATATATATTCTTATTTTTTATTTTAACATTCAATATTTCATCTTTTAAACGCATACCATGACAACATTCACATGGAAGTTCAGTCATATATTTTTCTAACCATTCTCTTATAAATGAACTAGTAGTTTCCATATATCTTCTTTCAAACATATTAGATATACCTTCATACTTTTCTAATTTATGCATTCTATTACCACTTCTAGTATTAAAATCAAAATCAATAACATCAGGTGATCCATATAAAATTATATCTAATTGCTTTCTTGGCATTTTATTGATAGGTATATTCATATCTATATCATAGTTATTGCATACTATTTCTAACATCTTTCTATATATATTATATTCATCCATATTATTAAGTGGTACAATTGCATTATTATTTAGACTTAAACTCTTGTCAGGTATTATTAAATCTTCATCTATCTTTAATTTAAAACCTAATCCTTTACATGAATCACATGCTCCAAAAGGTGAATTAAATGAAAACATTCTTGGTTCTAATTCATTCATTGAAAAATCACAATAAGGACACGCTAAATGTTCTGACATAAGTATTTCCTTATCACCTATTATACTTATTAATACTTTACCATTAGATAACTTAGTAGCAGTTTCAATAGATTCAAATAATCTACTTCTTATATCATCTTTTATTACTAATCTATCTATTACTACATCTATATCATCTTTCTTATTTTTTTCTAAATTTATTTCTTCACTTAAATCTAATATTTCACCATTTACTCTTACCCTAACATAACCATTTTTTCTTAAATCATCTAATAGATCCTTATGAGTACCCTTCTCACCCCTTACAACAGGTGATAATACCATTATCTTTGTACCTATTTCTAATTCAAGTATTTTATTAACCATTTCTTCAATACTTTGATGAGTTATTTCTATATTATGAGTTGGACAATAAGGTATACCAATCCTTGCATATAATAATCTTAAATAATCATATATTTCAGTTACAGTACCTACTGTACTTCTTGGATTATTATTTGTAGTTTTTTGATCTATACTTATACTTGGACTTAATCCTTCTATAGAATCTACATCAGGTTTTTCAAAATTACCTAAAAATTGTCTAGCATATGCACTTAAGCTATCTACATATCTTCTTTGACCTTCAGCATATATAGTATTAAAAGCAAGACTACTCTTACCACTACCAGAAACACCTGTCATTACTACAAATTTATTTTTAGGTATTTCTAAATCTATATTTTTTAGATTATTTTCTCTAGCACCTTTAATTATAATCTTATCCATAATCTCACTTCCAAATCCTTAGTATTATACCACATTATTTAATTTTTAAACAATGATTTACATGCATAATAAAATATGATATATTAAAAATGGATACATTTGATTTAGATCAGATGCTTCCAATATTTTGGATCACCTAATATCTAAATGATATCAGGTGCTTTTTATATTAATAGTAGGAGTACTATGAATAATAAAAGTAGGATTATTACAAATTGAGCACTTTCTCTTTTTGTCATATAATCACCTCCTTATTTCTAGAATTAAGGAGCACCTGATAAATGTATCCAGTTGCAATATATCAATTATTTAATAGTGAATCAAATTACAAAACATCTATTTTTAATAATTAAAGATAACAAAAAAGGCAAATATATATAACAATATTTGTCTTTTTACTCATATTATTTTTATATATTACTATTTTTGTATTTTTTCTTCTTTTAAAAATATATTTAATAATATACCTACTATAGATGCAAGTGACATACCAGATATAGTTAATGATAAATCACCACTATTTATTGATATTGCAGCTCCTCCTAAACCTATTACTAACATTGAAGATGCTATTATTACATTCTTTGGTATTTCAAAATTAATTTTATTTTTAATTAATACTTTTAATCCATTTACTGCTATAAATCCATATAGTAATAATGATACTCCACCTAATACTGCACTAGGTATTGTAGAAACTAGTGCAGTGAATTTACCTAGAAAAGATATACATATTGCAAATGCTGCAGCAAGTGCTATTACTTTAACACTAGCTACTTTTGTCATACCTACTACCGAAGTATTTTCACCATATGTTGTATTAGCAGGTCCTCCTAAAAATCCTGCAAATAATGTCGCTATACCATCTCCCATTAATGTTCTATCAAGCCCTGGATCTTTTATTAAATCTTTACCTATTATATTACCAAGTGATGTATGGTCTCCTATATGTTCACATAATGTTACAAGTGCTACTGGTGCTATTGTAATAAGTGCAGTAAAGTTTAATTTATAATCAATAAACATTACTTTAAAATTAGGAATACTAAAGAAACTTGCTTCTTTTACCACATTAAAATCAACCATACCTAAACATACAGCTACTATATATCCAGATAATATTCCTATTAAGAATGGTATTACTTTTAAAAATCCTTTTGCTCTTGTCATAACAAGTGCAGTTACTATAAAAGATACTAATGCAACTACTACTGTTTTCACATCTAATACTTCGCTAGATAGTCCCATTGAATCTATTGCTGTAGGGGCAAGCCCTAAACCTATAATCATAATCATAGGCCCAATTACTATTGGTGGAAGTAACTTTTCTAACCAAGTTTTACCTACAAATTTAATTATAATTGCAACAATTATATAAATTAAACCTACAACCATTATCCCTGTCATTGCACCAGACATACCACCCTTTAGGTATCCTACTGCTATTGGTGTTATAAATGCAAAGGAACTTCCTAAATATACCGGTGATTTTTTCTTTGTGCAAGAAATATATAAAAGTGTTCCAAAACCAGATGTGAATAACGCTACTGGAATAGTTAATACTTCCTCGCCTGCTATTCCATTAACTAATATTGGTACTAATATAGTTGCACCAAACATTGCAAATACATGTTGAAATGCTAAAATTATAGATTTTAACATTGGTGGCATTTCATCAACGTCATATGCCATTTTTTCTTTTTTCATAAAACTCCTTTCAAGGTATTTCTTTACAAAAAAAGAAGGAATTAAAAATAAATTCCTTCTTTTAAACTAATAAAGAAACAAATACGAATAAGAAAACTAACATACTTATCCAATTAAATTTAAGTAGTTGTAACTCATTCATACTTACACCTCCATATCATAATAATATAAGTTTATAAAAAATGCAAGTACTATTTTCTTGAATATTTTTTTACAAGTGATTTTACTGCTTCTTTTTGACTTGATTTTATTGCATCAAGAATAAATTCTTTTCTAACAGCATCATAACTTTCACCATATATTACTGCGTGTTGTTTCTCAAATTCAGCGCAATCACTCAAATAAACATTATAGTTATGTGTTGTGTCTTCTAAATTCCTATAACACTTAAATTCACCAGCCATATCTTCATGTAATACACCATCACAAAAATATATACCATTATTTCCAAGTGCTAATTCTGAATTAGAATAATTAGTCATTACTATACCATATAATCTATCCTTGCTTATTTCACTTGATGCATTTTTACTTTGAATTTCTAATGCTCTTTCTCCACTTTCATAATTACGTCTTATCATTGCTAATATACTTTCTCTCATAAAACCCTCCAAATCAAATAATATTATATTTTTAAATAAAATATTGTCAATATTAATCTTCTATTTGTAACTCAAACATAATATCTCTTAGTTCAGTAGCCCTTTCAAAATCAAGATTTCTTGCTGCTTCCATCATTTCTTTTTCTATTCTTTCTATCATATTACGCTTTTCTTTTTTAGAATACTTAGGTTTAACTTCAATCTTTTTATCTTCATCTTCATTAGTAATTAAGTCTCTAATTTCTTTTACAATGGTCTTAGGAATAATACCATGCTCCTTATTATATTTATCCTGTATTTTTCTTCTTCTTTCAGTTTCAGCAATAGCTATTTTCATAGAATCACTTATCATATCTGCATACATTATTACATGACCATGTTCATTTCTTGCACATCTACCTATAGTTTGTATTAAACTTCTATCACTTCTTAAGAATCCTTGCTTATCTGCATCCAATATAGCTATTAAACTTACTTCAGGAATATCTATTCCTTCTCTAAGAAGATTAATACCTACTACTACATCATATTTACCTAATCTCAAATCTCTAATTATCTTAGTTCTTTCTAATGTTTTTACTTCATTATGAAGATATGCTACTTTTATATCTAAATTCTTTAAGTAATTAGTTAGTTCTTCAGCCATTCTTATAGTTAAAGTAGTAATAAGAACTCTTTCATTTCTTTCAATTCTTTCATTTATCTCACCAACTATATCATCTATTTGTCCAGTAGTCTTCCTTACTTCAATAGTTGGATCTAAAAGCCCAGTAGGTCTTATTATTTGCTCTACAAACTTATTATCTGTAAGGCTTAGTTCATAATCACCAGGTGTAGCCGATACATATATAGCTTGATTTATTTTATTTCTAAATTCTTCAAATTTTAATGGTCTATTATCAAGTGCACTTGGAAGTCTAAAACCATAATCAACAAGTACTTGTTTCCTTGCTCTATCTCCATTATACATACCTCTTACTTGTGGTAGTGTCACATGTGATTCATCTACTACTAAAAGAAAATCATCTGGAAAGAAATCTATTAAACATGTAGGAGTTTCTCCCTCATTTTTTAATGCAATATGCCTTGAATAGTTCTCAATACCTCTACAAAAACCTGTTTCAGAAAGTATCTCCATATCATAATTAGTTCTTTCTTCTATACGTTGTGCTTCTAATAATTTGTTATTATTTTTAAAATATGACACTCTGTCAGTTAACTCTTCTTTTATTCTTTCAATAGCTATTTTTAATTTATCTTCATCAGTAACAAAGTGAGATGCTGCAAATATAGTTATTGTTTTTTTATTATTTATAATTGCACCTGTTAAAGTATCAAAAGTACTTATTCTATCTACTTCATCTCCGAAAAATTCTATTCTTATACCACTAGTTCTTTCTTGTACAGGAATAAGTTCTATTACATCTCCTTTTACTCTAAAGCACCCTCTTTTAAGTTCTATATTATTTCTTTCATATAACATCTCTACTAATTTTTTTAATACAGTATCTCTTTCTATTCTATCTCCAACTTTTAAAGTAATTGTATGTTTTTTATATTCATCAACTTCTCCTATACCATATATACATGATACAGAGGCTACTACTATAACATCTCTACTATTTATTAATGATGATGTTGCACTATGCCTTAATTCATCAATTTCATCATTAATTGATGCATCTTTTTCAATATAAGTATCAGTACTTGGTACATATGCTTCAGGTTGATAATAATCATAATATGATACAAAATATTCAACATGATTATTTGGAAACAACTCTTTTAATTCGCTATAAAGTTGTCCTGCAAGGGTTTTGTTGTGTGCAAGAACAAGTGTTGGTTTATTAACTTCTTTTATTACATTTGCAATAGTAAATGTTTTACCTGTACCAGTTGCACCCAAAAGAACCTGGTCTTTCTTACCAGATTTAATACCATCTACTAATTCTTTTATTGCTTTTGGTTGATCTCCACTAGGAGTATAATTTGATACAAGTTCGAACATAAAACACCTCATTAAATATAATGTATTAATTTAACAATGCTATTCTATCATTTTTAATATAATAAAACAAGGATTACTCCTTGTTTAATTTATTGCGTCTTATTATGATAATAGTAGTTATTATTACAAATATAGCTATTATTATTGAAATTAATATATAATTATTACTTTTTGTCTTATTAGAGTCATTATTGTTTGGAACAATATCCATTGTTATATCATCTTTGATGTCAGTTTCTAAATTATTATCTTCAATAATATTTTGATTTACTTCTTCTTTAACTTGTTCTACTAAAATAGTATTATCTAATTTTGTAGTACTATCATTTTTTATTTTCTTTGCTTCTATTTTTTTATTGGTTAAATAATATGTACTATTGTGATCAATATAGAATAGATAAAAACCATCTTGTGATTCAACAATTCCATCAGAAATAAGATCATAACCATCAGTATTTCTAAAATATACCTTTAAATTTTCAGCCCCTAAGTAATTTCTTAATGCATAATCTACTTTAACTTTTATTAATGCTTTCCCAGGTAACTTTCCATTATTAGCAAATTCAATTACCAATGCTTTGTCAAATGTATCAGTATCTGCATTATTATATTGTTCCAAATAATATACATTAGTTTTTACATCTATATCTTTAGCATTAGTAATGTTTTTTCCATTAAAATGCCATTGTATTCCGTTTGTTTCAAATACAACAGTTTTATTAGTATTTTTAATTGCTTCAAATATATCACTAGATATTTTTGTAGATTTAGTAGTATCTATAGAAATAGTAGCATCTTCATTAGCATTTTTTATATTATCGATAACTGTTAAACTACTTGTTGATGTTGTTACATCTGCTTTTATGTCTTTTACTATTTCATATGAATAATCACCAAGTTGTCTTACTTCAATTATTGATTCAGATATTTGATATTCATTTGGATCCTTAGCATATATAACACTTTTACCATCAGCAGTTGTTAATTTTAACATATGTATTGTATGAATACTTGGTTTTGCATATTGGGTTATCTCATAATTATATACGTATGAATTCCCATTCCAACCATTATCAGTAACTTTAATACTCTTTGCTGCTTCAGGATTATTCTCATCATATACACCCATTTCTGTTTTTAATCCTTCATCTGCATATATATGTATTTGCACTACACTTGGTGCTTTTACTTTGCTTTTTGTTATAACAATATCTTTTAGTTCAGGAAGTTTTGAACTGGTTTCTCCATGTTCATTTGCTACAACAACATCATATTTTGCATCTTCTAACGTATTCTTTGCAATATATCCCGTTTTACTTTTATAAACATACGTTTCTTCATTATTATTAACATCTCTTAAAGTAATTTGGTTAAATTTATAATTACCCGGTGCATTAAATCTAATTTTTGTTTTATATGCACCATCTGTATCTTTGTTCAAAAAGTATTTATCAGCGCCAAAAAATAATTCAACTGCTTTTATTTCCGATTCATCTTCTATCCTAGCAATTACTTCTATCTCTTCACCAACTTTAACTGAATTAGAACTTATATTTAATTCTTTAAGTATTGGTGCTTCATGATCTTGAAGTGATTTCAATGTATTAATTGTTGGAAAATTAAAATCATTGACTATGCAGTCTCCATGATAATAATCATTCATACAATAACAACGATTGTTTCTATCTTCATCATCTATATATACTTTGAATAATTTATATTTACCTTCTTTAACATTATTAGGTACATATCCATAATATATTTTTTCACCATTAATGAAATCATTTAAACCATCATTAGCATTTGAAATTGGGCCTTTTTTACTAAGTCCAATCATAAATGTATACTCTGTTCCTTCTACAGTTGGAGCATCAACTTGCGCGAATGTTAATAATATTTCAAATATACCTGAAATATCATCAGACGCATTTACTTTAAATCCTATTTTTTCTCCACCTCTAAATTCAGTAGTCATAGGCGTAATGCTGTTTATTATTGGTGCAGTTTTATCTACTGTTTCTGCTTTACTTGTACAAACAAACATAAATAAACAAAATACTATAAATATTAATTTACTTTTCATTTTTTACTCCTATTTACATCCCTTTAAATACTTCCCCTAATTTCTTATTTATTACTAAATCTGCTTTGTAATCATAATCTGTTTTATCTAAATTAATTATTACTAAATATTTACCTCTAAAATAATTTACCATATAGCTAGCAGGATATACTGTTAAAGATGTACCTGCAACTATCAACATATCTGCATTACTAATTGCTTTTATACTATTGTTATAAGCTTCTTCTGGTAACATTTCTTCATATAGTACTACATCTGGTTTAATTATTCCTCCACAACTACATATTGGTACATTTTTACTATTAAATACAAACTCCGCACTATATTCTTTATTACATTTAATACAATGATTTTTATATATTGTACCATGTAATTCATATACATTTTTATTACCAGCTTTTGTATGCAATCCATCAATATTTTGAGTTACAATAGCTTTTAATTTCCCTTTATCTTCTAATTTTTTTAAATATTTATGTGTAATATTTGGTTCTGCATGAGTACAATTCATATACTTTTTATAGAAGTCATAAAACATTTCTGTATCATTATAGAAACAAGTTCTGCTAAGCATATATTCTGGAGTTTCATCATATTTTAATTTTATATTGTATATACCATCTTTGCTTCTAAAATCTTTTAAGCCGCTCTCTGTAGATACCCCTGCACCACTAAAGAATACAATACCATTTGATTCATCAATCATATTTTTTAATAATTTTATATCATCTGTCATAAATTACCTATTCAGAATTCATTTTTTTATATTCAATATACAAGTATACATCATCTACATTTATTCCTGATAGTATTATATTTTCATTATTTATTAGTATAGTTATATCTTCCATTGTTTTACTTAAATTATCTGTCAATAATGCTTCTTTAGTTATACTTATATTTTCTAAATTATACTTATTTACTATTAATTCTTTCAATTGCTTTTCATCAAGTAACGCAATATTATTAATTATTATAAAATTGTTACAATTAACATAATCTTTTAATTTATTATATTCTTCATCTATTTCATTTATATTTCTTGAATCATCTTGTTCAATAGTTTTATTTACAAAATATATATAATTAGAAGTAATTAGATTTAATGCATCTAAAACTGTACTATCTTGCGTTAATTTAGAATATACTAATTCATCAAAATTAGTTTGTTCAAAATTATCATAATACTTTACAACCTCATTAAATGCTTCTTTATAATTAAATAACCATTTCTCATCATTCTTTGCTTTACCAAATAAAGATTTTTTATTTTGGGAAGAATTTAATTTTACTAATTTAGATTCTACCTTACTAAGCTCTTTTAACATTTTTGCTTTCGCATTTTTCAATGTATCTTTAGATTGTAATTTACTTTTAATATCATCAAGTAAATATTTATATTTCAATATTACATTATACTCTTCTAATACATTATAAAGTTCTTCTAAATATGGTACATTATAACTACCTTCCTCAAAATATAAATTCTTTTTCTTTTCTATTTCCTCTTTTTTATAAATATTTAATTGATAAGTATTATCAAGAAACTTTTTAAAATTTAAGTACTTATCTTGAGCAATTAATTTAGAATATTCATGACTTAATCTTATCCTTAACTCATTTATGTCATTTTCTTTATACTCTTTTAAAAATTTATTGTGTCTTGCTTCATAGTATTTATCTATTTTCTTTTCATTTTTTAGGTATATACTTTTAATATTTATTTCTAAAATTTTAATTATATCTGAATTTTTCCAATATATTTCTTCAAAATATTTTTTTAATTCTTGCTCAGAAGAATTATCTAGAATTTTTTCTATGTAAGACGCAACTAAAGAATTAAATGAAAAATCTTCCTTTTTTAAATTTATACCAACCATCTTAAAAGAATCAATTATAGTTCTTATACAAGAATTTACACTTTCTAAATCTTCTTTATAACATTTATTCAATTGATATAAATAATAATCTAAATGCATTTTTTCATATGAAGTATTATAGTTATTCCATTCATATACAATATTGCATCCTTCTATTTTTTCTTTATACTTTTTAATATCTTCATTTTCTACTAAATTATCAAATACACTAATTCTTCTTTCTATTTCTTCTCTTACATTTTGTATTAATATATTATCCTTTTCATATTCATCGTTTATACATGCTATTTTTTTACTTATATTACTCTTAAAATTAGTAGGAAGTATATCTAATACTTTCTTAAATTCATCATAATGTTTGCTTAATTCTTCTATCATTTTTGTTCCTCTATTTTTCTTTTTTCATTTTCTAAATATTCTTTATGTTCTAGCACTAAACGATATAATTTTAACAAATCTTGATTAGATAACTTAATAATTTCTTCTCTCATAAATACCTCACTTTACTATTATATACCTTATTATTTCACCAATCTTGGTATCATCATCATATAATCTAAATACTAATCTATATGTTCCTGTTAATAATTCATTTTTCATTAATAATGTAAATGAATTTGTTGCACTAGGATTTTCGATTAATAAATATTCATTTTCATTAGATGTACTAGATAATGTTTGATTTAAATAATCTGCTAAATCTACTAATTCATAATCAGTATCATATACTTCATTATATTCTCTTCTATACATTGCAAGTCTAATATTTGGATTATCTAATAGTGATGTATATCCTATAGTGAATATTAAATTTTTATTATTATTTGCACTGAATACTACACTTTCATCATTAATAACTGGATTAAATCCATATTTGCTATTTATTATTGTAATATCTATATCATTGTATGTTGGATCACCTTCACTATAATATATTCCGTCTGCAGATGCGAACGCTTCAATTGTAAATGTATAATCACCTGTTGCTAACGTTGAATTATCCGTATTAAATATAATCCATTTTCTAGTTTTACCTATCTTATCAGATAACTTTATGTGAGTATAACCATTTATATCTGGATAATACCTTCTACCATCCATTTCAAAGTACGTACCTGTTAAATCGGTTCCTGATACTATATTATCTTCACTATCTGTTATATATATTTGTACACCCATCTTTGAATCAAAATATTGTGTATCTGTTATTTGTACATCACTTAAAACTGAACTTTGAAAGTCAACGGATACATCAAATATATCACTATATCCTATATAAAGAGGATTATCACTTTCTTCTACGGTCAAGTTTATAGTAGAATCCATATTTGCATATAAGTTATATGTTAATTGGGAATGTTGTATACCAAGTACTGTTACCATTGTTTCATCATTTGAATCACGCAGTTCTATCAATAATGTATTGTTTAGTTGATTTGAATTCATGGTTGTATCAGAATAATCAACTATAAATATAAACTCCTCACTACTATCTGTACCATTATAATATATTGCATTCATAGTAGCATCATTATAATTACTTGTGCTATTTTTACTACCCATTTTAGTAAACAATGATAATGGATAAGAAGCTTCACCTTCTAAAGCAAATTCTGTTTGTGCATTTGATACATCAGTTGCATTTATAACATGATAATAATATTCTGGTGTACCTTGTGAAAAGTCTATCATAGTTATTTTTGTATTTAATGGCAATACAAATGATGAAGATAACACTCTATGATATCCTGGCTTATATGCATTTGCATTATCAGCGTATAATGCATAATAAGCACTTAGTTTACTATGAGTTGTTATATTTGTTGATGTTGATGCAAATAATTCATATTTATCACCAGGAGTCATTGCCCCTTCATATTCTGCTGTTTGGAATAATGCAGATGACATGTTGACATTTATTACTAATCTCTTTATTTCATTTGATAATGCATTAAGTTTAGTAATTGCCATTACTGATATTCTTACTGTTCCTAAGCTTTTTTCTTCTGTTAAATTCTTTGAATGATATAAATAGAATAACATTGTAGGAACTACTGTAGAGTTCTCACCTTCATAATATGTAACTCCACTCATGCTTTGAGCTCCAGTATAGAAAGATGTTTTACCAGTAGTAAGCCATCCATTATTAGAAGCTTCCATTGTAAGACCAAATTTATTATTAGCATCGGTTGCATTAGCTGCTATTCTAGGAATAGTATTCTTATCTACTAATGTTACTCCAGAAGCTATTTCTGAACTATCAAATCCTAATATTTGGAATGATGTATTTGGTTTTGAAAATTCCAAGAATGATGCTTCTACTGAACCAAGTGTTGAATACTTAGATGCAACTAAGTTAACATTATACTCAATTACATTTTCTCCAATATACCACATATAGAATCTAGCATCTGTAGGAGTTGGATTTATATAATTAACTTCATTTATATCCGTATCTTCATTTATAAAGTTACTATAGAAACCATCTGCTTCAATATTATGATTGGTTAAGTGCGCACCAAGTACATAACTTCCTCTTGTAAATACACCTGACCAATCTAATGTATCTCCAGGAGCATATGAATTACTGTATATACCTGTATTAACTCCACCATTAGCATAATTAAATATACCTAAGAATGTCATTCCTTTTACGTCACCATAATCTGTTACCTGTTGATCTTTGGCAACATTTAAGTTTTTACCTTCATACATATATACTCTATTATTAACTGTTCTACTTGTAATTGCATTATTATCTGTATCTATTTGTACAACTGCAAAATTATCATTCGAATCAACACTATAGAAATTCTCTAATAAATTTGCACCTGTTTCTAAGAATAATTCTGAATTATTTTTAAGTTTTAATAGTTGAACTCTACTTATTGAGAATAATTCTTTATCATACTCATTAGCTCTATCTATTGCACCTTGCAATAGCACACTTGAATTATTTATTGTTACATACTTAACTCTTTGTATAGATATATTTCTTTTTGGATTATTTATACTTCCGTAATTATTAATATATAAGTAACTATCACCACTTGCAGATGATGCATTACCACCACCATAGAATGAACCATCTATTTGGAAATTATTATATCCATTAGCATCTATATTTATATTAGTTCCTTGTGTAACACTTATAAAGAACCAGTCATAAATTTCAGATCCACTGGCATTAGCTTCACCACCACCAAATACATGACCTTTTACATATATATTACTTGTCTGCAAATTATTTATTGGCACAGAAGCTCCAATATTCACATTAGTATTTCCATATATTACTGAAGTATTTGCACCGCCATATACATTTCCATATATTGTGCCTCCAGCAATATTTACATTACTTATTGATGTATTACTATTCTCATTACCAGTAGCTGCCTGATTTCCACCTCCAAATACGCTTCCACTTGCAGGAGGTACTGATGATGATGTACCTATTACTGTATTTCCATCTATTGTGATATTTGTATTACCTAAAAGTGTTGCTGTTGCTCCATTACCACCTGCATATGCACTACCTAATATAGTAGCGTTAGTAATAGTTACATTTGATGAACCATTTACTACACCAAAATTACCGCCACCATAAATATTATTATTTATGGTTCCACCATTTATATCTAAAGTAGTATTACCTGTTACAGCTGCAAGGTTTCCTCCACCATACACATCACTTATGGTTCCATTATTTATTTCTACATTTGTTGTTCCCACTTGTGCTCTATTACCGCCGCCATAAATAGCAGTAATTCTACTTGAAGAATTATTAAGTGTTACATTGGTTGTAGTTACTAATCCTGTATTATTAGAACCACCATATACATAAATAGCACTTCCAGATGTTATGGTAACATTTGATTCATTTAATCCAGCATTGTTTCCTCCACCATAGACATTATTTACACTTCCACCTAATATATTTACATTTGATTCGCCACCATTTGCATTATTTCCACCGCCATAAATATTAGCAATGGTTCCATTATTTAATGTTACATTTGTTGTTAGTGTGCTACCACCTGCATTATTTCCACCATAAACATTTGTAGCTACACCTGAATTATAATTTATGTTAGTTGTAGTAACAACACCACTAGAGTTTGAACCACCAAATATATTAATAACTCTTACTCCATTTTGAATTATATTTGTAGTTGTTACACTAGCACTATTACCACCACCATAAATATTAGGAATAGTTGCAGCAGCACTATTTAAAGTTACATTTGTTGTTGTAGTATTTACTTGGTTTCCTCCACCATATACACTACTTGTTACTCTTGCAGTACCATCAACTAAAACATTTGTAGTTCCACAGCTTCCACCTTCATTATTTCCACCATAAACATTAGCAACTGTTCCAGATGTTATATTTACAGTTGTAGTTGATACATCACCTAATGTATTAGATCCACCATAAATACTAGTTACAGTAGAACCATTTTCATATACATGGGTATTTGTAACACTAGATCTATTACCACCACCATAAACGCTATCAATAGTACCACCATTCAAATATACATTATTCAATTTTGTATGGCTTCCAGCTTGGTCATTACCTCCAAATACATTTGTAATATCACCATCATTAATAGTTACAGTTATGTTTCCATTAACTACAGGTGTATGAGTTGAATCTCCTTGTCCACCGCCAAATACAGATCCAGTAATTGTTCCATCATTTACCGTAACTGTAACATTTCCTTGACTTGAACCATTTACGCTTCCAAAAGCACTACCACCATAAACATTTCCTCCAATAGTTGGTCCACCATTACTATCACCTATTGTAACAGAAACGTCATATGCAGTAGTTGTTCCTGGACTAGGATTATTTCCTGTCTCGATACCACCTTTTCCACCACCATAAATGTTTCCAGTAATTGTTCCACCTGTAACATCTATATCTATAGCGCCATATATGTCACCTTTAGTATTTGAACCACCATAAATATTGGCTATTGTACCACCTGATACATTTATATCAATTGTACTTGAAGTAGTATAATCAGTTTTACTAAATCCCGCTGATTTAGAACCACCATAAACACTTCCAATTGTTCCAGAAAGTATATCAATTACTGTTGATGCAGAGGTATTACTTTGGGTTCCTGTTGAACCAAAGTTACCACCCCCATATACAGATGTAGCAATGGTTCCTCCATTTATAATTACATGTGAATTATATACAGTTCCTTTTGAAGTTGCATCGGGATTACTATTACCTCCACCAGCTCCAAATACTGAGCCTGATTCAACGCCATTTAATTCACCAGTAGAGCCATCACCAACTATTGTATTACCACCAACATAAACTAAAGTTGAACCTTGAACAACGCCATCATCTGTATCCGTTGAACTATAACTATCAGAACCACCTAAAATACTATAACTTACTGTTCCACCAGTAACATTTATTATACGATTTCCTTGAGTTGTTGAGTGACCTGCACCACCATATATTTCTCTTACTGTTCCACCACTCATACCAATATAAGTAGAATTTGTACTTGCAGATCCATTATAACCATATCCACCTACAATTGTGTTTACTTTTCCACCTTCTACTTTAGCACCAGTAATTGATTCAACACACTTGCTTGATCTTCCTCCAATATACATACCCGCTGTATTATCAGTATTAGGTGTACCATCACTATTGTATCCAAGTGTTCCACTCTTAACTGTAGTAAATGATGCGAATAAAGAATCACTACCTGCAGTATGATGTCCTCCTGCAAATCCATCTAACCCTATTATAAATTTAAGTTTATCATTATTAGAACTTACTCTATCATAGTCACTACCTAAAATTGTAGTTTCATTTAATGTATAATTTGAACTACCACTCATTACACCACTATGATAAGCATAATATATACCACTTTCAATAATTACTCTAAATGTTCCAGATACATTATCATTATTACTGCCACCAAACACTGATTCAGCAATTAAATAACCGCTACCATCATCACTTGTAACATTTCTACCTATTTTCAAATTATGTGAGTTAGCATATATTACTTGACTTGTTTTACTGTCTCCGCCAAGAGTTGTATTGTCTGTTCCAGTAGTATCTGGTCCGTCTATTTTAATATTTTCAATTACTAAATCATTAGAAACAGCAAAATCATAATAAGTTGTACCGCTAAACCATCCGGTAGATGATGGATACTCTAACACTCCTGTAGTTGTAGTTCCATTTATTGATGTACCAGTAACTGTAAATGGTCTATTTACTTCTATACGTTCAAAAGAAAGACTATTTGTACTAGTATATCTAAATATATTCATATCCCTAGTTACTAAATAATAATACTTAGCTGCATCAACATCATTGTCATTTACTCTTTCAATTAAAGATATGGAATTACCATTAGATTTATTTACTGAATCATTATATTGAATTAATTTATATGCAGGATTACAACCTGATGTACTAGTACATTTTGTACCACTGCTATTATAATATTCACCTGTTTGAATCATTGCTGATGTTGGGTTACTAACTTGATAATAGAATCCAGAAGCATTACCGCTTGGTATATAAGTATACGTATGTGTTATTTGTTCATTGTATGAATAATTTCCATCTGGATCATCACGTAGTTCCATATAGGTAGTATTATAAGTATTAATTGTTGTATCGGTATTATTATTTGTAGGTCTGAAGTTAGCAACAAATCTAACTGTACCTCCCTCATATTTAGTACCTGCAGGAATAGCAGTTGTATTTGCTACATAACCATAACATGTTCTGTTATAACCGCATCTAGTATTATTACCTGAGACATACGTATATGTACCACTTGTATTACTTGTTCTATACCAAGTTCCACGAGGAATATAACCATTAACGTCATCCCCTCTTTCATAGGTACGAGTAAATTCCATTTGTGTATAATTTTGTTTCCAAAAATAACTAGCAGGATGCACAATTGTCTCAGTTGTTGTATAAGATGTACTCTGCATAGACTTTGATTTAAAATTGGTAATATTACTATATGATGTTACTACATCTGCTTTATACCAACTAGCATTTAAATGAATAATAATTTCACTACCGCCATCAACAGCTACATCTAAATATCTAGTATAATTATTTACATTAAAACTTAAAGTAGCATTATCACATAAATTAGCAGTAGTATCTACACTTTGATTACATACCCATCCATTAAAACCATATTCAGTTCCATTAACGTATGGTCTCTTGCTAAATGGATTATCTATAAGTTCTATGTGAATATAATTGTCACCATTACTATTAGTTGCTAAAGTACCATTACTATTTCTTTCTAAAGGATAATATTTAAAATAAACATATTTATTAGCATTTTCATTATTGATTGGTGATACAGTTCCTACTAATGATGAATTATTAATGTCATGACCATCATATATAATTTGAACTTTAACTAAATAATCATTATCATAATAGCCAGTACTTACGCCACTAGGAATACTTGTATTTCTTACTTCAGCAAAATTTAATCCCTTTAAATAATTTAAATCACTTGTAAAATCATTAACATATACAGTTGTACCATCAACACCAGATGCATGCTCAGTAATAGTGTCAGATGCACTTATTCCCCTAACAGGTCCCTTTTTACCACTTGTACTATTACTTTTTGTTATAGTAAAGTGATTATTATTAACTACCATGTTATATTCACTTGTAGAATAATTATCTAAGTTATCAATACCAACTAAATTTATGTTACTATTAACTATTTCAAAATTATTAACCAAAATTTCATCTTTAGAATTTGAATAATTATCTTTTTTTATTAATATATTTCCTATATTATCAGAATCTAATTCATAAGCAAATTTATAAATATTATCACTATTACCAACTATATTATAATTTAAAACAATATTATCATAATTACTATTTTTTGATGTATATATAACTCCACCAAATTTAGAATCATTATTTATAGTTATATTACCTTCTAATAAGACCATATTAATTATAGAATTATTACTATTACTTGCTATTACTCCATCAGTTCCATTATCTAGTGTATAATTCAAATCAAAAGCAATATTCTTTATAGTTGCTCCATCTATTGATTTAAATAAAGCACTTGTAACATTTGTATTAAATATAGTTTTACCAGTACCATCTATTATTCCTGTAAAAGGTTGACTATTATTAATGGATATGTCATATCCACCGTAATTAAAACTATTAGTTATTTTATATGTCTTATTTAAATATACATATGCATCTTCACTCTCTAGTAATTCTTTAAAGTAAGCATACTCAGATGCATTTGAAATAACATATGGATTTTTATTTGTTCCTGTACCGCTTTTAAAAGAGTCAGCAACGTTTCCATCCCAAGCAGAAGAAGTAGTGGTTTCACTAAATGAATTAATAAATGACCATGACAAAACTACAACAATCAACATTGTTATTATAAATATAGCTTTTCTATGTTTTTTAATAACTTCAACTGTTTGCATTTTAACCTACTTTCTCATATTATATTTTACCATATTTTTCGAATTAAAGCATTATTTTTTGACAAAAAAAAGAAGACCTAAGTCTTCTTTGCTTAACCTATTATGGAGTTCCTGCTGATTCTCTAATACTTAATTCTAGATTGAATGTTATATCAGTACCAGATGCGTTGTTTTCACAGTCAATATCTTGACCTTCAATCCACATATATACACGCATTTTTGTAATACCAGCAGCAAGATCAAATGCTTTATAATCTTTACCAGTAGCAAGTGTTCCTGGTGTTGATAACAATGTTCCAGCAGTTGAATATTCAGTACTATTATTTGTTACAGTACCTTCAGTAACAGTTTCTGAGAATGTTACAGCTGGGCTACCATAAGTTGTTGTTGTTCCTCTAACAGCATTAATTAAATTAACAGCATCAGCAGTTGGTATAGCTGATTTAATACCATAATATGTAACAGCGTTACCACCACTAGCAGTTAAAGCATTAGCACCAGTAAATCCGTATTCAACGCCAACACTGTTTACAACAGCTGTTGAATGTAAATCATTGTTTGGTTCCCAAATCTTAACAGCTTTAGGATTGCTTGCATAGAATGCACTTGTAATATTTGAAACTGTATCTGTAGATGCTGCTTCACCAATAGGTACAAAAGCAACTCTAGCAGCATTCTTAAGTCCTCTATCTGTAGAATTTGATGCCATTACAACATTTGAAAATGTATCAGCACTATTTATATAAACAGCTTTGTTAGAACTAACTTTCAAAAATATATCAAATGCAACAAACTTAGTCTTATCAGTTGATTCATCAACTTTAGTAGTAGATAATGTATAAGCACCTGAATTAGTATCAGTACCAATAGTACTACTATACATATCTAATAACCTTGTTCCAGCGCTTGAATTAGATGTAGTTGCACCAGTTGTTGATACAGCATCTAACGTTGATGGAATAAAGTTATCAGCGCCACTATAAGCTCCTGTAGTTATATCTGCTTGAGTAAGAACAGACTTCCATGTACTACCATTAGTAGATATCTGAATACCATCACTAGTTTCAACATGTACATTAATACTTTCGATAGTTACAATTCTATTAGCTGTAAACCATGCATATGTTGATGTCCCAAACATTGTTATTGTTAGCACTAACAATAGAATGAGCGTTCTTAATTTCTTTCTGTTTTCTTTTTTTCTTTTTTTCATATTTTTCACTCCTAACTTTGTTCAATATGTTGTTCTGCAATAACCATATGCGCTTTTAATTCCCCACCTATCAAGGCATCTATACAATCTGGATCTGGTCCTTCGATCCAAATGACAATTGTATATCTATCTATATCATTCGGTTTAAAATTTTCTACCTTCTCCAAAATTATAGTATCTGGTGATTCCTTGATATTTTTGAATGGTTCTGTATTTTTTTCTGGTTTATTATCAAGATGATTTCTCTTCGCATATGTAACATATTCATCATTTCTATATATGCGAATTCTAATGGCTTCATCCACATTTTTAATTACATCATCTATAACTACCTCATAGAAATATTCAAGTACTTCATTTCCTTGATTTTCTACAAAGAATGTATATGCGATATAATTCTTGCCATTATGAGAGCCCTCCGCTTCTTTATGAACATTCTCAGGTATAGTTCTACCATCTATATTATCCATAAATTTTATTGGGGTTGCCTCTAATTTTCTTTTGGCATGTCCATTATTTGTGCTATCAAATATTGCTAAACCGCTTTCTAAAGTTTGATTAGAATCCAATGTAATAGTAAATCTTCCCTCATGATATATTATCTCTAGTACTATATATAGTAATATCAGAAATATCAATAATATAAGAAGGGCTCTTTTTACAACTTTTACAAAGGCTTTCCTGTTCTTAACTTTATCTGCAGTTACTATTACCTCTTTAGCCATAAATCATCACCATATGATAATGTGTCCTATCATACATATCAATTCTAACCCATTTGCTTAAAAAATGCAACTAATTTTTTGCTTTTTTCTACATTTTTTGTCAAAAGCTGCAAACAAATATAAATGTAAATTTACATTTTTTTACTCACTTTTTTGACACATTTTACATTATATTTGATATAATGAAAGTGTAAAGAAAGGAGGACTATATGAATCGTTTTTTTAGAAGCAGAAAATTTAGATTGTTTTTAGCTTGTATATCTTTATTTTTACTGTTAGATATGGTTCAAGACACATACGCCAAATATGTATCCAGTGCTTCAGCAAGTGGAAATTTTACTATTGCTAAGTGGTCCTTCTTAGTAAATAATCAAGATGTATTAAGCAATGATGATTTTTCAACCACTATAATTCCAACCTTTGATGCAAATGCTAATATTAGAAGTGGTGTTATTTCACCAACAAGCACTGGTTATTTTGATATTACAATAGATTCTACTAATGTTGATGTGGCTTTTGATGAAACCATAACTTTAAGTAGATCATCCACAAATACTGTAACTGACTTAGTATTTACTGGGTATAAAATAAACAATGGTAATGTAGTATCGCTTAGTTCAGCGAGTCCTACTATTACCACTGCCCATTCATTAAATGAAAGTACTACTGTAAACACATATAGATTCTATATAGAGTGGCAAGATGGTCAAGGTGAAACTATGGATAATGAGGATGATACTGAAGCCACTATTGATGGAGAAGCAAGTATTGACGTCAATTTACAATTTATACAAAGAGCTACTAGTTAGCATTCTGTGTAATAATTAATTTTACTTGAATAGATATGCTTGAACTTTGTGGATGATCTTCTTTATATTCTGCAGCATTAATACCCCATGTTGTATCAAGTTCATCATTTTGGCTTTCATACGGCCATGTTACATCAAATGTAAAACTCTCTTCCCCATTTCCTAATTGCATATAAGTATTACTAATAGCCATTGCAATAGAAAAAGGATAATCATTAAGTAATTTATTTTCTAATTGTTGACTTGTAAGATCTCCAGCTTGAGCTTGTTGATTTAATTCAGCCCTACCATCTACAGTGATATATTCCTCATTTAATATTCTAGCACTTAATATTTTATATGATAAAGTTGCAGATACTTCACCTCTATTATAAGCCTTTATTTCATATGAATAGTCTTCCATTCCAGGATATAAATCATCTACTGTTAAGTTTATGTTATTTGTTACCTGATTTTCTCCAGCTTCAAATACAACATTCCATGCTTTTACGTGAACAGAAATATGATTATCTACTTTGGTAGCATAAATAAACCACGCAAATGTATTTGCAGCTAATAAAACTATCAAGAATAATATTCTTGTTGGTTTTAAAATGTCTCTTTTTTTTCTATTCATCTTCCTCATCTTCTTTCAAAACGAATGATGTTATTATATCATATGCAAAAACAGCTCCAACAGTTATAAATAGTAAATAATATGCTGCAGCATTAGTCATAAGTCTTCCAACAAAACTAAACACTTTAGTATTATATATTACTTTACCATATATATCATCTTCATTTATTTCTGGATCTTGTGCTTCATTAGCAATACCTTTAGTAATAAAATGATATTTTCCATCTTTATCTTCTTTTTGAACTATTCTATGAGTTATAGTTAATCCATTTAAATTACTAGATTTTCCCAAATATGTGACATCATCACCTATTTCTAAGCTTTCTGGATTAACTTTTTTTACTACAATTATATCACCTAATTTATAATCTGGAACCATACTTCCTGACACTACTTGAAATATATATACATTTCCAATAGTAATCTTATTTTTAGTAATTTTTTGAAATATTACTAATACTAATACAACTAATAAAAATGCTGTAACAACTCCCTTTATTATTTTTAGTAATAGTTTCATATTACCACTCCTTATAATTCTATATTTTCTATCTTTTCTAAGTAACTCTTAATATGTGTAGAAATAGTATTCTGTATTTCTGCCAAAGTTGCTTCTTTTTTATATTTTACTACGGCAATCTTATCGCCAATTTTTTCTTTTAAGGTAGTAAGTGGTAAATCAGCATTTAACTCTACTATCCTTTGTATTAAATTATCAGTAATTTGTTCAATTACTTCCACTTCTTTTTCTTTACTATCTACTTCACTAAGTGTATCCATTGCCAAAAAATCTAGCAAGAAGGTATTATTCATATATTCTTTTAATATACCATTCTCTTCATATTTTTTATTATATTTCACTACCTTAGTATCATCTGCAACATGATTTTGCAAATAATCCCATAATTTCATAGCATACTGAAAGTTCGTATTTTTCAATATAACATTTGTCTTTTTTATTGGCGGAATTACTCTTGCAACATGTAATTTTCTCAATGTTTTATATACATCTGAATTCATTAACATTGATATATCATCATCTAATCTTTGAATTCTTTGAGCAACAGGAACTTCGCCCTTCGGTTCATTTTTATCTACCAAACTCGAAGTATAATTAACTTCTATAAATACTTTTTCTTTTCCAACATTACTTCTTGCTGAATACTTAGCTTTTTTAATGTCTTTTAAACTAGATTCTGTTATTAAACTTTTCTTCTTTATTTCTAAAAAGTTTCTCATATTATCAATTAATGTATATATTAATCTGTTTTCATATGTATCAAAACTTTCATCTTTCAATGTATTTAATATTTTAGACGGTTTTACATCACCATTATCTTCAATTTTTTGAATATAATTAGTATGCTTAGACAAATGTCTTATACTTTCTACAGTAATTCTTCTTGCTAATTCTATTTTAACTATTTCTTCTTCATTTATAATAAATCTATTTGGATTTCTCAAAATATTATCTAAATATCTTATAGTATCTTCCATTATATCTAACCATTCAAAATCCGCCTCAACCTTATTAAGATCAGCATTTATAAATAAATTAGATCTAATATTATCTGTGAATTTATCTTTTTTCTTATCGCTAGTACTATCTATTAAGTCCTGTATTTTTAACCTACCCATAACTCACCTATGCCATTTTCTTAAGTCTTAATAAGTACTCAATACATTCTGCCATTTTGCCTTCCCCAAAATTATCATTTAAGAATTTGACAAAGCCATCAATTTCATCTCTTATATATGCAATATTTAATTGTTCAAATTTTCTTAATATTTTTCTAGCAATAAAGTAATCAATACCTCTTATTTCATCTCCACCACACGCCACAAAGACAGGCACAAATTTCTTCATGTGTGCAACAATTCTGTTACCAAACGCTATTCTAAAATGTTGAATAACATAATTATCCATTTCCTCAATTTTTTGTAAATTCTCTTCATGTATAGGGTTATTGCTTATTGCTTCTTGGAATTTTTTATCCAAGTAAGAATAATTTATATCCTGTGCAGGTGTTTGAACAGGTTCAAAAACCTCACCTTTATCATTTATATCTATAGGCATAGCACGGTCATAAACCTTATCTGTAACCATAAATGTAGAGTCATCGTTATTGATTGTACCAATGTACCACATATTTGGTGGTATTTTTAATTTACCTTCTATTAAATTAATTGGGTCTCTTTTCCATGCACTTGGAACTACCTCTACAATCCATTCATCCTTATTAGGCATTTCTAGTATTGATAGCATTTCAGCAAAGTAATACTCAACACGCGCTATATTCATTTCATCTAGTATTACTGTATATATATCATCAGTATATCCTGCAACATACATTTCTTTTAATACTTCTGTTTCATTGAATTTCTTTGTAAATTCATTAAAGTAACCAAACAATTCTGTTCTATCACGCCAAGAAGGTTGTACAGATGCTATACAAGAGTCATGTTTTAAAAACTTACCCCAAGCATATGCAAGAGATGTTTTACCTGTACCAGATATACCTTGTAATATAACTAATTTTGTAGAAGCAAGTGCTGAAATAAACAATCTAATCATATCAGTCTTATAATACAATCTTAATTCACTAGCCGCAAAATTTCTAAATAATTCTACTAATTCTGGTAATTCAAATGAATTATTATAATTTTGAACCTTATAATTTTTAAATTTCTCATCAACTTCATATAATTTAGGAAATCTAATTTCATTATTAGTATCAACTTCTTCTTCAGAGGAAGTTACACCCTCTTCTGTATCAGGTTCATCAGGTTTTAAACCTAATTTAGAAACTTTCATAGCAAGTATAGTTTCTTTTTCCTTAACTAATTTAGCAACTTCATTATTTAGAACACTTACTTCTTCTAATAATGATTCCTGTTCTACTAAACTTTTTCTAATTCTTATATATTTTCTTATTAAGAAATATATTCCTAGTATAATAAGTACAAGAACTATAAGAGTAACCAATATAGCAAGTGCTACTAATAGCCATTCTGGTATTGTAAAATCTTTTTTATAATGGTCAACTACTTTTATATATTCTGGTATGTTAAAGATAGTCTTAAATCCATTAAATATCCCAAATATTATATATTTTATACCATTAAAAAACTGCGATAAAAATTCATATAAAAATCTTAAAAATGTATTCATAAGCACCTCCTATAATTTTATTATTCTAGCCATCAATTTATCTTTATTGTTAATTAAAAACTCATACTCATCACTATCTTTTTTTGCAAGTAAATATTGAAATATTAATAATTCATTAAAATTTCCTTCATATTTTTCATCCAATTCAAGTCCAAATAAATACCCTTCATTTGTTAATTTCTCAATAATTTTACTATTTTCTTTATATTCACTATATTTTATCTTTATTGAAATCATTTTTTTTGCTAATGGATTTGATATTATATTCAAAAGTCTTGCTAACTTCTTTTCTTTATCAAAAAGTGTACTTGCAATACTAACCATATATTTCCTAGAAAAATCTAAATTAATTGCATTATTCAATACAATTGATGATGACATTATATATAATACAAACAATTTATCTTCACCTACTGTACCACTATTAAATGCTTTATCTATTGCATATTCACTATATAAATTAGATATTTTAATACTATGAGTTAAATCTAAATAATACAATTTTCTACCAATTTTATCTTCTAATACATTAAAATCTTTACTTACTATCATATCAGCAAATTTATCTCTTCTTGTCTTAAAACTTGTGTACCATCCTCTTAATATTTTTAAGGTTTCATCCTTATCAGTTATTTTAAGCACATCATTATTTACTAATACTTTTAATATTTCTAAATCCTTCTCTACATAGCACACACCATCAATATAAACTATATATCCAAAAAGTGCTACTACTGTCTTCATATAATCAATATTTCCATTTTCTTTATTATTATTAAACACATCTACAAGTTCTTTATTTAGTCTTTTTACAAAATCTTTTTCACTATTATAATTAGTTTCATCATAATATCTAACTGCAATGTATTTTTCAATAAATTCCATACATATACTTTTCTTATAATTATTTTTAAATACTATTCTAAAAAACTCTAGAAGCTCTTTTTTTATGAAAATTACGTATTTGTCTATTACATTATAATCCATATTTCACCTCTTAAAAACTAACTGTAATTATACTTGTAGAATTTGTTATTGGATATGTATAATCAATCGCTGGATTTATTTTGTAAAATTTAATTACAGCTGTACTTACCGGATCAACAACAAAATCAAGACTACTAACATAATCTATACCCGATATTGTTGTTGTTTGATATGTATATTTATCTAAAATATTATCAGTTGTATCTATAATTGTTACATTTGGATTAAATGATATACTTATATCCTCACCTTTACATTTTGCTTTATCAGCTTCACTCAATGTTTTATAAACATTTATATCTATTAAATCACCTATCTGCCTATTACCAAATGCTTCTGTAACAGTACAGTGACTTATAGCATTTGTTACCTTGAGAAGCAAATACGGTCTATTTGCCTCATCTTCTATTTCATATGTTATGCCTTGCTTACCTACAACATATTCAAACTGTGCATTTAATTCCTCTTTATATGGTGCTGTACTTTTTGCTTTAATACTAATCACTAATCTTTCATTTTCTATATAATTTCTATTTGGTGTAATACTTAATGTTACCCTATCAGAATGAGTAAGACTACTCTCATATATTGTGCCTGTTGGTTTATCTAATGTACATGTTACATCATTAGGACACACATATGTAACCTGATATGGTATATCATAGTCAGAATATACCAAACTATTCTTTTCAGATAGCAAATCAAATGAAATATCAAATGACTCAACACCAGACCAATTATTTACTAGATATACAGGATTATCTTTTTTTAATCTATTACTAGTAAAATAAAAGTGCTTAGCATTCAAATAATAACTATGAAATTCTTCTATTATATACTTTGACATTGTTACTGCACCTATTGATAATAACACTATCAACACTACAAGAATTATCATTTTGTCCCTTCTATTTATTTTCTTCATAATTACACTACCTGTTCTGCATTTATCTTGATATCAACCAAATCAATTATTCCAGAATAATCATCAGGACTATTTTGATACTGTACTGGAAATTCAACTTCTAATGTATAAACATCTGTATGATTTGAATTATAATTCATTACATTAACATCATTTATTAATAAATGTCTATAATATACCCCATTTTCATCAGTAGTTACTGTATCTGAATCTATTTCATCAGTAACATATGTTCCCCCTCTATATATCTTAAATTCTAATGGCAAATTAGTAGTAGTTACTAACTCTATTGAATATGTTAAATCTACATTTGCTCTTCTTGTGCCAATAAAATTAGATACATTAAATGAATAATAATATGGTTGAGTTCTTGGAACCATTTCTGACAACTTTATTTGGCCTGTCTGACTTTGAACATCAACCACAAAAAACGCTAATGTAGGTGCAATATTTATTTCTGTATCATTTTCATATTTAGATTGCGTAAATTTCATAGTACTTATACTTATTAATGTCACTATTAAAAGGATTGAAAAACAAAAATATTTTACAAATTCATTAATATCTAAATTTTTAAATATTCTTTTTAATCCTTTCATAAATACCACCTATTTAACATTCTTATCAATATAATTTTTTATTTCATCTAGATCCAACCTAACAGTATAATCATCAAGCTCTTTTTCAAACATTTCAGATATTTCTGTTTCTTCTTGTATATTATTTTTATCTTCAACTAAATCAATTTTCGGAATAATTACTTCTTTTTCCATTTCTTTTTGTATATCATTTTCTTCTTCTATATATGTATTAACTGGTTCTAATTTAGAAATTATAATTGGTTCTATTACTTTATTTTCTTCTACTTTATCTTCTTTAGTTTTAACATTATCATTCTTAACTTCATCTTTGGTTTTCTTGCCATCATATGACAATGCAAAATCAAATAATAATAGTGTTATAAATACTGTTATCAATATCTTAGGTTCTGTCATAACTTTTCTCCATACACCAAGTTTTTCATAAACCTTAATAACCTTACCTATAACTTGATCAACCTTTATAGGACTATCTGCTGTATTATTCGCATCACCTTTAACTATTAATTCATCATTATCTATAAATTTAATTCTATGAGTTATAATTTCATTATTACCTTGGAAAGTTATAATATCATTCTCTTTCAAATTCTTTTTAGTTATATGAACAAATAGTATATCATTTACATGAAGTGTGGGTTCCATCGAACCACTAGCTACTTCAAAAAATGTATATCCAAAATAATTTGGATAAGCTTTCCTGCCAAAAACAGTTTGCAATTTACCATAAATTATTAATAATAATATTGCAAATAAAATGAATATAAATACATTAACTATCCATTTTACTACTTTTTTAACGTAGCTCATATCACACCTCTCTTCCTTTTTATTCTCCTGTATATTGTATAAAATTAGCATTTATAGGTATTTCTATATCTTGACCTATTAACGATGTATCAGATTCATCATACTGTGTATCATTATCCCATGTTAGAGAAATTCTAATAGTCTTTATTTTATTTTGATCTGATAACCTTATAATATTAGAATAAGTATTAGAAATAATTTCCTGATTTGTATCCATATCTCTAATACTAAAATAAATATTTGGATAATCTTCTAATGATTCGCCATCTATATCTAGTGTATATGCTACAGAAACATCACTTAAAGTTGTATCAATTACTATATCAAATGTAGCGCTCATTCCTGGTGCAAAATAACCAGGTTCTGTATGACTACTTTGACTATAACTAAAGTCATCTAATGTTATTACTCTTTCTGTAGAAATATCTATGTCATTTAATACAATACTCCACTTACCAATCTCCAGATCTTTATTTGCAACCCCAACTGTTTCAAACAGTGCAAATGTATCAACAAATACAAGCAACGTAAATATCAATACAAATGCAATTAGTAATATTAATCTCTTCTTCATCTAAGCATCATTTTTTTCATTTCTAGCTGCATCTATAATCATTAAGATTTCATATATTATTGCAAATAATGTAGGGAATATTACTAAAAACATAAATCCCCATTTAGATGTAAACACTTGTAATATTGTACCAAGTTTGTGGTAAGCTTTTGCAGTATCTGCTTTTCCAATTACATATTCCCCAGACACTTTCTTTCCATCTAAAATATACGTTGTTTCATCTTTGTTTACTTCTTCTTTTGCTTCAACGTCATCTTTATATATTAAAACACTACTATTTTTTGCACTATTATAATAAAATACTTGATCACCAATATTTATTTTACTATCGCTATTTCTTTTTACTATAAGTAAATCTCCCTCCATAAATTCCGGTTCCATCTCATCACTATCAATAATTAGTAATGCATTCTTACCAAAAACGCTTACTTTAAATTCATTATATGATAGTAAACAAACCGTCACAAATATAGCTACTACTAGCCATATAAAAACAATAATATCAAATAATATTCTTCCTATGTTCTTCAAATTGTATCACTCCTATTCTTATACATAATATATTTTATCATAATATGTGAAATATTTCGACAAAAAATAAAAAAATAGCAATATATTATTTGCTATTTTTAATTATATTGAAATAATTTGCTATATTTATTACAAAAATGCTTTCAATTTTTCCACATATGCTTCCTGCATATTCACAAATTCAGATATCAATGAATGAACCCTTTTATCAATATTCTTATTATTTAATAATCTTCTGCCCTCTATAATACCCATATTAGTTCCTTTTAAAAACAATTCAGATATCTTTGAAGAACTATCATCTACAAAAAGTCTCATTTCAACGCCTTTCTTAGCCATTGCTTTTTCCATCCTATTTATTTCATGTGGTTCTTTATTATCATTATATTTAGGATAAATTCTGGCTATTTTATCTAATAATCTCTCATACTCTTTCTTTTGATTATTAAGTATACTTTTTAACCTCTTTTCTTCTACTTTATCAAGTACATAATCAATAGTATCCTTCCCCATACTTGTGCCTTTATTAAGCTCATCTAATGCATTTATATTATCTTTCATAAAAAATACCTCCATTATTATAATGAAAGTATTTCTATAATTTATACTATTTTTTATTATATTTAAATAACCTACTTGGTCTATGTCCTCCACCTGTTTTATATTTATCTGTAGCAATCACTTTATCAGCAATAATTCTTCTAAAAGCCGGATCTAACAACTCTTTATCTAAAATGACTTCATATACCTGCTGTAATTCACCCAAAGTAAAATATTCTGGCATCATATTAAAAACAACATCAGTATAAGTTACTTTACCTTTTAATCTTTCAAGCCCTGCAAGTATTACAAGTGGATGATCAAACGCTAAAGAATCATTCTTAACAATACTAAATTTATATCTATCTGTAGTCTTTTCCTTCAATGTTTTTTTAATATCAAATGATAACATTTCCTTATCATTATCTAAAATTATAGTAACAGTATCCTTATCTTCTATCTTTTTAATTTTAAACCAAGACGCATTTTCAGGCAATTTTTCATTTAATCTATTCTTATCTATAAGTGCCATATAAGACGTTGATATAATTCTCATTCTTGGATCTCTATTAACATCACCATATGTGTATAATTGCTCTAAATATATATTTTTAAGATTTGTTTCATTTTCTAATATTCTTTTAGGTGCATCTTCCAAATCCTCATCAACCCTTACAAATCCACCAGGTAAACACCACTTATCCTTAAAAGGATGATTTTTTCTTTTAATTAAAAGAACACTATAACTCTTATTTGATAATTTTCTATAATTATTCTGGTCAGTAGAAGATATACTTAAAATTAATATATCTGTAGATATAGCAAAATTATCATATTTTTTTGGATTATAACTCTTTAAAAAGTCTTCTTCTGTCATAAAACACCTCTTTTTAACAATTTATTTATAACATATTTTCATGTTTTTTGCAAATAAAAACAGGAATAATCCCGTTTATTCTGCAAATATATATGGATCAGCAGTTGTTCCAGATCCTTTCATTTGAACCCCTGGTATTAGATATACCGAAGGTTTTATGCGATGAAAGGCGCTTGTCGCGTAAGCGCTGCTCGAATACATATCATAAGCAGCCCACACATTAACAGCAGTGGACGTTCGAGGTGCAGGAGAAATTGTCCATCCATAACTACTCAGCCAGTTATTATCACATAATCTTGCTCCATGTGATATATTGCTTGAACAAGGTTTTTCTCCTGTAGTATTTCCTGATGCATATCCAAAGTCACTAGGATATATCAAGCCTACTTTACCTGTCCATGTATATGTTCTCACTACTTCATCAGTACAATGTGTCCCTGATGTGCATATCTTCCCTAGTGTACCTCTCTCATATGCATATGCTTCTTCTAATGTTATTTTACCCTGTAATGGTTCTCCATCTACATATGGTACTCCACCTAAGAACCATATTGCCTCGCCTATCAATTCTTGTGCATCACTTTTTAACACATAATCTTTATTAAATGTCCCTTCTTTTTTATTACTAGCACCATTATACCATAAAGTATTTGCACTTAATGATGAATTTAAATAATCTCCATTTAACTCTCTCATTAAGTCTGCTCCTTCATATGTTCCAGATGGTCCCCATTGGTTTATTCCCCAACCATTGTTTATAGATGAATCAGTTGTATCCCATGAAAAACTTCCTATTGCATCTTTTCTTACCAATTTTATTCTTTCATCAAATAGTCCTATTATTCTCCATATTTCACATGTACTACTTGTTGGATTACTATTATCTGTACAATTAAAATATACATAATTATTTGGATTACTTCCTTGATATCTGTAATTACCATATTTATCTTGTATCATACCATTTTCATTTACTATTCCATCACTATCTTCAGATTTTGGACATGTGCCTGTACATAAGCTTGCAAGATACTCAGCTGCATCAGTGTATCCCGGAAGTGGTGTTATTTCAGTACAATTCATAGTATCTTTTGTACCTATACATTTCATTTTATCAAACTTACCACCTGATGTACCTTTTAATTTTACTGTTGCTATTCCATTACTATCATATGTAATGCTACAACTTGAATAATCATCACTTAGTTTTGCTACATCAGAACATGGTATACTTGTT
>JAFRQS010000030.1 GCA_017428495.1 Bacilli bacterium | reverse complement strand
CACAAATAATGAAAACAATAAAGGAAACAAAATTAAAAACTATGGAAGATAGTGCAAAACTAATAGCAACAAATGCTGATAAAGATTATCTTGCACAACAAGCAGTAAACGCTAATTATAATGCAACAAGTATACCATGTACAGATGTAGCTAAATTAAATGATGATTATGCAAGTTGTAGTATTACATATGATAGTAATGGAGTAGCAACAGTAAAATTAAAAGGTGCAAGTGGCAGTAAGTTTGCAGGAATAACATGTACAGGCACAAAAGATAATATGAATTGTAGTGAATTAGTTGGATATACAGATGCAGTAGAATTATTAACATCTAAAATAGGAACAGGTGGTCTAATAAAAGATGATCATGATGAATTAAGATATCAAGGAAGTAATCCTGATAATTATGTAACGTTTAATGATGAAGTCTGGAGAATAGTAGGATTGTTTAATGTAGATGGAGAACAAAGAGTAAAACTAGTAAGAAAAGACTCAATAGGAAGTTTTTCATGGGACTCAAGTTTACAATCAGGAACAGGGTCTGTAAATTTTGGATTTGGAGTAAATCAATGGGGACCATCTGGCACATATGAAGGTGCAGATTTGATGAGAGAATTAAATGGAGATTATTTAAATTCATCATTAAGTGAAAATCCTTTATGGTATAATGGAGTTAATAGTTACCATCAAGGAACCTTTGACAAAATGTATGCATTAACAAATGATTCTCAAGAATTAATAGGTGATGCAACATGGTATACTGGAGGACTACAAAATAATAGTACAGTTACATTGGCAGAAGCATATGCCGCTGAAAGAGGAACAACGGGAAAATTATGTACATCTGGTTCATCTTGTACTGATGAAGTGGAAAGAACTTATACGTGGACTGGTAAAGTAGGAATGATATATCCAAGTGATTTTGGATACGCATCAGGTAATGCAAGTTGTAAAGCAAATTTGTGTGCAGCAGTTAATTGTAGTTCTAATTGGCTATTTAGTAGTGGCTGGACAATTACACCAGAATCTACTTCTTCTCGTGCTGATTTTGTATGGATTACAAGTGGTACTAACGCCATTTCTGCAACAAATGCATGCAACACAAATAATGTTCGCCCTTCAGTATATTTAGTACCAGATGTTCAAATGAAAGGTTCTGGAACAACTGCTGATCCATATGTATTTGCAAAATAAGATTGTTAATATTAACAATCTTTTTATTTTATATAATATTTTTTATTATATGATATAATATATAATTGTATGGGTGATAATATGTTAAAGTTAAAAAATGTTTCAAAATTTTATTATAATAAAGGACAAGTTACTAGTGGATTTTCTAAATTAAATTTGGAATTAAATATTGGTGAATTTGTTGTTATAACTGGTGAAAGTGGTAGTGGTAAAAGTACTTTATTAAATGTTATTTCTGGTCTTGATTCATATGAAGAAGGAGAAATGTATATTAATGGGGAAGAAACTAGTTATTATAGTGAAACTGATTTTGAAGAATATAGAAAGAAATATATAGCGAATATATTTCAAAATTTTAATTTAATTAATAGTTATACTGTATATCAAAATATTGAACTTATGTATATATTAAACAATATGAATGATAAAGGTACTAAAGATAAAATAATGGATTTATTAAATCAAGTTGGTTTAACTAAATATAAGAATACTAAAGTATCTAAGTTAAGTGGTGGTCAAAAACAAAGAGTAGCTATAGCAAGAGCACTTGCTAAAGATACACCAATTATAGTTGCAGATGAACCAACTGGTAACTTAGATAGTAGAAGTGCAAAAGAAATAATAAAATTATTATATGAAATATCTAAAGATAAATTGGTAGTAATAGTAACGCATAACTATGATCAAGTGGAAGAATATGCAACTAGAAAAATAAGAATGCATGATGGTAAAATATTAGAAGATACAGTAATAAATAAAGTTAAGAGTACTAAATATGATGAAAAAGAATATGGTAATCCTAAATTTAAAGATAAAATGAAATTGTCTTTTAGAAATACCTTTAATATAATACCTAAATTTTTATTATTGTTGATTGTATATTTATTATTATCACTTTCAGTTATGGGTGAGTATACATCTACTTTAAAATCTAATTATGATGGTGATAAATTTGGAATTAATGAATTTTTTAGTAATACTGATGATACTAGAATAATTGTAAAGAAAAAAGATGGAAGTATTATTAGTGCTAATGATTATGATTATTTAACTAATCTAAAATATGTAAGTAAAATAGTAAAAGAAGATGTATTATTAGATGCATCTATGGGTTTAAGTAATGAGAATGATTTTTATATTAATGGTTATATTTCATTATTAGAAGATTTTAATGGTAATTTAGATGCTGGAAGAATGCCAGAGAATGATAATGAAGTGATAGTTTATACTTGGGAAGATTATTATAACTATAATAAAAAAGGTTTCTTTGAGCAAGAATTAAATATGACAGAATCAACTACTGGAAAAGATATGTTAGATTATAAAATTAAAATAGTTGGAATTAAATTCTTAGATGAAAATGATTATAATTCAAAAATATATGTTAATGATAATATGCTTAAAGATATAAGTAAGAATATAAATAGTTCTAGAAGTAAAGTAATTGTTGATATTAATGGTAAAAAATTTGGTGATGAAGAACATTATAATTATATAAATGTATATCCAAATAGTAAGATAGCTAAGGGTAAAGTAATAGTTCCTGACGCTATGTCATATTATTGTAAAAATTATAATTGTAAGAATAATAATGTGAATATTAAAACAGTAAATCTATATTATTCTGATGATATAGATTTATCAATAAGTAATACTTTTAATAAAAACAATTTTGAAAGATTAACTGGTATAAAAGAATATGATAGATATAGTGATGCAATATTTGTAAATGATGAAGATTATTATTCAATGTATGATAAAGAACCATATCAAAGTAGTATTTTTATTAAAGATGTAAAAAAGTTAAAAGAAGTAATTAAGGAATTAAATAATAATGGATATACTACATTACATGTTAAAGATGCATTAGTAGATTATACTGAAGAATTAAGGGTATTTGTTAATTTATTTAAAGCAATAGGTATATTAATTGTATTAGTAGCTATGTTCTTTATATCATACTTTGTTATAAAGATAATATTAAAATCTAGGAATATATATTATTCTACAGTTAGAATTTTAGGAGCATCTAAAAAAGATGTTAAGACTCTTATAAGTACTGAATTAAATATAGTATTAGATATAGCATATTTAATTATAGTAATATTATCTATATTGGTAGTAAATGATATAGTTAAATGGAAATATTTAAAAGATTTAGTTACATATTTAACTATATATGACTATATAATTTTATATTTAATATTATTTGCAATGTCATATTTAATATCTAGAAAGTACTCAAAACATTTATTTAAAAATTCTGCTATGAGTACTTATAGGGAGGTGTAGTATGATAAAGATTAATAAATTAAATAAGTATTTTAATAAAGGTAAAAAGAATGAAATACATGTAATTAATGATACTACATTAGAACTATCTGATACAGGATTAGTAGCACTTCTTGGACCTTCTGGGTGTGGTAAAACAACACTATTAAATGCAATAGGTGGATTAGATAATGTTAATTCTGGTGATATATATATTAATGATAAAAAGATGACTAGATTCTTATCATCTAAAAAAGATGAATTAAGAACATTAAATATAGGTTATATATTTCAAGATTATCATTTAATAGAAGAGTTAAGTGTATATGATAATGTTGCTATTGTACTTAAAATGATAGGCATAAAAGATAAAGCTGAAATAAAGAAAAGAGTAGATTATGTCTTAGAAAGAGTTGGATTATATAAATATAGAAAAAGAAATGTAGGAATGCTTTCTGGTGGTGAAAGGCAAAGAGTTGGTATAGCAAGGGCAATAGTAAAGAATCCAGATATAATTATTGCAGATGAGCCAACTGGTAACTTAGATAGTAAAAATACTATTGAAGTAATGAATATAATTAAATCAATATCTAAAAATAAATTAGTAATATTAGTTACTCATGAAAAAGATATAGCTAATTTCTATGCATCTAGAATTATAGAAATATTAGATGGTAAAGTGGTAAAAGATAAGGAAAATATTCATAATAATGATTTGGATTATAGAATAGAAAATAAAATATATTTAAAGGATATTAAAAATCATGAGACTATAAAATCTAATAATCTAAGTATTGATTATTATAGTGAAGATAATAAAAAATTAAATGTAAAAATAGTAGTAAAAAATGGAAACATTTATATTGAATCAGATAGTAAAAATAAATTAGAAGTTATAGATAATGATTCTACTTTAGAACTTGTTAATGATACATATAAAAAGATAAATAAAGAAACATATGAAAAATATAATTTTGATTTTAATGAAATAATTAATAATAATATTAAATTAAAATATAGTTCAATATTTAATCCAATTACATTATTAATATCTGGATTTAAAAAGATTAAATCATATCCAATATTAAAGAAAATATTATTAGTAGGATTCTTTATATCATCTATGTTTGTATTATATTCAGTAAGTAATATAGCAGGTATATTGAATGTAGAAGATAAAGATTTTGTAACACATAATAAATCTTATTTATCTATTAATCTAAATAAAATAAATAAAGATAATTATTTAGAATATGAAAAAAATGAAGATATTAATTATGTATTACCTGGTAATTCATCAGTTACATTTTATATAAAATATGATTTTTATCTTCAAACAATAGATGCAATAGACACTATTAATGCATCATTATCAAGTTTAAATATGATATCTAATAAAGACTTAGTATATGGAAGAATGCCAGAAAATGATCATGAATTAGTAATAGATAAAATGGCGCTTGAATCTACTATAAAAAGAAAACTTGCACAACAAGTAGGTATTACAGATTCAAAAGATTATTTAGATTTAAATATACAAATAGATAATATGGATAAATTTAAAATAGTAGGTATTACAGACTTACAAAGCCCATCTATTTATACATTTGAAGATATGTTTATAAATATATTATCTAATTCAAAAGTAGGTACAAATACTGATTATGGATTTATAGAAGATTATAGTTATCAAAGTGATAATAAATTATTAGATTATAAGTTGGTATCTGATTTAAAAATAAAACAAGGTAGATTACCTGAAAAAGATTATGAAGTTATAGTAAATTATGATGAAAGATATAGTTATCCATTAAATAAACAAATAGATAAAAAAGTAAATGATAAGAAACTTAAAGTAGTGGGATATTATACAAATGATATAAATAATATGCTTGTAAGTAATAATACAATTAAATATAAATTATTAGATGATAATAAAGAAATAATTGTATATCCAAAAGATAAGGATAAAGTAACAAATTACTTTAAAGAAAAATCTATTAAAGTACAAGATATATATGATAAAGATAAAAAAGATTACATGGAAGAGAGAAAAGAATATGTTAAATCATCTTCTTTAGTAGCAATAATTATGTTATCTATATCTTTAGTAGAAATATACTTAATGATTAGATCATCATTCTTATCTAGAATAAAAGAAGTAGGTATATTAAGAGCAATAGGTATTAAAAAGATGGATATATATAAAATGTTCTTAGGAGAAATACTTGCTATAACACTTACTGCATCTACACTTGGATTAATAGTAATGGGATATGTAATTAAAGGATTAACTGAATTACCATTATTAGGAGAAAGTTATTTATTTAATTTACCAATAATATTAATATCAGTATTAATAGTATATGGATTTAATATTATAGTTGGATTATTACCAGTATTTAATACTATCAGAAAAACACCAGCTCAGATATTAAGTAGAATTGATGCAGATTAGAAGAGTTAATCTCTTCTTTTTTTCTTATATTTATTGTATAATATTATTTAAGGATGTGGTATTATGTTAGACTCTTTAAAAATAGAAGAACTTATTAAATCATCTAGTGAAGTATTTATTACTGCACATAAAAATATTGATTTTGATGCTTTAGGATCAATCTTAGGTATGTACTATGTTGCTAATAAGATAGGTAAAAATGTACATGTAGTTATAGATGATGAAGATTATTCAAAGGAAATGAAAAGAGCTATTTCTAGTATTAAAGAATTGGATATAATACCAAAAAGATATACTGATATAAAAGATAGAATAGATAATAAATCATTATTGATAGTAACAGATGTTAATGTAAGTAAAAGATTACAAAATATTAAATTATTAGATATTAAGAATAGAGTAGTAATAGATCATCACATTGAAACTAAAGATTGTATAGATACAATATATAAATATATAGATATTATGAGTTCAAGTGCATGTGAATTAGTGTTAAAGTTAATAAATAATTTAAATATTTATATACCATCTGAAGTAGCTACAATAATGCTTTCAGGTATATATGTAGATACAAATGGATTTTCTTTAAAGACAACAAAAGATACTCATGAATCAGCGTCATTGTTGTATCAATTTGGTGCAGATACAAATGAATCACAATACTTATTAAAACAAAATTTTAATGAATATAAAAGAATACAAAAATTAGTACTTAATACGGAGTTTTATGATAATATTGCTATAACTACAGGAGATGGTAAATATCTTTCAACTGATTTAGCTAAATCATCAGATACATTATTAAGATTTAATAGTATAGAGGCATCATTTACTATTGCTAAATTAGATGATAATATAGTGGGAATAAGTGCTAGAAGTTTAGGTAATATAGATGTAGCAAGTATTATGAATAAATTTAATGGTGGTGGACATAAAACAGATGCAGCAGCTCAAATAAAAGATTGTAGAGTAAGTGATATAAAAGATAAAATACTTGAATATTTGGGAGGTTTAAAATGAAAGTAATATTTATTAAAGATGTAAAAGGTCAAGGAAAAAAAGATGAAATTAAAGAAGTAAAAGATGGATATGCAATGAATTATTTAATTAAGAATAAGCTTGCGGTTATGTATACAGAAACTAGTAATAAAAGATTAGAAAGTGAAAAAAAAGAAAGAAAAGAAAAAGAAGCACAAGATATAAAAGAAGCTAATGAGTTAAAGAATAAATTGTCTAAAGTGAAAGTTAGTTTTAAAGTAAAAACTGGTGAAAAAGATAGAGTCTTTGGTAGTATTTCATCAAAACAAATAAAAGAAGAATTGGATAAACTTGGATACTCTATAGATAAGAAAAAAATAAAAGTGGATGAACCAATAACAACATTAGGTCATCATTTTGTAAATATTGAATTACATAAAGAGGTAATTGCTAAATTAGAAATCATATTAGAAAAATAGAGGTGACTTATGAATAGAGAAGAACCACATAATTATGAAGCAGAACAATCTGTTTTAGGTGCAGCATTTATATCAAAATCGGCATTACAAAAAGTATGTGAAGATTTAATGCCCGAATCATTTTATATGGATTCACATGCCAAAATATTTGAAGTATTAAAAGAATTATATACATTGGGAGTTGCAGTAGATATAACTACAGTTACTGATAAATTAAAATCTAAGAAGTTATTAAAACAAGTTGGAGATGTAGATTATTTGCTTGAAATAGTAAACTCTGTACCAACTGCATCTAATGTAGATTATTATATAAATATAGTTAATGAAAAAGCAATATTAAGAAATTTAATTAATACTGCTACAGGTATAGTATCAGATGCTTATAATGGTGATTTTACTATTAATGAAACATTAGATGATGCGGAAAGAAAAATATTAAATGTAGTAAAAAATAGAAAAGCATCTGAATTTAAACCAATACAAGAAGCATTAAGTTTAGCACAAACAAATTTAGAAAAATTATCAGAAAATGGTAGTGAAATAACAGGTGTACCAAGTGGATTTTATGATTTGGATAAAGTAACTACAGGTTTTCATGAAAACGAACTTATAATTTTAGCAGCTCGTCCAGGTATGGGAAAAACAGCAGTAGTATTAAACATAGCAACAAATGTTGCTATGACAACTAAGAAAAATGTGGCAATATTTAACTTAGAAATGGGTGCAGATCAGTTAGCAATGAGAATGATATCATCTGCAGGTCAAATAGATAGTTACAAATTAAGAACTGGTAAATTGGAACATAATGATTGGAAGAGAGTTAATGAAGCAATTAGTCAGTTAGCAGATACACATATAATGATTGATGATACTCCTGGTATAACAATTGGTGAGATAAGAGCTAAATGTAGAAGATTAGCGTCATCTGAAGAAGGTTTAGCATTAATAGTAATAGACTATCTACAATTAGTAACTTCTACAAATAGATATGGTGGTAATAGGCAACAAGAAGTAGCGGAAATATCTAGAGCATTAAAGACTTTAGCACTTGAATTAAGTGTTCCTATAATTGCATGTGCACAATTATCTCGTGCAGTTGAAGGAAGAGAAGATAAGCGTCCATTAATGAGTGATTTAAGGGAATCTGGATCAATAGAACAAGATGCAGATATAGTTGCATTCTTATATAGAGATGATTACTATAACAAAGAAGCCAGAATGGATGATAATAATAGCGTTGTAGAATTCATTATTGGTAAAAATAGGAATGGTGTAACTAAGACAGTTGAGTTATTATTTAAAAAGAATACAAGTACATTTATTGGATACAAGAAAGATGAGTGATTTTAAGTGAAAGTAAAAGTTTTAGCAAGTGGTAGTAAAGGCAATGTTACTTACATAGAAGATAATGATACTAGGATATTAATAGATATTGGTATGAGATGTTGTTACGTAGAAGAAAAGTTAAAGGAAATGGATGTAGATCCAAAAGATATTGATGCTATACTACTAACACATATTCACAAAGATCACACATTAGGACTTCATACATTTGCTAGAAAATATAATGTAGTTGCTTATATGACTCCTAAAATGCAAAAGGAATTGGATACAGATAATGTAAAGTATATAACTAAAGAAATGACTATAAAAGGAATAAATATAAAAGTATTTAGAACTAGTCATGATGTTGAATCATATGGATATATAGTACAAGACTCACTTGTATACATAACTGATACAGGTTATATAAATAATAAGTATTTTGATATGCTTTCTAATAAAAAAATATATATTATGGAAAGTAATCATGATATAGAAATGTTAGAAGAAGGCCCTTATCCATATCATTTAAAGCAAAGAATATGGAGCGATAAAGGGCACTTATCAAATGAGATGAGTTCAGAATATCTATCAAAGTTTATTGGAGATAATACAAAAGTAGTAGTACTCGCGCACCTTTCAGAAGTAAATAATACTGAAGAAAAGGCCTTAGAAGAATTTAAAAATAAAAATAAAAAGGATATTAAAGTAGTAATAGGGAAACCTAAAGAAACTACTGAATTAATAGAAGTATGATTACATTAATAACTATTGGTAAAATAAAAGAAAAATATATATCTGAAGGAATAGATGATTACTTAAAGAGATTATCTAAATATACAAAAATAGAATTAATAGAATTAGAAGATGAATCATTTGATAAAACTAAGACATTAAAGGTAGAAGCAGAGAAAATATTGAAAAGATTAAATAAAAAATCATATATAATTACATTAGAAATAGAAGGAAAAGAACTAAGTTCTGTAGAATTATCCAATTTAATAGATAATTCTATAAATAATTATACAGACATAACATTTATAATAGGTGGTTCTTATGGACTAGATGACAGTATAAAAGAATTATCTAATTATAAATTATCATTTAGTAAAATGACATTTCCACATCAATTATTTAGATTATTATTTCTAGAACAATTATATAGAAGTTTTAAAATATTAAATAATGAACAATATCATAAGTGATATTGTTCTTTTACACTATTATACAGGTATACAATAAAAAAACATGCAATATTAAATCCATAGTGTTACAATATAAGTATAATAAAGGAGGAATTATGAAGACATATTTTGATCTAGAAAAAAAAGAAAAAAGTGATTATAGAAAGGAATTTTTTGTAACACCAGGTGGCAAACAATTAAGTGCAATATTAAAAATAATTGGAGCGTTCTTTATTTTGATTTTTGTACTTTATATAGTATTTGATATTACAATTCCAGTAGGCGATTCAGATTATGATCTTGTAAAAAATGCAGAAAAAGGTGCCACTGCAATGCTTATGATACTATTTGTTTACGGATTCTGGATTGATTTAAACTTCGCTGCATGGTTAAAAAACAAACATAATATAAAAAGGTGGTAAAAAGAACTCAAGTTCTTTTTTTTCATATTATATTATGAAAGGAGTTATTATGTATAATAATTATCAATATAGAAAAGGAAATAATAATAATAGGTTATTAGGTGGAGGATTTTTAGGCCCTTTTATATTAGGTGGAATTACAGGTGGTTTAGTAGCACCATATTTTTATAGGCCATATTACCAACCATATCCATATTATCAAATGCCATATTATGGTTATCCAAGATGGTAAAAAAGAATGTTATTTATTAACATTCTTTTTAATATTTTTAAAATAATCTGCAGTAAGAACAGTATCATTTATTTTTATATATTTATTTACTAATTGATTCTTTTCCATTAATTCTTCTTCTTTTATCTTTTTACCATTAGTAACTTCACTATTTGCAACATATACATTACCATCATACCAAGAATAATCACTAAAGAATACTAGACCTTTATATCCTGTATTTAAAGCATCTGGCATTAGATAATAATTTGGATGATAATCTAAACCAAATAAATTTGCTACTGTAGGTAATATATTAAGTTGAGACGTTACTTCTTTAACATCTACTTTTTTCATATTATTACTCCATATCATCCATGTAGTATGATTTATAAGATTATTTTCAGTTGTTTTAAATTTATCTAATAAAGTTTTATCATTTAAAGTATATAAATAATGATCTGCAAATAAAACAAGTATTGTATTATCTAATAATTCTTTTTCTTTTAAATTTTCTAATATAAGTTTAAGCATATTATCTGTTTCATGAGCTTGTAATTTTAAACACTCATATTCACTCAATTCTTCAGTTTTATCTTCAACTAATAGACTACAAACGCCTTTCTTTGTTTCAAAAGGCATATGCGCTGAATAAGTAATAATGTAATCTGCAAATTTTTCTTCAGTATTAAATATTAATTTATTAAAAGTTGGATTATTAATTAATTCAGTATCTAACCAAAAAGAATTATCTGTATAGTATTTACCATTATCTTGATTTTTAAGGCTATTAAATGAATCATATCCAAAGCTTTTATAGTTAACATCTCTAGAATAATATTCAGGTGTATTCATATGAAATGCATTAACTGTATATCCTTCTTTTTTTAGTAAATTTGGTAAAGAATAAGAATAAGTATTTTTACTAAATGTATAAGCTCCTTTATTTATAGATATTGGAGTAGTATATCCAGTATTAACCATGTACTCTGAATTAAATGTTGAACCACCACCACTTACAAAAGAAAAGTGATTATTAAAATTAATAGAATTCTTTTTCAAACTATACAAAGTAGGCATTATCTCTTTTGTAACAAGGAAACTATCTATACTTTCTAACTGAACAAAAATAACGTTTTTATCTTTAAATAATCCAGTATACTTATTAGAGTATTCACCAACATCTTCATTAAATTTTTCTTCTAATAATTTTGTATTCTCATCTTCTACAGGAGTATCTTTCTTTAAATAATTAACATAGAAGTTTCTAAAATTATATTCATAAAAACCTGCTACTTGCATACTTCTTTTATTATCGTTAAATGAATTATATACATTCCTAGGTTTTCTCCATGCATCCCATGTAGTAGCAGGCTTACCTAGTAGAAAAGGTGTTAAAAGATGCGCAACAAGAAAAATTATAACAATAATTACAAGCTTTTTATAATTTGAATCCTTCTTTTTAGGTAAAAATCTAATTGCAAAATAACACAAAGTGATAGATATAAAAGTAGTAATAAATACCCAAATAGGGCTGTTTTTAATTGCGTCTACTAAATAATCTCCTGCTTCAGATGCGTATCTAAGAGAAGAAAAATCAAAAAAATTTTTAAAATAAGCATAGTATATTGTATGTGTCAAAAATAAAATTAAACTTACTGCAAAACATATAGCATATAACCATTTTGAAATTTTACTATTAAATGAATTAGAAATACCAACTATAAATACTACCCATATTATGGTAAATAAATTTGGTACTAAATTAGTAATTTTATAGAAATTAATATTTCTAGTAAAATACCTTATAGTAAAATCTAATATTAAAAATGACAAAGTCATAAAAATTACATGTTTATATTTTATAGCGAAGTTTTTTATGCTAATAAGTATGTTTTTAATATGATTCATATAGCATCAACTCCGCATATAATTATATCATAACATTTCTAATTTTAAAATATATGTTATAATGAAAGTGGTGATGGTATGAAAAAGTTAAATAATAAAGATTATATTTATATTTTAAGTACAATATTACTTTTTATAGCTATATTATTTTCGATTGTTGGTACAAAATATGTTAATGGATCAACAGTTGATTGGGAATCACAACATTGGATATTCCCAGAGTATTTTAGGACATTATTTTATGATACAAAGGATTTATTTCCAAGCTTTGCATTTAATTTGGGAGCTGGAGAAAATATATATAATTTTTCATATTATGGATTTTTAAGTCCAATTGTATTAGTATCATATTTGTTTCCAAGTATAAAAATGGTTAATTTTATAGAAATATCAATGATACTTGTAGTAATAATAAGTGATATACTTATGTATTATTTTTTGAAAAAGAGGTTTGATAGTAAAACTACATTAATTGGTACATTGCTATTCTTGCTATCTGGACCAATTATATATCATACTCATAGACACATAATGTTTATAAGCTATATGCCATTTCTATTATTAGCACTTATGGGAGTGGACTTATATTTTGATAAAAATAAAAAATCATTGCTAGTATTATCAATATTTTTGATAATAATGAGTAGTTACTATTATAGTATTGGTTCTATTATTTGCGTTGTACTATATGAGATATATAAATATTTAGAAATTAATAAAAAAATAACATTTAAAAAATTTATTATAGATGGTATTAAATTTATATTGCCAATATTATTGGGAATAATGTTATCTATGATATTAATACTTCCTACATTTTATGCTTTAAAAAGTGGAAGGCCAGATATTACTTCAAGTGTAAATATATTAAAATTATTAATACCAAAATTTAATTTTAAAGAAATACTATATAATTCATATACAATAGGAACTACATCTATACTATTAATAGCAATTATATATGGCTTAATGTCTAAACATAAAAGTGATAAATTATTATCAATAGTATTTACTTTATTAATATTATTTCCAATTATAATATATACTTTAAGTGGATTTATGTATGTAAGAGGAAAAGTATTAATCCCGTTATTACCATTAGCAATATTATTAATAACTAAGTTTTTAAATGAATATAAATTAAAAAAAGATAAAAAATTTATAGTTTTAACTATAATAATAAGTATAATTCAAATAATAACATATTTAGAGAGTAAAAAATATATATTCATAATAGACGTAATACTTGTATTAATAGCATATATACTAAGTATAAGACATAAAAATAAAAACTACTTATTATATCCAATATTATTAACAGCTTTAGTAGTATGCTATATAAACAATAGTAGTGATAAACTAGTTACAAAAGAAGATATATCTTTACAATTTAATACATATAATTATGATATATTAAATAAAATAATAGATTCTGATGAAAATATATATAGGGTAGCAAATAATATTATGACTAAGAAAAATATAAATAGAGTAATAAACAAAGATTATTATCTATCATCAGTATACTCATCATTAGAAAATCCTTATTATTATGATTTTGCAACTAATGATATTGGTAATGAAATGGAAAACAATATTTCAACTGCAATAACATCTTCAAAAAATATATTATTTAATACATTATCAGGTACTAAATATATGATTACTACTGAATATGAACCAATAGGTTATAAAAATATAGATAATAGCAATGTTTATATAAATGACAAAGTATTACCTATAGGATATGTCACTACTAGAGTATTAGATAAAGACACATATGATAAATTAGATGATATTGAAAAATCATATGCACTACTTACTAATGCTATAATTAATACAAAGGAAAAATTTGATTATAAGAATAAAGTAAAAGAAGAAAATATAAAATATGAAGTTAAAAATAAAAATGTAGAAATAGATAAAAAAGAGGATAAATATACAATAAAAAGTGAAAAAGATGGTAACTTAGTATTGAAATTAAGTAAACCATATAAAGATAAGATATTATTTATTACATTTGATATGAATTACTCTGAATCATGTAAAGTAGGGGATACTTCTATAACTATAAATGGTGTAAAAAATACACTGTCATGTAGAAGTTGGACATATCATAATAAGAATTATAAATTTAATTATTCAATTTCATCAAATAATCCGATTGAAGAATTAAATATAGAATTTGCAAAAGGAAAATATGAAATATCTAATATAAAAGTATATTCATTAGAATATAAATATATAGAAGAATTTGTAGATTCAGTAGATAAATTTATAATTAATAAAGAATTAACAAAAGGTGATACAATAGTTGGTGAAATAAATGTAAATGAAATGGGATATTTTATCCTAACAATACCATATGAAAACAAAGGGTTTCATATACATGTAGATGATAAAGAGATGGAATATGAGAGAATAAATGAATCATTTATAGGATTTAAAATAGATGAAGGTCATCATGATATTAAAATAATATATACATCTCCATATTTATTAGAAGGATTAATAATGTCTATAACAGGATATATGATATTTTTACCAGTAATATATTCAGATATATTTAAAAAGAAGAGAAGATAACTTATCTTCTCTTTAATTTTACTAATTCCTCATTGGCTTTATATTCATCACTAGTTAAGTTTAAACCAAACTTTATTCTATCTTCATAACTTAAATCTTCATGTTTAATAAGAATATATGTAAGTAAATGATCACGTTCAATTGCCTTAAAGAAACGTTTTGTAGGACTATCATCTTTACTATCATATCTAGACATATAATAAGTCAATAATAATGAGTCATATAATTCTTCTAATTTTGAACTTCCTATTTTTTTAGTCATTTCACGAATTTTTAACAAAGCATTAGCATTTGCTAATCTTTCAGCTAAAGAAATTCTATAATTATTTTTATAAATTTTATAATGTTTAAAAGATTCAGCTAATTTTTCTATATCAGTAGCACCATAAAAACAATCAAAAGTGTTTCCTATATCATATATATATCCTAATTCTATATTAACAAGTTGCATTTCTAAAGAAGAATCACTTTGATGCATAAATTGATTAGCGTGTTCTAATTCGTGTAAGATAATAAATACCATATGAAGATTTTTTCTAAAACATTTTTCAACTCTATTTAATTCATTTTCTGTTTTAAGCTTTGACTTATATTCTCTTAAAAGAAAATCTCTTTTTATAGCAGCAGGATATAAGACTATAGATTGATCAAGATGATTATATGCTGCTATTGTGGAATGCTTAGTTATAGGAAATGATTTTCTTCTTTCAATCTCATGTACATTATTTAAATTAAATTCTTTTTTAGCAATACTTATTATTTTTTCTATAGCAGTATCATCCAATATTCTACCATTTATAGAATATTCATAAACAATATCCAATATATTATCCATAATTATCCCCCTTTTGATGCACATATTATACATAAAATAATAAAATAGTCAAATTTATATTATTTTTTAATATAATTAAATATGAATAAATATAAAACAAAAATATTACTATTATTTATATTTTTATTAACTATATTTAATGTGGTAAACGCTTCAATTACTCCTATACCATTACTTGGAAAAACAATATATTTAGATGCTGGACATGGTGGCAAAGACCCGGGAGCATATTATAAAGATATATATGAAGAAGATATAAATTTAAAAATAGTATTGAAATTAAAAAACAAATTAGAAAGTATGGGTGCTACTATACTTCTTACAAGAGATGATGATTATGATTTATCAGATAAAAATGCATATTTTAGAAAAAGAAGTGATTTAGGTAAAAGAGCAAAAATAATAAATGAATCAAATGCTGATATATACTTATCGATTCATTTAAATTCATCGATACATAGCTCTTGGAAAGGTGCACAAGTATTTTACGATGATATAAATAAAAAAAATAAGGATATAGCAGAAATATTTCAAAAAGCATTTAATAAGAATTTAAATAGTACAAAAAAGATAAAAGAAATGACTAATTTATATATGTATAAAAGAATAAATATACCAGGAGTATTATTAGAATTAGGTTTTATATCTAATCCTAATGAAAGATATTTACTTAATACTGATAAATATCAAGATTTAATAGTTGACACTTTATCTAAATCTTTATTAGAAATATTACTATAATTATGCTATACTATATAATAGGTGATACTATGAGTAAAGTAAAACAATTTAAAACAATTGATGAACAAGTAGAAATCCTAAAAGATAAAGGGCTTACTATTCCAGATGAAGAAAAGGCTAAGAAAATATTACTAAGAGAAAATTATTTCTTCATAAATGGTTATAGACAAGTATTTCTAAAAGGTAATAATGAAAAAAGATTTAAAGAAGGTTCAACTTTTGATGAATTATATGCATTATTTATGTTTGATAGAAATATTAGAAATGTTATGTTTAAACATTTACTTATAGTAGAAAATAACCTAAAATCAATATTTAGTTATCACTTATCAAGCAAATATGGTTATAAAGAAAAAGAATATTTAAAATTATCTAACTTTACTACAGATATAACTAAGCATAGACAAGTAGCAGATGTAATAAATAAGATGAAAAGACAAATAAGAGTAAATGCTAAACAACATACAGCAACATTACATTATTTAACTAATTATGGATATATACCAATGTGGATATTAGTTAAAGTATTATCATTTGGCATTATAAGTGAATTATATATGATACTCAAATATGAAGATAAAAAAGCTATAGCAAGTTATTACAACATAGATGTAGAAGATTTAAGTATATTCTTACCAATAATGTCTAATTATAGGAACTTGTGTGCACATGAGGATATATTATATGATTATAAAACTCAAAGATCTATACCAAATAATAAGTATCATGAACAATTAAAAATATTAAAAGATAATGAAGAATACATATATGGTAGAAATGATTTATATTCACTAGTTATTATGTTTAAATATATGCTTAGTGAAGATGACTTTAGATTATTAATATATGAGCTTGGTTATGAAATAGATTTATTAACAGGTAAATTAACAAGTATAGATATTAATAAGATATTGCATAAGATTGGATTTCCAGAAAACTGGAGAGATATTTTAGAATTACAAAAATAAGATAATATTAATGATAAAATAATAAAAATACAAATTTATATAACTAAATTTGTATTTTTTATATATATTTATACTTAAAAATAACATTTTTGTAATTTGATAATAAATTATATATTTGTTATAAGAAATATGGATACATAGATTAGGTGCTTTCCTTCTATTCTAGATGGAAAGGTGGTGGTATTATGACAAAGAAAGATCACTCTCTCTTTATAATTATACTACTCTTGTTTGCTGTAGTATTCTACATCTTATCAAGATAAAAATAGCACCTAATCAGTAGATTAGGTGTTCCCAAAACTTGGAAAGCACTTAGTTTAAGTGTATCCATTTTTAATATATCATTAATAATATTTGTTGTCAAATAAGATACACAATAGTATACTGAAAATAGTAGGGATGGTGATGTTATGAAAGATATATCTTTAATGATAGAAACTGTTAAATTAAATTATAGAACAGGATTAATGATATTAAAAAATAATCAAGTATTAGTAGAAGTAAGTCCAATATATAATTCATGTATATTTCCAGGTGGTAGAGTTAAAACATTAGAAAGTACTATGGATACTTTAATAAGGGAATTAAAAGAAGAGATGCATGTAACTATAGATAAGAATGAAATAGAGTTTAATGCATTTATAGAGAATTTTTTTGAATTAGATATGATTAAATATCATGAATTATACGCACTATATAAATTAGAAGCAAAAGATAATAGATTTGATGATATATCTGTTAATTATGATTCAGATACTAATTATTATAAATGGGTAGATATTGATAAGTTAGATAGTGTTAATCTATTACCAAAGGAATTAAAAGATTTAGTAAATAGTAATTCATTTAAGCATATTATAGTAAATGATTTATGAAAGATGAATTAAGAAATAAATATAAAATAATTAGAGATAATATTAAAGATAAAGATATTAAATCTAATATTATTAAAAATAAAGTAATAAATACTATTGAGTATCAAAATTCTAAAGTAATAGCATTATATAAGAATTTAGGTAGTGAAGTAAAAACAAATGAATTAATAAATTATGCGTTAAATGATAATAAAATAGTAGTATTACCTAAGGTAATAGGTAATACATTGGTATTCTATAAAACAGATAATAAGTCTTTTACTAAAAGTAAATATAATATTTATGAACCAATAGAAACTGATATAGTAGATAATATAGATTTATTTATAGTACCAGGTATATGTTTTGATAAATATAAAAATAGATTAGGATTTGGTAAAGGATATTATGATAGAGCACTTAAAACTAATAGTAAAAAAATAGGTATATGTTTTGAAGAACAAATATATGAAAATAGAATAAAAGTAGATCCATTTGATATAAGAATGGATAAAATAATAACTGATAAAAATATATATTAAAAAAAGCACATAAGTGCTTTTTTTATAATACAGTTGGTACTAAGAAATATACTAAGAATAATACAAATACTATCATAGTTACTAAAGTAACTTCAGTCTTAGGTCTTTCTTTAGTTTTACCATTAACAAATCTAATAGAATCTATAACATATATTAATAAATCTAATACTACAAATGATATTATACCTAAACCAATACCTTCAGTAATTGAATAAGTAAGAGGCATAGCTATTATAGTTATAAATGATGGAATAGCATTTTTAACATTTTCTAAATCAACATTAAATATATTATTCATCATTAATACTCCGACATAAATTAAAGCACTTGCGGTAGCAGCAGTAGGTATAAATGCAAATAATGGTAATAAGAATATTGATAATAAGAATAATATTGCAGTAGATAAAGCTGTTAAACCAGTTTTACCACCTGCAGATACTCCTGTACCACTTTCAACAAATGTAGTTACTGTACTAGTACCACATAATGATCCAGTAATAGTAGCAATACTATCAGCATACATCATTTTACCATAATTAATAGGTTTACCCTTATCATCTAATAACTTAGCATTTGAACAACATCCTACAACTGTACCCATAGTATCAAACATATCAATCATAGAGAATGTAATAATTAACATTATAGATGTCATAACTGAACCTGCAGGTAAATTAAATCCACCTCTAAATAATGATAAGAATACAGTATCTTTACCAGCAAAGAAATTACCAATATTCTCCCAGAACTTCCAACTTATTCCTGGAACAGTACCAGAAAGAATCTTAGTATCAGCAACTCCTAGTGGAATAGCTAAAACAGTAGCAGCTAATATACCGATAATAACAGAACCTTTAACTTTGTAATGAGATAAAACACCTATTACAACTAAACCAAATAAAGCAACAGTAGCACAGCATGCTGTTCCTCCTTTAACCCATAATGCTGGATTATTAAAATCAACTAATTGTAATAATGTAAACTGGTTATCAACAATAATATGAGCATTTTGTAATCCAATAAATGCAATAAATAAACCAATACCTACAGATATACTTGTTCTTATTACTGCAGGCATACCATCGAATATCTTTTCTCTTAAAGAAATATATTCACCTTTCTTATTCTTACCACATGGTATGAATGATAATAGTAAGAATACAATTCCACTTATGAATACTAACATCATAGCATTTCCATAAGAGTAACTAAATCCCATTGCACCACCAACAATGGTACCAACTATTGCATTAAGTCCCATACCAGGAGCTTGAGCAAGAGGCATTTTAGCAAGTAATGCCATTAATAAAGTTCCAATAAATGCTCCTAAAGCAGTAGCAATAAATACACTAGAGAATCTAGGATCAGCAGTACCACCCCATAAGATATTATTTGGATTAACTGTTAAGATATACGCCATTGCTAAAAATGTCGTAATCCCCGCAAATATTTCGGTTCTAACATTTGATTTTCTTTTCTGAATCTCAAAGAAAGAATCCAATTTGCTAACTTTCTTTTTCTTGTTTTTCACAAGCACACACCTTTCTAGAAAATAAAAAAACTTACACTCATATGTAAGACCATCTAGAAGTATTAATAAATTGCCATAGTCCATTCATTTATGGTGAATTGGTAGAAACGCTTAAACCATATTTTTAAGCATATATGACTTTTATTTTCCAATTAAATTATTACATAAATAATATAAAAAATCAATAGGTATGATATAATTTATTTGGTGATAATATGGTAGTAAGATTATTAAAAAAAGATTATATAAATAAATCATTAGAAGAATTAATAATAGAAAGACAAAAATTAATGAAAAATATAATAAGCTTAGAAAACGAGGGATTTATATATAAAACTAGTAATGAAATAACTTCACCATCTATAGATACTATTTGGAGAGTAAAAAATGAAGACTTTAAAATGTTAACTGATTTAATTGAAAATGCATTTGAAATACAAAGAATTAATGAATGGATGTCAGAAGAACAAAGAAAACTATTATATAAAATAGTACCTAATTATGAACATATGGATATATGTGATATTGAAGATGCTTTATCAAATGAATTACAAACAAAAGGATTAGAGGATGACTCTACTAATGAATATGGTAGAGAAATAGAAAAGTTAATAGATATTGTAGTAGCAGGATAGGAGTACTTATGATAAAGAAATTATATACACAAAAAGAAATAAATAATAGAATAAAAGAAATAGCTAATGAACTATATAAACAATATAAAAATGAAGAAGTAGTATTTATATGTACATTAAAAGGAGCAGTATTCTTTGCATGTGATTTATTAAAAAAATATAAAGGTAATGCTAGAATAGAATTCTTAAGAGTATCTAGTTATAATGGTAAGAATACTACTGGTAAAATAGAATTAAATTTATCTATATCTAAAGATAATATAGAAAATAAGAATGTAATAATAATAGAAGATATTATAGATACCGGTTATACATTAAAATTCTTAAAAGAATATATTAATGATATGAAACCTAAATCATTAAAAATATGTACATTATTAGATAAAAAAGCAAGAAGAAAAATAAAAATAGAAGTAGACTATACAGGATTTGAAATAGATGATCTATTTGTAGTAGGTTATGGTTTAGACTATAAAGAGCAATATAGAAACTTACCATATATTGGTGTTATTAAAGAATAAAAAATGACATAAATTATTAAAATTTTTATTTACAAAAATAAAAAATGCGCAATTTTATGATATAATTTATTGTAGTATTATAGAAAATGTGTAGAATGGTGATAAAATGTATTATTATAATATCAATAAGCGAAATGAAATAGTAGTAAATAAAGAAGATATAAAATATAGCAAGGCATCTTTAATTAATGAATTTGAAAAATTCATTAATGTATGTGGTTTTAAATTGATTGATAATGGTGATGTAAAAACGTCTCCATATGAAGTAAATATTACCAAGAATAAAATAATTTATAAAATTATAATGTATTATAAAAACATAACAGGGGCTGGTTGGTATAATAAGTTAAATATAAGACGCGTTCAGGTCACTAACGTCAGGAAAACGGACATAAATAAATATATATCAACTTCGAACAATTCATTTTTTGCTATATTTGGCTACTATAATTTTGATAACAATCCGATTATGGTTGCGTGGAACGCATATAATTTTGTTTATCATGAAACCACTAGATCATGCTATGTAAGTATAGAATTGCTAATAGAAGGTTATAAGAAGGGATTTATTAAAACTAACTATTCAAAGCAACAGATATGGATATTTACTCCAAATAATTTTGAAATATTTCTAAATGACTATATAAATTGTAACAAGGTGAATAATTAATGAAAAAAAAATTTAAATTTATAGATCTATTTGCTGGTATAGGTGGATTTCACCAAGCTATGACGCAGTTGGGTGGAGAATGTGTTTTTGCATCAGAAATAGATCCATATGCAATAGAAACATACTTTAAAAATTATGGGATAAATTCAGAATGCAATATAAGAAATGTGAAAGTTGAAAATATTCCTAAGCATGATGTGCTATGCGCGGGATTCCCATGTCAAGCATTCTCTAAGGCTGGACATCAAAAAGGATTTAAAGATGAGACAAAAGGAACATTATTTTTTGAAATAGAGCGCATTTTGAATTATCACAAGACAAAATATATTATTTTGGAAAATGTTAAAAATCTTTTAACGCATGATCATGGACGAACATGGAAAGTTATTTATAAACACTTAAAACAAATCGGATATAGGCTGACTGAAAAACCAATAGTTTTAAGTCCACACGAACTAGGAATACCACAATTGAGAGACAGAGTTGTTATATTGGGGATATATGACCCAGATAATAAAAAAAAGGACTTAAAAATTGAATTTGATAATCTTAAAACAAAACAAGATAATGATATATTCAATATAATTGAGAGAAAGAAAGTTTCAAAAAAATATTATATTAGTGAGCACGAAAAATATGTGCTTAACGCTTGGGATGAATTTTATAATGGAATTAATGATAAAATAATAGGATTTCCAATATGGTACGACTATTTCAAAAAAAAACCGGAAACCAAAATGCCAAATTGGAAAAAAGAGTTTATAAGAAAAAATAATGAATTATATAAGAGAAACAAAGATTTTATTGATACATGGGCAAAAAAATATAATTATTTGTCAGAGTTTAATAAAACTCAAAGGAAGTTTGAATGGCAATGTGGAAAAGAAATAACATCACTATGGGATGGTATAATACAATTTAGACCGTCAGGTATTAGAGTAAAAAACACAAATTGTTTTCCAGCATTAGTCGCCTTAGTTCAAATTCCAATAATTGGGAAGTATAGGCGAAGACTCACTGTTAGGGAAGCGGCTAGATTGCAGAGTTTTCCAGACGCTTTTGTTTGCAATCAATGTGATCAGCAGGCATATAAGCAATTTGGGAATGCTGTTAATGTTGAAGTCATTAAACAATCATTTGAAAAATTGATAAATTATAAGGAGGAACAATTAAATGAATAAATTGGCAATGGATATTAGACCCGATTCAAGCATATTAGGCACATACAAGAATCAATCATATAAGATAGAAAGTGCAATTGCTGAGTTTATAGACAATTCTACACAGAGTTTTTTTGCAAACAGAGATATCTTAAGAAAAATTGGACAAAACAAAGTAAAAGTTGATCTAGAAATATATCCTGAATATATAAGAATACATGATAATGCTTATGGTATGGAGGTCGATGATTTTTCTAGAGCCGTTAAATTAAATTCACCGCCAGAAGATAAGTCAGGTAGAAGCGAAAAGGGTATGGGGCTCAAAACTGCAGCAACATGCTTAGGCTCTTTTTGGTCAGTTGAAACTACACAGTATAAGTCTAAAAATAAATATATAATTGAAATGGATGTAGATGATATTTCAATTAATGCACCAGATACAATTGATGCCGACCAATATGAATGTTATGAGAATGAGCATTTCACAACAATTTACATTAAAAACTTAAATAAGAAAATAACTCCAAATAAGGTTCAATCATTAATTAGAGTTTTATCCGAAATATATGCTATAGATATTAGAAATGGTGATTTGGAACTAACAATTAATAAACAACCTGTATTATACGAAGCCCCAGAATTATGGATTAATCCTGATAATAACTCTGAGTATAAAACGGTTTTTAACAGAAAATTCGAAGTGGATGGGCAAGAGTATTGTTTTGAAGGTTGGATTGGCATTAGAACTACTGGAAATACTGAATTTTCAGGGCTTAATATATTTAGAAAAGGTAGAGTTATTAAAATGCACTATAGGCCAACAAAATTATTAGGGAAACCGAACTCATTCTCATATCAAAGGATAACTGGCGAGGTATATTTGAAAGGTGATAATTGGGAACCATCATATACAAAAGATGAATTAATGTGGGAAGGAGAAATAGAAGAAAAGTTTATTGAAGAAATACAAGAGGCAGCCGGTTGGTTGATTAAGAAATCATGTGAATTAAGAAAAGATGAGAAAGTTGTATCAAAAGAAAAACAAGACCAGATATCTACAAATGTTAGCAAATTATTTTCTACTGTTAATAGCGAAGAAATTTCAAAAATTATAACTACACATGTTGATAATACAGATATACCTAAAAATAATATATCAAATATTGATTGTGACAGTGAGAGAACTCCGACTATAGTATCTATTTCAAACATTGACTACATTTTTTACGTTAATTTTGTTAATAATGACTACGACAATTGGATAGATTTAAAAACAAGAGAAAACAACAAGTTTGATTTAAAAATTAATTCAGGATTACCGTATTTTGAAAATTATAAAACCAATAACGATAATATAGAATTAATGCAAAAAATTGTAATTACAATTTGCATATCAATAATTACATCAAAAAACAGCGGAAATAAAGATGCATACAAAATCATTCAGATTATTAATTCTATTGTTACAAGTATTAAGTAGGTGAAAATATGGAACAAACAATAATCAGTGAGAATAGTGACTTTGCTAATTCGGAATATCTTACAAATATTAAAACCGATGGTAAGTATAAGAAAAAGTTAGAAGAGCATATGCTTGAGACTTGGTCAGAGGAGAGTTTAAATAGTGTCTTTTCAAATTCGATTAAAGCACTGACTAAATTTGTAAATCCTAATAGCAAATATGAGAATATGACAAAGGTATTATGCCTCGGTAAAGTACAAAGTGGAAAAACAGCGTTTTTTATATCATCAATAGCGCTAGCATTTGATAACGGGTATGATATAGCTTATGTTATTGGTGGTACTAAGAATAACTTACTAACGCAAAATAAAGATAGAATACGATCAGAATTCTATAACAATGATGATATTCTTATCATGGATATTAATAATGCTGATAGTGCTAAAATAAAGCAACAGATAAATAATGGATGTAAAGTTATTTTAATGGTTTTAAAACACAAATCTGCAACAAGCGAACAAAATCTAGCCAATTTAGAAAAATTAACTTCATCGCTAAATGATGTTGCCTCTCTAATAGTTGATGATGAAGGTGATGAATATTCACCAGGTGCCAAAAACAGACAATTGACGATTAGTCAATCAATTTTAACTTGCGTTAGTTATATCAAAAGAGGTACATATTTAAGTGTAACGGCTACCCCTCAATCTAATCTTTTGCTAAGCACAAGATTAAATAATTTGTCACCAGATTCTTGTGTTTTAGTTGAACCAGGGGTTGGCTATACTGGCGCGTCAGTTTTTCATGACACATGTAAAAATCCACTCGTTAAGGCAATAAGTGATACAGATGATTTTGAATTGGGGATACCTAAATCTTTCAGTGAAGCATTAAAGTATTACTTAATAGGTGCAGCTGTAAGAGCACTCAGAAATGATGATAGCCAGCATAGCATGCTGGTACATCCATCATCAAAAACTAAAATCCAATCCACTGTTTATGATAGAGTAAAGTCTGAATTACACAATATTACTACAATATTGTCGGATGCAAAATCATTTGGATATGACGATTTGCTATATGAGTTTGAAAAAGTATATATAGATATGAAAGAAAATATTAGGTTTTATTATCCAAATTTCAATGATGTGATTGAGCAAATTAAAAAGAACTTAAATAGGACCGATGTATTTCAAATAAACACGACTGAGGAGAGCAACAAGGATATTGATGAGGGAATCGATAAGTATTATAAATATAAGATACTTGTAGGGGGGAATATGCTTGAAAGAGGCATTACAGTTAAAAACTTAGCAGTCACATATATTTATCGTTCTGCTAAACAAAATCCTATTGATAGCACATTGCAAAGGGCTAGGTGGTTTGGATATAAAGAATCATATCTTGATCTTTGCAGAGTGTATATGACAAACGAAATGAAAGAGTATTTTGTAGCTATAAATACTCACGAAGAGTTTTTGTGGAAGACAGTTGAAGAATTCCTAAAAACTAATAAGCCAATGCAATGCATGAAACGAATATTTGTATTAAATGATGAAAAACTGATATTAACAAGAAAATCGGTTTCTAAAACAATACGTGTTGGGTCAATTTCACAAGGATATTCTTATAGTAAGTCAATTAACTATGAGAATAAAAAAGATTATCAAAAAAATTATAGTATAATAAACCAATATTTACTTGATTTGGATAATAACGATTGCGAAAAAAAAGAGTATTTATATGGTGGTAATAAGGGAAAACATAAACACAAATGTTATATTAATATTTCACTCAAAGAGTTTTATGAAAAAGTTGTATCAAAATTAATTTTTCCACGAGATAGTAGTATAAATGATTTCGTCTTTAGAATAATTATAGATGCTATAGATAATAATTTTATAGAAGACAAATTTGTATTGGTAAAAATGCGTGATGGTGAAAACGAATTCCGTAGCACAATTGCAAACGGTATGGCTATTAAAGAATTGCCGGAAAGTTATCAAGTAAGTAATGATTATCCTGGCGATAAAGCAATTTATAATGATGAACTAAATGTGCAAATTCATAATGTTTATACTGAGGAAAATGATAAAGGTGATATAATCCCGATTTTGACAATTAATTATCCATATGATAAAATTTGGACCAATTATGTAACAGGAGAGTTTGAATGAAAGAAGATTTTAATAAATATATAACTGATATCAGCGTTGATGAACTAAATCACACAAATGCTGTAACATGCACAAATAATGAAGGATATAGCACTATCTTAGTAAGAAGCAATGGTAATAACGTGAATAGTTTATCATTTGATAATGACTTCTTTTGCATGAAAAACAATATTAAACTTAGTATAGATAATAATGATATTGGTATATTCCATATATTGATTTGCAAAAAAAGTGATGAAGAAAATATAGCACATTTCAAAAGAGTTTGTAACTATTTGTTTTTAAAACAAAACAAAGCCCTTTCAGCAGATGAAATGTTAAATTTGTTTAATTCATTAGAAACAATTTTTAATTCATCAACAATCAGGGATAGTGCTTCTGAAATCGGGCTATACGGTGAATTGGCTTTACTGAATTATATGCATAATTTAGATGATAACATATATTCTCTATGGCACAATAATTTTTTATGTAAACATGATGTAGAAATTAATGATAGGGTTAAGATTGAAATAAAGACAACTGTTAAAGATTTCCGTAAACACACGTTTAGTCACGATCAAATATATAGACCACGATTAAAAGTGTATGTTGCGTCATTAGTGTTAAAACCTGTGGAAGTTGGCATGTCTTTATATGACCTGTGTTTAAGCACTATGAAATTATTAAATAGTGAACAAATAATTAATTTAGAAAAGCAAATGAAGAAATTAGGTATAAATGGAAACTATAATGGAATTGCTTGTATACTGGCTGAAGTATATGATGAAATTAAATTTTATGATGCAGATGATTTGCCAAAAATTGGTAATATTCCAGATGGCATTTCAAATGTTCACTATGATGTTGATTTATCTAATATCGAAACCATACCGGTTAGAAATATTAATATTGGAGGATAATATGAGTTTAAAAAAAATAATTTTAGAAAACGAAATTATTTTACTTAATAATATGGGTGAGCAATATAAAAATAGAATTAATAATTTTATTTCAAAAATTAAGGCTTTAGATTATGATGGCGACATTGCAAGATTTCTCAGTAGTCAATACTTTTTGGATCAAAAGAGAGAACAATATATTGCTATCCATAATTCTGGTTTAAAAACTGCTGTTGATATTTTAAACGATTATGACAAAAGCAAATTAGATTATATAAACATCGATAAAATTGAAGAAAATGATTTGTTAACCGCGATGAACATTTCTGCATTAGCAAATAATTTTAATGTCCAAAAGGGTATGTATTATAACGAGACAAATGATTTTTTAATTATTAAAAGTCAGATAAAAGATGGCACATATGATAACAATTGGATTGTTAGAAATTCACAAATGAAATATTATCTAGAAACAGAAAAGTTTGCAGATGTATATTATAATCTCCAGTTTTCGCATTTACCTAATAAAATATGTAGAGATATTATAATTGGCTATAATAATCATACTAAATTATTCTTATTCTATAGATATAATAACGGGGATAGATACTTTTTTGCGGGTCAATATAAACCGATAAAATTTACTGATGATAATAGAGCAATAATAATAACAAAAATTGATAATAAGCATGCATAAATCAACATACGATATAAAAATTTAGTAACAAAAAAATTTAAAATTGGTTGAAAAACCATTTTTTTAATTGATTATATATCTATACTAACTGATAAAATCACATTGATAATGTTTTTATATGAAGCGTTTTTAAATTATAATCTATAATTTGGCTTGTACAATTTTACATATGTTTTGTATTGTATTGTCGGTTTTTTGTGATGACTGAGGTGAACGGATAAAAACTATTTATAGTCTAAATTACGGTTAAACTGTAATTTTATGTTATAATTAAATTGAGGTGTATCGTTATGAAAGAATTGCAAGAAAAGATAGAAAAATTTAACGAAGAAAGAGATTGGGACCAATTTCATTCCCCAGAAAATTTAGCTAAAAGTATTTCTATTGAAGCTGGTGAACTATTAGAATGCTTTCAATGGAGTAATGAATATAATATTGAAGAAGTAAAAGAAGAACTTGCTGATGTTATTAACTATTGCATATTAATGGCAGATAAAATAGGTGTTGACCCTAAACAAATAGTTTTAGATAAAATGGAAAAGACAGCCAAGAAATATCCTGTTGAGAAAGCAAAAGGAAAGAGTACGAAATATAATAAGTTGTAGGAGGGTAAAATGCATACAGATGAAGAATTAAATTTTGCTATCTTGGAATTATATAAAGATTACAAAGATATTGTTAAAAAAATGAAATTGAATGATAAAACGTATATATTTAATTTGGCTAAAATAAACAAAGATGAAAGAAAATATAAAAAAGAAGAGGTTTTGTATATTGGTATTAATGCATTGAATTTACTAGAACTAGATATTAAAAATAATAATATATAGGTGGTATGAATGTTAGTATATGAAGGAATAAAATCAGGATTTATTAATGACGTAGATTTAGGAATAATTGCTGATAAGATTAGAAATAAGTATATTGAGAAAATTAAAAGGAGACCAAGCCCTCCTGAATTTAATTCATGGAAGAATTCTATGCAATATATGAGAGGAGTATTAAGTGATAGTGAAATACCTAATAATACTGGTATTGCTATTGAATATAATATACCTCCAACCGGTTGTAGAATTGATTTTATGATGTCCGGATATAACAATAATAAATCTAATGTTGTAATTATAGAATTAAAACAATGGGATAAAGCAACTGAAGTAGATAATTTGGATGGTATATATAAAGTTAATACATATACTGGTGGTGGTTTAAGAGATGTTAATCATCCATCATATCAGGCAATGACTTATGCTAATTTAATTAGAGATTATAATGAGTCAGTACAAATAAAAGATATTAATGTAGTACCTTGTGCTTATTTGCACAATTATTATTTTGAAGATGATGATACCTTATTAAGCAATAGTTATAAGGAGTATACAAATAGAGCTCCTTTATTTGGACATAATGATGTTATTAAATTGAGAGATTTCATTAAAAGATATATACAAACTGGTGATGATGGTAATATACTTTATGAAATAGATCATGGCAGAATTAGGCCTTCTAAAATGTTACAAGACTCATTAGCAAGTATGTTAAAGGGTAATAAAGAATTTTATATGATTGATGCCCAAAAAATTATATATGAGTATGCATTAAGTAGTGCAATTGATACAGTTTCAAGTAATAAGAAAAATGTAATGATTGTTAGAGGAGGACCTGGTACAGGAAAATCAGTTCTTGCAATTAACTTGTTAGTTGAATTAAATAATAGAAATATGACATGTTTTTATGTGACAAAGAATGCTGCCCCAAGAAATGTATTTTCTGCTAAATTAAGAGGTAATTATACACAAACATATATAAATCATTTATTTCAAGGATCAGGTAACTTTATTGATGAAGAAAGAAATAAATTAGATTGTTTAATAGTAGATGAAGCTCATAGATTAAATGAAAAATCAGGATTATTTAGTAATATGGGTGAAAATCAAGTAAAAGAAATAATTAATGCTGCTAAGTTTTCAATATTCTTTATTGATGAAAATCAAAAAGTAACACTTAAGGATATTGGTAGTGAAGATATGATCAAAAAGTATGCTAATGAATTAGGAGCAGGAGTATACACTTACGAATTAGATAGTCAATTTAGATGCAATGGATCAGATGGTTATATAGCATGGTTAAATAATATATTAGAAATAAAAGAAACAGCTAACTTTGATATTGATGGATTTGATTATGACTTTAAAGTGTTTGATGATCCAAATGAAATGAGAAAAGCTATTGAAGAAAAAAATGAAGTTAATAATAAATCTAGAATTGTAGCTGGGTATTGTTGGGATTGGATTAGTGAAGGTAAAAATAATAGTAATATTCATGATATAGTAATACCTGAATACAATTTTGAAATGAGTTGGAATTTAGGCAATTCTCAAACATGGGCAATAGATTCAAATTCAGTAAATGAAATTGGATGTATTCATACATGCCAAGGACTAGAATTTGACTATATTGGAGTTATAATTGGTGATGATATGAGATATGAAAATGGTCATATAGTTACTGATTATATAAAAAGAGCAAGTACTGACCAATCATTAAAAGGCATAAATAAAATAGCAAGAGAACAAGGAATAGAAAAGGCTAATAAAATCGCCGATTCAATTATTAAAAATACGTATAGAACTTTAATGACCAGAGGAATGAAAGGCTGTTATGTTTATTGTGCTGATAAAAAATTACAAAAGCATTTAAAAGAGTTAATAAATATGATATAATATTTTATAGTTGAGATATCATTACTATGATATCTTTTTGCATTAATGGAGGTTTAAATGAAAGATATATTTAGTTTTATTAATAATAATGCAATTGTTGCTTCACTTATCACGTTATTCATAACAACTTTAATACAGATGGTATTCAGAAATAGTGATAGGAAATATAATGAAAAACAAGAAAATGAAAAAGAAAGAAAGCAACAATTTTTAAATAAAGCAGAATTACATATTGAAGATAAAAAATGGGATTCTAAAGAAAAACCAGATATTTGTTTATTTATGACTGATTTTAAAACATCAATAAATGATAAAAAAGATGTAGAGTTTCATTATAGTAAAGAAGTATTAAAGAAGGATAAATATAAATATTTAAGGTTTTATATTAAGAACATAGGTAATGCTGATATAAATGAATTAAATATATGTGCTACTGCTCAAGAAAATACAATGCTTTGTGATGTTGAATCTATAAAGTATATAGTTGATAGCAAATTTGTTAATTATAGTTATTGCTATGATAGAAAAATTTTAAAAAATGATATTATAGTAATTGATATAGCATATTTAGAAGATAGTAAAATATGTAATACCTTTAGTGGTGAGTTAGCGTTATTATTTAGAAATTCTTATGGCAATTTGTATAAACAACCATTTTTCATTCAACAAGGAAATTTATATGAACCACATATGATATCAAATAAAGATTATAGGATATATACTTTACCAGATATTACCTTAAAATGTTTTAAAAAACTTGGCTATGATAAGATTAATGTGATATAATAAAGGTAATAGAAGAGGCGCTAGTACAGGCTTTATTAAGAAGTTTTTGCAGTGGCGTTTTTTTTAGTGGTAAAGGAAGTGTTATAAATGATATATCATTTGCAAGAAAATAATAAAACTCAACATTTTAATTTTAGTGAATCAAATTGGCAAACAAATTTTATAGTAAACAAATTAATGGATGTAACTGCAAAAAATAATGCATTGTTAAATTTGCCAGATTGTATGTGCTTTACATTTGGGATGAAAGAAATAATATCATTATGTGAAATTAAAGAAAAAACAAATAATAATTATTTTAAGCTAATAAATTCTTTTTATAATTATTTAAAAAAGGATTTTATATTGAAAAGTATCGACGATGGATTATATTTAAATCTATTAACATATACGAAAAAAATATCAGAAGATAATTCTAAAATAAATATTAATGAAACCAAAAATTACTATAAGAAAATTTATAAAATTTATAAAATTACTTATATTGAATGTTTAAAAAAAGAAATTTTAGATATAATAAATGGAAAAGAAATATCAGATAACAAATTAGATTTTCTAATTGATTTATATATTAATGAATTATTGTCAATGGGTTATTCATTCGGCTATATTAGCTATATGATAAGCTTCTTTTATTATGATGTTTTAGAAGATAAAAAGTTTAAAAATTTATCTGATTTTCTTATTTTTCTAATGAATCCCAGAAACGATGTGTTTGACATATTTATTCCATTACAAAATACTACAAAAAGAGATATAGATTTTATTAAAAGCCAATTTAAAGAACAGAAAATAATTAAGGGTTCTCAAATTAATAAAAAATATAATATTTTAGATATGGATGATAATTTAGAATATTGTCACATATTCTTTAATTGGAATGATTTTATTTATAAAATAGAAGAAAATTTGAATAGAATAAATTCTATATTTAATCTTTTAAAATTTTACACTAATAGCCAAATTGGTATTGATATAGTTAACAAAATATTAATAGTTAGTAAAAAAATGGGTATTATCAAATGGAAGGGATCTATTAAGAAGATTATGCAATATTCATATTATCAAGGCAATAATGAGTTAATTGATATGGTTAATACCAATTTTGCAAAATTAGACGAAGCAAATAATGAAATATTAATTGATATATATGATATTATGAATTATTCTCAAAAAAATTTTGATATTTTTAGTAACGATCAATTTTTGAGTAAATGGATTTCTTTAGAAACAATATCAAGTAAATCAATTGATAAAAATGGTTTTGAATCGGTTATAAAATTTGTTCCTAGATTTTTGACCATAGCTTTTTATAGAAAAAAGATAAATAGATTATTAAAAAATTCGAGAATTGGTATTATGTTTGAGGATTTTATAATTCAAAGTGGTTCAGAAGATTTACAAAAAAAGGTTGATAAAATAAAAAATAATTATTATAAGTATCAATTAAATAATTATATTAAATTGTTTTCAAATCATAAAATAGTTGCTTCATCCATAAATGATACAGTAAACAAAATTGAAGATTATTTATATAGGATATATATACTTAGAAACTCTTTTGTTCATGATGGAAACACAAACAATCTTAATGATATGTTAAGATACTATTTAAATATACTGGAACCTTTTTATATTGATAAAATAATAAAAACAATTAATAGATTGATGTCATCTAGTACATTAGATGCAAAAGAAATATCATGGAAGGAAATATATGATGAATTAAATTACCAATATGAATTATTATTTGATTATATATATATTCTTGATCACGATGTCTGTTCTTCATCAGGTAAAATCAAATTAGAAAATGAATTCTCTGAAAATCAAATTAGAAATTATATTGCAAATATTTTTTTAGAACACAATTCAAGAATGGATATAATTTATAAAGATATAGAAAATAAAACTATAGATGATGAATGCGATGAAGCTGATGTAGTATTTGAAATATAAAAGTTTTTACATTAACTTTTACATTAACACTTATATGTATTTTCATAAACTCTTCTAACTGAAGAGAGCAAAAATTTAAAAAATAAAACTATCACTTAATATATGTTATAATCTATATGAGGTGTAGTAATGGTAAAAGAATTTTCAAAAGAAGCAATAGATAATTTAAAGTATTATGTGTATAAACTTATTGACCCTAGAGATGGTAAAGTGTTTTATATAGGTAAGGGTAAAGGTAATAGAGTGTTTTCTCATATTAATTTATCTGAAAGATATGAATCTAAGGATGAGGAGATATCAGATAAAATATCTTTAATTAGAGAAATAAAAAATGATGGACTTGATGTAATTGCAGTTATTCATAGACATGGTATTAATGATGAATATACTGCATATCAAGTTGAAGCTGCTTTAATTGATGAATATAATAATCTTACTAATATACAAAGTGGTCATAATAGTAATGATTATGGTCCTATAAATGTTAATCAAGTAGAGAGTATTTATGGATTAGAAAAATTAAAAGTAGATGATATTGATAAAAATGATAAATTATTATTAATCAAGATACGTGAGGAGTATATAAAGAACAATGATAATGATATATATAGAACTGTTAGATATGCATGGTCATTAAGCAAAAATAGAGTTAATGATATAAAGACGGTTGCAGCTGTAGTTAATGGTGTAATAAAGAAAGTATATAGAGTTGATAGATGGTATTACGTTCCTGAGAGAGATAGATATGCTTTTGAAGGTGTTGAAATTGATTCAAAGTATTTAAATAAAAGAATACCTGATGAATATAGGAAAAAAGGTATGGCATCTCCAACAATATATACATTTTAGGAGGTAATATGAATAAGATTGAATCTATAGTATTAAATGTTAATGGTATTGATAAAGAGTTACTATTAAATATATGTGATAAAAATAATATAGTTAGTGATGTGGATGCTAATATAATAGTTAATGATAGTACGGATATTAATGATGTAATAAAAGCTATTAAATTACCAAGTGAGGATATAGTAGATGACAATGAAACATATAAATACTTTTATAAATCTGGTAATTGGAATTATATTTGTTTTGATTATAATGATTTAGATAATAATATAAATATTGTTAAAGAATCTAGAAAAAAATACATTGCTTTATTGGTGGGTAATAATGTTAACTTATTTGATATATATAATAATATAGGTAGAATGTATGATAGTAGTTGTGAATTCTTAGTTATGCCTGCACCTGATAATAAATTAAATGATAATGAAATAAAAGTATCAGTCTTCTATAAAGATTGATACTTATTTTAATAATTTAATAAAATTTAGTAATCTTTTTACTTACCATGTACATAAAGACCACATTGTAAAGTTTACGAATTCTCTATTAATGTTGCAACCGCAACGTTATGCCTTTAAATTTTGTGATAATATGTATTTGTGGCAAAAAAGCCACAAAAAAAGCCATTCTTTTAATAATCAAAGAAAGGCAAACAAGCATCACACAACAAAAATACTTGTACATTAATTGTATATTATAATATTAAAAATTTCAAGTAGTTTAAAATGCCTTGCCTTTGTTTGATATTAAATGAAAAATCTGGCAAAGGGAGGAGGACAAAAAATGGAAAATAGAATAGCTAGAAACAGAAAGTCACCAGTTAACGAAGATATGTACATTCATGAGTATTTGAGAAGAAACCCATCTGCTAAAAAAACTGATGGATTAGATATAGCTGCAGTTATTACAAAGGATGGCACAAGGGGACATGGATTGCTTTCAGAAGAATTTAATAGAAGCCATGATAGGAATAACCATATTGTCAAAGATTTTATTCCAGATAGTGAATTAAAAGTCAAAAATAAGTAATTTCAATACAAAATGCTATGAGAAAATGTTTTTCATAGCTATTTTAACAATTTAATAAAATTTTTAATAATTATATTATTTAGTCTTGTATGTTCTATTAGACATACAAGATCTTTTTCTTCTATATTGAATGTAGTTTTTAATTCAAATAGTTCTTTATTATCTAATTTATTTTGTACATATTCTTTTACTACTAATCCTACTCCTAATCCATTTTGTGCACAATCTTCTATTATTAAATCATTACCTATTTCCATTAATGGATGTATTATTATATTATTTGTATTACAAAATTTATTAAAGTTTTTTCTATTACTTGCATTAAATGGTAATAGTATTAGTGGTAATGTTTCTAAATCTTTTTTATTTATTCTTTCATTTGTTTCTATATTTGTTACAAGAATATCATGTAATTTTTTTATTTTAATTGTATCAAAGTTATCTGGTATGCTATTTGGTAAATGAGTAAATACTATATCTACTAATCCTATTTGAGCTCTTTTTATTTGTTTAAAAAATTTTGACATATTCATTATATATGTAATATGTTATACTATAATTGGTGATGGTATGTTTAGAGGTAATTATAATTTCTTTGAATATAAATATAATATAGTTGGTTATACTGGACAAGATTATGGTGGTTTTGCTCAGAAGTTATATTTAATAATATCAGTTATATTGATGGTTATATTATTAATTAGTTTAAGAAAGAGTTCTAAAGAAAAGGTATTAAAAATAATTAGAGGTATAAGTATATTTTTAATATTATTTTATATTGGTAAAACTACTTGGGAATCAGTATATGATATTAAGTTATCTGGATCTTTTAATACTGGTTTATTACCATTTGATACTTGTTCTATTCCTATGCTTGCAGGTTTAATAGCTGGTTTTGGTAAGGGTAAGATAAAGAAGTATGCAGAATGTTGGTTATGTACTGGTGGTATAGTAGGTGGTTTTGCTACTATGTTATTCTTAAATGCATTTAAGTATTATCCATTTTTATCTTTTGGAGCATTTTATTCAATGATATGGCATTTTTTAATGGTATTTTTAGGGTTATTATTAATTGTTACTAATTATGTGGATACAGATTTTAAAACTGTTTTAAATGGATATATATTTCATGTAATAATATCATTAATTGTAATACCAATAGATTTTATATTTAATTTTGATTTTATGTTATATAAAGATTTAGGTGGTGTACCTATATTTGAAGGTATTGCTTCTAAATTAACGTCTATGAATTTACAATTATTAAATCCAATATTAATGCTTATACTATATTTTATAGCATTTAATATTGTGGTAATGATACCCATGTTTATTAAAAAAATTAAGGTACAATTATGTAAGTAATTGTACTTTTTTATATAGTAATGATTTTAAAGCATATATTTTACGTAAATTGGTTTACATAAAGTGTAAAAAAATATTGAAAAAGCAAAGAAAATGTATTATTATGAAAATAGAGGTAGTGTATGAATAAGAAGAATAGTGATTTTATTATAGTAATGTTAGTAGTAGCGGTTATAATCATGTCAATTGGTTTTGCGCTTACATCATATACACAATTATTAGAAATAAATGGAAGTAATGTAACAGTAAAGAGTGCTTCATGGAATGTTCATTTTGATAGTAATTCATATAATGAAACTACTGGAAGTGTAGTAGGTACACACAATTTGAATAATACATTATTTACATATAATGTTACATTATCACCAAATGAGTTTTACTCAGCAGAATTTGATGTTAAGAATGATGGTACTTTTGATGCTCAACTTGAAAGTATAGCATTAACACCAACGTTATCAAGTGAGGAACTCGAATATTTGAATTATTATATTGAATATGATGGTCAAGTATATTCTGCATCGCAAGTATTTAGTAATGGGCCAATCATAGCAGCAGGAGCTACAAAACATATTAAAGTATATATTAATTATTTTACAACTGTGACTAACGCTGATAGTCTTCCAACAGAAGACCATGTGCTAAATTTAAGCATAGCACTAAATTATAAACAGGTATAATAAATTGCCAAAATGGCAATTATTATAAATAGATGAAATAAGGAGGATTTAAATATGGAAGGAAATAAGAAAGGACAACAAATGCTTATTGTTGCATTAATTGCAGCAATTGTAACAATGTCAGTTGGTTTCGCTATTACGTCTTATACGACAACATTAGCAATTGAAGGAAATACTGTTACTGCTAAGGCAGCAAAATGGGATGTTCATTTTGATGATACATCATATTCTGAGACTACTGGAACAGGATATGTAGCTGCGTCTAGTCATACATTAACTGGTACAACATTAACTTATGCTGTTACATTACAACCAAAAGAAATATATGAAGCAACAGTAACTGTTGAAAATGAAGGAACTTTTGATGCTAACTTAACAGGGCTTACTTTAGCTGGATTAAGTACAGATCAAGCTAAGTATATTCATTATAGCGTTTTCTATAATGGTACTGAATATACAGCAACAAATAATTCACTTTCAATTGCATTAGCTAAATCTACTGGAACAGCTACTGTAAAAGTAAGAGTTGAATACTATTTACCAGATGATGCAGCTGATTTACCAGCAACTGATGCTCAATTAACTTTAACAAGTTCATTAACATATACACAAGCATCATAATAACCTCATAATATAATTGGAGGTTATATGAAAAAAAATATTAAAATTGTTTATTTAATTGAAGTTTTAATATTGTTTTTTGTCATAATAATAGGTCTATATAGAAAGAATTTTGATATTAATGTTGCACAATTATCTTTCTTTGGATTACTGAGTTTAATTTCTTTGTTAATCTTTCGTTTTCCAAGGGATAAAACATATTATAGAGCAGGTACATTAAGAATGGTAATAATTTCTTTATTATCATATTTGATAATTATTTATGGGTTAGGGCTATTAATTGGTTTTGTTAGATTACCATTTGCTCATACACCATTGGCAATTATTAAAAATATTATACCTGTGATATTATTAATTGTTTTTAAAGAAATTATTCGTTACCTGGTATGTAAGAATAGTTCAGATAATAGATGGCCAGTAATTATTATTACATTTCTTTATATTGTATTAGGTATTATTATAGAATATAGTTATTCCGATATAAATAGTTTAGAAGGATTATTTATATTGTTTACTGTAACAATATTACCACTTTCTTTTAAAGAGATATTATATAGTTATTTAACATATAATGTTAGTATTTTACCATCATTATTGATTAGAATTTTAATGGAAACATTTATATTTATAGTTCCATTTTATCCTAATTTTGATAATTATTTATCAGCTGTATTGGGTGTAATGTATCCGTTTATTGTTTATAATGTGGTCAGTAGAGCTATAATACATGCAGAAAAGAAAGATAAAATAATTATAAAGACATATCGTAAGTTAATAACTTATCCAGTATTCTTTATATTATCTATTTTAATTGTATTAATTTCTGGTATTTTGAGATATCAGTTAATCGCTATTGGATCGAATTCTATGAAAGATGTTTATCAAAGAGGAGATGCAGTATTAGTATATAAATATACAAAAGAAGATGCTGATAAGGTAAATATTGGGGATATTTTGGCGTATCAACATAATGATACGGTAATAACTCACCGTGTTGTTGATAAGTATTATTCAGATGGACATATAGCATTTAGAACAAAAGGAGATAACAATAAAATTGTAGATGATAATGTTGTTTTAGATAATGATGTGAAAGGTATTGTCATTAATAAAATAAAGTTTATTGGTTTTCCTACAATTTTATTACAGGAGGCGCTCAACAAAGAATAATAGAGGGAGGAAGTTATTATGAATAAAAAGTTACACTTAACATTAGTTAGTTATTTAATAATAACTTTCTTATTTTTGCTGTTAGGTGGTTTCTTATTAACTCGAAAAGATAGTTCTTTTGAACAAGTAGTAATTAATTATAATGAAGCTAATAATCCAATAGATTACAAAGTTTATCTTAAGAAAAATAATTTTTTTGAAACAGATTATTTAGGTAAAGGTATTACATATATAAGTAGTTTAATAGATTATATAGACGTAGATTTTAATTATAAAATTAATTTTGATGAATCTTTAACAGGTAGTTATAAATACAAGGTTAAAGCTTCTATTTTGGCTAATAAGGTTAATGATGATGGCAAGTATTGGTCAAAAGATTATAATTTAGAAGAAAAAGAAAATGTATTTTCTGATTCGACTTATGTTAGTGCCAATCAACATATTAAATTAGATTATCAACAATATAATGATTTGTTATCTAGTTTTAAAAAAGAATATGGTTTAGCTATAGATGGTGTTTTACATGTAGAAATGATCATTGATTTAGATGCTTATATTGATGATGATAGTGTTGTTGTATGTAATAACAATTGCAATCATTTAAAGAAAAGTAATGTTTTAAAAATGGATATTCCTTTAACACAAAGTTCTGTGGATATATCTATTAATACAAATGAATCATCTACAAGTAGTGGTAAAATAGTTTATGATAAAAAAGTATCAGAAAGCTTTAGCTATATTATATTAAGATGTTTAGGAATAATTTCATTATTATTTGCTTTAATAACTATTATAAATATGATAAAATATATAGTTAGAAAGCGTAAAATGATTTCTGACTATCATAAAGAAATTAATAAGATATTAAGTACATATGATAGTATTATTGTTAATAGCGATAATATAAATAATTTATCTAAGTATAACGTTATTAAAGTAAATAGTTTCGAAGAATTATTGGATGCACATAGTGAGGTTAGAATGCCAATTAACTATGTTGAATTAAGAGATAATTATAGTATATTTGTTTTAATTAATAATGATGTGGCTTGGGTATATCAAGTGATTGGTGATGAATATGAAGAAGAATAATAAAATTAGTATAATAATAAATGTTATTTTTATACTAGTTTTTTCTTTTATTACAATTGGTTATGCAGCATATAATAAAGAATTAGGTATTACATCTAATTTATCTTTAGTTGGTAATGGAGAACTATTCATTAGAAGTATTGATTTAGTAGATAGTTCTAATGTATCTAATAGTGCTTCACCTACTATTGTGAATAATGAAGTAAACTTTAATATAACATTTAATGGTACAAATAATGATTTTTTTGCTAATTATTTAGTTACTATTGTTAATAATACTTTTTATGATTATACATATACTGGTGTTGATTTAGATTATAGTTTATCACGTACTGATGGAGTACAAGATGGTAGTAATTTAAATATTTCAATTAATGGTATTAATAATGGAGATGTAATTAGTGCACGTAGTACAAAGACATTTAATATTATTGTTAATTTAAATGCTAATGATTCAAATGCTACTTATGTAACAGAAATTGCATCTGAAGTTAATAATGAAGTAGTACAAGAAGCTAAGTTATTAGCAAGTGTTACCCCAAAACAAGGTAATTTAAGAACTAATAATCTTGCTAAATTTACATTAGATGTTATTAGTACTTATACATATGATAGAACTTTTGATATAAATATATCTGATAGTAATTTTGAGATTGTTAATGCTTCTGGTAATGCTATTTCAAATTTAACAATTCATGCAAATAGCGAAGAAACTTATGACTTTTATGTCAAGGCTAGTTCTAATGCTACTTTTGTAAATGATAGTAAAACAACAACTATTACGTTAAATTCTAGTGGAATTCCACGTATTACAGTTGATAGTATAACATTATTAGTTAATCAAAATACTACTGTTACGGATACTATTCCGCCGGTAGTAGGTAATGTTAATTTTTCAATGGGTGAGACTGAAGGTACAGCTACTGCTACATGGAGTTTAATTGACTATGGAATAAGTGGTGTCGATCATTATATGATTAATCTTTATAATAGTTCGAATACTCTAGTACGTAGTTATACTGGTACGGATGCAACATCTTATTCATTTACTGGACTTTCAGAAGGAACATATTATATTGTAGTTTATGCAATTGATGATTCAGGTAATAGTGGAAGTAGTTATGTAAATTCTGCAACTAATAATACAGGTTATGCATCAAAATCTAATAATGCTACTCTTAAATGGAGATATACTGTTACCAATAATTTAACTAATCTTAATTCAAATGGAAATAATTATGCTATATATCATCAAACATATACAGCAACATTATCAGCATCAGGAGTATTGACAGGTCTTCCTAATAATATAACTGTTACAATGGGTGGACAAACATTAACTGCTGGTACTGACTATACTTATTCTCAAAATAATGGCCAAGTTAAAATAAATAATGTAACTGGTGATATTGTAATAACTGCAACTGCTAGTACAACTTGTTTAATAAAAGGTACTAAAGTATTACTTGCAAATGGAGATTATAAAAATATTGAAGATGTTCGATATGATGATTTATTATTAGTATTTAATTATGAAACTGGTAAAATGATAGAAGAATATCCTATATGGATAGAAAAAGAAGGTAAAACAAAAGGATATCAAAAGAATACATTCTCTGATGGTACTGTATTAAATACAAGGGGATGGCATGGAGTATTCTCTGTTGATAAGAATGAATTTGTTTCAGTTGATAATGAAGAAGATTTCCATGTTGGAACTAGAATTTTAAAGATAGATAAAAATGGTAAAAAAGAAGTAGTATCAGTTACTAAGATTGAATATATTATGGAAGAAACTACTTATTATCATGTAGTTAGTACGCGTTACTATAATATTATTGCTAATGATATATTAACTACTGATGGAACAGTAATTCTATCAAATCTATATGGATTTAATAAAGATTTAACATGGACAAAAATGCGTGATATTAATAATGATTGGTATACTAGAGAAGAACTTTCTATTTTACCTAATTATATGTATATTGGATTGCGTGCAAAAGAAGGTAAAGTTTTACAAAAATATGGTATGAGTAAAGATATATTCTTATGGTATTTAGTAAATAATCAATTAACTGATGAGATGCTACCAATTAATAAAAACAAAGATAATGAATTATTATTTAGTGTTCAAACAGAACTAGATAATAAGTGTTATTTGCTTCCTGAAGGTAGTATGTATATATTACCTAAAAATGATAAAGTAGATAAGTATTTAGATACAAGTAAAAATGTATTTTATAAACCGGGTGATAGTGTAAAAATAGAATTAAGTACATACTTTAAAGCAATCTTAAAATAAAAAGCACATAATTGTGCTTTTTTCATATATTAATATAGGTGATAATAATGAATGGTAAGAAGATAGTTATAGATGCAGGACATGGTGGAAGTGATCCGGGTGCTACTGGTAATATCATTGAAAAAGAATATAATTTAAAGATAGCTAACTACATTTATAATCGTTTAAAAGAATTTGGAGTACCAGTAGCTATTACAAGAACTACTGATGAATATATATCTCCTAATGATAGAGTTAAAAGAATATTAAATGCATTTGGTAATAATAATGATGTAATAGTTCTTTCTAATCATTTAAATGCAGGTGGTGGTACAGGTGCAGAAGTAGTATATGCACTTAGAAATAATGATACTTTATCTAAATTAATATTAGAAGAATTAAGTAAAGAAGGACAGAGTATTAGAAAATGGTATCAAAGAAGATTACCATCTGATCCTTCTAAAGATTATTATTTTATACATAGAAATACTGGTAGGACAGAACCTGTATTAATAGAATATGGATTTGTAGATAACGCAAAAGACGCTAATTTCATAAAAAACAATTGGCAAGATCTAGCAGAAGCAACAGTAAGAGCAATATTAACATATATAGGAGTACCTTATGATAAAGTAGGAGAAAATAGTATATACGTAGTAAAAAGTGGAGATAGTTTATATTCTATTGCTAAAAAATTTAATGTAAGTGTAGATAGTTTAAAATCTGCTAATAATTTACAGAATAATTTAATAAGAATAAATCAGAAATTAGTAATACCTGGATTTACCGATAATACTAACTCTAATATTAATTACATAGTACAAAGAGGAGATACATTATATTCTATTGCATCTAAATACAATACAACTATAAATGATATTAAAACTTTAAATAATTTAACTTCTAATATATTAAGCATTGGTCAAAATTTAAAAATACCTGCTAAGAAAGAAGAGATAATTATAGATGAAAATATGCCTATTAGTAACTATACTGTAAAAGTAGGTGATACTATATCTACTATTGCTGATAATTACAATATAAGTGTCACAGATTTAATTAATTATAATAATCTAACTGATTATGAATTATATGTTGGTCAAATATTAAAAATACCAACTATTAAAGAAAATAATAATGTATACATAGTTAAAAGAGGGGATACATTATATTCAATAGCTAGGCAATTTAACACTACTATTGACAATTTAAAAAGATTAAATAACTTGGATGGTAATAATTTACAAATAGGGCAAACATTAATTATAGAAGAAGTACCTACTAATAATACATATATAGTTAAAAGAGGAGATACATTATATTCAATAGCAAGAGAATTAAATACTACTGTTAATGAGTTAAAAAGACTTAATAATTTAAATTCAAATATTATAAGTATAAATCAAGAATTAAAATATTAATAAAAAAGATAATATCTTTTTTATTTTATGTTAAAATAATTATAGGTGTTAATATGAGATATTTTAATAAAAATACTAATAACAATTATATAAGTAAATTAATTAGTAAAGTATTATCTGGTATTACTAGTATATTAGAAAATTATTCATTTTTATTTAATGAAGAAGAATTAAAAAAATTAGTAAATAGTAGTAATACATTAACTAATGTAAAAAATGAAAGCATAGAAAGACAAATAGCTATAGTATCTTTAATAGAAGAAGAACTAAAAGAATATGCATATAGATGTTTTAGTTATGAAAAAGATAGTAATTTTATATCTTGGTTAAAAGATGATAATTTAAAAGATAATCTAACAATAATATCATCAACATTTTCTAATGCAACGGATATTACTTTTTGTGATTCAAAAGTAGGTATTAAATATGATGTACCAATAGAAGGATTTATTGCTGCATGTGAAAAAGATGCTGCTACACTAGTAGAAACGCCAGATAGAAGATCTATTTATACAATAGGTGAAATAGGTAATAAAGTAATAAACTCATATAACTTTGCAACACCTATAATTACTCCAAAACAAGTATTTGATACATCAAATAATGAGTATATGTCTAAACATAATGAAATAATATTAGATGCTAAAAGTATAAGACCAATAAGCATTGTATGTTTAGATAATTCATGTATAGATATAGCAAGATCTATTAGTGAAAGGTACAATATTCCAATTGAAAATTTAAATAAAACAAAATAATGATTTATATTTGACAAAAAGTATAAAAACTTGTAGAATAATATATGTCATTTAGGGGATTAGTTAAATGGTATAATAATGGTCTCCAAAACCACTGTTGGGAGTTCGATTCTCTCATCCCCTGCCATTATGAATTTTAGTCGAACTATTATAGTTCGGCTTTTCTTATATAAAAAAAATGGTTAAATCCGTTTATCTTGTTTTACCAGTTTGATTTTTCTGTGTTAATGTATCAATAATACTAGGTATATCTTTTGGATTAAAGCATGCGTTTTCTTCATTAATTAATTCTCTATTATCATAGCATGCAGGTATGAATGCGCAATTACTATTTAATGCAAATTCTTTATCTACATAACTATCACCTATATACACCACTTCTGATCCAGAACAATTTAGCTCATTACATAAATATTCCATACTTTGTTTATCGGGTTTAGGTTTAATTATTTTATCTGATGTTACTATTATTTTAAATAGTTCACTAATATCACCTAATTCATCATCAAGTTCATGATATTCATCAAGTGTTCTTGATGTTATTAATCCTATAATATGCCCATTTTCATGCAATGTTCTTATTACATCCTTAATACCATCAAAACATTTTACCTTATATTTAGAAAATGTGGATTCCCATTCTTTCATAATTTTGTTTGAATTTTCTTCAGATATATTTAATGATTTTAAAAATGCTTTTGTTGGCATTGTAGTAAAATCTCTTGATTGACTTTCTGTCATATTATATCCAATAACGTTTTTCATTGCTTCTTGAAAGCTTAATAATTCAGGTTTATAACTATCTACAAGTGTTCTATCAACATCTAATATAATATATTTTATCAAATCAATCACTTCCTGTACGCATTATATCACATATATCGTTGTTTTGTTATGTGTTCTTATGTATTATATAAAAAGTTTTAAACCTCTATTATTATCGTGCCAGTAGAATATTTGCTCTAACTTTTTAGTTAGAGTTTTTTAATTGTAAAAAAAAAATATTATGATATAATATAAAGTCAACAAAGGAGAAATAGTTATGGGAAAAGAAGAAAACGCAAAAGAATATGCAAAATGTTATTTAGTTGGTGATGACAATAATCAGATTATTGCTGAAATTCATAAATATTATGATACTCATGATTGTTGTTATTACAAAAAGGGGAAAGATTTAGTAACAGGAATACCAATTATTCTAAGCTGTGATGAGGATTCTTTTAGTGATGAACTTGCATGGTATGGTTTTAATAGAATATATCGTTTGGGCGCTTGGTCAAGCAAATCAATTTCAAAACAAGATGCCTTAAATCTTTTAAAAGCCATGACAATTGAGGATGCACAAAGATATTCTCAAACCATTAAAAGAGCCAAAAAGAAGCATCGTGAAATGATTAAAAAACATGTTATGAATATTTTAAATGAAAAACAATTGGCATGCCAAGAAAATATAGAAATGAAAACTCAACAAATGAAAGTAAGATGGATGAGTAAACACTAAGAGTTTACGTATAGAAATAAAAGTTTCAAACCCCTATGATTATCGTGCCATTTAGAATATTAGTCGAACTATTATAGTAGTTCGATTTTTTTATATTGAAATAGAGAAAAATATGCTATAATATTAAATCAATAAGGGAGGTTTAAAAAATGTCAACAGCTAGAATTTATGATATCAATGAAGTAAAAACAATTTTACAAAAAAAATATAAGGAAAGAATAAATATTTCTCGTCCAAAAAATGCAATGTATACCATTGAAGGAACACTTGATTCAAAACCAATAAAAATATCATACTTTAAGTATGCTGATTGCTTATTAGCTTCAACAACTTTAGATTATAAAGAAGTGTTAGATGAATTGATTCCCGTGCTAACAAAAGCGATGAATAATTATGAACCGATTTGTAGTTATGACAGATTAAAAAAAGGAGAAAAAACAGAAACCGCTGAGCCAACTATTGAATGGGATATAAAAAATCGTAAAGAAAGACTTACTGAATTAATTAATGGTAAAGGTTTTGTTGATTATGATGTACTTAATTTAAAAATAAATGAGCCAACATATGGTATATATCCGGGAATTATCAAAGACCCAGGAAGAATTAATAATTTAGGTGAAGTAGAACTATATTTTGCAATTGATTATTTAGGTGGATATATTTGGCAATGCAATCATGATATGGCCGATGGAAGAATGCCTGAAATAGATCTACCAGAAGAACAATATGCCCTAGAATATTTGGTATATCAGACAACAAAATTTGGTGTAGAGTTACCAAAGCCAGAAAAAGGTAAACACATTACACCAACACCATCATATTGGGCTTGGTTTAGATTTTATGATAATCATTTCAAAAATGTACTTACAAAAGAGCAATGGGATGCCTTTTTGAAGGCACAAGATAATAATAAAGATACATCAGAATTTATGCCTAGTGGACATTGGACAGATTTATTAGAAAAAAAGCCAGCAAAGACTAGAGTTAAAAATTAAAAATAGAATGTTTAATAAAATACTAATATATGATATACTTTTTGTAGCAGTTAATTTGCATGAAGTAGTTTCACAACCGGTAACGACTCGTGCCATAAAGAATATTAAAGTAGCTATGCTACTTTTTTTTATGTTATAATGTTTATATGAGGTGAATTATATGAATAATTCTGTATGCAGAAATTGTGGTTCAATATTAAATGGTGATGTATGTGATAAGTGTGGATATAGTGCTAATTTAAGCACGCCTTTTAAAAACGTAATAACTGATCAACAAGCAAAAGAAAAAATAGGTGATAATGTACTAGCGTATTTAATAAACATAAATAAAATAACTAAAAATGATTTCAAAAATCTAATAATAGAATTTGGTTACTTATTTCTTGATAATAATAATACTTATAGTTCTTTATTAAAAGTTATTGTACCAAAAAAAGTATTAAGCCCCCAAAAAATCTTTTATATAGGAATTCAACAAGAAAAGATAATGTTATTGAAAAATAATTTTGATGAAAACATGTTTAAAAAAATATCCCAAGATATGCTTGTAATGCACAAAGTTGATTTAAACAGTATGAATCCAAAAGATTACTCTATGGAACTGAGTTGAAATCAGTTTTAAACCCCTATGATTATTGTGCCAATGGAATATTTGCTCTAACTTTTATAGTTAGAGCTTTTTATTTGTAAGCTGATTCTTATGCAATATGTCAATTTGAGAAGCAAGAGAAATCTTGCTTTTGTTATTGTTTGAGTTTTAATTTTTATAGTATAATAATGTTAAGGAGGCGAGAAAATGAGAAAGTATATTGCTGAAGCTGTTGGAACTATGTTACTTACACTTGTAGCTTGTGGTGTAGCAGTTACTTCGGGAGTTAATCTAGTAGCAACTTCACTTGCATTTGGATTAGTTATTGTTGCTGCTGCATATAGTATTGGTAATGTATCTGGATGTCATATTAATCCTGCTGTATCAATTTCTTTATTAGTAGCAGGTAAAATGAATGCTAAGGAATGTATTTGCTATATTGTGGCTCAAATTATCGGTGCATTTGCTGGTTCTTTATTATTAGCATTACTTTTAGGTGGATTTAATGCACTTGGAGCTAATGGACTTGTAGGAAATACTACAGTGTGGGTTGCTTTAGTTGTAGAAATAATTTTAACATTTATTTTTACAACAACAATATTAGGTGTGACTGATAAAAAAGAAAATGGTCATGTAACAGGAATTGTCATTGGTCTTACTTTAACATTAGTGCATTTATTTGGTCTTCCATTTACTGGAACAAGTGTTAATCCTGCTAGAAGTTTGGCACCAGCTATTTTACAAGGTGGAGATGCTTTGTGTAATGTATGGATTTTTATTATAGCTCCAATTATAGGTGCAATTATTGCTGGATTATTCTATAAATATGTTTTGAAAGAAAAATAATCCAAAAAATCAAACAATATGTTTGATTTTTTTATTATATAATATTATAATACATACAAAAATATGGAGGTTTTATATGGTAGAAAACACTATTTATAAATTATTAGCATTATCAATGACATTAGGTAAAATAGGTGATGTATATAATGATTATTATATATATAGTAATGAAAAACTTATGGGATATTCTGTTAGTTTAGTTATGGAAATAGATGAATTATTAGATAATGGATATACAAAAGATGAAATTACTAATTTAATTATGGGAACTGATTATACTAATATTGATCCAGAATTAACAAGAGAAGATGGGGAGTATTTAAGAAAGTATTCTTTAAAAATGTTAGATGTTAGATATAGATTATATATGGAAGAGAAACAATCTAAAGAATCTTCAAAAGAAAAGGTTAAGAAATAAGATGTTATAATATATGTGTAGTATAATATAATTATATTGGTGAAATATATGAGTTTTATTACTGTTAGTATTATAGTGATATCTATAATTGGAACATTGTCACACTTTTTATATGATATAACCAGTCATAATAAAATAATAGGGTTATTTACTGCTGTAAATGAAAGTACCTGGGAACATATAAAAATAGCACTTACCCCAACATTATTATGGTCATTAGTTGATGGATATATATATGGTATGAATTCAAATTATTTTTTAGCTAAATTTGTTAGTTTAATTATAATAATATTATTGATGCCTATAATATATTATGGATATCAATTTATATTAAAAAAAGAAATAGTGATTTTTAATATTATGAGTTTTTATATTGTTATAATTTGTAGTCAGTTAGCATTTAATTATTTAATAAGAATAAACTCAATTGAATTTATATATAATTATTTATCATGTATAGGAATATTTTTAGTGTTTGGTGGATATATGATACATACATTATTACCTGCTAAAAACTTTATATTTAAGGATCCGATAACTGATAAATATGGTTTTAAAGGTCATAGAAAAAATTTAATAAGGAGTAGAAATGAGTAAAAATAGAATAAAAGAGTTAATGGAACAAGATGATAAAATATCAGATAGAATATGTGAATTACAGCTTGCAAATAAGTATGATTCTGATGAATATAAGGAATTAAAAAGAAGTCAAGAATTAATAAATAATGAAATGAATGAATATTTAAGAAGTATTATAGATGAAAATGTAGATAAAAATATAAGAACATGCATAGAAATGCTAAGTAAAATGGAAGAGTTTACTATAGGTAGTCATATGTGTGGTTTAAATAATAGAATTATGTGTGAACCATCAATGCTTGCAAAAAGCATATTAGAAAAAGGATTAATATCAGCAAGAAGAGAAGGTGGTGGAGTAGCAGAAAATGTACATATATTAGGTGATGATAATATTATTGATAATTTAAGATCTATGTTAGAAAAATTTTATTCATTTGCATTATATAGAAATACAGGTGGTGCTGTAGTTGCTATTCCTACTACAATGTTAAGTGAAAATGGTGAAAGAGTAGAAATAGGTACTTTTCCAAAAAATTTGGATTTTATTTCTAAAGATGATAGAAGAGTAGCAAATTTACCAATTAATATATTTGTAAATAATATAGGTTATTTACCACCAGAATTTATATTGGGAGTTGTATCAAAAAATGAAAGTGATGATGTGACTTTTACAAAGAATAATAGGTTTATTACAGAATTGTCAGAAGATGAACAAATAGAATTATATAATAAATTTGTTAGTATGGGTTTAAAAGTTACATCAAGAAAAAAATAAATCACTAACTTAGTTAGTGATTTTTTATTGAATTATATCTTTTTTCTTTTTAATAATTATATATGTTGTAATACCAGCTATAGTAATGTAATACCAGCAATAATGCCTCTATTATATTTAAATTATATATTATATTTTACTGATGTTCAATTTAAAAAAAATAAGATTAATCTTATTTTTTTAAATATATATAATTACTTAACCATTCAGTAAATTTATCTACATCTTGATATTTTTCTAAGTCATTATTTTTTTCGGCGTCTAAATATGCAACTATTTTATTATCTTTTACAATAATTACTGATGGGGCATATTTGACTATATTATATAGTTCTGTTTTTTTAAATTCTTCAAATGTAATAGATAAAAAATCTATTTTATTATTAGTCATTGATTTTTGAAATATTTCATCACATGGTATAGAAAGACTACAGAAATTATTATATGTAAATATTACATAGTTTTTATCTTTATAATTATCTAAATCATCACTTTTAATTTTTATAAACGTACCTTCATTATAAAATTCATCACTTAAATAAAATTTTTCTATAGTTTTTGAACATCCTGTTAATAATATTATGCAAGTAATTAATAATAATACTTTTTTAAACATTATTTAACCTCAGTTAATCTATCAAAATCTATATTATGATATGGTACTTTAGAAAAATCACATTTATCAGAACCTTCTATTTTAGTACTTATTGCTTTAGTTCCCTCATAATTCCAGAAACCACCAACATTATATATTTTAGATGTATCCCATCCAAGTGCTCCTAACATTTGCTTAGTGAAATTAGCATATCCACCAGCACCACACATTATAAATATTGTTTTATCTTTAGGGAATATATATTCAAGTATTTCCATTGATTCTTTATAATTAGCAATATATTTACCATTTTCTAATCTAAATAGTGTTTTACCTTCATATAAACCAGATACATTTTCAGATTTCTTTTGATCAATGTATTCTTGTGGAAATTCAGTTAAATAAGCATAAGGTATAACTTCAAATCCTTCTACAAATCCAGTTAAATCTCTTACGCCACCTTTATTTTCCCAAGTTGCAGTATCTTCAAGCATTCTAACATCTCTATATACTACATCAGGCCTTCCTAAAAAGTTATCAATTGTTTTCTCATTGATATTTTTATCAATATCATATATTCCTCTTAATCCTTCAGATTTTTCTTGCTTTGGTAAAGATTTTAATGCATTTGTAGGTTTTACTAAAAATACAATTAAACCACCAATAATTATTCCACATATAACTAAAATAATTGCTTTAAAATTTTTATTCATATTATAACCTCCAAATATATAATATCATTATAAATAATAAAAATGAATAACTTTAAAGTTGAAAATGACTCAACTTTGTGTTGAGTCATTATTGTTTCTTAATTATTACATGATAATGATATGAATCAAATACTTTCCCATCTTTTTCATAATAATCTACTACTTGTCTTATATTTATGATTTTAAAATCTTTGAATAAATCCATTATTAAATTATAATCTGCATAGAAATGAGGCGTTTTATATTCAGGCCCTTCTTCCATTCTTAATCTTGTATTTGGATCTACTAAAGGCCAATCAGTTTGTTTAAAACCCCAAGTATCTTTTGAACCTAATGTTAAATAACATTCAGCATCTTTTTTCATAATTCTATTTAATTCTTTTACTACTTTTTTCATACCTTCTGTATCAGTATGTGAAATTACATTAACGCATAACACTGAATCAAATGACTCATCTTTATATGGTAATTCTAACATGTCACCAACTTTATAATCAAAATCTAATCTTTCTTCAATTGCCCATTTTCTAGTTTTATTAATTCCATCTTCACTTATATCAAAACATGAAACATTAAATCCATTTTTACCAAACATAATAGAATGTCTTCCTATACCGCAACCTAAATCTAACAAATCTTTTTTATTTTGTGAAGTCCATCTATTTAATAAATAATAGGATTCTATACTTGGATTTTTCCATATACAATTTTCATCTTCTTTTACTATTTCCCAATTCCAACCTTTTGATTTAATCATTATAATATCTCCTTTCCATAATTAATTAATTTTTAATTTATCTAAATCAGATTGTATAAGCATTACTGAAGTACTTATAAATTTTTTTACATTATCTAAATTAAATACCATATCTTTATGTTCTTTAGTATTCTTAATAATCTCACCAGCTTTATCAACAATTATATTAAGTTTATTCATTGGTATTTCTTCTATTATATTATCAAATTGTGGTAATTCATTAAAGAATATTTTAAGATCTAAATTATATTCATCTATTAATTTAATATTTAAATTTGTATAATCATTATAAATATATCTAATGAACATTTTACCAGTACATTTTACTTTTTTACCATCTAATTTGGTAATAATGTTTTTATCACTAATTTCTGTCATAAAATATTTAAACCATAAATAATCGGTTAATAAATGAATATAATATCCAAGCACAAAATCATCATTTAAGTATTTAGAATATTTATTTAGAAACTTATTTAAGTTAGGTATGTCAGTATCTTTATTATCTAAAAAATGACTTTTTACTTTATTCTCACCAATATTTTTTGATATATCTGGTGCAATTGTACCAATTAATAATTTACTAGAATCTCTTTTTAATTTTTTATTTATTTCATTTGCTACTACAATATGTATCATAGTTGATGCCATAATATCACTACCTTACAAAAAAATTATAACATAAAAAAATCTAAATAAAAAACTGACAAAGTCAGTTTAAAATTAAATTTATAATAATACAAAGTGCTAGACCAATAATAGTAGGCAATAATATAGCTATCAACGTCCACTTTAAACTTCCTGTTTCCTTTTTTATTGTAAGGGTAGTAGTACCACATGGAAAGTGTATAAGAGTAAAAATAATTGTACATAATGCTGTTATATATGTCCAGCCATTATTTATTAATAAAGTTTTTAATGATAATAAATCCAAACTTTTTAAAGATGAAGAAGCTGAATATGACATAATTGCTATAGGAATAACTATTTCATTAGCAGGAAATCCTAATATGAAAGAAAATAATATTACACCATCTAATCCAAATAATTTTGCAAATGGATCTAAAAAATTAGAAATTATTCTTAATATGGATGTATCTCCAATATATGTATTAGATAATAACCATATTATAAGTCCCATAGGTGCAGCAACAACAATTGCTCTTCCTAGAATATATAATGTTCTATCAAATATGGATCTAATTATTACTTTTCCAATTTTAGGTTTTCTAAAAGGTGGTAATTCAAGAACAAATGATGATGGTATTCCTTTTAAAATAGTCTTAGATAATAATTTAGAAACTAATAATGTGATTATTATTGATAATAGAATTAATCCAAATAATATTAAAGAAGATTTAAAAGAAGAACTTATAAAAAATATAGTTATTAGAGTGATTAATGTTGGAAATCTTCCATTACATGGTACAAAAGCATTAGTTAATATTGCAATTAATTTTTCTCTTTTTGAGTCTATTATTCTACATCCTACAACACCACAAGCATTACATCCAAAACCCATACACATAGTAAGAGATTGCTTACCATTAGCACCAGCTTTATTGAATAATTTATCCATATTAAATGCAAATCTAGGTAAATATCCAGAATCTTCAAGTAAAGTAAATAATGGAAAAAATATTGCCATTGGTGGAAGCATAACGGATATTACCCATGCTAATGTTTTATACACGCCATTTACTAATGGATCTACTAACCAAGAAGGCATGTTTATAATGACTAGAAAATTATATATATTTTTTTGAAATCCAAATAGTAAATTAGACAATAAAGTTGAAGGATAATTAGCACCTTTTATTGTAAGCCAAAATATAAATCCAAATAATAGAAGCATTATTGGTATACCAGTTGATTTTGAAGTTAATATTCTATCTAATTTAATATATTTCTTTCTATTATAATTATTTGCTGATACAACTTTAATATATATTCTACATGCTTCTAATATATTCCTTTTTATTATTTCTTTACTTAAATCTTCATATTTATTATTTTCTTCTTCTATAATTTTTAATAATTCCAAATCATCATGCACATCATAATTTAAATATTTATTTATAGAATCAATAATAGATTCATCAGTGAGTAATTTAATACTTAACCATCTATTATTCTTATAATTAATATTGTCATCTAAGTATTTGTTAATTCTTTTTATAGATTCCTCAATATTATTACTATATAAAATTTTATTATTAATATTTTTTTTATCACTCATAGAATATATTGTTTTTTTTAATTTATCTAATCCATTTCCATTTCTAGCACTGGTACATACAATTGGTATTTTTAACTCTTTTTTTAATAAATCAATATCAATATTAATATTTCTTTTTTTTGCCTCATCAATTAAATTGATACATAAAATTACATTATCCATAATTTCCATTGTTTGAAAAACAATATTTAAATTTCTTTCAATAGTAGTTGCATCTATAACTACAACAGCAACTGTTGGATTATAGAAAGCAATAAAATCTCTAGTTACTTCTTCTTCTTTTGAATTAGGAGTAAGGGAATATGCACCAGGTAAATCTACAAGTATAAAATTTTCATCATTAAAAGTATATTTTCCAAATGCAGAAGTTACAGTCTTTCCAGTCCAATTTCCTGTATGCTGATTCATTCCAGTTAGAGAATTAAATATTGTACTTTTACCAACATTAGGACTCCCTATAAGAGCAACAACAATATCGCTCTCATTATCTTTATATAACACATCATTATCTATTGAATGAATTCCCATAGATTTACTTGTTAATCCCATCTATATCCTCCTAACAATAATTTTACTTGCGTCTTCATTTCTTATGGCAATTATTGTTTCCTTCACTAAGTAAGCAGTTGGATCCTTAAATGGACTTTTATATAAAGCTTCTATAATACTATTTTCAATTACACCAAAATCATACATCCTTTGTCTAATATTTTTATCAAGCAAAACATCTATAATTATATATTTTTCATTAAAATCAATTTTATCCAAAGTAATATAATTCATTTTAACACCTATAGTAATATATGAATCAAAAATAAAAGTGTTATAAACTTTCATGTTTAAATTGACTAAAACATATAAATTAATTATAATAAAGTTGATTTGGTTGTTTATGGGGTGAAATTATGGCTAATAAGAAGAGAAAAGTCTATAAAAAGAAGACTAAAAAGACTAATAATGATACTGCTAACAAGAATAAAAATAATGTAACAACAAATACTAATGCAAATGCAAAAAAAAGAACTACTAAAAAGAGTACTACAACTAATAAAAAAACAACTTCTATAAAAAAACAAGAAAATATAAATAAAAGTGTAGAAGTAACTGAAAAAGTTGTAGAAGAAAAAAAAGAACAGATTTTAAAAGAATCTAATGATGTAATAAAAGAGAATGAATCAAATCACCAAGAAAAGCAAACTAGTAAAAAAAATTTAGAAAAGCAAGTAAAAAAATCTACTAAATCTAGACCAAAGCAAGAAGAAAAACCAAAGCAAGAAGAAAAAATTGTAGAAGAAAAATTAAAACAAGAAGAAAGAACACCTGCATTGAGTTTTATAGATGTAGTAAAAAGTTTAATATTTAAGAATAGAATTATCTTTTATGCTACATTGATATTATTATTCTTTGTTATATTTTTTGGAATATTGATTATAAAAGATAAGAAAAATGATGTTGAAGTTATAAAGTTTGAAACTATAAATTTTAAAAAATATTTAAATTTATATGAAGAAAATCATGATTTAGAGTATGTTTACATAACTAATAATTCATGCCTTAAATGTAATGAGTATGAAGTTTCTTTGAAAAAGATAGAAAATGATTTTAAGATAAAAATAAAGGAATTAAATATAACAAATTTTAGTGATAAGGAATTAAAAGATTTAGAAGAGAATAATTCATTTATTGTTGATATTAGAAATATTCCATTTTTAGTATCTATTAAAGATAAAAAAATTGTATCAGTAATAATTGGTATAAAGGAATATTCAGCAGTTAAAAATTTTGTTACATATTCTAATAATCCAACTAATAAATCTTTTGATAAAATATCTATTGATAAATATTTATCTTTATTAAATTCAAAAGATTCAATATTAATATATATAGGAACTTCTAGTGATAGTGCTTGTGAAAAATTCTCTACAATATTAGAGAAAGTATCAAGTAGTAAAGGTATAAAGGTTCATTATTTAAATACTGATGATATTGTTACTGATGATGGAATTAAAAAGTTAAATGAATCGAATGAAATTTTTAGTAAGCAATGGTTTGTACCAACTATTTTAATTGTGAAGAATGGTAGTATAAAAGATTATAGAATGTATGCGATGAGTGAAGAAGAATTAATTAGATTTTTGGATAAGAATAAGATGTAGGAGGATAATATGAGTGTATATAGTGAAGCATTAAAATTTATGAAAAAATATTCTGGAACTTTAGCATTTAGATTAAAAAGGCATTGTGAAGTTTTAGAAAGTCATTTGAATCCAGATGAAAAAGTGACATATGTTTTTGCTGGTCAAAAGAATTATAGATCAATTGACATACCAAATACGTTTGTTGTAGCACTTACTACTAAGAGACTGCTTCTTGCTAGAAAAAGAATGTTGTTTGGATATTTCTTTTATGCAATTACTCCAGATATGTTTAATGATTTAAAAGTTAATTCTGGTATAATATGGGGTAAAATAATAATAGATACTGTAAAAGAAATATCTGTAATATCTAATGTTGATAAATCTGCATTAAGTGAAATTGAAACAATGATAACAGAATATATGATGAAAGAAAAGAAAAAGTATGCTATGAGAAAAGATTCTAAATAATCTTTTTTTTAATTAACTTATATAGTATAATATAGTTGAGAATAAGGGGTGACCTATATGATAGTAAGAAAGCCGTATGCATTTTTAATAAAATATTTTAAAGCAATTCACTTGTTTATGTTAGCACTATCAGTTTATGTCTTCTATCATACTAAAATAGCTTTAGAGTTTTTTAATGATTATGTAAGGACAAGACAATTTATTGAGAGTGAAACTTTGATAAATGATACTATTCCATTAAGTATGGCAATATTTGCATTTTTATTAATAGCTATAACAGTTATGATATTGATTTTATTTAGAAAAAAAGATAAACCAATTGTATTTTATTTATCTAGTGTTATATTTTATTTTATATTTATATTATTTGTACTTGTATCTAGAGGAATAATGCCTACTATTATTTTTGAGGGTATTGATCCTAGAATTTCAAGAATAATAAGAGATATTTGGTTAATTAGTTATTATTTACAAATAGTATTACTGGTTTTCTATTTTATAAGGGCAATAGGTTTTGATGTTAAAAAGTTTAATTTTGGTGAAGATTTACATGAATTGCGAATAGAAGATGAGGATAGTGAAGAAATAGAGTTAGCTACTAAATTTGATAGGGATAAATTTAGAATAAAAGTGGCTATGGAAAAAGAAGAATTAAAATCATTCTATTATGAAAACAAATTCATTATTATAATTATTTTTATATTAACCGTTGTTGTTATACCTGGAGTATTTATTATAAAAGATATAGCAGCAAATAAGAGATATTCAGAGAATGAAGTTATAAATTTAAATAAATTTGAATTTAAAGTTACTAATACATATATAACAAAAAAAGATAGTAAGGGTAATACATTATTTAAAGGTAATACTAGTTATTTAATAGTTAAGTTTAATATAAATAATTTAACAAATAATAAAAGAGGTATAAAACTTAATAATTTAAGACTAGAAATAAATGATAATGTATATATCCCAAAGACTATATATTATGATTATTTTAGTGATATTGGTACTGGTTATACTGACCAAACTATATCAAAGGAATCAAAAGATTTTATAGCGGTGTATGTATTACCTGATTCTGAATTAAGTAATAATATTATTTTAAGATATACAGATAGTTTGAAAGTAAAGAATAATGAAGCAACTGCATTATATTATAGAATAATTATAAAGCCTAATAATATAGATGAAAGCATAAGAAAAGTTAATTATAAATTGGGGGATGAATTATCAATAAAGAATAGTAATATAAAGTTTAAAATTGATAATTCAAAAATTAAAGAAGAATTTACTTATGAAGAAAACTATAAAACAAAATATATAGTATATGTAACAGGAATTGTATTGTCATTAGAATGTGATTCTAAAGTAAACTTAATGAATGCTTTAACAAAATATGGTAGTATTCAGTATAAGATAGGTGATTCAACTTACACTGAATCTATAAATAATGTAACGCCTAATAACTATAAAGAAAGTATTTTATATTTAGGTGTAAATGAAGATATGAAAAATGCAGATAGTATAGATTTAGTATTAAAATCTAGAGATATTGAATATATTTATAAGGTAAAATAGTATTATTTTACCTTTTTAATTGTTAAAGTATTGAAAATAAAATAATTATTATGATATAATCATTTTGCGATGGGCCTATAGCCAAGTGGTAAGGCATGGGACTGCAACTCCCCGAGCGTTGGTTCAAATCCGACTAGGCCCTCCATAATAAAAATAAGAGATTCATTTGAATCTCTTTTTATAATACTTTTCTTTTTTGATAATCTACTAGATAATGACCATTATTACTTTGCATTGCTGTATTTACTGCATTTAAGAAATTAATATCTACGTTCATACTTCTTTGTTTTTTAGATAAGTCTTTACCAATTTCTCTTTTTTCTTTATTTAAAATTCTTAATTTCTTTTTTAAACGTGCAATTTCTTTTTTTGCAATAGCAATCTCTCTTTTTTTATCTTCAAATTTTAGAGAAACAGCACTTATTTCATCTTTTTTTTCACTAACTTCTTTTGCTATACTTGTTGTAATAGTTAAATAGCTTTTTGAATTTAATTCATCATAGATATTAAAATCATCATCTTTTTCAGTATATTGAGCATGTTTCATAATATAAAATCCCCCTTCTTTTTTTGGCATTATTATACATATTTTAAAATTTTTGTCAACTTTGTCGAAAAGTGTGGTAAAATATATAGTACAGTGTGTTTAAATTGGAGTTGGTAAAATGAATAGAAAGAAATTGTTCCTAATTTTATTTTGGTTTGCACTTGTAATTTCTTTTGAATGTGTGTATAGAATGACAATATTTAAAAATATTATTGATGGCGATTTTATAGAAATGATAGTATTTTGCTTGCCAATAGCAACATTGTTGTATTTTATAACAACACTATTTGGAGAGAAATTTAATAGAATTATAAGCACAATTATAATATTTGGATTATATTTTATATTTTTTGCACAAATGGTGTATTACCAAGTTTATAATAGTGTATTTTCAGTATATTCAATGACAAATGGTGGACAAGTATTTGAATTTTGGAGAACAATTTTATCAACAATAGTAGGAAGTTTATATAATTATGTATGTCTTACTGTACCAGTTGTATTGTATTTTGTATTAAGAAAGAAGTTTTTTGATTTTTCTAAGAATGACGTTAAATTAACAGCACTTTCATTTGCATGTTTTGTATTTCTTAGTAGCATAAGTTTAGGATATGTTGGAAAAGATAGTAAAGCTATATATTCATCTCATAATTTGTATTTTAATACGCATGCTCCAATATTATCTGCAAAGAAATTTGGTCTTATTACTACAATGGGAATAGATTTAAATAGAACTTTATTTGGAATGGAAGAAAAGAAAATAGAGTTATCGATAGATAATAATGAAAATAAAGCTCCTGAAATTGAAGTTTCATATAATACTCTAGATATAGATTTTGATAGTTTAAAGGAAAATGAAACTAATAAAACAATTCTTATGATGCATGAATATTTTTCTAAATTATCAGGTACTAAGAAAAATGAGTATACTGGTATGTTTGAAGGGAAGAATATAGTATTCTTTTTAGCTGAAAGTTTAGATCCAATAGCAATAGATGAAGAATTAACGCCAACATTATATAAATTGGCAAATAGTGGTTTTGTGTTTAATAATTATTATTCACCTTTGTATCCTGCAAGTACTGCGGATGGTGAATTTAGAACAGAGTGGTCTATTATATCAAGTAGAGGAGATACATTGACATTATATGCACATAGAAATATATATAGTCCGTATTTGTTTGTTAATAGTTTTAGTGATTATAATATAAATGTATATCATAATTATGATGGTACATTTTATAATCGTACAGCATATTTTAAGGCCCTTGGATATAAAAATTTTAAATCATGTTTTAATGGATTAAAAATGACTTGTGGAACATTTCATGAAAGCGATTTAGAAATGGTTAATGCTAGTATAAATGATTATATAAATAGTGAAGAACCTTTCTTTACTTACTATATAACTTTGAGTGGTCATTTAAGTTATGTTAAAGCTAATAACAAGATGGCTATAAAAAACTGGGATTTGGTAAAAGAATTACCATATTCTGATAGAGTTAAAGGTTACTTAGCAAGTAATATAGAATTAGATAGAGCTCTTGAAAGCTTAATATCAAAATTGGAGGAAGCAGGTAAATTAGATGATACAGTTATTGTTTTGACTCCAGATCATTTCCCATATGGTCTTACAAATGATCATATAAATGAAGTTTCGGAAATAGATCGTGATGATCCATTTGAGTTGTATCAATCAAATTTAATAATTTGGAATAATAATATGAAAACAATAAAAGTTGATAAAGTTGGTTCACAACCTGATGTATTACCAACAGTATTAAATTTGTTTGGAAGGGATTATGATTCTAGATTTATAATGGGTCAAGACTTGTTATCTGATTCTGAGGGTTTAGTTATTCTTGCAAATAGGAGTTGGATAACTGATAAAGCAAAATATAATTCTGTAACAAATGAAGTAATATCTAGAGATTCTGACGAAGTAGAACAAAGTTATGTTGATCGATATAATTCAATAGTAGATAATCAATTTAAGATATCTAATTTGATATTACAAAATAATTATTATAAGAAAGTATTTAAAGAAGAATAGACTAGAAGAAGTCTATTTTTTTTGTTATAATTGTTTTGAGGCGATTTGTATGAAATTAAAAAATAATTTTTTCTATACAATTAGAGAAGATATAAAAGATGAAGATTCTATAAGTGGAAATTTATTAGTAAAAAGTGGAATGATTAAAAAAAGTTCTGCTGGTGTTTATATGTATCTTCCTTTAGGACTTAGAGTATTAAATAATATTGAAGAAATAATTAGAAAAGAAATGAATTCTATTGGCTCATTAGAACTTTCTATGCCTACATTAATACCGAAGGAAATATATGAAATAACAGGTAGGGTGCAATCTTTTGGAAATAGTAGTTTTTCTTTAAAAGATAGATTTAATAGAGATTATATACTTGGGCCTACTCACGAAGAGTTATTTACAATAGCAAGTATTGCAAATATTAGATCATATAAAGATATGCCATATTCTTTGTATCAATTTCAAACTAAATTTAGAGATGAAGCAAGACCAAGATATGGACTTATAAGAGTTAGAGAATTTGTAATGAAAGATGCATATTCTTTTGATAAAGATTTAGAAGGATTGGATGTATCATATAAAAAGATGTTTAATGCGTATAAAAATTCATTTGATAAAATGGGTATTAAATATAGAATAGTAAAAGCAGATACTGGTGTAATGGGTGGACTATTATCTGAAGAATTTCAGGCTGAGACTGCAATAGGAGAGGATACGCTTGTATTATGCGATAAATGTGATTTTTCATCTAATTTGGAGATAACTAAACATGTATATAATGAAATTAGTAATGCAAAAGAATTAGAAAAAGAATTGGTAGAGACTATTGATAAACATACAATAGAAGAAGTGTCTGAGTATTTAAACATAAATATAGAAGATACTGTTAAAGCAATGATTATGAATGTAGATAATGAATTAGTAATATTCTTTGTAAGAGGAAATAGAGAATTAAATGAAACTAAGGCATTAAAACTATTGAATGCTAAAGAAATATCTTTTGCTAATGATGAATTGATTAATAAATCTAATGCAATACCTGGCTTTACTGGACCAATTGATTTAAATTGTAAAGTAGTAATAGACGATGAAATACTTACTATGAGAAATTTCTGCTGTGGTGCAAATAAAAAGAATTATCATTATATAAATGTTAATATAAAAGATATTAAATATGATTTAGTAGGGGATATAGTAAACGTAAAAGAAGGAGATATATGTCCTAATTGTGGTTCTAAATTGTACTTTAAAAAAGGCATAGAAATAGGTAATACATTCAAGTTAGGAACAAAATATTCTGAGAAATTGGGTTTAAATTATGTAGATGAGAATAATAAGTTACAACCAGTAGTAATGGGTTCTTATGGAATTGGACTAGGTAGATGCATGGCTGCTATAGTTGAACAAAATAATGATGAAAAGGGTATTATTTGGCCTATGTCTGTTGCGCCATTTAAAGTATGTATAGTAATTGCAAATACTAAAGATGAAACACAAAATAATTTAGCAAATGAATTATATAATAATTTATTAGATAAAGGTATTGAACCATTATTAGATGATAGAGATGAAAGAATGGGTATTAAATTAAATGATATGGATTTAATAGGTATACCAGTGAGAGTAATAGTAGGAAAAAGGGCTTCTGAAAATATAATTGAATTAAAATATAGGAATTCTTCTGAAATTTTTGAAATAAATATAAACAATGTTATTGATTATATTAAATAAATATGTTATTATAAATGTGCTTTTAAAGCATGTTTATGCAGGTGTAGTACAACGGCTAGTACGCGGCCTTGCCAAGGCTGAGACGTGGGTTCGATTCCCATCACTTGCTCCATTTGATAATTAACTAGTCATTTGACTAGTTTTTTTATAAATAAAAAGAACAACTACAAATTATAGTTGTCCTTTGTTTTGATTTCTTACTAATCTTTTTTGTTTTGTAGTAACATCTTTTTTTGATTCTGCTACACTATTAGCAATACGTAAATCTTTGCTATGTTCTTCATTATCTTGTAATATTTTTAGAATTGCTTCACATTCTTCTTCAGTCCATTCACCATATCTAGTCGCTTTATAAAATGGATATCCATTTCTTGAATATGTCATAATAACAATTCTAGTAAGACTAGCAGACCAACCAGAATGACCTTGTTCTTTAAACATTTCTACTAATTCTTCAACAGTTTTTTCTTCTTCAATAGCAGTCATTATTTCTATGGCATATGTAGTAATTAGTCCACAGTAATCACCATTTGCATCAGCTTCTACTAGCTTAGCCCATTCCTCATGTCTAAATGGATAGATTAATGGTTTTCCTCTTTCAATTACATTTGGAATGTTTTCTATTGCACATTTTCTATCTTCTTCCATTCTTTTTTCGCTTTCTGCTATATCTTTTTTTAATCTTTCATTCCATTCTGCTTTTGTACAACCAAATATTTCAGTATATGCTGAGTCTAATGTAACACTATCAGAATATAATTTTACTCCGTTAAAATCACAAAAAACATGTTTACCTTCAACTTTAGCTTTTAATAATCTTTTTACCACAGTATCTATTGAATCGCCACATAATAATTCTAACTCTTCCATAGTTTTTCCTCCCAGTGACTTATTATTATACACTTTTTTTAAATTATTACAATAATGAGAAACTATTTTTAATAAAATATGCTATAATAAGTATGTAATTAAGATTTATCTCTTATTACATTTGTCAGCTGATGTCTCTCAAACGAGATACACACTTGCTCCATTTGAAATAAGCGTCGGATATTCGACGTTTTTTTATTTTCTAAAAAAGGGCATTATTTATATATTAATTTAAAATTTATATCTTTAATTGACAAAACACATCATTTTTTGACGTAAAATGCACTGTTTTTATAAAATTTAGTGCATTTTACGTTGACTAAACCAAGCTTATATAATATAATGAAGAAGAAAGAGGCGATTATATGGAACCATTTAAACCATCAAAACTACCTATAGAATATAATATTGATAAAGAAATGCTTAAATTAATATCTGAAGCAAATGAAAAATATGGTGAATATAAATCTTTAATTAATACATTGGAATTTGATTCAAGATATTTCTTAGATTCAGTTTTGCTAAGTGAAAGTTTAAAATCAACACAAATAGAGGGAACACAAATTTCACAAGATGAATTATTTTATCTAAAGTATTTACCACAAACAGATGATAATAAAGAAATACAAAATTTAAAAGATTCAATTGAATATGCAACTAAATATCTTGCCAACCATCATAAAATAGATTTAAAACTAATCAATAGTATGCATAAAATCCTATTAAATAGTGTTAGAGGCAGTGAAAAAGAACCTGGAAAAATAAGAACTTCCCAAAATTGGATAGGAGGAAAAGGTTCCACAATAGAAACAGCAATTTTTATCCCCCCAATTCCAGAAGATATTCCTTTTTATCTTTCTAATTTATTAGAATATATGAATGATTCTTACATTGATCCAATTTTTGTCAATTTAGCTATTTCACATTCACAATTTGAAACTATACATGCTTATAGAGATGGTAATGGTCGATTAGGTAGAACTCTTATTCCAATTCAATTATCATTATTAAGTAATAGTGAACCAATATTATTTTTATCAGAAGTAATTGAAATATACAAACCTAGTTATCATAAATTCTTAAATGAAAGTCGAAAAGGAAATATGTTAGGATATATTAAATTTTTTCTGCAATGTGTAATTGAACAGTGTAATAATTATATTGTAAAAATTAATTTAATAAAGAATATTTATAAAAAAGATATGGAAAAAATCAAACAAATAAAAGGTAATTCTGTTTATAGAATAATGCCAATAATTATGAAGCAAATAATATTTACAAAAAAGGAAGTTGAAGAACAATCTGGCGTATCTCGAAATGTAGTTTCTAATATTATTGATCAGCTTGTTAAACTAAAAATAATTGAACCAGATATGACATATGCAAAAAAAGCATTTAAATATTCTGAAATATATGATGTTTTTGTTGGAAAAGATATGCTTTAATTATATTAAATCGGTTTTATCTGAATGGAAAGTAAGTGATTGTTTTTCAAATGAGGTAGATACTCGCTCCATTTGAAATAAGCGTCGAATATTCGACGTTTTTTATTTTAATTTTAATATTGAATTGAAGAATATTAATAGTTTAGAAATGAACAATTACTTTTTAAATGGAGTTATATAATAATCAAAAAGATTAAACTTATATATAAAATATATTGAAGTAATTGGTAAAAATGGTGTATAATAATAGTATGGTATGGTAGTGGGTTTTTGCTTGCCCAAAACAATTACCAGTGATTTGTATAATATATTATGGAGCTAATATTTTATATAAATCTAAATAATTAAATATTAGTAAAGGAGTAAAATATGAGAGGAAAAAGGAAAAGTTTAGGATTATTAGTTTATGTTTTAATTGCAGTAGTAGCTTTAGGTATTGGTTATGCAGCAATAAGTGCTATAACTTTAACTATTAATGGTACAGCACATGCTACACCAAGCCAGGATAATTTTATTGTTGAATTTGATACAACAGCAACTAATACAATTACTTCAAGTCCAGCTAATATAGCTAGTTATAATTCTGGTAGCGATGTTACAGCAGCATCAATCGATACTGCTAATGATGCTACAAAAAGAACTGCAAAATTTGACTTATATGGTTTTACAACTAGGAATGAATATGCAGATGTAACATTTACTGTAGTTAATAAGAGCCCAGATATTAAGGCTAAATTATGTTCATCAGATATTGCAGTATCTGGTGGATCATCAGCATCATTTACATCTACTGCAAGTTTGCCAAGTGCTACTGGCAATCCTGCATGTGTAACGCTTAATGCTAATGGTGGAACTACTACAATAGTTGTTCATACAGTATTAAATGTTACTCCATCTACTGCTGATATATCAGCTACAGATTTAATAGTTCAATTTACTGCTACACCAGTAGCTAATAGTTAATAATCATATGTATCGCTCCAATACATAAATATAAATTCTAAAGGAGAAAGGGTATGAAGAAAGACAAATTGAAGATATATGTGCTAGAGTTATTTCTTGTACTATTTCTTATGGGTACTCTTTTCTCCAATAGATTATTAACTAATAAAATTATAATATCAATATTCTTGGTAATATATGCATTCATAACAAAGAAAAGTATAAATAGCATTAAAAGTATTTCTGTGCGTGAAAAAGAAGTTAGAAATTATATGATTGTTTTTGCAATATTTTATCTAATTATTTATTATTTGATTGGATATTATGTTGGTTATTATAGAGCAACATATCAATTTGGCATATGGGTATTAATGCATCAAATAATACCTATTATATTGATTATAATATCTTCAGAAATACTTAGAAAAGAATTCTTAAGTGCGAATAATAGAACTTCTTTAATACTGACGTTTGCATTTGGTGTATTAGTAGACTTAGTAATATATGCAAACATATATAGTTTGAATAATTTACAAGGTTTTTTAGAAGCAATGGGATATGTATTTTTTGCTTCTATAGCTAGTAATCTTTTATATAATTATGTAAGTATAAATTTTGGTAGTAGGTCTAATATTATATATAGGATAATAATTACAATATATTTGTATATAATTCCAATTACACCAGATGTTCATATATACTTTAAATCATTTGCTAGGATTGTATATCCAGTAATAATTTTGTTAGTGTTATTTGATACTTATGAGGATAGTATTAAAGCGCTAGCTATACAAAATAGAAAAGTAAAAGGTGTTATGACTGTACTAGTTATGGCATTAATAATATCATTTACAATGTTAATTTCTTGTAAATTTAAATATGGATTGATAGTTGTTGGGTCAAACTCAATGCTAGGAGCATTGGAAAAAGGTGATGCGCTATTATTTGATTCTAAAGATACCAATGTAACTGAAGGCCAAGTAATATTGTTTAAAAAAGATAATATTATTGTGATTCATAGGATTGTGAGAATTGAAGAAACAAACGGTGTGAAGAAGATATATACAAAAGGTGATAACAATCCTCAGGAGGATATAGGTTATATTACTTATGATGATTTGCGAGGAGTCGCAAAATTAAGAATTAAAAAAATGGGTTTACCAACCATTTGGATTAATGAATTATTTTAATTAGAATAATGAAAGGAGGATAAATTTATGATAGAGACCAAAAGTGATAGAAATAGAATTTTGATTACTGTTATGTTAGTTGTTTCATTTTTAGTGCTATTACCATGTGTTTACTTTACGTATAAATTTTATTCTCTAAGTAAAACTTCATATGTAAAATTAAGTGAAAATAGTTCACTTGATTATAAAGTATGTTTAAAGAAAAATGATTTTTATGAAGATAAATGTGTAGAAAGCGGTAATCAGTATGTAGCTTCATTAATAGACTATATACCTGCTAATATTGATTATAAGCTTGATTTTTTAGGTAAAGATGTTGATTTTAAGTATCAATATAAAGTTGTTGCTTTATTCAATGTAATAGATAAAGATAATAAAAGGGCATTGTTTACAAAGAAGGAGACATTATATGAATCAGAGGAGATTAGTGCTAATAATAATGCAAATATTAGTTATGATTTAGACATTAATTATAATAAGTATAATGATTTGTTGAGTGATTTTGTGACAATTTATGATTTAGAGGAAACAATTAATACGTTAAAGATATATTTAAATGTTGATATATCTGGTGATGGTAATACCTCTATGGAAAATATTAATAAAGATTCTGTTGTTAGTTTATCTATTCCATTGACTAGAAAAACGGTGGATGTAGATATTAAATCAGTAGAAAGTATAAATGATACAGATGTACTTATTAAGAGTGCTGAAAATAGTATGTTATATTTATTCAGTGCTGGAGTATGCCTATTGATATTCTTAATTTTGATAATTTATGTTATTTGGTATTATAAGAGTACAAGAACAATATTGGAAATATATCAAAAGAGAATAAAAAAGATAACATCTACATATGATTCTTATATTCAAAGAATTAATGGTAGTTATCCAATCGGTGCATCTCAAATTTGTAAGGTTGTAAGTTTTAGAGATATGCTTGAAATAAAGGATACATCGGATAAACCACTATTGATGTTGGAAAATGAAGCTAAAACTGGAACATTCTTCATAATACCGGTAGGAGAAGGCGTAATATATACGTATGCTTTAAGAGTAGAAGATATTATGGCAGAAAAAGATGGTACAACTGCTCCTGATTATGATATTGAAGACATGAATATTATTAAACCAGAAGAAAAGAAAAAAACTAGAAAATATACTAAAGAGAAAATTAAAGAAGATATTGAGAAGACTACAAGTATTGGTATAATTGATGATAAGAATGCAATCAAGGGTACAAAAAATAGTGATGAGAGTTTATATGATCAATTAGAGAAGACAGCAGTGTTTAAAGCCATAAAGGATAACTATTATTTCCCTGACACAAAGATAAAAAGAAAGAAAACTACTACAAAAAAGAAAAAAACTAAATAGGCACTTGTAAAGTGTCTATTACACTATTAGGAGGATATATGAGGAGATTAAGAAATTTTAAAATTTTGTTATTTCTATTAATTTCTATACTTTGTATATCTATTGGATATGCTGCTATATCTAATATTTCATTGTCTATAAATGGTACAGCACATGCAACTGTAGATAATGATATGAGAGTAAAATTTAGTAGTGCATCTGGAGATATAACAACTTCTAGTACATGTCTTTCTGATAGTGGTACAATTACTAATTGCGCTACAATAAGTGCTAGTGTAACAAGTGATCGAGTTGCTAGTTTTACAGTAAGTGGATTAAAAGGATATGGAGATGTTGCAATAGTTAGATATAAAATATTAAATGAAAGTCCTAATTTGAGTGCTTTATTAAATATTTCTGCAACAACAAATACTAATAGTCAATATTTTACTATTACAACTGATTTGAGTAATGCAGCTAGTCAGACAGTAGCAGCAGGAGGATATACTATTCTAACTGTAAAAGCTAAAGTAAATAAAGTACTATATACAGCTGCTTCGCAAAGCACAACTGTAACAGTTACTATAAATGCTTCTGCTGTATATAGTTAGGATATGTTATGAAAAAATATAATAGAAATAATATTTTAAAATTTATAGCTATATATGTACCAGTAGTAGTACTGATATTAGGAATAGGATATGCAAGTGTATCTTATGATTTAAGTGTGAGTGGAAGTGTAGCAATGACTACACAAGATGATATAGCAATAATAAATGTAACACCAACTACATATATAGAAAATTATAATAAAACAGTATTAACTACAAGTTTAGAATTGAGTAATTCATCAGATAGTAAGACAATGTCAGTATCAATAAAGAACTTAGGAAATTCAAAACAAATATTCGATGGAATAGTATATGATCCAAGTCAATCATTGATATATTCAAATTCAAATATAGTACCAAGTGTAAGCGGAATAACAGAGAATAGTAGTGTAGTAAATTCTAATGGTAATAATGATGATAATATAACATTTAATTTGACATTTGCATATCAAAATCCGTCTAATACATCGAATAATGGACTAGATGGAACAATAAGCTTTCATTTTACACCATTAAGAGAGATAACATATGTAAATTGTACAAATAGCAATAGTTTAAGTAGCGAATATATAAGAAGTAAGTCATTTACAAATATGAGTAATGTAACATATACACCAACTGTAACAATAGCAAATGCTCCTGCTAATATAGTAATAACAGATGCATCAAATAATACATTAACAAGTGGAACAAATTATACATATAGTAATGGAGTAGTAACGTTTTTAACAGAGTTAACATCTAATTTAACTATCACTGCTGTTGGTGGAGGTAATGGTGGTACATGGGACGCACCAGTTAGGGATACAACTACAACTACATATAACCCAGCAGATGTACCTATAGGTACTACATTATATGAAGGAATTTCAGGACAACCACAGGTAACAAAAGATTATAGTGGTAATATAACTAGATTTAAATATACAAATACAGGTACTAACGGGGTTTCTACTAGCACTCCTATAAATACTGGTGTGTTGGCATTTGATGGCAATGATTTTACAGTAACATTAGAAGCTAAGCTCCCATACTCAACAAAAACTTTAAATCCAATATTAGTATTATCACAAAGAGTAGGTAGCACTGTAGAAGGAGTTGTATTATTTAATCACTATTCTAATAGGTATTACACTACTCTTACTGGAACTATAAAGGGTAGTTCAGCAGTAAAAGTAAATGGATTTAGAATTCAAGCATATAGTGGTGGTAGCCTAACTAATCCACATTCATTAATATATCCTAATAATGGTGCAAATGAAAGTAATAAATATTATGTGGGATTTACTTCTTCCGAAACACCTACAGTTAAAATTGTATTAACTAGTATTAATAATCAAATTGATGTCAAAGTTTATGATACATCAAATAATGTTATAGGACAGTTATATAATAATTACAAGTATACAATTACTGGATTACAATCAAGTGGTATAACAGTAGAATTGGGTCATTGGGAAAACAATTCTGGCACTTCATATAATTATACATTTAATGTTATTAACTTAGATGTTGTTAAAAATTAAAAAAATCTCATTTTAATATGAGATTTTTTTCATACCATTTTATTGTATATATTATACTTTTATCAAATGTATATATTCTATTCCAGCTTAGTTCATTTTCTATTTTTTTAGAATTAATTGAATACATTAAATCATGACCAGGTCTATCTTTTACATAAGTAATTAAATTATTATCTTTATTCATTATTTTTATTATTTTTTTAACTACATATAAATTGGTTCTTTTTGAGTTACCAGATATGTTATAAATTTGACCTATTTTACCATTATGCAATATTAAATCTATTGCTCTTGCATGATCTAAAACATATATCCAATCTCTAATATTATTTCCTGTACCAAATATTGGAATACTTTTATTGTAAGTGCAATTCTTAATTGTTAGTGGAATTAATCCTCTAAATGATTGATGTGGCCCATAATTATTAGTGGATCTAGAAATTGTTACTTTTAAACCATAAGTTCTATAATAAGAAAGTGCTAGTATATCCGCAGCAGCCTTACTGGCAGCATAAGGATTTGAAGGCCTTAAAACTGATGTTTCATCATACTTTTTCTTTGAATTAATAGGTAGATCACCATATACTTCATCAGTTGATATTTGATGATATCTATCTACCTTATATTTTAAACAAGCATTCATTAAAATTGCTGTTCCCAAGACGTTGGTTTTTAAAAATATATTTGGATTTTCAATAGAATAGTCTACAGCGACTTCTGCAGCAAAATTTATTACGGCATCAAATTTTTCTTTCTTAAATAAATCATTTATAAATTCTTCATTTGTAATATCTCCTTTTATAAATTGAATATTTTTATACTTTTTTAAATATTCTAAATTATTATTACTTTCTTTTACAGATAAATTATCTAAGCATATGAATTTATAATTTAAATATTTATTTGACATATATATTAGAAAATTAGTACCTATAAAACCAGCGCCACCTGTTACTAATAATTTCATTTATCCTCCTTAATTGATGAAATATATTTTTCATATTCACTCTTATTTGCTGATAATTTTTTTAATTGTTCAAAAGAAATGTATTTATTATCATATGCTATTTCTTCTAAACATGCAACTAATTTATTTTTTTCTTTTTGAATATCATGTATAAAAATTGAAGCCATCAAAAGTTTTTCAGGAGTTCCAATGTCAATCCATTTATCTTTAGAAATAATTTTATATTTTAAAGTATCATTTTTTAAATAGATTTTGTTAATATCAGGGATTTCTAATTCATTTCTACTAGAAATTGATATATTATTAATATAATTAAATACATTTTTATCATAAATATATGCTCCAATAATTGCTATATCACTTTTAGGATTTTTAGGTTTTTCTTCTATATTTATTATTTTATTATCTTTTATATTTATAACGCCAAATTCATTAGGATTTTTAACTTTATAACCAAAAATTTTTGCTCCTATAAAATTATCATTTGTATTTTTTATTTCGGATACAAGTTCAGTTCCATATATAAGATTATCTCCCATCAAGACACAAAATGTAGAATTTTTTACAAATGATTTGCATAGCTTTAAACCTGCTGCACATCCATTTGGTTTATTTTGTATTTTGTATTTAATTTTTATACCTAATTGCGCTCCATTAGAAAGTAATTTTTTATATAATTTATAGTTTTCTTTTGTTGATATTATTAATATATCTTTTATACCTGCTTGCATTAAAGTGGCAATAGGGTAATAGATTGCTGGTTTGTCATACACATTTATTAACTGCTTCGAATATGCCTTTGTTGTTGGATGTAGTCTAGTACCATTTCCACCTGCAAAAATAATTCCTTTCATAGATACCTCCTAAGCAACTAATATTATAACTCAAATTAGAAATAAAATATATAAATAATTATAGTATTTGAAATAAAAATGTGATATATTTAAATTAGTAAAGGAGTGTATTTATGGCAAAAGAAAAGAAGATAGTTAATATTGCAAATGAAGATGAAAGTGAAGAAAAATTTGGAAAGGATTCACATGGTAGAATAATTAAGTTAGAAGAAAGTGGTGATCCAGAAAAAAGAGCTAAAACAAGAAGAATATTTGCAGTTCTTTTGTGGATAATTGCTATTGCTTTTGAAGCTATTGGTATTTTGAGATTAACTGGTAAATTAAATATTTTACCTAATATTGAAATTACTAAGTTCTTAATTGGATGCATAGTTTTAGATTTGGTATTTTTTATACCAGGATCATTGTTATGGAAAAAAGCAAATCATATTTATCCAATATCTGAAAAGAACAAGACTAAGTTTTGGGTATGGAATAACTTAGGAACAATTCTTTCAGTATTAGCATTTTTACCAATAATTATTGTTGTTTTACTTAACAAAGACTTAGATAAAAAATCTAAGACTATTGTTACAGCAGTAGCAGCAGTTGCTCTTATAATTGCTGGAGTATCTAGTTATGATTTTAATCCGGTATCTAGTGAAAAATTAGCGCAAGCTGAAAAAGAAGTTATGGCTGTTAGTGAATCTGGTAAAGTATATTGGGCACCTAATAGTAAGAAATATCATGTTGATCCAGATTGTCCTGCTTTTTCTAATAGTGAAACAGTGTATGAAGGAACTGTAAAACAAGCGTTTGAAAGAAATTTGACAGATCCTTGTAGAAGATGTATACCTGAAATTGATCATGGTGATGAATAATGGCTAAGAAGATAATAAAAGTAGAAGATACTGAAGAAGAAAAGAAAAGCAAAAAAGAAAAAAAGAAAATTGATTTAAGTAAAATAACTAAAACATTAAAAGAAAATGAAGGAACCATAGAAATGTTAGCAGGAAGCCTTGGTGATATTTTGGATTCTTCTAGTAAAAATAAAAAAACTACTAAATTAAAAGGTAGGAAAAAATCTACAAAAAAAGAAGGAAATAGTAGTAGTTTATCAAAAATTTTAAAATTATTTCTAAACAGATAAGATTGAATCTTATCTGTTTATTTTATGTAAAGTTTTTGTTCATATTGAAAAATAAGTAAATAAATATGTTAAAATAAAAGAATGGAGTGTGATGAATAATGAATTTAAATAATAATTATAAAAAAAGTCACACTAGGATTCTAAAAAAAGCAATACAAAATATTTTAAGTCTTTCTGTAGTTAGTCAAATAGTTTTATTAAGTTTAATAATTATAATAATATTATTTGTTATTGGTGGATTAAAAAGGATAAGCACTTATAATATAGTATTAGATGGTAAGGAAACTATTAATATTTATGAAGGTGGTAGTTTTGTAGAACCTGGATATACAGCGTATAATTATAAGGGTGATAATTCTACTAATAAAGTGAAGGTTAAGAGTAATATTGATTTTGATAAAATTGGAGAGTATAAAGTTGAATACTCTATAAAGAATATTTGGAAACGTAATGTTGTTAGTAGAACCATTAATGTGTTGAAAAATCCAATTGATGATATTGACTTTTCATTAATTGGTGAAAGTGATATTGTTGTAAATTTTGGTAAAAAGTATGTAGAACCAGGTTATAAATTAGAAAGTAATGATGGTGTAGACTACAGTGGTTATGTTAGTATTAAAAGTAATGTAAATGATTCAAAAGTTGGAGAATATGAAGTAGAGTATATCTTTAAAATTAATAAGAGAAGTAAAAAATTAACTAGAAAAGTATTTATTACTGGTGATAGGTATACAATATCTTATGATAAAAATCCTACCAAAGGTAATATAGATTTAAAGTTATTGAGTAATATTAATGATTTTAGTTATTTTGATATTAATGATTCAAAAATATATAAAGATATTGCTAGTTTAACAATTAAAGAAAATGGTATATATAAAGTTAAAATGGTTAGTAAGAGTGGCAGAATTGATAATATAAAATTTACAATTAATAATATAGATAGAGAACCACCTACTGGTACATGTAATGCATACTTATATAAACAAGATAATAAAACAATATTTTATTTAAATGTAACTGATAATAATGGTATAAAAAACTTAAAATATAATGAAGTAGTATTTTATGATAGTACTTTTACTTATGATTCTGTTGTAGATAATGGTGTAGTTGATGTATATGATGATGCAGATAATAAAGCGGAAATTAATTGTAATTATTATTATGCACCTTATATGCCTAGTGATTCATCAAAAATAGTAAAAGAGTTTTATGGTGATTCATTAAAGTATTGGGTTGAAAGTTATCCAACTTATTATATAACTCATATATGGGTAAGCGATGCTTATGATCAATTTAAAACAGCAGTTAAAGAACCATTTCCATCTATTTCTACTGCACAAGGTATAATGAATTATGCTTCTAAATCCAATGAATACCATGATAAAGCTATGATTGGTGCGAATGCTAGTGGATTTGTTAGTAATGCTTTTTATGTTAATATAGCAGAATTTATGCCAGCATGGAAATATTCAAGTATTTCACCTGCAGTAATGGTAGATGGTGAAGTTAAGAGGAATTTTACAAATATTTCATTCCCTAATTTAGGTGTATATACATATGGTTTAAAGAAAGATGGTTATCTTAATTATTATAATCTTAGTCGTAATGATATAACTTCAAATGTATTAGAGTTTGATAAAATGGTTAATGATGGAGTTAAATATACGTTTTCATTTCATCCTATATTAATGCATGATGGAAAAATAATGAATAATTTAAGTACTTCAAATAATATAAGGCAAGCTTTAGGGCAAATAGATAAAAATAACTTTGTAATTGTAACAAATAGTACTACTAATAGGAGTAAAGGGTTTAATTTTGCATCATTAGCAAAATTAATGAAAAAATTAGATTGTATTGAAGCGTATAATTTAGATGGTGGTGGAAGTACAAATTTAATTTTTAAAGATAGAAATACAGATTCATCAAAGAATTTAATATATACTAGTAGACAAATATCGGATATAATATATTTTGTTGAAAAATAAAGGAGGATATATGAAAAATATTATAGTAGGACAGTCAGGAGGTCCAACTGCTGTTATTAATTCAAGTGTAGTTGGAGTATATGAGGAAGCTAAGAAATTAGGAATTAATAAAGTATATGGAATGGTACATGGAATAGAAGGATTTTTAAATGATAATATTATTGATTTAGATAAATATTTAAGCAATAACAATAATATTGAGTTATTAAAGAGAACTCCTTCAGCATTCTTAGGTTCTTGTAGATATAAATTACCTAAGATAGAAGGTAATGAAGAAGTATATGAAAAAATATTTAAAATATTAGAAAAGCATGAAATAGATGCATTATTCTATATAGGTGGAAATGACTCAATGGATACAATTAAAATGTTATCTGATTATGCAAAAGAACATAATAAAAAACAAAAATTTATGGGTATACCAAAAACTATAGATAATGATTTACCAATAACAGATCATTGTCCTGGATATGGAAGCGCTGCTAAATATATAGCTGCTAGTTTAAAAGAAATAATAAGAGATAATGCATCATTTGGTGTAGTAAAACCAACAGTATGTATAGTTGAAATAATGGGAAGACACGCTGGTTGGTTAACTGCAGCAGCAGCACTTGCGAAGGATGATACTTGCGAAGGGGTTGATGCTATATATCTTCCTGAAGTGGATTTTGATTTAGATAAATTTGTATCTAAAGTAAAAGATTTAGCAAGTAAAAAATCAAGTGTGGTTATTGCTGTATCTGAAGGTATAAAAACTAGTGATGGTAAGTTTGTGTGTGAATTAAATAGTACCGATAGAAAGTTAGATGCATTTGGTCACAAACAGTTGTCAGGATGTGCTAGTACACTTGCAAGTATAATAGCAAATGAAACAGGATTGAAAACACGTGCAATAGAATTTTCAACATTACAAAGAGCTGCAACTCATTTAGCATCATTAACAGATATAAAAGAGGCTGTTAAAGTAGGAAAAAGAGCAGTTAAAGAAGCAGTTAAGGGTAATACTGGAATGATGGTAGTAATAAAAAGAAAATCTGGTAAATATAGTAGTACAACTGATGTATATGATATCCATAATATTGCTAATGTGGAGAAAAAAGTACCAATCGAATGGATTGATACTAAGAATAATCAATTAAAGAAAGAATATATTGAGTATGCAAGACCATTAATATTAGGTGAGTTATTACCAATATTTAAAGATGGTTTACCAGTACACTTAATAAGAAAATAAAAAAATGACTAAGTCATTTTTTATTTTTGATGTATATCTAATTGTGGATATGGAATTTCAATATTATTCTTATCAAAAGCCTCTTTAACTTCTTCTTCTATTTCGAATAGAGCATTCCAATAATCTTCTGTTTTAACCCATCCTCTTGCTACAAATGTAAGAGAACTATCCGCATGTTTAAGTAATCGAATTGTTCTTTCATTATCTTGCAAAATGTATTTGGACTTGTCAAACACATCATTTATTACTTTTTTAACTTTATCAATTTTTGAGTTATAAGAAACATTAAATTCTAAATCTAATCTTCTAATAGGGTTTGCACTATAATTGATTATTGTATTATTTGATAATGAGCCATTTGGTAAATGAATTACTTTATTATCTACTGTAACTAAATTTGTATAAAACATAGTAATAGATTTGACTGTACCCATTTTGTCACCTGATTCAATAAAATCCCCAACTTTAAATGGCTTAAATATAAGAATCATAACACCACCAGCAAGATTAGATAGACCTCCTTGAAGTGCAAGACCAACAGCTAATCCTGCAGATCCTAAAATTGTAATAAATGATGTAGTAGGAATACCCACTATAGAAGCTGCTACAATAAATAGCATTACTTTAAGTGAAATACATAATAGACTTATTAAGAAAAATTTAACAGAAGCATCTAATTTTGATATTTTATGTTCTTTCTTTAATTTTTTCTCAATAACATTAATAATTTTAAATCCAATAAATAATACAAGTAATGCAATTATTAGTTGGACACCTAAATCAAAAGTTTTTTCTAATAATTCTTTAAACATAAATACCTCCATATAAAGTATAACATATTTTTAAATTATGGTATAATTATAAAGGTGATTTTATGAATAGTATTATGACAATTTTAAAAGGTTTTGTATTGGGAATCGCAAATATAATACCAGGTGTAAGTGGTGGAACTCTTGCAATAACATTAGGTATATATGAAAAACTAATAGAAATAATAAGTAATTTTAGTAAAAAAATAAAAGATAATATTAAATTTGTAATATTATTAGTAATTGGTGTAGCAATTGGATTACTTTTGTTTAGTAATATAATAAGTACATGTTTAGATAGATTTCCATTTGTAACAATAATGTTTTTTATAGGAATCATCTTAGGTGGAACACCTATATTATTTAAAAAAGTAAATAATAATATCAATATATCTAATATAGTTATATTTTTTATAACATTTTCTATAGTTATGATTATGACATTTATAAGTAGTGGAGATAAAATAATTACATTAGATAGTTTGAATATAATAAAAATAATAGGTTTGTTTTTTGCAGGTTTTTTTGCAGCAGCATCAATGCTTTTACCAGGAATAAGTGGTTCATTTATACTTATGCTTATAGGTTATTATAAACCTATAGTAGATTCAATTAAAGATTTAACTCATTTTAATAATATATTACATAATATAATAATCTTAGGATTTGCAGGTATAGGAATACTATTCGGACTTGTATTATCTGCAAAACTAATTAATTGGTTATTGAAGAAGTATGAAATACAAACATATTTTGGAATAATTGGATTTGTAATAGCGTCTGTTATTTCAATATTTATAAGTGCATTATCAAGTACAATAAATATTATAAATATAATTATTGGTATAGTAATGCTTATAGTAGGTATTTTAATAGCAATGGCAATAGGTGATAAGTAATGAATGAAAATATTATAAAAGAAATAAGTAATGATTTAAATGTAAGTATTAAACAAGTAGAAAGTACTTTAAAATTATTAGAAGATGGTAATACAATACCATTTATAGCAAGATATAGAAAAGAAGCTACTGGTAATTTGGATGAAGAACAAATTAGAAAAATAAGTGATGTATATGAATATCAAGTTAATTTGTTAAAAAGAAAAGAAGACGTAATTAGATTAATAGATGAAAAAGGGCTATTAACTGATGAATTAAAAGATAATATAATGAAATGTTCTAAATTAGTAGAAATAGAAGACATATATAGACCATTTAAGGAAAAAAAGAAAACAAAAGCTACAGAAGCAATAAAAAATGGACTTGAACCACTTGCTAAAATAATTATGTCTTTTCCTAAAACAATAAATGGAATAGAAAAATTTATTAATGAAAACGTTAAAACTAAAGAAGAAGCATTAATGGGTGCTAAATACATAATTGCTGAATGGATTAGTGATAATGCATTTTATAGAAAATGGATTAGAAATTATATGTATAGTAATGGAATAATAATTTCTAAATTAAAGAAAAATAAAATAGATGAAGATAAAGTGTATGAAATGTATTATGAATATAGTGAGGCAGTAAAAAGTATTAAACCTCATAGAGTACTTGCATTAAATAGGGGAGAAAAAGATGATATATTAAGTGTTAAAATAGATATTAATGAAGATAGTGTTATTTCTTATTTAGAATCTAAATTAATAAAAAATAATGATTCAGAAAGTGTACCATTAGTTATTGATGCAATTAAAGATAGTTTAAATAGATTAATATTTCCTAGTGTAGAAAGAGAAATAAGAAGTGAATTAACTGATATAGCTAGTGAAAAATCTATAGAAGTATTTATGGATAATTTAGAGCATTTACTTCTTACACCACCTATGAAAGATAAAATGGTTTTAGGACTAGATCCTGCTTTTAGAACTGGTTGTAAATTAGCAGTAATAGATTATACAGGTAAATTTATTAAGAAAGATGTAATATATCCACATGAGCCTAAAAATGAATATGAAGAGTCTAAAAAGAAAGTATTAGACTTAATAGATAAATATAATATAGATATTATAGCAATAGGTAATGGTACAGCGTCTCGTGAGAGTGAAAAATTTATATCTGATGTAATAAAAGAATCAAAAAGAAAAGTAGAATATATTATTGTTAATGAAGCGGGAGCTAGTGTTTATTCGGCATCTAAATTAGCGATAGAAGAATTCCCTGATCTACATGTAGAAGAAAGAAGTGCAATATCCATAGCAAGAAGATTACAAGATCCATTATCTGAACTTGTAAAAGTAGATTCAAAAAGTATAGGTGTTGGATTATATCAACATGATGTACAAGAAAAAAGACTTGATGAATCATTAGATTTTGTTGTATCAAAAGCTGTTAATATGGTTGGAGTAAATATTAATACTGCATCTCCATCTCTTTTAAAATATGTATCTGGATTAAATAAAAAAGTAATAGATAAAATAATTAGTTATAGAGAATCATTTGGTAAGATTAAATCAAGAGAGGAATTAAAGAAAAAGAAAGTATTAACTGATAAAACGTATGAACAATCTATTGGATTTATGAGAGTAGTAGATGGTGATAATCCACTTGATAAAACAAGTATACATACAGAAAGTTATGATGTTACATTAAAACTATTAAATGAATTAAATTTAAGTGTTAATGATATAGGTACAAATAAAATAAAAGAAGTATTATCAAATATTGATATTAATGATTATTCTAAAAAATTAAATATAGATAGTTATACTTTAACAGATATAGTAAATGCACTTACTAATCCACTTAGAGATCCAAGAGATGATATGCCTAAACCTGTACTTAGAAGTGATATATTAAAGTTAGAAGATTTAACAGTAGGTATGAAATTACAAGGTACAGTAAGAAATGTAGTAGATTTTGGAGCATTTATAGATATAGGATTAAAGAATGATGGACTTGTACATATATCTAAGATGTCTAATGATTATATTAAGCATCCATCTGAAGTAGTGAGTGTAGGAGATATAGTAGATGTATATGTTGATGAAATACATTTAGATAAGAAGAAAGTTAGTTTGTCTTTTATAGAAAGTAGGTAGTATTATGAGTAGAAGTAAAAAAAATATATTAGTTAGTGTAAGTTTAATTTTAATTGCAATAATTTATACAATATTGGTTAAAACTATAAATTTAGGAAATATTGGACCTGAAAATTCAGTAGTTGGTTTCTCAAAACTAAATGGATATGTACATAATCTTATAGGTGTCCATATGAATTTATATAAAGTAACACAAATACTTGGATTAATACCATTATTGATGGCAGGTATATATGCATTAATAGGAATAGTAGAATTAGTAAAAAGAAAGAATTTACTTAAAATTGATAGAGAAATATTATTATTGGGAGTATTTTACATTATAGTAATTGGTACATATGTATTCTTTGAAAAAGTAATTATAAATTATAGGCCAGTATTAATTGATGGCTTAGAAGCATCTTATCCATCATCACACACAGTTTTAGCACTATGCATATGTATGAGTTCAATAATGATTAATAATAAATTGTTTAAGAATATAAAACTTGCAAAATATGAGAATATTATTTCAATAATTTTAATGATAGCTATTGTGATTGGTAGGCTGTTTTCAGGAGTACATTGGTTTACTGATATAATAGGTGGAATAATAATTTCTATTGCATTATTAAAATGTTTTAATACAGTTTTAGAAAAAAATGAGTGATTAATAATCACTTTTTTCTTACATAAAAAATTTAAAAATGTTATAATTTATATATAACGTGTAGCCAAAGGCGTAAGTCCAGTTAGCTACACTTTTATTTTTTGGAGGGGACATGTTTAAGATAGGAGATAAGGTTGTTTACAAAAGAAATGTATGTATTATAAATGATATAAAAGAGAATAAATTTACTGAAAAAGAGTGCTATGAATTAACACCAATAGATGATGATTCGCTTAAGATAATAGTACCATTAAAATTAGAAAATACTATGAGAAATGTAATAAGTAAAAAAGAAATAGAAGAGATAATTAAATCAATACCACACCTAGAAGTAATTTCAAATATGAATGAAAAAAATATAGAAAATGAATATAAAAAATGTTTGGATAATTTAACACATGAAAACTTAATAAGGGTAATTAAAACTACATACTTAAGAAATAAGATGAGAACTGATTCAAAAAAGAAAATTAGTGATAAAGATGATATGTATTTCAAAATGGCAGAAAAATTACTATATACTGAGTTTTCTGTATCATTAAATATGAGTTATGATGATACAAAAGAATATGTTGTATCTAATGTTTTAAAACAAGAAGGTGATTAAATGAAGACAATTAATAATCTATCTTTAGATAAAGATATAGTTACAAAACTTAAATCAATAGGTATTAATTATATAGAAGAATTATGGCAAACAAAAAGAAGTGATTTAAAAAGTAATAAATTTACTAATGAGGAAATAAATAAAATAATAATTAGTTTACAATTGATAGGGTTAGATTTGAATAAAAAGAAATATTAGAAGATGATTAATCATCTTTTTATTTTATTGACTTAGTACATTGTTTGAGTATAATAATATGTAATATTTGGAGGGTTTATGAAGAAGGAAACAATAAAAGAATTAAGAGAGTACTTAATAGATGAATTAAGAGATTACAAAGGGAAACCAATTAAACTTGATTTACCACAAGATTTACTTGAAGAAATACTTTTTGAATATCAAAAGAATGGTTCAAAAGTGTTTTCTAAGGAATTATCATCTGATATAATTCATAAAATAGATTTTACAGGAATATCATTTAAAGATTTCCTATGTAATATAGATTTTACAGGAATTAGAGGAGTTGTCATAAAGCCACAGGAAGTATATGATAAGAAATTAATTGATGCAAAACTAAATGGAGTCTTATTAGATTTAGATGGTGGCTTTGACGGAGTATGCTTGCAAAATACCAGTTTTAAAGGTGCTAAAGCAAAAGATGGAAGTTTAATTACTATTGACCCTCAGATATTAGCATATCGTAATATGAGGGAATGTGTCTTTGATGGAGTTGTATTTACAGGTTCATTTAATGGAACAACTGTAGAAAATGCAATTTTTAGAGGAAGTATAGGTGCAAAAATAGATCCACAAACTTTAATCAATAAAAGTTTAAAAAATACAATATTATGTGGAGTAGAATTTATTAATAATTTTATTGGAGTCAATGTTGAATTTGCGGATTTTACAGGGAGTAAGAATGCTGTAATAAATCCACAAACAATATTAAACAAATCACTTTTATATACAAAATTAACAGATGCATATGTAGTAGGTGATGATATGCGAGATGTAATATTACGCTATACAGATTTTACTGGTTGTAAAGGAGAAGTATGTATAAATCCAAGAACTATATCATCAAAAGGTTTACAAGGATGTAAACTATCAGGTGTAAGAATAGTTGGAACAATTGAAGACTGTGATTTGGTAATGGCAGATTTTACAGGTAGTATTGGTGCAGTTATTGATACAGATTCTTGTAGTCTTTATGATACAAATTTAACTGATGCGAAAGTTTATGGTTCAGAAGAAGAAGAAAAAGAAAAAGAAAAGATAAAATCAATAATTAGATATACAATAACAGGGAAAATACCATTTCCTGGTTTAAAATAGGAGAAATTATGAGAAAGAAAGCAATAGAAGATTTAAGAAGATATTTTTTTGAAAAGGTAAAAAGTTATGAAGGAGATAAACCATTAAAATTTGATTTACCACAAGATGTATTGCAGAGTATTTTATTTGATTATAATGAAGAAGAAGGAATAAAAACTTTTTCTACTGAGGATGAAGAAATACTTACAAAAATAAATTTTAGTAATGTGTCATTTGAAGATTTTGATTGCAGACACTTTGATTTTACAGGTTTACATGGCATTAGAATAATTCCAAGATTAGTATTTGAACAAAACTTAGAATATTCAACATTAAATGGTGTAACAATATATGGTGATTTTAAAGATGTATGTATAAGAGAAGCGGATTTTAGAGGTATAAAGGGTTACAATAAAATAGATCCTTATGAAGTAGAAGGACGTGATTTGTCAAATTGTATTTTAGAAGGAATGGAGTTTATAGGGAGTTTCCAAGATGCAATTATAACAGGAGCAGACTTTACAGGAAGTAAAGGTGCTGTAATAGATCCTCAACTATTAATGAGTCGTGATTTGACAGAGTGTGTTTTTACAGATGTAGAATTTAAAGAATCATCATTTTATGGCTGTGAATTAGTGTGCGCAGATTTTACAGGAAGTAAAGGTGCTGTAATAAATCCAGGAATAATATTGAATAGAAGCTTATTTTGTACAAAATTGGCAGATACAGAAATAATCGGTTCATTTCATGATGTTTATATTGCAGGAGCAGATTTTACTGGAAGTGATGGAGCAAAAATAGATCCTCAAGTGCTTCGTGATAAAAGTTTATTTAATACAAAACTATGTGATGTAAGGTTCGTTGGATGTTTTGATGGATGTAGTTTAGCAAGAGCAGACTTTACAGGGAGCACTGGAGCTGTAATAGAAAATCCTGAAACTTGCATAATAGATTCCGAAACTAATTTTACAGGTGCCATTGTAACAGATCTAAAAGTTGAAAAAATAGAGAAGGATAAGATTAAAAGAAAAATTAGAAATACTATAAAGAAAAGTAATAAATAGTGATTTATATCACTATTTTTATTTTTTTTATAAAAAAGTATTGACATTCTTATGTGTTTTTAATAAAATGTTATTAACAAGAGAAATACTTGTTAAAATTATAAGTTTTGTTTTTAACAAAATGATATTAACAATTTTCTCTTAATTATTAGTTTATGTTATTAACAATTTGTTAAAAAGAAAGGGATGATAATATGAAAACAAATAATAATGACATTGAAAAATTAAGAAGGGTAAAGGAATTACTTATTACTATTGATATGGTAAATGGATTTGTAAAGGAAGGACCTTTAGCAGCGCCTTCGATAATGAGAGTTGTACCAAGGCAAATTGAACTTTTAGAAGAAGCATCAAAAGATGATAAAACTGGAATTGTATTTGTAAGAGATAGCCATCCTATTGATGCAGTTGAATTTAAAACATATGGCCCTCATTGCATAGAAGGTACAAAAGAAACTGAGGTGATTGATGAATTAAAAAAATATGAAAAAGTAGGGCTTACGTATTTTAAGAATAGTACTAATTTGATGTATGCGTTAGGACTTCAACAAGATTTAATAAGATTCTTTAATTTAGAGAGAATAAGACTTATGGGGTGTTTATCAGAAGTATGTGTAGAAAATGGTGCAATTGGTTTAAGAACATTTTTTGATCAAATAAATAGAGATGTTGAAGTATGTGTACATGAAGATGCAATTGATACATTTGATGCGCCACTTCATAACGCAGATTTAAGAACAAAGGAAGCCTTAAATAAAATGGAAGCAAATGGAGTAAAAGTTTTAAGGAGGAAATAATATGAAAATATATAATGGATATGAAAGATTACCAAGGAATTATACATTACTAACGGATGAATATGAATTTACAATGGCAAATGGTTATTTAGTAAATGGTAAAGAAGGTGATGAAGCAGTATTTGATGTGTTTTTTAGAAAGGTACCTAACGAGGGTGGATATGCTATTATGGCAGGTCTTGATAAAGTAATACCTTATATTGAGAATTTAAAGTTTGGAGAAAGGGAATTAGATTATTTTAGAAGAAAAGGTTATAGTAAAGAATTTATAAATTATTTAAAAAACTTTAAATTTACTGGAGATATATATGCAATACCTGATGGTACACCAGTATTTCCAAACGAACCATTATTAACAGTAAAGGCACCTCTTATTGAAGCACAAATTGTAGAAACAGCAATATTATCAATTATAAATGGTGCAATGGAACATGCTACTGGTGCAAGAAGAATAATTGAAGCTACTCCAAAAGGTGTAGGAGTAATGGAATTTGGTGCAAGAAGAGCAGATGGAAGTGAAGCTGCTATTGATGCATCAATATATGGAATTATGGCTGGTTGTGTTGGTACTAGTAATATAATTGCAGCGGATATGTTGAATATGAAGGCAATGGGTACACAAGCTCATAGTTGGATTGAATCATATGAAACAGAACTTGAATCATTTAAAGCATATGCAAATGCATATCCAGATAATTGTATATTACTTGTTGATACTATTGATACATTAAGAAGCGGTGTACCTAATGCAATTAAAACATTTAAATATATGAAGGAATGTGGATTAAGTACTGATCATATAGGTGTAAGAATAGATTCTGGAGATCTTGCATACTTATCTAAAGAAACTAGAAAGATGCTAGATGAAGCTGGTTTTCCACAAGCTAAAATTTGCTTGAGTAATGGACTTACTGACAAAGCCATTGAATCATTGGTATTGCAAGGTGCCAAATTTGATAGTTTAGGTGTAGGAGATAACATATCTAAACCTGCTGGAAGAATGGGGTGTGTTTATAAAGAGGTAGCGTTAAATGGTGAGCCTAAAATTAAATTAAGTAATGATGTTATTAAAATTGTTAATCCAGATTTTAAAAAATTATATAGAGCATATAGTAAAGAAACAGGATATGCTATTGCAGATGTAATGACTAGACAAAATGAAGAAATAAGTGGAAGAGAATTAGTAATAGTAAGTCCTATTAATATGTTAAAAAGAAGTACAATTACTGATTTTGAATTAGTTAAATTACAAAAACCAATATTTGTATCTGGAAAGCTTGTATATGATGATCCAAGTATAAGTGAAAAGAAAGAATATTGCGATAAAGAAATGTCTGCTATATATCCAGAAGTAAAAAGAATAGAAAAACCAGCAGAATATTATGTAGATGGTACTGAAGAATATGTAGAATTTAAGCATCAAATGATTAAAAAATATAAAAGTTTAGTTAGGAGATAAAATGAGACAAGATTTGATTGATGCTTTAAATGAATTGAGAACTATATGTATTAACAAGAAAAATAGTAATAAATTCTTATCAATTGAAAGCTATATGTGCAGATTAAATAATGGTAAGACAATAACTAGAGAAAAGATATTAAAGAATGGTAAAGATGGTAGTGCAGTAATTATATATCCAATTACAGAAGATGGTAAAACAATTATTGCTGTAGAACCAAGAGTATTTACTAAGACTACGGTAGGAACAGGGTTACCTGCAGGTTACATTGAAGAAGGTGAAACACCTATTGAAGCTGCAAAAAGAGAGTTATTAGAGGAGACAGGATATACATCTGATAATTTAATAGAAGTTGGATCTTTTTATCAAGACCAAGGATGTTCTTCTGCATTTAATCATTACTTTATAGCATTTAATTGTAAGAAAGTGAGTGAACAAAAATTAGATGGTAGTGAATATATTAAATACTTTTTAGTAGATGAAGAAGAATTAAATGAATTACTTGAAACAGGATATATTACAGGTCTTAATTCAGCATATTTAATTGAAAAAGTAAAAAGTTATGGAGGAAAAAATGGACGTAGAAAAAGTAACTAATGAAATAATAGAATTTATAAGGGATTATTATAAAAAGAATAATTTAAAAGGTGCAATTATAGGAATAAGTGGTGGTAAAGATTCAGCAGTAGTAGCAGGGTTATTTGCTAAAGCATTAGGTAGTGAAAATGTAATAGGTATATGGATGCCTTGTCATTCTAAAGATGAAGATTATCTTAATGCTTTGCTTGTATCTAAAACATTTGGTTTTGAATTAAAAGAATTTGATTTAACTAATATTTATGAATCTTATGTTAGACAAATAAAAGAAGTTAATGATGTTAGTGATAATGAGTTGGTAGATTCTAATATAAATATAAAACCAAGATTAAGAATGAGTACTTTATATTATTATGCTGCAATGAAAAAAGGTTATATAGTTCCAGGAACAAGTAATAAATGTGAATTATATGTAGGATATTTTACTAAAGGTGGAGATAATGTTTGTGATATAAGTGTACTTGCTGATTTAACAGTAGATGAAGTTATAAGGATAGGTGAATATATTGGAGTACCTGATAAAGTAATTCATAAAGTACCAGATGATGGATTAAGTGGTAAGACTGATGAAGAAAAATTAGGAGTTAAGTATAGTGATATAGCTAAAGTAATAAATAATGAAGAAGTTGATATTGAAACATATAAAAAAATAAAAATAATACATGAAAGGAATTTTCATAAATTTCAAATACCAACATATAAAAAATAATCAAGGATGTGATTAATATGATGAGTTTACAAGTAGTTACACCTCATATCAAATGTATATTTGATTGCCCATTTTGTATTTCGAAAGGTCATATACATAATAATAAGTTTATTAATAATTATTTATTAAATTATAATCTATGGGAAAATAATTTAATAAATGTAATAAAAAATAATAATGATTTAAAATATATTGTTATTACAGGGACAAATGAGCCAATGCAATCAAAAGATTATGTTAATGACGTTATTGATATTATTAGAAAAGTTAATAGTAATATTCAAATAGAAATACAGACGCATTATTATAAAGAAGATGATATATATAATAAATTAGATGTAGTTGCGTATTCAGTATCGAATGTTAATTTATTAGATAAGATTAAACCAATTGGGAATATTCAAAGATATGTAATAATTATGACTGATAGTTTTAATGGTTATGATTTAGATAGTATTTTAAAATTAATACCTAGAAGTGTTAAACAAATAACATTTAAAAAACTTATAGATAGTAATGGTGTAAATGAAGAAATGGATAAATACATATTAAATCACAGTATAGATAATAATACTTTGAAAAAATTAAAAGAAGATATTGATAAATATAATGGTAATTTATCAATTAGATTAGATTTAGATTGCATGAATAGTATAAATAGGTATAAAATATTCAGAGAAGATGGGAATTTGTATGATAATTGGGAGGAAGTAAGCAATGATTAGAAATATTAAATTTTTTGTAAATAATAATGAAGCTTCTATTAGACTTGCTAAATTAGTAGAAGAGTATTTTGTAAAAAAAGGTTTTGTTGTTGATAATGATAATTTTGATCTTGGTATAGCAATTGGTGGAGATGGTTCTTTTATAAGAATGGTACGAGGCACTAATTTTGATTCTAATCCATATTATGTTGGAATTAATTCTGGTACATTAGGTTTTTTACAAGAAGCTAATGAACATGAAGTAAATAGACTTATTAATTCAATAATGAGTGGTGAATATAAAACAGAAAATATTGGTATTGAAAAGACTGAGATAATAAGTAGAGATAGAGTAGATACTATTTATTCTATAAATGAGATAATAATTAGAGATAAAGAGTTAAAAACTGCAAAATTAGATGTGCATGTAGATGATGAATTGTTAGAAAGATTTGCAGGAGATGGACTATTAATTTCTTCATCTATTGGATCTACTGGTCATAATTTGAGTTATGGTGGAAGTGTAGTATATAGTACATTAGATACTCTTCAAATTACACCTATTGCTCCAATTAACTCAAAAGCATATACTAATTTAGTAACATCAGTAATTCTTCCAGGTACTAGTAAAGTATGTATAATACCAAGTGAATTTAATAAAGATATGCTTATTACTCTTGATGGTGAACATGAAACTTATGAAAATGTGCAAGAAATAAGTACTGAAATTAGGAAAGAAAAAATAAAATGTTTGCGTTTTAAAGATTCTAATTTTTCTAGAAGAGTAAATGAAAAATTATTATCTAAATAGTGAGTGGTTATACCACTTTTTTGTTTGACATTATAATTTGTGCGTAGTACTATTATTAAAGGTTAATAATGAATATACATTATATATAGATGGAGGTTTTATGTTTAAATTACTAAAAAATTTTAATAAAAAAGACTATATGATTATATTACTTGTTGTAGTATTTATAATGGGACAAGTATGGTTTGATTTAAAGTTGCCTGATTATATGTCTAAAATAACTATTTTGGTGCAAACAAATGGCTCAAAAATGAAAGATATATTGATAAATGGTGGATATATGCTTTTATGTGCACTAGGATCTTTAATATTATCTATAGGTGTAGGATTTATAATTGCTAATTTAAGTGCTAACTTTTCATTAAAAATAAGAAAAAAATTATTTAATAAGGTAGAAGATTTATCTTTAAGTGAAATAAAAGATTTTTCTACTAGCAGTTTAATTACTAGGACTACAAATGATATTACTCAAGTAGAAATGTTTATCGGAATAGGATTACAAATGTTAATTAAGGCACCAATAACAGCAGTATGGGCTATTACTAAGATATTGAATAAAAACTTGCAATGGAGTTTAGTAACAGGAGGAGCGGTATTATTACTTCTTACAGTGGTAGCAATACTTACTATAATAGTTGTACCTAAATTTAAAATAGTTCAAAAACTTATAGACAATTTAAATGGTGTTACAAGAGAAAATCTAAATGGTATTAGAGTAATAAGAGCATTTAATGCTGAAAATTATCAAACTGATAAATTTGAAAATGTAAATGATAAATTAACTAAACAACAATTATTCAATCAAAAAACATTTGCAATAATGTCACCAATGATGTATTTAGTAATGAATTCATTAGTGTTAATAATATACTTTGTAGGTGCTAATCTAATAGATAAAGCATATTATCCTGATAAATTACAATTGTTTGGAGATATGGTTGTATTTTCTAGTTACTCAATGCAAGTAATAATGTCATTTTTACTACTTGCAGCAATATTTATGATACTTCCAAGAGCAAGTGTATCTGCAAATCGTATTAATGAAGTGCTAGAAAAAGAAATATCTATTAAAGATGGAGATAGTGATGGTAAAACAGAAGAGATAGGTACAATAGAATTTAAAAATGTATCATTTAAATATCCAGATGCAGAAGAATATGTATTAGAGAATATTTCATTTAAAGCAAATAAAGGAGAAACAATTGCATTTATTGGATCAACTGGTAGTGGTAAATCTACACTTATAAATTTAGTACCTAGATTTTATGATGTTACTAAGGGTGAAATATTAGTAGATGGAATAAATGTTAAAGATTATAAATTAGAAAAACTATATAATAAGATAGGTTATGTTCCTCAAAAAGCAGTAATATTTAGTGGTACAGTAAAATCTAATGTTTTATATGGAGAAAATGGTGGTAAAAAAAATAGTGTAAAGGAAGCAATTAGAGTAGCACAAGCTACTGAATTTGTTGAAAAAATGGATGATAAGTATGATTCACATATTGCACAGTCTGGTACTAATATTTCTGGTGGTCAAAAGCAAAGACTTGCAATAGCAAGAGCAGTAGCAAGAAATCCAGAAATATACATATTTGATGATTCATTTTCAGCTCTAGATTATAAGACAGATTATGATCTTAGAAAAGAGTTAAAAAAATATACAAAGGATGCAACTAGTTTAATAGTAGCACAAAGAATAGGTACAATAATGCATGCTGATAAAATTATTGTACTTGATAATGGTAAATGTGTTGGTATTGGTACTCATAAAGAATTATTAAAATCTTGTAAAGTATATAAAGAGATAGCATTATCACAACTTACAATGGAGGAATTATTATGAAAGGGAAAAGAATAGAAAAAGCAAAAGACTTTAAAGGTTCTATGATTAGATTTTTTAAAGAATTAAAAAGTTTTAGGGCTTTAGTATTAATTGCAATAAGCGTAAGTGTAGCATCATCAATTCTTTCAATATGTGCTCCAAATATATTATCTAATCTTACAGATACAATAAGAAATGGATTAATGGTAAATAGTAAAAATATTGAAATTATTTCTAACAATATTCAAAATAATAATATGAATGATATTACTATAGATAATGTAGTGATTACTACTAAAGATCAAATGGAATTTATTAATGTAATGAGTAGTGATAAGGATATAGATAAATTGCCATTAAATATAAAGAAGATAATAGAACCTAAGATGAATTTAAATAAAGTTAAAAGTATTACATTAGTAATATTATCTATTTATTTAATAAGTGCATTATTTAATTATATAGAAACTATATCAATGGCACATGTATCAAATAATTTTGCAAGGAAGTTAAGGAGCGGATTATCTAATAAAATTAATAAATTACCACTTAAATATTTTGATAAATCTTCAACAGGAGATATATTATCTAGAATGACTAATGATGTAGATACAATTGCTCAGTCTATGAATAATTCATTAGCATCTTTAGTAAGTGCATTAACTTTGTTTTTAGGTACTATAATAATGATGTTTATTACTAATGTAGTAATGGCTATAACTGCTATTATATCTAGTTTAATTGGATTTATATTTATGACTGTAATACTTACTAAATCACATAAATATTTTGAAATGAGGCAAAGAGAATTAGGTAATTTAAATGGTCATATTGAAGAAATATATTCTGGATTAAATGTTGTAAAGGTATATAATGGTAAAAGAGAAGTAAATGAAAAATTTGATGAATTAAATAGTAATTTATATAAAGCAAATAAGATGAGTCATTTCTTAGGAGGATTAATGCATCCAATGATGCACTTGGTAGGAAACCTTGGATATGTAGCAGTATGTATAGTGGGTGCACTTCTTACAATGAATAATGTAATAACATTTGGGGTAATAGTAGCATTTATGCTATATGTTAGATTATTTATAAATCCATTAAATGAAATTGCGCAATCTATGACAAGTATACAATCTACAGCTGCTGCTATAGAAAGAGTATATGAGTTTATGGATGAAGAGGAATTAAATGATGAATCTAATTTGAGTGATTTCTTAAATAAAAATAAAGTAAAAGGTAATATAGAATTTAGAAATGTAGAATTTAAATATGATGGTAATGAAAATCCAACAATAAAGAATTTTAGTGCTAATATAAAAGCAGGTGAAAAAATAGCAATAGTTGGACCTACAGGAGCAGGTAAGACTACAATGGTAAATTTACTTATGAAATTTTATGATATTGATTCTGGTGATATAATAATAGATGGTAAATCAATAAGAAATTTAACCAGAGAAAATATTCATGATTTATTTACTATGGTATTACAAGATACATGGGTTTATGAGGGGACTATAAAGGATAATATAATATATAATCAAAAAAATGTAACTGATAAAAAAGTAAAAGAAGTATGTGAAATTGTAGGATTAGATCATTTCATTAAGACACTTCCTAAAGGATATAATTCTATGTTATTAAATTCTGATTCTATATCAGCAGGACAAAGACAATTATTAACTATTGCAAGAGGTATGATAAAGGATGCTCCATTTTTAATATTAGATGAAGCAACTAGTAATGTAGATACAAGAACAGAAGAACTTGTTCAAAAAGCAATGGATAAGCTTACTAAAGGTAAAACATCATTTATAATTGCACATAGATTATCAACAATAAAAAATGCAGATTTAATATTAGTAATGCAAGATGGTAATATAGTTGAACAAGGTAACCATGATGAACTTATGAAATTAAACAAAAATTATGCTAAATTATATAATTCACAATTTCAATTATAAAAGATATAGTCTAACTATATCTTTTATTGTATTGATTAAAACATTGAGATTTTGTATAATTTAATTGAGGTGAGTTTATGAGTTGTAATACTCCAGGGATGTTATCCTTATTTTATTATATAAAAATTGCAATGAATATAATATTTATTGCTGCACCAATACTTCTATTGGTACTTGGAACTATAGATTTCTTAAAAGTAGTTACTTCTGGTGATGAAAAAGGAATGAGAAAAGCAACAGATGATTTTATAAAAAGAATAATAATATGTGTAGTGATATTACTATTACCATTATTAATTAATTTTGTAATGAGTATGTTGAATGTAAAATCATATAAAGAATGTTTTGTAAATGCAACTAAAGCTAATATTGAAAAATTAGATAAAGAATATGCAAAAAAACAAGAGGAAGAAGCAAAAAAATTAGAAGAAGAATTGCATAAACAAACAAATTCAAGTACTAATAATGATAGTGGAAATAGTAATGTACAAGGTACACCATTAAATGTAGAAAGTGGTTATCATGAATTTTATTATGGTAATTTGAGATATTATGTTTGTTTTCCTCCTAACGCCACTACAAATTTACCAATTTTACTATGGCTACATGGTGATAATTTTAGAGAAGAATGGGTTAGATCAAGCATATGCACTACAGCATATAGTAATGGATATCCTGCTTTAATAGTAATGCCTTTTGTTGGAAGAACTATGGGGCATCAGGTAAAAGGATGGTATGAGGGTGGATTATTACCTACGGTAAAGGCGCTTACTGATGAAGTATGCGATAGATATCAATGTAATAGAAATAATATAAATATTGGTGGACATTCAAGAGGTGCAATAGGTACTTGGATGATGGTAAGCCAATATCCAAATTATTTCCATGCAGCTGCTCCAGTTAGTTGTTGCTCTTTCTATGGAATGAACGCTAGTAGTTTTAGTGGTATGAAAGTATGGGCATATAGAGGAAGTAATGCTGGGAATGGAGATAACAATGATAATATATATGCAGGATGCATGCAAAGTGATATAAATGCAGTTAGTAAGTATGCAAGAGAGGTTAGATACACAATTCTACCAAATACTACTCATGGAGATGCTACTAATGAGTTACAACGTAGTGCAGAATTTGTTAAATTTATGTTTGGTAATTAAAAGCAATTATATATTTACTTCCATATAATTTAGTGATATTATAAATCTCACTTAGGGAGGTTTGTATGATTTATAAAATGGATGATTCTGATAATTCTACTGATATAATATTAAAGAAGGAATTAATGAAAAAGTATTACCAATCTAACAAATGTTTAGAAAAATTGCTATATATAAGAGAAAGGTTAACACCAAGAGCATTTAAAGAATCTTATGCTTCTGTTTCTGAAGATTTAAGAACGTTACAAATAGAAATAGATACATTAGAAGAAGTAAGAAGAAAAAGTAAAAAAACACATTTAACAAGTGAACAAGAAAAAGAAGAAGAATTATTTAAAACTTATGGATTATTAAATAATACTTTATGGATGTTAGTTATGGGAAATACTAGATTTGAAGAGCGTACACCATTATTGAATAAATTTGATACATATAGAAGTAAGATAAGTGTATTAGAACATACATTATACTTTAATGGTAGAATAGATAGCGAAGTAGAAGCATTAGATAGAGCAAGAATGGACTCAGTAAGTGAAGCAATACCAGGTTTCGACTATATAAAGATAATATAAAAAGATATTAAAAAATATCTTTTTTATTTGGTAGATAAATTATAATAGTTAAAATAAAAAACGTCGAATATCAAGCGTTTATTTCAAATGAAGCGATAACTTTACTTATATTCGAAAAATTATACTCCCAAAGTTGTTCGATTAAATCAACTAAATAAGTTATAGCAGATAAAAAAAATTTTCACATAGTATATTAAATATGATAAAATTAAATTACAATAGGAGGTGAAATTATGTGGATTTACATTATCATTGCAATTATCATTTTAATTATTATTTATGCTTTTGCTTTATATAATAGTTTTGTAAAACTAAATAATAAGGTGAAAGAAGCCTTTTCTACTATGGATGTTTATCTAAAGAAAAGATGGGATTTAATTCCTAACATTGTAGAAACTGTAAAAGGTTATGCTAAACATGAAAAAGACACTTTAAAAGAAGTTATAGAATTAAGAAACAGTGCTTATGATAAAATGTCTGATGATGAAAAAATTAAGACAAATGAGCAAATATCTAGTGGTATTAGTAAAATTATGGCTTTAGCAGAAGCATATCCTGATTTGAAAGCTAATGAAAACTTTAAAGATTTAAGTAAAGAGTTGTCAAAAGCTGAAGATGATATTGCTAATTCAAGAAAATATTACAATGGTGTAGTTAGAATTTATAATAACAAGGTTGAAATGTTCCCGAGTAATATTTTTGCTAGATTGTTTGGTTATAAATCAAAATCAATGTTTGAGGCAAGTGCAAACGAAAGAGAAAATATAAAAGTTGAATTATAATTATGGAGGTGCAATGAAAAGAATTATTAAAGGTATTTCATTATTTGTTGTAATTGTACTATCACTAGTATTTGCTTATCCATTAAATACTTATGCTTTAACAGAACAAACTTCATATGTAAATATTAACAATACTCAAAGTTTAGAAATTGGAAGTTTATCTTTTACTAATATTTCTTTTAAGGATTTTTCTTCCACTTCTACTCAAGCATTTGGATTAACAGGTGTAGTTGCTAATAGTTCTAAAAATACAATAAGTTATACTTCAATAACTTATTATTATAATTCAAACTATAGTTTAATAGCTCAAGTGTCTAATTCAGGCACTGCTATATCAGGAACTAGTAACTTTAATCAAATGTCTAATTTAAGTATTTTGGATGGACGTAGTGTTGACGAAATATATTATTATCGTTTATCAATTGAAATTATTGATAATGAAAATTCCTCACTAACTAACACAACAAGTTTAACTCCTAGTAAGAATTATCAATATAGTTCTTATGATTATGTTATTGATAAATATGATATTAATATAATAGTTAATGAAAATAATACTTTTGATATAACTGAAACAATTACTGCATATTTTAATGTTTCAAAACATGGGATATTTAGAACTATTCCATTAAAGAATACAATTACTAGATTAGATGGAACTACTTCAGCTAATCGTACTCAAGTAACCAATGTTAGTGTTGATAATGAATATACAACATCAAGAGAAAATGGAAACTATAAATTAAAAATTGGTTCGGCAGGTCGCGCTTTAACAGGTGAGCAAACCTATGTCATAAAATATACATATAACCTTGGAAAAGATCCAGTAAAAGATTATGATGAATTATATTACAATATAATTGGAAATGAATGGGATACTATTATAGGGAACGTAACTTTCTCAATAACAATGCCTAAAGAATTTGATTCAAGTAAATTGGGTTTCTCATCTGGTACAAAAGGATCAACAAACAATAGCAAAGTTAAATATAATGTTAATGGAAATAAAATTACAGGAAGTTATAATGGTATTCTCGGTGTTGGTGAATCATTGACTATTAGATGTGAACTACCTGAAGGATATTTTGTAGGAGCAGGACTTTCTATTAATATCATGGACTACATAATGTTCTTAATTCCTGTCTTATTATTGATAATATCAATATTATTATGGTATAAATTTGGTCATGATGATCAAGTTATTGAAACCGTTGAATTTTATCCACCTGAAGGCCTAAACAGTTTAGATGTTGGACTTTTGTATAAAGGAAAAGCTGAAAATAAGGATATAACATCATTGTTAATATTTTTAGCAAATAAGGGATATTTAGAGATTAGTAATGATAAGATAGATTTAAATGCTGAAAAAGTTAATTTGAGTGAAAGTTCAAAAACAAGTGCTAATCAAAAAGTAATTGAATTACAAAACAAGATAAATGCTGAAAAACAAATTAATCCTAATTCGCAAAAAATAAAATATTATGAAAATATGTTGGATATTTATAAAAATATCGATACACCAATTGATTATGAACAATATGATCTTAAATCTTCAATCAACAAATTTAATAAGAAAAATAAGTTTTTAATTAGAAAATTGAAAGATTATGATGGAGCAAATATTAATGAGCAATGGTTTATGGAAGGCTTATTTGAATATGATAGAACAGAAGTAACTGACAAAATGCTATATAATAGTTTTTATATAACAAATAATAAAATATTATACAATATCAATAATAAACAAAATATGGATAAAATATTCGAAAAATCATCTTTAAATAAAAAGTTTTTAATTATTTTAATGATTATAGCTACATATTGTTTGATTACTATACCACCAATATTTAATTATGGACAAAAAGAAACATTAATATTTGCATTACTTTTTCCAAGTATTGGCTTTTCAGTTTTACTTAGTATGTTAATTGGAAAAAAGCATATTGTTGAAAAGATATCTGGACTTATATGGGGATTAGCTTTTGGTGGAATCCCATGGCTATTTATAGTATTACCAACATTAGGACAAGATATAACATATCTAATAGGTTATATTATTGGAATAATATGTGTTATAGGTATGATTATATGTTTAGTCAATTTTTCAAAAAGAACGAAGTATGGCAATGAAATGTTAGGAAAACTAAAAGGTTTTAAGAATTTCTTAGAAACAGCTGAAAAGGAAAAATTAGAAGCAATGGTTCTAGATAATCCAAATTATTTTTATGATATATTACCATTTACTTATGTTTTAGGTGTATCTGATAAATGGATTAAAAAGTTTGAAGCTATATCACTACAGGCACCTACTTGGTACAATAGTTCTAATGCATTTGATGTTTCGGCTTTTGGGACATTTGTAAATTCTACTATGGTTTCAGCTCAAAGTGCAATGTCATCGAGCCCATCTAGTGACTTTGATGGTGGTTCTTCTGGAGGATCATCAGGTGGTGGATCTTCTGGAGGTGGCTCTGGCGGCGGAGGCGGCGGCTCTTGGTAAAAAAATATATTAAAAAGACAATTTAAGTCACATAGACCTATAATTGTTTTTTTCTTTTTGAATATCTTTATCAAAAATATTAAGATTATTTTGTATGCCCTCAGCTCTTTTAATTATTTTTTTACAATACTTATTGAGTTTCTTAATTTTAGTTTGTATATCATTTATTTCAACCAGTATTTCTTCATCAGTTTTAAGTTCCTCCAAAGTTTTAAATTCAAGCATAAAAAATGTCCTCCTTTCTATGATAAGAGAACATTATTAGTTTTATATAAAATAAAAACTTACAAATCATTGCAGTTTGTAAGTTGTCTTCAAATGGAGCGAATTTGTGTCTCGTTTACGAAACATTTACTCAAAATATAAAATGAGATAAAACTCAATTACAAGAACATTATATCATATTTTGATTATTATTTTTCAACTTTTTTTCCTTTTTCTTTTGAATACTATTTTTTACTCTTTCAATAGCTTGTTTTTTTTCACCTTTTCTAGGTATGTAAAATCCATTTTTATTATCGTAAAATAGTTTGTTTTTATATATTTTTAAAATTTCTTGTGTAATTAATAAATAGTATATTGCATTTAATAACATTATAGAATCTATTCTTTTATTTGAATAAAATTTTCCATGTGCGCATGTATGTCTTCTTGTTTTCTTGTTGGTTTTTATTTCTATTTTTTCATTAAATTCAATATTGTCATATAAATTAGTAATATAGTTATTTGCTATCATAATTAGAAATAAATCCTCATCTATATCAGTTTTTTCTTTTTTTAATTGTTCAATAATTGGATTAAATAGATTAAGTCTTATTGGGCAACCTTTATCATATATATAAAATGATAATAAATCATCTATAATAGAAATTAATCCAACATTTGCAAGAACATAGGATTTAGAATTATAAGCAATTTCTATTTGTTTTAATACAATCTTATGCTTCCTTGGTATGTTTTTCTCCAATTCAGAAAACAATTCTTTCACTTTTTCTTTAGAAAAATATTTTGATATGTAATTATCAAATTCTTTTTCATTATTTACTTTTTCTAATATAGTATATAATTTCTCTGATTGCATATCATATGGGTATATCCAAAAATATTCACTTAATTTTTTATAATAATTAAGCCAACTCAAAAAACTATGTGGGTCCTTTTTTGCAGTTTCTATCTTTTCTGATAGTTCTTTAAAATATGGGTTTATTTTGTTATTATTTGAAATTATATTTATCATTTCCATATGAATTTTGAACAATTCTTTTGCAAAATTTCTTAGAGAATTTGATATAAAGTTAGTTTCTAATGTAGAATAATTAAATCCTTTTTTAATTGAATTAATTATTTCTGATTCAATTGATAAGTTATCATTTATGCTATTTTTTGATGGTACTTTAATGTATCTTTCAACATTTTTATTATTATCTTTTAAATTTTTAATTTCTTCATTCATATATTTTTGAATCTATATTAATCCTTTCTCATTTTTTAATTATTCAGATTCTGATTTTCTATATATTATGTAATAAATCATAAATACAGCAATGCTTAATGTAAGCGACATAAGTATATACTCAATGCCACTTACATAACTAGCTATTATCGACAAAATCAATTTACTTGTAAAATATGCAGTTATATATAATAAAATAATTTTAATTACATTGGAGTTTTTTTCTTTCCTTTTACTTTTTATACACAATGCTACAAATAGAGATAAAATCATTGAAAAGCGAGATATTTTATTATAAAAATTTAATAATAATATTACAAAAGATAACCAAATGATACTATTTTGAAATTTATTCTCATCATTTTTAAACACTTCAAATATTATGATACCACTTAAAATAATTGAAAAAATTGAAAACCAAAAAATCATGGTGCCAGCTAATAAAGCAGCGGGGCCTCCTTCTCCTTCCATATATGTATATACTATAGAATCTAATAAATTTGGTTTTGCAAAAATATATATTGAACTAATTATTTGAATAAGATTCAAGATTATTAAACTAAACTTTCTTTTCATAAAATTCACCTTACTAATTTTTTTCTTGTTTTTAACTAATTATACCCTTTTTTATTTAATATTACAAACTCTTAATTGTCTTAATTGTTATAACATTATTAGTTTGAAAATAGATTTTATTATTTTTGTATGATAAAATATAAATATAAGGTGAGAAGTATGGAAAAAAGTATAATTTTTAAATTTTTTGTAATAATTATAATAATCGTTTTTACTATATTATTAGCATGGTCATTGTTTTTCAGCATAATAAATATTAATCAGCGATTATTAAGAAAATATGTAATACAAATAGCAAATATTGATGTAGATAAATGTCAAGCATTAAAAACAATTGATAGTCATGATGGTCCTAGAAATGAAGGCCAAATATTTTATGAGTATGATTGTTCAAACTATAATTTTAATCTTAAAACTGATAATATGAAACAAACACCTTTTAGTGAAAATATAAAATTACTTTTATATAGTTGGAAAGAAACAAAAATGGGTACTACATACTTTTATGGTTATAATTTTGGCGCATCAGAAGGATTACCAGAAATAAAAAATGGTTATTATTATTTTGTTGATAATTATGCAAAAAGATATAAAGATTTAGAAAATATAAATAGTGATGAGAAAGTTTTATTAAGAAATTCATTTAACTTTGAAATTTTAATTTTTGACAATGATACCAATCACTTATATTACATAAAATTAGATACATAGTTTTATACAACATATTTTATCATAGGAGTAAAAATATAAAAAAACTTATAAATTTTATAATAATTTTATTGTGGTTTTTATTTATTATAGTTTTGACTACTATAAAATCTGAAATATTAGATTTAGTTATAATCATTGTTGCTGTAATTATTATACTTACTTGTGCAGTCATAATAATTGTAAGTGTTTGTATAAATAAAAAAAATGAAAAAATTTAAAAAAGTAGTAAATGATAAAGATTATGAAATAGTAAAAAACTATTTAAATAAGGGTACATGAAATATGCAGTACATTGCGATTTTTGGGAATTTATATTGTCTTTGGAAAATATTGAATTTTTATGTGAAGATTTTTTAAAAGCAAAGAAAAATATATTTGAAAAAGATTCAGTATCAATTAATACCGATTATACTGAAATAATAATTAGTGAAACAAAGCAAATACTAGAAATTATTTATAAATATTATAATGATGATGGTAGCTTTAAATACTAAAAATATATGTACATAAAAATTTTAATAAGTTCGAATTTGTACAAATTTGCGTACACAAATTTTCTTTGATATTATTGGTCAAAATGAATATTTTTGAAAAAATCCGTACAAGTTTTCGTACGAATTTCGCAAGTGCGTAATAAGAATGCTGGCATACTAAGTCCTGTAATTGCAGGGCTTTTTGTATGTTTTGCCAGCAACATCTTATGCTCATAATTAAAATATCACTCATTTTTTGCATATTTTTTTGTACATTTTTTGTATTTTAAGTATGCCTTTATGCCGAGAAATCTTTTTAAGGTAGGCAGTTCTAATTCGCCATAATCGTGTAATTTTCTTTTTTGAAAATTGCACATTTTTTAAGAATTGGAACTGGGTTCCTGACTTAAAAAGGAAATTGGAATAAAAGTAAAAGAAACAATCATTTTATTTTGATTGCTTCTTAAATCTATTACTTGAAGTTTTAATAGTAGTAGTAATTATTCCTAATTTAAATTTATTAGATAAATTATCTGGATTATCTATATCTTTAATTATAGGTATTAATTTTAATATCTTTTCATCTTTATTTAAATCAAATTCTATTTCTTGTGGTATATCTTTTATACTATGGTTAAATGTTGGATGTATATATAGTTTTATACCCTTAATATGCCTCATTTCATTTAAATAATCTTTAACTTTTGATTCTTTTATTGGATAACTAACATCTAAAGTAATAGGTTTACCATTTAGTTCAAATTCTATAGATGCTTGCGATAATCCAAGTTCTGATAAATTATTATATTTTTCAGTAAATAATGATTTTAATTTAATATCTACTAATTTTATACCATTTGGATATTTCTCATCTTTTTCAAATGTAAGTGAATCGATATATTTTGATATAAATTCTTGTTTATCTTCTTTAGTCATTATTTCCCATTCATTTAAAAATATTGATACATCTTTTCCATTTTGCATAAATATTCTTTGTGTATCTCTATTAGCCATTACTTTTTCTGGTGTAAATCTATTTCTATTTTTTAAATCTTTTTCTTTTTCCAATTGTTTAGTTAATAAATTCAATTTCTCATTAATAACTTTTAAATCTTCTTTAAAGTCATCAAGTTCAACAACTTCTCTCAAATATGCTTTTTTTATTCTTTCTTTTTGTTTAGTTAAATTAATTATTTCTTGTTCTATATTTGATTTATTAACTACTTTTTCTTTATCTGCAAATAATGGTAAGAATAAATTATTATATTCATTATCAAATCTTATTAGTTGTCCAACAATTTTTTCAAATGCTTTTTCAACATAAGATTCTCTAATGTTTTCATGACAATCTTCACAATTATAGTAAACATACTTTCTTTTCTTTCCACCAGAACCTTTACATTTCATTATTTTTCCACATTTAGGACATTTAAGTTTTTGAAAGAAAGTATAAACTCTATCTCTAGTATAAGTTCTTTGATTTATTATCTTTTGTGCTTGGCACTCTTCCCAAATATATCTTGGTATAATTGGTTCGACTACATTCATATAGATAACTGGCTCAATATCTTTCCATTCTTTTAATCTCTTATACATTTCATAATCGCCCATATATAATTTATTATTAATAATTCTTTCTATATGTGTGTCTTTCCATTTCTTATTTAAAATATTTTCTTCATTGAATATATTTGATATTTGTAAAAATGTCTTACCTTGTAAATATAAATCAAATATTCTTTTAACAATAGGTGCAGTTGCTGGATCTATTATTGTTTTTCTATTTCCGTCTTTTTTAAATCCTAGTGCGACTGGTCCAGGTAAATGACCTGACTTTATCGCACCATTTAATCCAAATTTTGTTCTTTCTGATACAATCTCAATTTCTAGTTGTGATAAGACTGTTAACATTCTTACAAAGAATCTACCATTGGCAGTAGATGTATTAACATCATCTCTATCACATACTAGATATGTATTATATTTTTCTAATTGTGTAATAAGTTCTTCTAAATCTCTAACTGAACGAGTAATTCTATCAAGTTTATATGCAACTATATAATTAATCTTTTTATCTTGCATATCTTTAAGCATTTCTTGGAATTTAGGTCTATGTTCCATATCTTTTGCTGATATACCAGCATCACAATATACTTTATATACTTCATAACCTTTGTAATCACATAATTGTTTTAATTTTTCTTCTTGTTCTCCTAAACTAAAACCCTCTCTTGCTTGATCTTCTGTAGAAACTCTTATATAAATGCCCGCAATTTTTCTTTCTTCTTGCATTATACCTCCTTTTATTTAAGTTATCTTTCACTCAAATAATATCATTTTTATATTATTTGTCAATTATTTAGCAAGTATAAAATATTTTTCAAGTTCAGACATATTATGATGTTCATTTAAGTTATTAATATAAAAAGTATTTATACCGTTAAAGAACAAGAATGTATAATTATTAATTTTAACTTTATGTGGATCTACATAAGCAATATTAGTTGGCTCTAATCTAATTAAATACCCTTTCTCAAGTTTTATAGAAGTAGAAGTATAATTCTTAGCCCAATCAATCTTTTTCTTTAAATCAGGGCTTAAATCAAGTTTTTCTTTAATAATATTTAACATATCATCACAACCTTTCTTTAACGACAAAAAAACTCAATTCTTTCGAATTGAGCTTTATCTCAACATCGCTTGGTGCGACGATTTTTACAAATGGAGCAGGTGATGGGAATCGAACCCACGTGGTCAGCTTGGAAGGCTGAAGTTCTACCATTAAACTACACCTGCATCAGTAGGCATAATTAATTATGCCTTATTTTTTTTAATATGTCAATAATTTTTGATTAAATTTATTGCAATCCTTTTTCTACATATTCATCAAATAGTTCTTTAAATCTTTGATAATGAATAACTTCTCTTTGTCTTAAGAAAGAAAGTGGTGCAAGCAAATCAGGATCATCTGTTAAATTTATGAGATTTTCATATGTTGCTCTTGCTTTTTGCTCAGCAGCCATATCTTCGGATAAGTCAGCTAATGGATCGCCAGTTACTGCAAAGTATGCTGCTGTAAATGGAACGCCATTTGCATCTGTTGGATATATTCCATATCCATGCTCCGTATATACACCATCAAATCCTGCTTCTTTCATTTCTTCTATGGTAGCACCTTTTGTTAATTGATATAACATAGTTGATATCATTTCTGCATGTCCTAATTCTTCTGTACCAATATCAGTAAGTAGTGCTTTGCCTTTATTATCAGGCATAGAATATCTTTGGTTTAAATATCTTAAGGCAGCGCCTAATTCACCATTTGCTCCTCCTAATTGTGTTACAATATTTTTAGCCATTTTTACATTTTTCTTTTTTATATTAATTGGAAATTGTAACATTTTTTTATAAGCCCACATATTATACTCCTTCCCATGGCCATGGACTTTCTTCCCAAGCCCATGGTACTTCTTTTAAATCATTTAAAATTATTGGCTCATATTTTTTGTTGTATTCATTAATTAAGTTATTACTTTTATCATTGTATTTATTAAATAAATCAATTTTTTCTTTATCAGTAGTATAATTATCTAAATATAAATTCAATTCATGAGCGTAAAATGAATTTTCCATTATTTCTAATAATAATCTTTGTCTTTCATTATTTGGTACAAAGTTATATGTTTGTTTTTTATATGGCCAATATAAATCAGGAAATATATTTCCTCTTCTAAATCCTTCAGATGCATTAACTAAATCTTTCTGTAACATTTCTTCATTTTTAATGTTAACAATATCATTAACATTACTATAATTATCATAATACATATTATTTACTTTATTCATAATTCCTCCTATAACATAGTATGTAGAATATAATTATTTGAATAGACATTTGTAATAGACATATTGATTAAAAGTGATTAAAATTATATAATAACACTGAGGTGAATATATGTTTAAAGGTAAGAATAAAGTTACAAAAATATCTAATACAATATTTTTAATATTTGTTATGCTTGCATCTTTATCATTGTTAAGTATGTTTTTAAATGCTCCTAAAGATGTTGCTAAGGTTGATTTACATAGTAATATGATATTGATGGGTATTTATGTTGTATTTTCAGCTATTATCCTTTGGATTACAAATAGGAAAATTGATTTGTATAAAGATGAATATTCAGTTAGTAGGCAGGTATTTAATTTGTTTTTATTGGTATCTATTATGTCAGCTATACTAATGCTTGGTGTAAATGTACTTTCTTATGTGTTTTATAAAAAGTTTTCATGGTATTCATTGATTCTTGAGTTATTTTGTTTTATACCAATTTATTTGATAGCATATATGGAAGTATCAAAAGATAAATTATTAAATATTAATAATTCAAAGAAAGTAAATATATGTAATTTAGTAATAATAATTTTATTGATGAATTATTCTTCTATTGTATTATCTTCATTATTGCAGATGTTATTTAATTCTGTTGATGTAATTATTGCTATTAAAAATATTTGTATTTCGCTTATTTGGATAGCAATTGTATTGATTGCACATAAACTTATAAATAAGGATGTATAAGTTATGACTAAAAAGTATATAATTATATTATTTAGTATATTATTAGTTTTTATAGTAGCAATATTTTTATCAAAGAAAATAAATACTAATTTAAAACTAAATATACAAGATGTAGCTTTAGAATATTTAACTGATAAGTATAATGAAAGTTTTACATTTAATAAAGTAATACGTGAATTTAGTGGTGAAGGCATGCAATATCGCATAGTAGGTCATAGTAATAAGTATAAAGAACCATTTGTAATGTATATGCGTGAGAATGATTTAAATGAAAAAAGTGATATAGTTAATTATGGTAATAAAAAGTACTATGTTACAGATGATTATTCAAATGTTGTTTTTCAAAACATATATAAAAATAAATTATATGAATTATTACCAAAAGCTGTATTTATTGCTACTACATTTGAAACGCCATATGGAAATTTTACTAAAGAAGAATACAATAAAGGATATGATTATTGCGTATTTATTGGTAATTTATATGTATATAGTTATATATTGGTTGATGGATATGGTGCAAAAGAGGAAGCAGAGAATATAATTAAATCAACATTTGATCCCAACTTGTTTAAAGGCCATGGCTTTTATATAGCAACTGGAATAGCTTCTCAAAAAAGTTTTTGGGAAAATAAATTTATAGAAGATTATGATAGATTTGATTATGTTTTTAGTAAATATGGTTTTTATGATCTTATATTTTTTGATATTAAAAAAGAAAAAAGTAGTTCAATGAGCTACTTTTTTAATCACATTATTAATATTTTTTCATACACTATAATGTGATTAATATGAATATTAAAACTAATTCAAAAGAAATTAAAAATAATGATATATTTATTGCACTTAGAGGTATAAAAAATGATGGTCATAATTATATAGATGATGCTATTAATAATGGGGCATCTTACATAGTAAATGAAGATAAAAAATATTCTAAGCCTACTTTAATAGTAGAAGATACTACTAAATTTTTAAATGAATTTTTGTGTAGTAATTTTAGTACTTTAATTAATAAAATGTGTTTGATAGGTATTACAGGTACAAATGGTAAAACTACATCATGCTTTTTGATATATGAATTATTAAAAAAATTAAATATTAAATGTGCATATATAGGTACAATAGGCTTTTATATAGATGAAAAAATAAAAGATTTAAATAATACTACTCCTGATATATTAACTTTATATAATTTGTTGCTTGAATGTGTAAATAATGATGTGAAAGTAGTAGTTATGGAAGTATCTAGTCATTCATTAAAACAGAATAGGTTATATGGTATTAAATTTGATTATGTAGTATTTACTAATTTAACTAAAGATCATTTGGATTTCCATGAAAATATGTTTGATTATTTAGAATCTAAAAAGAAGTTATTTAGTATGGTTAAAAGTAATGCATTAAAAATAGTAAATATAGATGATAGTTATAGCAATAATTTTGAGTATAATATTAGTTATGGATTTAAATTATCTGACTATCAATTATTATCTTATAAATTATTTTCTAATGGATTAGTATATAGATTTAAATATAAAAACAAGAAATATAAAGTCAAATTAAATGTAGTAGGTAAATTTAATATATATAATTCAATTATAAGTATTATTATTTTAAATAATATGGGAGTAAGTATAAGAAAAAGTATAAAATTATTGAAAAAAGTATCATTACCTAATGGAAGAATGGATATTGTAAAAATAAAAAAAGCATATGCAATAATTGATTATGCACATACTCCAGATGCAGTAGAGAATGTTTTAAATAGTGTTAATGAGTTTAAAAAAGGTAAAGTAATAACTATAATTGGATGTGGTGGTTCTAGAGATAAAACTAAAAGAAAAGATATGGGGTTAATATCTACTAATTTAAGTGATTATGTTATATTTACTAATGACAATCCAAGAGATGAGAATCCAATTGATATAGTTAATGATATCATTAATAATTTAAAAAATACTAATTATGAAATAATATTAGATAGAAGAGAAGCTATTAGAAAAGGGATTAGTATGTTATCTAAAAATGATATATTAGTAATACTAGGGAAGGGACATGAAGAATACCAAGTAATTGGTAATGTAAGATATCATTTTAATGATAAAGAGGAAGTATTAAAAAAATGCATTTAAATGCATTTTTATTTTGTTAGACTTTTGCCAACTCCATAAAATGGAAGACCTAATGTTTTATCATTTATATAAGTGACCATATCTATTAAAGTTGTACCTTCTTTTTTTAATACTTTATCAAAAGCAATTTGTGTTTCTCTAGCTATAAATTCATTAATTGCAATTTTGATATCTAAAAAATCTTCTTTTAATTCATCATTTTCTCTATCACCATTTAATTCAGTAATTGTTAAATGTAATTCTCTTAATAATTCTTTATATTCATCTTTATCTATCTCATGATTCATAGTTCTTAAATAATTAATTAATTCATCACATGTTCCTTTAATATTTGCATAACTTGTAGATTTTATAGCAATCATTGGTAAATCACTTATTAAATAATTTTGATATTTTTCTGGAATAATTAGACCAACAATATTTTTAGATGGGACAATGTCTTGTACAAACACTTCATCAGAGTGGTTATAATAAGCATCATTTGTATCATAGATAAAATCTTGATTTTCAACTATGAATGATATACTTTTAGGTACCCAAGTGTATAGTATAGATGTTGGATCCTCGCTATTTGAATACATTGGCCTAGTCATGCTTACTTTATCATCAAAATTGTATCCAAAATAATTTTTTGTAAGAGCTACTCCAATGGAATCTGCTTGTTTTTTAGATAAAATGCCATTTCTTAAAATGCTTTCTAATTTATATGGGTTAAATCCAATACTATGTAATAATGTATCTTCACCATACCTATATGCTTCCATACTATCACCTAATATAATTATATCATATGTAAAAAATTATAGTAGTAAGTTTACATATATTGTATTTTATTATATACTTTATTAACGAGGTGCTTTTATGAAAAAGGTAGAAGTAATAGGCATGCCTATGAAATATGGATGCCCTGTAGAAGGTGCGGATAAGGCATATGAATATTTGAAAGATAATTTAAAAAAATATTTTTTTATAAAAAGTGTTATAGATACAAAATATGATAATCCAGTAATGTATGAAGATGATAGTAATATTAAGTTTATTACACCTGTAATGAATATAAGTAAGAAATTATATAAAGAAGTATATAATTCTTTAGAAACAGGGAATATTCCTTTTATAGTTGGTGGTGATCATTCTACTTGTATAGGTAGTATAAGTGCTGCACTTGATTATTATAAAGGTGATGTAACAGTTATATATGTAGATCAACATGCAGATATACATAATGATAAAACAACTCCATCTGGTAATATTCATGGTATGCCACTATCAATATGTATAGGTAGATGTGATAAAAGATTTGATATTGGTGAATATAAATTAAAACCAGAGAATTTGAATTTTATTGGTTTAAGTAATTATGAAAAAGAAGAAATAGATTATATAAATGATAGTAATATTAGGCATTATAAAGATTGTGAGATAGAAGGTAATGAAGAAAAGATAGTAAATGAGATATTAAATAATATTCATACAAAATATGTTCATATGTCTTTTGATTTAGATTCAATTTGTGATGATGATTTTCATGCTGTTAATGTATCAGTTGATAACTTATATCATAATGGTGGTATGAAGTTTAATACTGCTAAAAAAATATTAGAATTATTACTTAGTAATTTTAATGTTTGTAGTATTGATATGGTTGAATATAATCCATTATTAGATACTGATTTTAAGTGTAGAGAAAAGGTAGATAAAATACTTAATATAATAAAAAATAGTTTGGAGTGATATTATGATTACAGTTAATAATGTAAGTTTAAGATTTGGTAAGAGAACTTTGTTTGAAAATGTTAATCTAAAATTTGTACCAGGTAATTGTTATGGGCTTATAGGTGCGAATGGTGCAGGTAAAAGTACTTTTTTAAAATTATTATCTGGTGAAATAGAAACTACTACTGGAGATATTTCTATTGGTAAGGATGAGAGATTATCAATTTTAAAACAAGATCATAATATATATAATGATTTTAGAGTATTAGATGTTGTAATAATGGGTAATAAGAAGTTATATGACATTATGGAAGAAAAAAATAAGTTATATATGAAGAGTGATTTTACTGATAAAGATGGTATTAGATTAGGTGAATTAGAAAGTGAATTTGCAGATTTAAATGGATGGCAAGCAGAAAGTGATGCTGCTATATTACTTACTGGCTTAGGAGTAGATTTAAAGTATCATGAAATGATTATGAATGATATTCCTACTAAAGAAAAAGTAAAAGTATTACTTGCACAAGCTTTATTTGGTAATCCTGATATATTACTTCTTGATGAACCAACTAATGGACTTGATATAGAAGCTAAGATGTGGTTAGAAGAGTTTTTAATTGATTTTAATAATACGATAATTGTAGTAAGTCATGATAGACATTTTTTAAATAAAGTGTGTACTCATATAGTAGATATAGATTATGAAAAGATTACTTTATTTGTTGGTAATTATGATTTTTGGTATAAATCTAGTGAATTAATTCAAAAACAAATGAAAGAATCAAATAAGAAAAAAGAAGAAAAGATAAAAGAATTGCAAGACTTTATAGCAAGATTTTCTGCTAATGCATCTAAATCAAAACAAGCTACATCTAGAAAAAAATTATTAGATAAGATTGTGCTTGAAGATATAAAACCATCTAGTAGAAAATATCCATATATTAGTTTTAAAGAAGATAAACCAATTGGAAAAGATGTTCTTACTACTAAGAATTTATGCGTAAGTGTAGATGGTGTAAGATTAATTAATAATTTAAATTTAACTATAAATAATTATGATAAAATTGCACTTATTGGTAATGAAATAATAATTACTACTTTATTTAAAGTATTAAATGGAGAAATAAAACCTGATAGTGGTGAAATAAAATATGGTAGCAGTGTAATATCTTCTTATTTTCCTAAAAATCATGATAATTATTTTACTAGTAATAAAAACTTAGTAGATTGGTTAAGAGAATATTCTAAGAATGATGATAATGAGTTTGTAAGAGGATTTTTAGGTAGAATGTTATTTAGTGGTGAAGAAGTATTAAAAAAAGTAAATGTATTATCTGGTGGAGAAAAAGTAAGATGTATGTTATCTAAAATGATGCTTAGTGGTGCAAACTTCTTAATGTTAGATCAACCTACAGATCACTTAGATGTAGAAACTATTACTAGTTTAAATAATGCTTTAATAGCGTTTAATGGACCAATAATATTTAGTACTCATGATCATGAATTTATTGAAACTACTGCTAATAGAATAATAGACTTTAAAGATGATGGTAAATATGTAGATAAAATGACTACATATGAAGAATATTTAAAATTAAAAAAATAGAATTGCTTCTATTTTTTTGTTTCATTTATGATTTTTATATTTTATATTTCACATTATAATATATTAAATTTTAAATTTAATAATAATAATTATTGACTAACTTTTGATTTTAATCTATCATTTAAAGCATTTTTTACTTCTTCAATATCATTAAAATATATTTTACCATCTTTTAGACATTCATATGTTTCATCACCTTTACCAAGTACTAAAACCATATCTCCAGTACTTGCTATATCAATAGCATGTTGAATAGCTTCATGTCTGTCAGTAACTCTTTGGAATTTATCTTGTTTATCCATTACTTCACTAGTTAAATCATCAATAATATCATTTGGATCTTCACTTCTTGGATCTTCATATGTAAATATTACTAAATCAGCATTATCTACAAGTATTTTACCCATTGTAGGTCTTTTTGTTTTATCCCTTTCACCAGCAGATCCTGCTACTATAATAGTTCTATTTGATTTTAATGTCCTAGTAAGTTCAAATAAATTTAAGTATCCATTAGGAGTATGAGCATAATCTACTATTACTTTAAAATCTTGCCCTAAGTCTATATTATTCATTCTACCATCTATAAATAATATACTTAAATCAAATTTATTTATATCATACCCCATAAGAATTAATATTCCTAATGCAGCAGTAAGGTTATATACATTAAATCTACCAAGTAGAGGAGAATGTATATTATATGTTTTATCTAAATAAACAATATCAAAATCAGTATAGTCTGGTGTAATAACTACATTAGTAAATCTAAAATCAGCTTTTTCATCACTACCATAGTATAGTACTTTACCATTACAATATTTACTCATTTCTTCTGCATATGGATCATCAATATTTAATAGGGAATATCCATCTTTTTTTGTTTGTTTAAATAAAGTACTTTTTGCTATTAAATAATTATCCATTGTTTTATGGAAATTTAAATGTTCATGAGTTAAATTAGTAAATACTGAATAATCAAAATTAATACCTTCACATCTACCTTGAGCAAGACCTTCACTACCTGCTTCCATAGATACATATTCACAACCTTTATTGTAAAAATTATTTAAAAATCTATTTAAATGCTCGGTAGTAGGAGTAGTATTATTAGAGTCATCATCATAATTAGGAGCATGTACTCCGTTAGTACCCATATATCCACATTTAGATACTTGATTTAATAATTCATAAATTATAGTAGATGTAGTAGTTTTACCATCGGTACCAGTAATACCTACCATAGTCATTTTTTTACTAGGATAATCATAGAATTTTGTACATATACTTGCTAATTCTTTATTAGTATCTTCTACAATTATTTGTGGCAAATCACTATCTACTTTATGATTAACTACTAATGCTTTAGCACCTTTTCTTTTAGCTTCATCTACAAAGTCATGTCTATCTACATTAAATCCTTTAATGCATACAAACAAATCTCCTTCTTCTATTTCTTTAGTATTAGTTTTAACATCTTTAACTAAAGTATCATATTCTGTATCAAATATTTCATTTAATTTTCTCATTTTATCACCTAAATTTATTATAACATATTATTGAACTTAATAAAAAAATATTATATAATAAGTTCACGTTTAATTTTAAGCATAGGGTGGACCTATTTAGGTGCACTTTTTTGCCTGTAAAGGGAGGTGCGTTATGGCAATAAGTAATGAAGAAATGCATCTTGAAGAGGCTTATTTAAAAACAACTGGGGATTTAATAACAAAACAGATTAGTGATATAGGTAGTAACTTATATCAAGAGGAGTCCAAAGTAAATGAATTTAAGAAGTATTTATGGGACAATAAAGCAGGTATGGATAGTGTAGAAGTAAGTGCTGCTATATTAGATAATGATTTGGAAGTAGAACTTCTTACTATGAGGGGCAAATACTTAAGAAAGTTATTAAGGGTAGAAGATAGTCCTTACTTTGGAAGAATTGATTTTAATGGAGAAGAAATATACATAGGTCTTACTTATGTAAATGATGAAAATAAACACTATGTATATGATTGGAGAAGTCCAATTGCAAATATGTTTTATGATAGTGGAGTAGGACATGCATCATATGTTGCACCTAAAGGTATTATTGAAGGTGAAATAACTAAAAAAAGACAATATAAGATTGAAAATAAAAAATTAATAAGGGTATTTGATAATAACTTAAATGTGGATGATGAGATGCTACAGGAAGTATTAAGTAGTGAATCATCTGATAAGATGAAAAATATAGTAAATACAATACAACAGGAACAAAATGCGATAATAAGAGATGTTAAACATAAGAATTTAATTGTACAAGGAATAGCAGGTTCTGGTAAGACAAGTGTTGCATTACATAGAATTGCATTCTTACTTTATAAAATTAAAAATTTAAAATCGAATGATATATTAATACTTTCTCCTAATAATGTATTTAGTGAATATATTTCAAATGTACTTCCTGAATTGGGAGAAGAAAATACTGCTAATACTACTTGGAGTGAATTTGCTAAAAGTTATATAAAAGAATATAAAAAGGTAGAAAGTTTTACTAATTTTGTAGAAAGACATTATAAAGATAATAATACTGATAATAAATTAATTGAATTAAAACTTAGTGATAAGTTTAAAGATATAATGGATAAATATATTAATAAGATATTATCTAATGCATTATTTAGTGGAAGTATTGAAGGCAGATATAAAGATTTTGATAGTGATGAATTAAATTATTTGCTTAAAGTTAGATATTCTAATTTGACATTATCTGATAGAATTACAAAGATAAGTGAAGTAATAGCAAAAGAAAATGATAATGGTAAGTATTCTAAAAGATATATTGGTAAATTATATGAAATATTAAATATTAAAAAAGATTATAGAGAAGTATATAGGAATTTATTTAAAGATGAAGATTTTATAAAAGAATATGGTGAATTTGATACAAGCTTTATTGATCAAGATGTATTAAATTATGAAGATTCATTAAACTATATATATATAAAAGGTTTATTAGAAGGATTCCCTTATAATGGAATATTAAAGCAAGTAATAGTAGATGAAGCACAAGATTATACGCCACTTCAATATACTATTTTGAAAGAAATATTCAAGAATGCATCCTTTACTATATTAGGAGATATAAATCAAACTATAAATCCATATTATAAATATGATAGTTTAAGAATATTAGAAAACATATTAAATAAGAATGTTATATATTTAGAATTATTAAAAACATATAGATCTAGTAAAGAAATAATAGAGTATACAAATAAAATACTTCATCTTAATTTTGTAAGTGCAATAAGAGATAATAATAATATACCTGTTACTATTAAAGAAGAAACTAATCTATATGAACAACTTAAGTATGATTTAAATGAGTTAATAAATAATTATAAATCAGTAGCGATAATAACTAAAAATGATATAGAAGCCAAAAAAATATATAATCTATTAAAAAAAAATTATAACATTAATTTACTTGAATCGAATAGTAAAGAATTTAATAGGGATTTAGTAGTAGTTCCTGCTTATGTATCTAAAGGTTTGGAATTTGATTCAGTAATAGTTTATACTGATATAAATAATAAATTTACTGAAAAAGAGAAATTTTTATTTTATGTTGCATGTACAAGATGTCAACATAAATTAATAGTTTATAACAATTAAAAAGAACCAATTGGTTCTTTTTATCTCATATTATTATTTCCTTGTTGATAGAAAGATTCAGTATTTTGATTTACAAAATTAAGTGCTTTTTCAATATATTTATATATGAAGTTAAATAAGAAATTATTTCCTAAAGCTTTACCAGTAAGAAGTGAAATTGCAAATAAATATTTAAATACTGTTATAGCATAAGCTACTATATCAGAAGCAATATTTACTAGTTTTGTTACAGGAGTTATAAAATATTTATTAAGATTATATGTAGATATTGGTTCATCTAAGAATGATCCAATAAATTCTAAGAAATTATCTAATGAATTAAGCACTAAACTAATTCCATCAGTTACTAAACTCCAGCATAATCTAAATAATGCAACTCCAACTACAAATGTTAATACCGAAATTAAAAGATTTCTTCTTCTATCATCTAATTTGCCAAATATTAGTAATAGAGCGGATACTATTAAAGTTGCTTCCCAACCTGCAAATATTAATGCAACTAACATAATTGCAAATACACCTGAATTCATTTTACTTTCTTCCATATTATTACCTACCTTTCAACATAATTATATAAGAAAAATAATTGGTTTTCAATATTGAAAAAATAGAAAATATGTAATATAATACACTTGTTATTTTGTTATGAAGAGAAGTAGTAATAAATGATTTATTAGTAGAGAGTTAGTGGTTGGTGAAAACTAATAATAATAGTTTATGAATTAGACTTGGAGCAAAATCGGTAATTCCGTTATAATTTAAGCGCATAGAATCTATGAACTAAGGTGGGACCGTCCTATTGGACCCTTAGATTATAGATTTTTTTTATAGGAGGATATATGTATAACTTTAAAGAAATTGAAAAAAAATGGCAAAAGTATTGGGAAGAAAATAAGAGTTTTAAAGCATTAGATGATTTTTCTAAGAAAAAATATTATAATCTTGTAGAATTTCCTTATCCATCTGGTGCTGGTATGCATGTTGGTCATATTAAAGCATATGGTAGTCTTGAAGTAATAAGTAGAAAAAGAAGAATGGAAGGATATAATGTATTGTTTCCTATTGGATTTGATGCTTTTGGACTCCCTACAGAAAATTATGCAATTAAAACTAATACACATCCAAGAGTTGTAACTGATAATAATATTAAGAAATTTACTGAGCAAATAAAGAAAGTAGGTTTTTCATTTGATTTTGATAGAGTAGTAGATACTACTGATGAGAATTATTATAAGTGGACTCAGTGGATATTTATGAAGATGTTTGATAATGGGTTAGTATTTAGAGATGTTGCGTATGTTAATTATTGTCCTAGTTGTAAAGTTGTATTATCTAATGAAGATAGTCAAGGCGGTAAATGTGATGTATGTCATTCTGATGTTATTCAAAAAGAAAAGAAAGTATGGTATTTGAGAATTACTGAATATGCAGATAAATTACTTGATGGTTTAAATGATATTGAATGTCAATCAAATATAAGATTACAGCAAGAAAATTGGATAGGTAAAAGTACAGGGGCATTTGTTAATTTTAAATTAAAAGATTTGGATGAAACTTTAAGAATATATACTACTAGACCGGATACATTATTTGGAGTTACATTTATGGTTATGGCTCCAGAACATCCATTAATTGATAAATATAGTGATAAGATTACTAATATGGATAAGATTAATGCTTATAGAGAATTTGCAAAAAAGAAAACTGAATTTGAAAGGACTCAATTAGTAAAAGATAAGACTGGTGAAAAAATAGAAGGATTGGTAGCTATAAATCCAATTAATAATAAGGAAATACCTATATATATATCTGATTATGTAATGATGGGATATGGTACTGGTGCTATTATGGCAGTTCCTGCACATGATGAAAGAGACTATGATTTTGCAAAGAAGTTTGGTATAGATATAATTGAAGTAATAAAAGGTGGAGATATATCTAAAGAAGCTTATACTGGCGATGGTGAGATGGTTAATTCTGAGTTCTTGAATGGTATGACTAATAAAAAGGATTCAATAGAAAAGATTGCTAATTATTTAACTGAAAAAGGTATAGGTGAAAAAGGTGTTCAATATAAGATGAAGGATTGGGCATTTAATAGACAAAGATATTGGGGAGAACCAATACCTATAGTTCATTGTGATTATTGTGGGGACGTAAGAATTCCTTATGAAGAATTGCCACTTAGATTACCTGCTGTAGATAATTTTGAACCAGGTACAGATGGTGAAAGTCCACTTGCAAAGATAGATAGCTTTGTTAATTGTAAGTGTCCAAAGTGTGGAAAAGATGCTAAAAGAGAAACTGATACAATGCCTCAATGGGCGGGTTCTTCATGGTATTTCTTAAGATATATTGATCCACATAATGATTCTGAACTTGCTAATATGGATAAGTTAAAATATTGGATGCCTGTAGATTGGTATAATGGTGGAATGGAACATGTTACAAGACACTTAATATATTCTAGATTCTGGCATAGATTCTTATATGATATAGGAGTAGTACCATGTGCTGAACCTTATAAGAAAAGAACTGCTCAAGGATTAATACTTGGACCTGATGGTGAAAAGATGAGTAAATCAAGAGGTAATGTAGTAGATCCTCTTAATGTAATTGATGAATATGGTGCAGATACTTTAAGAACTTATATATTATTTATGGGAGACTATGGAATAGAATGCCCATGGAATGATGATGCAATAAAAGGTGTATCAAGATTTTTAGATAGAGTATATAGTTTAAAAGATAAAGTTACTAATGATGATAGAAATGATTTAGAATCTATTCTTCATAGATGCATTAAGAAAGTTTCTAATGATATTGAAAGTATGAAATTTAATACTGCAATAGCAGAACTTATGAAGTTAGTTAATACTTTTTATGAGAAAGGCGTTACTAAGAATGAATATGAAGTATTAATTAAATTACTATATCCATTTGCACCACATATTACTGAGGAATTAAATAAAGAAGTATTGGGTAAAGATTCATTGGTATATTCTAGTTGGCCAGCATATGACGAGTCTAAAACAGTAGACAATTCTTTTGAAATGATTGTACAAGTAAATGGTAAATTAAGAGATAAAGTAGTTGTAAATGCCAATATTACTAAAGAAGAAATGGAATCTATTGCTTTAAATAGTTCAAATGCTAAGAAGTTTATAGATGGAAAAGAAGTAGTGAAAGTAGTAGTAGTACCTAATAAGTTAGTAAATATAGTAATTAAATAAAAATAGGAAAAAATTCCTATTTTTTTATTGACATTATAGACTTCATAACTATAATATAGGTACAAAATTTATTTCAGGGGGAAATTATATATGAAGAAAGTTTTAGTATTTTTAATAGCATTATTATCAGTTGTATCAGTTAATGCCTCAATGAAAACTGATACTAAAAATATAAAAATTGAGAATGTTAAAGTAGAAGTAAGTGAGCATGTTGGCTATAATGAAGAGTTAAAGATTAAGTATTCTATTAATCCAAGAGATGCTAAAAATTTAGAATTGAATTGGGAAATTAGTGGGTTAAAGAATGGAGTTAAAGCTACATTTGTTAATGGCAAGACAACTAAAGAAGCAGATGGTGAAGTAGTATTAAAAGTTGAAAATACATTAGATAAGGATGTTAAGTTAACAATTAAAGCAACTCAAAATAAGAAGACTTATTTTACAAAAGAATTAGTTGTTGAAACAAAAAACAATACAGTTGAAAGAGTTACTAAAGAAGTAAATGGATTAATAGAAGAATTAGATGAGAAACTTAATAATAAGAATTATGAGTCTAATAAAGAAATAGTTGATAGTATTGAGGAATTATTAGAAAAAAATCCTGAGGTCAAAGATAAAATAAGTTCAGATCTTTTAGTAAAATATGATAATGCTAAAGCATCAGTTGATAATTATAAAGATAATAAAAACGTTATTATAGGAGTATCAGTAGGACTTGCTGTTGTATTCTCTGGGTTAATGTTTTGGATATTTAAAAAAGAAGAAAAATAATTCTTCTTTTTTTGTAGTATAATATTCATGGTGATTTTATGATTAATATTGTTTTGTATGAACCGGAAATACCACAAAATACTGGTAATATAATGAGAACTTGTGTTGCAACTAATTCAAAGCTACATTTAATTAAGCCATTGGGATTTAAATTGGATGATAGTCATATGAAGAGAAGTGCAGTAAATTATTTAGAAAATTTAAATTATGAAGTATATGAAAATTTTGAAGATTTTAAGAGTAAGAATGTTGGTACATATTATTATTTAACAAGATATGGTAAAAAACCACATACTTCTTTTGATTATAGCAATTGTAATGAAAATATATATTTAATATTTGGTAAAGAGAGTACTGGTATACCAAAGGAAATACTTAAAAATGATTTAAATCATTGTATGAGAATACCTATGACTGATAAAGTAAGAGCATTAAATGTATCTAATGCTGTGGCTATTATGGTATATGAGGTATTAAGACAACAAGATTATAATGATTTATTAAGAGTAGAACCATTTAAGGGCGAGGATTATTTGACAAAATAATAAAAAAAAATATAATACCATAATGGTGATTTTATGAAGTTACAAAGATTTAATAAGTATGTTGCAGCTATAATGATTTCTGCAATGGCTCTTACAGGTAGTTCATGTGTACTTAATTTTGAAAAGGAAGACCCAGTAATAGAAGAAACATATAGTGAGGAACCTAATATAATTATTATGCATAATTTTAAAGCTTTAAGCGTTGATGAAGTACAAGAGGGTATATTAGAATTAGGTGATTTGAGTGATGAAAAAGAGCTTTCTAAAACTTATAAGGTGCTAGAATTTGTAGATAAGGATCATGTCTATAAAGTTATGATAGTAAATGCTAGAGTTGATTATATAACTGATTATGAAGGAAAAGTTATTAAAACTCAATATACTGTTTATGATGTATTTTCAAATGAAGATTTGTTTATAACTAGCAATATGAAATATTTGACAGATATTCAAGTTATTAATGGTTTGTTTGATGAGTCAAGCATGATATCATGTAAATCAATAGAAGAGCTAGAAGATATAGCTAGTAGTTTAGGTGCTACAGATGAATATATAGATTCGGTTATGAATAGAAATCAAATGATAACTGATAGAGATGCTGCAGTTATGTATGTATCTTTAGTACCTGATTATAATAGAGTGAGCTTTGAACAATTGCAAAGCAAAAAATTACAAAGATAGAATAGTTGTAAAAATACTTTACTATCTTTTTTTTTTGTATTATAATATTAAATATAATAGGTGAAATAAGGAGAGATAAAAATGGGTAATTTAGGTTTCAAATTAAAAAAATTTTTACAAAACAAGAATACTGTAACATTAATAGGTACAGTATTAATTCTGGTTATTTTGTATTTTGGTTATAATTGGAGAATTAAACAAGCAATAACTCCAGTTAAAGTTCCATATGCAAAAGTTACAATTCAACCAAGAACTAGAATAACAGAAGATATGGTTGATTATGTAGACGTTTTACCAAGTATGATTAATTCTGGTACTATAAAAAATGTTCAAAATATAGTTGGTAAATGGTCAAACTATAATACTTTAATTCCTGCAGGAAGTTTATTTTATACTTCTACAATAGTTACTGCTGCAGAACTTCCAGATGCTGCATTAGTTGCAGTTCCTAATGGTTGGAAGGCATTTAATTTAAGTGTTACTACTGCTACTACATATGGTAACTCAATGTTCCCAGGAAATTATATTGATTTATATTTAAAAGCACTTGATTCAGATGGAAAACCTATGGTTGGTAAATTAATTGAAAATGTAAAAATTCTTGCTGTAAAAGATAAGAGCGGAAGACATGTATTTGAAGATAGTTCTGAGTCTAGGACACCAGCTATATTGATATTTGCTGTTCCAGAAGATATGCATTCATTACTTAGAAATGTAGTAGCATTAAGTAATGTTAAAGAGGTTTCTACTGAATTGATACCTGTTCCAAGTACAGAATCATATAGTGATGAGCCTGGAACAATAAGATTAAGTAGTACAGCTTTAAAATCATTTATTGAATTAAACGTTGGTTCTATACCAGAAGATCAACTACCAGAAATAGAAGATAATAATATTGAACAATAGTATATAAAGTAGAAAGGGGTATTTTATGGACACAATGTTTAGTAACGTGGATTTTGGACCGTTACAAAAATATTTGGATGATGATGATATAACAGACGTATCATATAGTAATAATGGTCAACTATGGCTTAAGTCTCTTTCTAGAGGTATATATAAACCTGAAGTTCAAGATGTTAATAATGCTATAATTGAAAAATTGGCTTTCCAATGTGCTAATATGATGGGTAAAACTTTTAATATGGCACATCCGTTTTTGGACGCTGAAAGTGCTGAGTTACGTCTTAACTTTGTTCATGATTCTATTGCAAGAAATGGAATAGCTTTGCTTATGAGAAAAACTCCAGCGAAGATAAGATTAAAAAAAGAAAAAATATTAGAAGATAAATATATTACAGAGACTGTACATGATTTTTTACTAAAATGTGTAGAAGGGCATTGTAATATAATAATAAGTGGAGAAACAGGTAGTGGTAAGACAGAATTTTTAAAATATTTGGCTTCACATACAAAAGAAAATGAGAAATTAATTACAATAGAAGATACTCTAGAACTACACTTAGATAGGATATTCCCACATAGGGATATAGTTGCTATGAAGACAAACAATATAGCATCATATTCTGAGGTTCTTGTTACATGTATGAGACAGAACCCTAAATGGATTCTATTGTCAGAAGTACGTAGTGCTGAAGCTGTTATGGCTGTTCGTAACTCAATATCTTCAGGTCACTATATTTTATCTACAATACATGCTGATAAAGCAGAGTCTATACCCAATCGTATGTATAGTTTGCTAGAGACTAATTTGGATATTGAACAATTTTTGAAATCTATATATAGGTATGTTCAAATTGGTGTTCATATAAGGGGATATCAAGATGTAAAGACACAAAGATTTATACGTGAAGTTTGCGAGGTTTGTGAATTTTATGTTGATGAAAACAATAATGCAAAGAGTAATGTTATATATAGAAAGACTCCAGGCGGTCAAGTATATATGAAAAATCCTTCAAAGTATTTGTTGGATTACTTAGCAGCTCAAGGTGTTATTATTCCGCCGGATGTAATTGTTAAAGATGAAAATCCTGAAAAAACAGTTAGTACAGATGTGGTAAATAAAGAACCAGAGAAAGCAAAAGAAAATATAGAAGATTCAGAAATATTAGATATATAGAAGGAAGGAGTAATACTATGGAGTTTTTGATAATTGCAGTAATTGCGATATTTATAGTTTTGTATAGAATGAATACAGGAGCGGTTACTTATAAATTCATAGTAGGTAAAGTAGAAGAAGCATATGACAAATTTGCACCATATTCTTTTAAGAAAACAAGGGAAAAAGTTAAGGAATTGGGAATGGAGTATTCAGCAAAACAATATACTACTCAAGTGTTAATGTTTGCAGGAGGCGCATTTGCAGTTTCATATTTGTATTTCTATAGTATTATAATAAGTATAGTTTATGCTGTGGCAGCTGTATTTGTAATACCATATTTATCATATTTAAGGTGTAAGAGAATATATAGTGAGTTTATATTTGAACAAGTTCAAGTATATGCTACTAATACAATAATGGAATTTGCTACAACTCAATCTTTTGTTAAATCTTTAGAGGGAGTTTATGCATCTGGGGTGTTGGAAGATCCAATACTTAGCGATGTAAAGAAAATGATAGAAATGTCATATACTAATGGTTCAATTAAAGAATCAATAGATTTTATGAATGAGAAATATGATTATCATATTGTAAGAAATATGCATCAATTATTCTTACAAATTACATTGGAAGGTTCTCTTGATGCATCTGATACATTAGATGCAATGCTAACAGATATAGATGCTCTTGTTGAAGGCGTTTATAGAGATAGAATTGATAGGGCAGCATTCCATAAATCATTTTTACAATATGGATTATTACTATATTTACTTGTTATGTTAATTCAATATTTAGTTGGTAATGACTCTTATTTAAAACTTTTAGATGATATACTGGTAAGAATTCTATTGCACTTAATAATAATAATCAATAGTTATTTCTTATTAAGTGGTGAAAAATATTATAATGAGAATGTGGGGGCTGAATAATGGAAATACTATTTGTAGGTATCATAGTAATATATATATTACAGAAAAATAATAAAGTTGATACTGCTAAGTTTATTAAAGATAATGGTAATTGGATAAAGAAATTTAAAGAAGAAGATTATGATTTCCTAGTAAGAAGTAAGTATGGAGAAGACGTAGAACCAGACGTTTTGTTTGAAAAGAGAATACAGAATGCTTTTGTAGTTGCAGCAGGATTAATATTTATATTTATAACACAGCTTTCATTTATAAATGTAGCAGCAGCATTAGTTGCAGGTTACTTTGTATTTAGATCTGGATATAGTAATTTGAAAACTTATTATAAGAAACATTTACATGAGATAAACTTGCAATTACCATATTTTCTTAAAAATTTGGAGGTTTTAGCACAACATTATACAATTCCAGTATCTCTTGCAAAAAGCATTGAAACATCTCCAGATGTATTTAAATCGGGCTTACGCAAGATGGTTGCTAGAATTAATGATGGTGATTCATCAGTAGATCCTTATATGGATTTTGCAAAAGAATATCCGGTTAATGATTCAATGAGAATGATGAGACTATTATATAGATTAGGTCTTGGATCACAAGAAAATAAGCATGAACAATTGGTAATGTTTTCAAAAAGTGTTTCAGCCTTACAAAATAAAGCAAGAGAAGTAAGGTATAAAGAAAGACTTAATAAGATGGAAAACAAGACAATGGTTATGCTTGGAGCTGTTGGTGGCGGAACAATGTTATTGCTATTATTTGCAATGCTACAGCAATTTTAGTAAATAAAGTGTAAACATAAATTGATTAAATTTTAGATATGATATATAATAAGAATATAAAGTAAAGGAGGGATAATTAATGAAAGCAGCAACAGGTGAATTAAACTTAACACTTATTACAGTAGTAGCATTAGGTGCAGTATTAGCTTTATTTGCAGCTGTTATATGGCCAGCTATAAGAGATAAAGTAACAACTAAAATTAATGAAACTGATGATGTAGAAGTTGAGTCAGGATTTAACACTAATGATGTAGAATTTACAAAATATATTGAAACAGAATTATTTTAATATAATGTAGGAAGGTGATAGAATGAGGGAGGCAATTGGTGGAACATTATTAATACAATTAGTTATGTTTTTTATAGTTATTTATGTAGCTTTTTTAGCCATTGCTATCAATTATTCTATTACATTCCGTGTAAAGAATCAAATTATTACGTTGATAGAAGAGTATGAAGGCTATGATAATGCTAAACCTTATATTGAGGAATATGTTTCTAATGTAGGTTATTATAAAGCAAATGGAGATTTTACTATTTCCAAAGATGTTTGTGTGAATAATACGAATGGTTATTGTATAGAAGAACTTACATCAACAAGAGGTAAGTATTATAGAGTTACTACATATGTTTCTTTTGATTTTCCTATCATAGGAAGACTTACTAATTTTCCGGTTTCTGGTGAAACAAGGGTAATATTTGATGGAATTTAATATGGAGGTATAGGATGAACGTAGTGGTTTCTAATAAAGCAGATGAAATTTTATCTTCATTAAATATTGATGTAATAAAGAAAGTTCAAGGGGAGTTTTCAGCTGAAGAGATTGTCTCGATGTTTGAGAACTTCTTTTATGAAAAATTAATTCTTGATATAACCGCAATAAAGGATTATACAGAATTAAAAAATATTCAAAGTTTATCAATTAACTTAGATTCAAGTAAATTGATTATTTTGTTAGATGGTTCCTCAACAACTTCATCTACAGAATATATTTCTGGATTGATATCTATGGGCATCTATAATTTTACTAAAAATAGAGATGGTGTTGTATATTTGATATCACATCCTAATTCATATAGAGATGTTGCTTCTTTGCAGAGTTTAGATGATAGAGAAAATGATATGGTTAGAGCCGATACTATGGGTTCTAGAGTTATAGGATTTAGAAATTTAACTGAACATGCTGGAAGTACAACACTTATATATATGTTAAAAAGAAGACTTGAAAAGAGCTATAAGGTAAGTGCCATTGAAGTTGATAAAAAAGATTTTGCATTTTTTAATGATAAAAGAATGATTTCTTGTTCAGTGGAAGATTTGGGTAAGGAATTACTTAGATTGGGTTCTGATACAGATATAGTTCTTATTGATTTGAATAATTCTAATCAAAATAGGGCTTGTAATGAAGTTATATATTTGATTGAACCTTCAATTATTAAGGTTAATAAATTAGTAGCGAGAAATAAAGAAATTCTTAAGACTTTAGCAGGTAGAAAAGTTGTACTAAATATGTGCTTATTATCTCCTAAAGATATTAATGAATTTGAAATGGAGGCTGGTGTAAAGACTTTTTATGCTATTCCACCAATAAATGATCGTGTTTCTAACGTTGCTATTGATAATTTTTTAGTTAGAATGGGGTTCTTAAAACAAAGAGATGATGCAAATCAACAATCAAATCAAGGAGGAATATTTGCACGCTTTAAACATTAAAGTTGACAAATAAATGTAGATATATTACAATTTAGTTGTGATGAAGGAGGAAAATTATGTGTAATAATGCAGATTTATTAAGTATCATTGGTATTGCTAAGAAAGTTTTATTTGTTTTACAAATTGCTATACCAATTGCTTTATTGATATTTGGTACAATTGATTTAGGTAAAGCAGTAATGGCTGGTGATGACAAAGAAATTAAAACTGCAACAAGTTTACTTATTAAAAGAGTTATTGCAGCAGTAGCTGTATTCCTATTAGTTTTGCTTGTTTCAACTGTTACAGGATGGGTAGGCGGAACAGAATGGAAAGCATGCTGGTCATCAGCTAGTACTAATGTTAAGATTGACCCAATGAGATCTATTGGATAAGAAAATGCATTTATTGCATTTTTTTTATTGCCTATCTATTTATTTAATTAATAATTTGTGATAAAATATCAGTATGTAAGTGGCGCGTTTTTGGCGTGCAATAAAAGGATGTGAGATAAATGGTTTTTGCTAATATGTATGCAATGGGAACGCAAGTTTCAGCCATCTTAGATATATTTAGAAATCTATTCTTTTATATAGATTCAATTGTTTATAGTATAATACCACTTGTATATAATCTTATATATAGTTTGTATGACTTAAACACTTTATTTAGTGATAATGGTGAAGCATTAAAGAAGATAGTTTCTAATATGACTGTTACTGTGTATTCATTTATTTCAATTTTTATGTTTTTTAGAGTTGCAGTTTCACTTTTGACGATGCTTGTTGATCCTGCTCTTATTGAAGATAAAGAAAAAGGTGCTGGAAAGATAGTATTAAATATTGCAATATGTCTGGTATTGATAGTAGTAGTTCCAGTACTATTTAGAGTAGCTAAAGATGTTCAAAAAAGGGCTATGAATGAGCATTGGATAGAGAAAATGGTTGTAGGGGAAGATTTTGGTACAAATGAAAGATATACACTAGGAAATGAATTGGCATTATCTGCGTGGAGTGTATTTTTAAATCCGGTAGAAGCAAATGGTGCTGTTGAATCAGCATATAATTCAGTATTTAATAATCCTGATTCTATAGGAATAGGAGCAGTATGGCCTCTAACTAAGATGTTTGTAGTTTTGAATTCAACATCTGGAGTTCCAATACTTAGTGATATAGTTGGTAAAGTTTTCCCAGGAGTAAATAATGTTCTTAATTTGTTTGATGCAGGAACACATTATCAATTATCATATGTTTGGTTGCTGTCAACTATTGTTGGAATATATATTATATCTGCACTATTAAAAATGATGATTGATGTTGCATATCGTTCTTTAAAGTTTTTTGCTTTGGAATTGTTATCACCAATAGCAATAATATCTTATATTGATCCGAATTCTGCAAAAAAAGGTTTGTTTAAAAAATGGTCTGATGAAGTAATAAAGACATATTTATCTTTGTTTATTAGAATATTTGTACTTGCGATTGCAACTGTACTTTTAAGAGCATTTAGATTGTCAGATTTAGCTACAAATAGTGTAACACAATGGACAGGTAATACATTGGTTGTAAAATTAATATATGTTTTAGCTGCTTCAGCATTTATTAAAAACGCTCCTAAAATGATTGATGATTTATTTGGTACTACAATGTCTAAAGATAGTGATACAAAGAGTGCACATCAAATATTAGGTGGTATATTTGGCGGTGCTGCACTTGCTGCTGCTGGAAGTATAAGTGGTGGAGTGATTGCTAAGGCCACAGGTAAAAGTGCATTATCAGGTGCATTGAAAGGCGGATGGCAAGGCGCTGTTAAAGGATATAATGCTGGTAAAAAGGGTGGAGTAAATGGAATGGTCGGAGTTGTAGAAGGCGGAATTGGAGTTGTCGCTGATCAAAAGAAAAAGTACGGCTATTCTGTAGATAGAGAAAGAGAAAGAAGAATTAGAGGTTTAGAGGAAAAAGTAGAAGATGTTGATTTGGCTAAGAAGAATGCTATTAAAGATTTAGAAGCAGGTGGTGAAGCTAAATATAAAGATCTTCTTAGAAAGGGCGCTACATATAATGGCCGTAAGTATGGACAAGGACTTGAGACTGATGATAGGCTTAAGAATACTATTAAAAAGAATGCTGGAGGACTTGCAAGGGATGAAATTTTGCATGCTGGTGATGAAGAGTACTTAAGACTTAGAAGACTTGTTTATAATCAAAAGAATGGTGAAGCTATGGCTCAAAGAACATTAGAGTTAGCACAAGAGGATTTCCAAACTAATAATAGCGCATATCAAAATTCTACTGATAAGAAACAATATGTTATTGATTTTATACAAGAAACAAGTGCTAAAAAAGTTGATTTCTTTAGAGGTGCTGAACGTGATGTAAGAGAAAAGATGGCTGCTAAAGAATTGGGAATAACAATAGAAGCAGCTCGCGGAATGTCAGACGTAGATTTAGACAGTCACTTTACAGCTCATGTTACAGCTGAAGCAAGTGCTAGAGTATCTGCTGTATCTGCTAGTACATCTGAAGCACAATTAGATGCTCAATTTGTTAAAGAAAATGGTGCTAGAATTGAAGCTACATATGGACATTCATATGGTGATATTGCTGCTGATGCTGCTAAAGCTAAAGGTGATGCTGATGCTGCTAATAAAGCTCTTGAAGATTATGTTAAATCTCATGGTCTTGGAGATATTGATTCTGATTATGCTGTTGCAGATTCTAGACATAAAGCTAAAAGGCAAGAAGAAGAGAGAAGAAGAAATGGTGGAGGAACACCATAGAATAAGGAGGGACTTACATGATAAATGGAGGTTATCTAATACCTGCAAATACAAAAAAAGGTCAGCTTATTGCTGGATGGTTTACACCTCCAGATTTGATATTGTTTATTACTGGAGTTTTAATATCATTAGTTTTGCTAATTATACTTGGAGTTGATCAAACGCTAAGAGCACTTATTGCTTTAGCTCCAGGGTTAATATGTACGTTTTTGGTTATACCTGTAGCTAATTATAGAAATGTGAGAACATTTCTAAAGTCAATGATTGATTTTAAGTTTAATACGCAAAAGAAGTATCCATGGAAAGGTTGGTGTTGTTATGAGCAAAGGAAGAAGTAGATATTCTGAAGGATGGTTGCCTGTCAAAAATATATCTAATGGTATGATTATTCTTGACAATGGTCAAAAAGTTTCTGGAATTAAAATAGTTCCTAGGAACATATTTATATTAGATGAAGATTCTCAACATGCTGTGATAAATGCTCTTAATAATTTTTATAATTCAATTGATTTTGAATTTTGGTTAGTAGTTTCAGATAGAGTAGTAGATATTGCATTATATCAATCACAATTACATTTGTTATATAACAACGTAACTAAACCTAAAATTCGTAAGTTAATAAGTCAAGATATAGAAAAAGCAAATCAATTTATGAATAGTAATGTTGTAGATACTGAATATTTCATTCTATTTAGAGAAAGAAATGTAGATGTTATTCAAAAGAGAGTTAGAATGTTAATAAATGGTCTTGCTATGTGTAATTTAAATTCTTCTCAAACAACTAATGATGATCTTAGGACTTTACTTGAAAATTTCTTAAATGGAGGAGTAAGAACTAAGCAAGGGACGGTGATTAGTGTATGAGTTTAAGAACTGAATTAGCACCTAAGGGTATAGATTTTACTAATAGTAGTAGTTTTGTAATGAGTGATAAGTATTGTACAATTCTTACAGTAATATCATATCCTAGATTAATAGGTGAAGGTTATTTATCAAATTTGACAAGTATGCCTGGAATAAAATTGTTAATTAGGCATATACCAGTACCTTTTTCTAGTTTACAGAAGATGATTAATAAACAAGTAGCGGAGTTAAGACAAAGGTATCAGGATGAACGTGATAACACAAATAAAGAAAGATATAGACAAGATGTTGAATCTTTAGAATATTTTGTTTCTCAATTAGCTGCATCACAAACTAAAATATTTGATTTTCAAATGCATATTTTGATTATGGCTAATACGGAAGATGAATTAAATAGTAAAAAGATAAGTGTTAAAAATTATTTAGAAGCTATGGATATGAGAGCTATTCCTCTTAGATTTGAACAAGAAAAAGTTCTTAAGTCAATGCTTCCAATATTCCCTAAAACTAGAGAAGTAGCAGATTTAGAAAGTAGAATAGGAACTCCTATTCCTGCTACAACAATAGCAGCTATGTATCCATTTATATTTGATAGTATTAAGGATGAAGGCTTAGCAACATTATTAGGAGTGGACTTTTCAGGTGGTGTAATATTATTTAATCAATTTTTATACCAAATAAGAAAAGAAAATAATAGAAATAATGCTAATTTGATTATTTTAGGTACTGCTGGTAGTGGTAAAAGTACAAGCGCTAAATTGATATTAAGAAGTCATATAAGAAATGATTATCAAATAGTTGCAATAGATCCTGAAGGTGAACTTGAGGAAATGGCAAATTTATATGATGGTAATTTTATTGATTTAGGTAAAGGTGGAGAATTCGGAATGATAAATCCACTAGAAATAGTAATAGATGCTGATGAAGAAGAAATAAAACAAGGATTAGGTTATACTGTTTTAACAAAATCTATTCAATTTTTAAAAGCATTTATGAAGTATTATGATCCATCAATTACAGGTGATTTATTAAATTTATTTGCAGAAGTTGTTCAAGATACATATAAGAGATTTGGAATAGATTTTAATACAGATTTTAGTAGTTTAACTTCTAGTGATTATCCAACATTTAGTGATGTATATGCCACTATAAAGGGAAGGTTATCTCAATATATGGATAAGACAAATGAACAAGATATAATGGAAAGGTTAGAAATAAAAATCAGGCCTTTAATTAATGAATTAAAATATTATTTTGATGGGCATACTACAATAACAGGTAATAAGCATTTTATAATATTTAATATAAAAGAATTGATGAATTCAGAAGCAAATATACGTAATGCATTATTCTTTAATGTACTTAAGTATGCTTGGAGTTTATGTTTGAATAAAAATGAAAATACAGTATTATATGTAGATGAAGCTCATGTATTATTAGGCGCTAATAATTCATTAGGAGCTGATTTCTTAGCGCAAGTTCAAAGACGTGCTAGAAAGTATAATTCAGGTTCAATTATTATAACTCAGCAACCTAGTGATTTCTGTGATCCTAGTGTAATCACACAAGGTAAAGCAATATTTGATAATGCATCTTATTACTTAATAATGGGATTAAAGAAACAAGGCGTTGAAGATTTATCATTATTAATAGATTTAAATGATAATGAAAAAGAAAGTATTAAAAGATATAGTCAAGGTGAAGCGTTGTTCGTATGTGGAAATAGAAGAGTACGTATGAACGTTGTAGTAACACCAGAAGAATTAGATTCATTTGGAAATGGTGGAGGACTATAGTTAGGAAGAAAAAATGAATAAAAGAGCAAAGGTAATAAAATTTGTTAAATCAAATAAAAAGCAAATTATATTTGCTCTTTTTGCATTATTATACATTATAGACATAAAAACTAATGGAAATATATTAAAATCTGCAGCACCAGTTGTAGCTGCTGTTGCTGTAGAAGGTGCTGCTGCTGCAGGAGGAACGGCCGCTGGTGCAGGAGGTGCTGCTGCTGCAGGAGGTGCCGCTGGTGCAGGAGGTGCTGCTGGTGCAGGAGGTGCCGCTGGTGCAGGTAGTGCTGCTGGTGCAGGAAGTGCCGCTGGTGCAGGTAGTGCTGCTGGTGCAGGAAGTGCTGCTGGTGCAGGAGGTACTACTAGTGCAGGTGGAACAACTGCCAATGGATATAGGAATGCTACAACTGCTAATCAAGCTAGAGTACAATCAGCAGGGAATGGTCCTAGGACTTCACCTACTAATAGTTTGAATCATAATAATGATGGTGTAAGAAAAAATAATGACAGTCTTACTAGAAATAAGCCAGAATCAGATAGAGAACTAAAAAAGGAAGCAAAGGAAGAGGCTAAAGAAGCAAAAGAAGAAGACAAAGAGAAAAAAAGGAGAAGACTTCCAGATAGAAATAAAAAAGATGAAGAAGAGCAAGAAGAAAATAATCATACTAATTATGATACTGATTATGCATATGAAACTCTTACACAAGGTAGTATAATAAAAAAAATTGGATGTGGTTGTTTATTATTTTTTGCAGTTTTGTTACTTGTACCAACTATGCTATTTAGTGAAATATCAAATACAGTAACTGCTACTACACTTTTGAATAGGATAGTAGATGAAGCAGGTGAAGTTGTTGATTTCTTTGAGAGTTTATATGAGAAATTTGAAAATGGATTAAAGTATCATTATTTTGCATCAAATAAGGATGTTTTTAATAAAAAAATAAATGATGCTTATCAAAAAGTTTATAAAGAGTATGGTGTACCAGTAGATATTCCTTTACTATTATCTACGCTTTTAACTGATACGGAATCATTAGTTCCTGATGTAGATGAGAACAATGAAGAAAAACTAAATAAAGAAACTATGCGTAAGCTAGATTACATAGAAGATTTAGCAATGTTACAAGTTGTAGAAAGTCAAGATATATATTTGTGTTCATCTAAAGTGGTAGATGGTAAAACAGTATATTATCAAGTGATATATTCAGGTGATGTAGATGAATACAATATTGTATCTGGAAAGTGTAATGCTTCAAACGTAGGTAAGTATATGAGAGGTACTAGTACTAAAATAGATTCTAATGAATATTTTGAAAAATTAGAAAGTAATGTTTTGTTAACCCTTTTGTATCCTGATTATGAGGGGTCACCACATTTGATTGTTGAAAGCATTAAATCAAAATATGAGATATATAAAATGATGTATATGGATAATGAAGAAGAAGATGCTGAATTTAGTTTACCTGCTGATTTGGTGTATGATTCTGAAATCAATATGCAAGCACCTCTTAAAGGTAATATAACGATAACATCTCCATTTGGAGGAAGAGGATCAGTATATAAAAACGGTCAGATTATAGCTTCTGGAGATCATAATGGAATAGATCTTTATGCTTCAAATAAGAGTATATATTCATCTGGTAATGGAGTAGTTTATCGCACATATACTGAAAATACTGGTGGTAATATAGTTGAAATTCTTCATACGACAATTGGTGGTAAGAAATATATAAGTCAATATGCGCATTTAAGTCAAATATTAGTTTCAAAAGGTGAAGAAGTTAAAGCAGGTGACTTAATAGCTATAATGGGATGTACTGGTAGTGCTTGTTCAGGAACTCATTTGCATTTTGGTATTAAGGATTTTGATAGTAATAAATGGTTAAATCCTCGAGATATAGTGAAAAGGGCAATTAGTTAATAAAATACTTTATTAATGAGCTATTTTTTGCTATAATAACTTTGATTTGGGAAGTGATTGAATGAAATTAAAATTTAGGGCAGAGCCCAAAGATATATTATATTTTGTTTTATTTGTTATTTTCTTATTCTTTTTAATTTCAGTTGGAGTAGGAAATATAACTAGTTTAGCTAGAACAGGAGAATTTATAGGTTTTAATCCATTACCTGGTTTATCTCCAGAGAATATTGTTGGAACTGTATTGTTTTTTGTACTTTCTTTAGGTGCAATTTTGATGTTGGTTTCTTCATATTTCTTTGATAGAGAAAAAGGATTTGGTATTGTAAATGAAAAAAAGCAAAGTGGTGGATATTCAAAATGGGCTAAAGTAGAAGATATTAAAACAGCTATAGGTGTTAAAGAAGTTAATGAATCAGATAAGTACTATGATGCTGGTGGTGTACCACTATATTCAGAAAAAGGTAAAATATGGGTTGATGATGGTGAAAGTCACTCTTTAATAATTGGATCTACAGGTAGTGGTAAAACATATTGTATAGTAAATCCATTGGTACATATATTAGCAAAACATGGGGAATCAATGGTTATAACTGACCCTAAAGGTGAAATATATGAAAATAATGCTGAATTTTTAAGAGATAGAGGTTATAAAATAGTTTTATTGAATTTTAGAAATCCTCAAAAAGGTAATATGTGGAATCCATTATCTTTACCATATAAATTATATAAAAATGAAAATTTTGATAAGTGTAATGAATTACTTAGGGATTTAGCAATAAATATATTACATGATGAAAAGACAGATGATCCATTTTGGCAAAATACATCAGCAGATTATTTTGTTGCACTTGCTCAAGGATTGTTCCAAGATGCAGATGAGAAAGATATAAATATAAGTTCAATCATTAATATGCTTACTGTTGGTGAGGAAAAATATGGTGGTTCAACTTTTGCAAAAGAGTATTTTAAATTAAAAGATAGTCGTAATCCAGCTTATATAAATGCTGCTGGAACAATAGATGCACCATCAGATACAAAAGGAAGTATAATTTCTGTATTTAGACAAAAAATAAATATATTTGCCATGGCAGAGAATTTATCAGAAATGCTTTCTAAAAGTGATTTTGATATGATGGATATAGGTAGAGAAAAGACTGCTGTATTTTTGATTATACAAGATGAAAAGAAAACATATCATGCTCTTACTACAATATTTGTAAAACAGTGTTATGAAAGTTTAATAGATGTAGCACAAGAATCAGGTGGAAAATTAAGAGTAAGAACTAATTTTATACTTGATGAGTTTGCAAATATGCCTGAATTAAAGGATGTTACAACTATGATAACTGCTGCACGTTCTAGACAGATAAGATTTAATTTGATAATTCAAAACTTTGCACAATTAAATCAAGTTTATGGTAAGGAAAATGCTGAAACAATAAAAGGTAATTGCACTAATATGATTTATTTATTGAGTAGTGAACTTACTGCTCTTGAAGAGATAAGTAAATTGTGTGGTGATGTAAAAGTAAAAGGTAAGGGTAAAGATAAGCCCGATGAGACAAGACCACTTATTTCTGTAAGTGATTTACAAAGACTTAAGTTTAAGGATGCAATTATAAAGAAACAACGTATTGATCCATTTAAGACAACAATAAAAGGCGTTGATGAATATGATTGGAATATTCCTCAATATGAAAAGTCAGGGTATCCTTCAAGAAAGAAGGAATCTGTAAGTATATTTGATTTAAAAGGATTTGTTAAAGAAAAAAGGAATAATGCTCTAAATGAAACAACATCAGCGCCTTCTAATATAATTAGACCTAATATTCCAATGCCACCAATGTATCCGAGAAGACCAGAATCTCCATTTCCTATTCCACAAAGCCATTCTATCTCAAAATCAAAGGATGAAGAATTTGATGTTGATGAATTGATTAAAAAGATAGATGCTAAGATAGCAGAATTAGAAAAGGAAGAAGAAGAGAACAAGAGAAAAGAAACATTAAAGAATGAAACAAAGTTGGATTCAGTATCAGAGATAAAACTAGATAAGGAATTTGAAAAGGATGTAAAGGTACCAAGTTATAATAAGGAAGATTTACAAAAGATTGTTGAGCCTACAGAAGAAGCTGTTAAAGTAAATGAGAATATTGATAATATAATAAAAAAGATTGAAGATGAAGAAGTTTCAGATGATCAATTCTTTGATGATTTCTTCTTTGATGAATAACACATACAGTGTTATTTTTTTTGCATAAAATATATTGGTGATAATATGTTGATAGATATAAGAGAGAATTATGAATATAGAATTGGTCATATACCTAATGCTATAAATATATCTAGGGAATTACTTGAACTAAGCCCTGAAAAATATTTAAATAAGGATGATGTTTATACTTTATATTGTGATAGAGGTATAATTTCATTTGAATTATCAAATAAATTAAATAAGCTTGGATTTAATACAAAATCATTGAAAGGTGGTTATTTAGAATATTTAAAATTAAAATAGTACTTGCAAAACATGTGAATAAAAAGATATAATATATACAGTAAGATAGGTGATAATATGAAGAATGGTTTTACATTAATAGAATTAATAGCAGTAGTACTTATATTGAGTATAATATTGGTTATATCAGTGCCTAATTTATTATCAAATATTAAAGATAATAAAATAAAAGCTTCTCAATCGATAGAAAATATAGTAGTATCTGCTGCAAGAAATTATGCAATTGATAATGAATTAGATTATCCTTTCAGGGTGAGAATATCTACATTATGTAATGATGGTTATATTGAATGCCCTATTTTAGATGCTTCAGGAGAAGAAATGTATACAAGCGAAAGCGTGTGGATATATGCCGATGGAAGTTATGTTATAGGATTTGATTAAAAAGTCATTTAATAAATGACTTTTTTATTTCATTTATTGTAAAAACATAATTGATATTATATAATTAAAATGGTGATAATATGGAATATATAATAATTGGTTTATTAATAGTATTATTAATATTAGTAGTTATTTCTTTAATGAAAAATATTAATGAAGGTAATATAACTGAAAGATTAGGTAGATTTGAAACTAATATTACTAAAGAAATAGGAGATTTTAAGAGTGATTTTAGTAGAAATCTTAATAAAGATTTTAATGAGTTAAATGATAAGATAGAAGATAGATTAATTAAGATTAATGATAAAGTTAATAATAGATTAGATGAAAATTTTGAAAGAACTAATAAGACATTTGCGTCAGTATTAGAAAGGTTATCTAAGATAGATGAAGCTCAAAAGAAGATAGAAACATTGTCTAGTGATATAGTATCTTTACAAGGTATTCTTACTGATAAAAAGACAAGAGGTACATTTGGTGAAGTTAATTTAAATAATATATTATCGAGTGTATTTGGTGAGAATAATACAAAAATATATGAATTACAACATAAATTTGATAATGGTAATATAGCAGATGCAGTCTTATATGCTCCTGAGCCTCTTGGACTTGTAGCAATAGATTCTAAATTTCCACTTGAAAATTATCAAAACATGGTAAATAAGAATATTTCTAAAATAGAAAGAGAAATATATGAGAAGAAATTTAAAAGTGATGTTAAAAAGCATATAGATGCGATTAGAGATAAATATATAATACCAGGGGTAACATCAGATCAAGCTTTTATGTTTTTGCCAGCTGAAGCTTTGTTTGCTGAATTAAATGCATATCATCAAGATATAATAGAGTATGCATATAAAAGTAGAGTATGGATAACTAGTCCTACAACACTTATGTCAATGCTTACAGTTGTACAAACTGTTATCAAAAATATGGAAAGAGATAAATATGCAGTTATTATTCAGAAAGAATTGCAGGCATTAAGTGTTGAATTTGGTAGATATAAGGAAAGATGGGATTCTTTACAAAAGAGTATTGAAAGAGTAAGTAAAGATGTTAAAGAAGTAAATGTTACTACTGAAAAAATAAGTAATAAATTTGAATCTATAAATAAAGTAGAAGTAGATAAATTTTTAACTAATAAGGATGAATAATCCTTTTTTTTATAAAAAAATAACTATATGAATAATATAGTTATTAATCCCATCAATAAACAATAGATTATAAAATATTTAAGCTTTCCATTTTCAATAATGTTCTTAAACCATTTGATTGATATGTATGTAAATATACCTGCAACTATCATTCCTAATATATATGGTAATATTAAAGATGAACTAATTGGATTTTCTAATACATCTTTTACTCCTAATATCATACAAGCAATACTAATAGGTAGATATAACATAAAACTATAGTTAAATGCTGTTTTTCTATTTAGATTTCTTATTAGTCCACCCACTAGTGTAGAACCACTTCTACTAATACCAGGGAATAGCGCTATTACTTGAAATATACCAATTATTAATGCATCGATAATAGTCATATCTTCTTTTTCTTTTTTTCCTTTTATATCTTTAACTAAAAATAACATGAATGCAGTTATAAGTAATGATATTCCAACTATTTTAGTACTTGTAATTGATTCAATTGTATCTTTTAATAATAATCCAAAAAAACCAGCTGGTATAGTGCCAATTATTATAAACCATACATATATATAATTTGTATAGTATTCTTTATTTTTAGTTCTAATGTACCTAAAGAAATCTTTGATGATATTTAATATTTCTTTTTTATAAAATAACGCAATAGCTATAAAACTACCAAAATTTACAAATATTTCAAAATTTAAATCTTTTAATGTTTCAACATTTAACAAATTATTAAATATTACTAAATGTCCACTAGAAGATACAGGTATAGGTTCTGTAAATCCTTGTATTATACCAAGTAGCATATACATAATTAATTTCATATAAACACCTCAATAAATTATATACTAAAATTTGAAATTAATAAATAAAATTTAATGGTGATTATATGATTTTAAGAATAATATTTTTATTTATTGGAATACTATTAGTTGTAGTAGGAATAACAAGTATAATTTTATATTTGAATCTATTATCAATAGGATGTAGTTTTTTTGAATATTTAAATTTTATTATTAGAAGATTAGAATGTATTAATTTAATAATTGGTCTTATAATCATTTATATAACTGCTTTTATAGGAGAATGGAAATGAAATATGTGTATGATATAATTTTAAATTTTAATGAGAATTTATATGATTTTTTTGAATGGAATGAAAATGATAATGTTGACTATATAAAAAAGATACCAATATTTAAAGTTTCACGAACTGTTATGAGAGATTTAGTAAATTGTAAAGTTAAAATTGATAAAAAATTTATACAAAATATAAAAAATAAATGTGAAATTTATATGAAAAATAGTATAGGAAACATTGAGTATGCTTGTTTGTTTTTTTCTGATGAAAAGATAATAGCAATTGAATTTAATTATAAAGGTGTTTCAATATTTAAGAGTGACTTATTGATAGATGAATCATTAGATATAATTGAGTATTATAAAAAAATAAGAACTACCAAGTTAGATTATATGGTTATGATGAAAGATGATATTTCATTTCTTACCAGAAAAGAAGAGAATATGATAAGATTTATTGAAATTGAATTTAAAAGAATTATTGAATCTAATGATATGGATAAACTTAAATATTTGTATTATGAATGTTTTAAAAAACTAAATAATAATTTAAATAAGATGATTAAAGATTTAGAAAAATATATAACTAGATCACCAAAAGAGTTATTTGATGTACTAAAGCTTAGTTGTTCTAATAGAAATTAACTTTACAAAACATTCTATTTTTGTTATACTTTTTTTGAATGGTGATGAGAAGGACTATAATGATTATTATTAGTGAGCTTGGTATAGTGAAAACAAGTTAATATAGTTATAAGTTTAACAACTCGGAGTTTCCTGAAGAAATTAAGTAGAACAGGGACGTTATTCGCGTTAAGAATTAAGTGCATAGAATCTATGAACTAAGGTGGTACCGTGCTTTTGCACCCTTAGATTATGGATTTTTTTATTTAGGAGGATATATGAAATTGGATGTTAAAGAAATTTTTGAAAAAGATTTAATTGGTAAAGAAGTAGAGGTAGAAGGCTGGGTAAGAAATCATAGAAAGCAAAAAGAATTTGGATTTATAGATTTTTCTGATGGTACTTGTTTTAATCATTTGCAGATAGTATATGATGATAAATTATCTACTTTTGATGAAATATCTAAAATAAAAAATGGTTCTGCAATAAGCGCAGTTGGTATGGTAGTAAAGAGTGAAGGTAAAGGACAAACTATTGAATTAAAAGCAACTGACGTAAAAGTTTTAGGGGATTGTCCAGAGGATTATCCAATGCAACCAAAGCATCATACTAGAGAATTTTTAAGAGAGCAAGCTTACTTAAGACCAAGGACAAATTTGTTTCAGGCAGTATTTAGAGTAAGAAGTGTAGCTGCTTATGCAATTCATAAGTATTTTCAAGACAATGGATATGTTTATGTACATACACCACTTATAACTGCAAATGATGGTGAAGGTGCTGGACAGATGTTTCAAGTAACAACTTTACCAATAGAGAAGTTAAAAGGTGAAGTAGATTATACTAAAGATTTTTATGGTAAAAAAGTGGGACTTGCTGTAACTGGACAATTAGAAGGAGAAACTTTTGCACTTGCATATAAGAAGATTTATACTTTTGGGCCAACTTTTAGAGCTGAAAATTCAAATACAAAGACGCATGCTTCTGAATTCTGGATGATTGAGCCAGAAATTGCATTTTGCAATTTGGAAGGTTTAATGGATATTGAAGAAGATATGCTTAAATATATAGTTAAGTATGTATTAGAAAATTGTAAAGATGAAATGAAATTCTTAGATAGTTTTGTAGAAAAGGGTTTAATTGATAAATTAAATAGATTGGTAAATAGTCATTTTACTAGAGTAGATCATGAAGAAGTAATAAGAATACTTAAAGAAGCAGATGTTAAATGGGAATTTGAACCACAATATGGTGAAGATATAGCTAAAGAACATGAAAAATATATTACAGATTATTTTAATGGCCCAGTATTTATAAAGAATTGGCCAAAAGATATTAAGGCATTTTATATGAAACAAAATACAGATGGTAAGACAGTTGCTGCAGTAGATTTAGAAGTACCAGGTGCAGGTGAATTAATGGGAGGTTCAGAAAGAGAAGCAGATTATGATAAGCTTGTATCTAGAATGAAGGAATTAAATATGTCATTTGATGGACTAGATTGGTATGTAAATCTAAGAAAATTTGGTGGATGTTATCATTCTGGATTTGGTATGGGATTTGAAAGATTACTTATATATCTAACAGGAGTAGATAATATTCGTGATGTTATACCATATCCTAGAACACCTTTAAATTGTGAATATTAGTATAAAAAATAAAATATTAGTAAATCATATTAACAGGAGGAAATATGAAAAAGAAATTACTAATATTTTTATTTACTATTTTGTTTATTACAGGATGCAATAGAATGAATAAACCAAGTAATGAAGTAGAAAAATTATTTATTAATTATAATTCATTAAATAGTGAAGTATTAATGCAATTAGATTCTGTATTGGAATCAGAGAATTTAACTGATGTTCAAAAAGATAAATATAAAACTATTTTAAAAAAGCAATATGAGGATTTAAAATATAATATTTTAAATGAGGAAATAAGCAATGATACAGCAGTTGTATCAGTGGAAATAGAAGTATATAATTTAAATAAAGCTATAGAAGGTGCAAAAAAGTATTTAGAAGAAAATAAAGAAGAGTTTTATAATGATGAAGAATTAGATAATGAAAAGTTTAAAGATTATAAGTTAGATAGTATGTTATCTATGAATGAAAGAACAAATTATATACTTGAATTAACTTTAACAAATATCGATAATAAATGGCATTTAGATGATTTGTTGGAAAGTGATAGGCAAAAGATACATGGGCTATATAAAAATGAAATATAGTCTTTTATTTTATTTATAAATTTGATATAATAACATTAGAATAGGTGGTATAGTATGGATAAAGAATTAAACTATATATACAGTTATATTAAATATATATATTTTAATGTAGATGAACTAAAAAATCAGCTATATCTTTTGGATTTATCTAAAAGAATAAGAAGTTCTATGCCAAATTCTAGTTTTACTGAAGGTAATTTAAATTTTTATATAAATAATTTTGTGAATCAAGAAATGAATTTTAAAAATTCTAGTTCATATATAAAATATCAATCTTTAAGAAGTTATATATATCTATCAATAGATTATTATAGAATTTTTTATGGTAAAAAAATAGAGAATCAGGATGTAGTTATACGTGAAGTAATGAAAGCAATAACTGATACTCATAGCTATGAAGATATATTAGAAGGTAAATGTGAAAGTGAAATAGAAGAACTTATAGATATGCATATTAATTCTAAGTTTAGTTCTATAGATGCTGTTACTAGAATTCCTTTAGATGTAGCTCATATTAGATATGATGGTAATGCTGTTATAGATGATAGGATATATATAAAGAAATATATAGCAGATTATTTAAAGTCTATGGATGATTTGTTTGAATTTCAAGGAGATATTGAAATTTTAGCTAGTATGATGTGCAATGACTTATGTAAGAATTATGTTAAAGCTGATGATGTTTTAGCAGGTGAATATGATAGGCAAATAGACTCTTATATTAGAAGACAAGCGTTTGGTATTCAATTTAAAGACAGCTTTAATGATGTTTATATTGAAGTTAGTAGATATGTTATGAGTAATCATACGTATATGGATATTGGCAATATGGAACAAAATATTGCAGAAGAAATTTTCAATTTATCAAAACATTTGATATATGCAGGGTATGATGGTAAGAGCGTCAAAAGTGAGAAATGTAATGCAGTAATGGAAAACCATTTGAGATTAGATTGTTTAAAGGCAAATTCTGTAGTTTGCAAAAATTTAAAACTTGCAGGAAAAGATAAAGATCCTAATAAGTTTTTTTTAGATTTAAGACAAATAATTGATGCTGTGAAAAAGCCAATTATTGTTGCTGCTGCAGTGGGTATTATAGGCGCTAGTGCTGCAGTTGGAGCATCTCAAGTAAAAGCTTCTGATAGTAAAAATATTGAGATTTTTGATACTTATGAATATCCTACTATTCCATATACTTCAAGTGAAGAATTTGCAGCAGCAGTAGAACATATAGTAGAGTATTATCCTATTTATGAAAGTTATGGAAGAGGATATGGTCAAATATGTCTTTATAAAGTATATGATAGTATAAAAGGTAGTGAAAGAGATAAAACATATGCAATGGATATTATGATAAATCTTTTAAAAGCAAGAACTCAATATAATGAAGATATGCAACAATTATATAATGATATAAAACCATATCAATCTTATATGGAATATGTTTATGATAGAGCAAAAGAAAATGAACCAAAATTAAATCAAAGTGAATATAGTATAGCTGTCAAGCATTATGCATCTCAAGTTTCAAATTATAAAGAATTAAATCCATTTTCATTATTAAGTGAGGATAATCAAGATGCAATTAGATATATGATGAAAGTATATGGAAAGTATATGGAAGATTATGAAAATGAGTTTAATGTTTTGACAAGTGAAAGTGAGATGAAAAAGTAATATGGAGCAGAATAGTTCAGTTGTATTAGAAAATGGTGATGAATATTTAGTAGTTAATAGTTTGGTTTATAATGATACTAGATATTTACTTTTAAGCAATGTATCTAATGTAAAGGATGTATGTATTAGAAAAATAAAAAAAGAAGATGGCAAAGGATATATTTGTAGATTAGATGACAAAGAATTACAAGAAGTTTTAAAAATATTTGGTGATTTAAAAGGAAATAATTGAGTATTATTTCTTTTTTTTTGAGTATATTTTAGTAGGTGATAGTATGAAGAAAATAATTATATTATTATTAATTTTTGTGCCTATTAAAATAAAAGCATTAGATGTAAGTTCTAGAAGTGCAATATTAATGGATGAAGATTCTGGAAGAATTCTTTATGCAAAGGATATAGATAGTAAACGATTAATAGCAAGTACTACTAAGATTATGACAGCTATATTAGCAATAGAAAGTAATAAGTTAAATGATAAAGTAATAATAAAAGATGATATATTAAAGGCATATGGTTCAAATATATATATAAGTGTTGATGAAGAAATATTGCTAAAAGATTTAATATATGGTTTAATGCTTAGAAGTGGGAATGATGCGGCTATAGCAATATCATCATATGTATCAAATAATACAGATGATTTTGTAGTATTGATGAATAAAAAAGCAAAAGAAATTGGTATGACGAATACATATTTTTGTAATCCACATGGCTTAGATGAAGTTTGTGAAAATATATCTACAGCAAGAGATATGGCATTACTTACTAGATATGCTAATAAGAATAATATATATAAAAAAATAGTTGGTACTAAAAGATATATAGCAAAAACTAATTTAAAAACTTATGATTGGTATAATAAAAATAAATTATTGACTACATATGAATATACTACGGGTGGTAAAACAGGATTTACAAAAAAGGCAAGGAGAACCCTTGTAAGTAGTGCAACAAAAAATGGTATTAATTTAATAGTAGTTACTTTAAATGATCCAAATGATTTTACTACACATAAAAAATTGTATGAATATGGGTTTAATAATTATAGAAAGTATTTAATATTATCGAAGAAAGAATTTGGATTTAAAAATAATTATTATGATAATTTATATATAAATTCGGATATATATTATTTATTAAAAAAAGATGAAATAGATGATATATATGTTAAATATAAATTAGATAAAATAGAAGAACCTAAAGATAGAGATAAAGTTGGAATAGTTGAGATATATATTGGTAATAAAAAAATAATAACTAGTGATATATTTATTGAAGTAAAAAATAAGAGGAAAGAGAGTATTTTTAAAAAAATACTAAATATATTTAAATGAATATAATATGGATAGTATTTATTATGGTAGGTATTGTGTATTCATTCATAAGTGGAAATATAAATAACGTAAATAATGAAATAATTAGTAGTTCTAAAACTAGTTTGGATATTTTTTTTGGTATATTTCCAAATATTATTTTATGGTCAGGTATTATGAAAGTAGCAACAAATTCTGGGTTATTAAATAGAATATCTAATTTGATGTATCCATTATTAAACAAATTATTTCCAGATATACCAAAAGGGCATGAATCAATATCATATATTTCTTCAAATATAACTTCAAATATATTAGGATTAGGAAGTGCATCAACACCGTTTGGATTAAAAGCAATGGAATCCTTGCAAGAATTAAATAATGATAAAAAAACTTTATCTAGAAGTATGAGAACATTTATTATATTAAATGTAGGTGGATTATGCATTGTTCCTACTACAATTATATCTTTAAGAAGTACGTATGGTAGTAAAGATCCTACAAAGGTATTATTACCAATTATACTTACTACTTTTATATCTACATTAATAGCATTGTTTATAGATAGATTATTTAAGGGTGAAAAATGAGTGCTTATATATTGCCAACAATTATACTTGTCATAGTTATTTATAGTATAGGTAAATGTAATTTGTATGAGTCTTTTATAGATGGATGTAAGGAAGGATTAAGTATATCTTTATCATTATTTCCATCTATATTAGCAATAATTTTTTCTTCTAGAATATTTATATCTAGTGGGCTTTTAGATTGTTTATTCAGTATTATATACAATATTTTTAAAATACCAGGATATATATTATCAATAATAGTTCTAAGACCAATATCATTTAATGCATCATTATCTATAGTAATAGAAAACTTTTCAAAATATGGTGTAGATAGTTATATTGGTAATTTATCTAGTATATTACAATGCTCTATGGATACTACATTTTATATTATTTCCTTATATATAGGATTTTTGGGTATAAAAAATACTAAAAATATATTTTTAATATGCATATTAATTAATGCTATAGCTATAATTATTGGAATGATAATTACTAAATTGACTTTATAATTAAAATAAATATAATAACATTGGTGATTTTTATGGCTAGTATTATAAAAATAAATGATATGGTTTTAGATGAGTTGATAAAGCATTGCAATATAAATCCTAATTTGGAATGTGGTGGATATTTATATGGAAGGTATAAAAGTACATATACAGATGATATAATTACAATAACTGGTATTTACTATGAAAGAATATTTGGTACTGAGAATCGTTTTACATTTTCTCCTTTATATAAAATGAGAGCAATAAATAAAGGTAAAGAAATATATAGAATTAATGGTTCAAAGTTTATAGGTTGTTATCATTCTCATGGTAAATATAGAGCACAATTTTCGGATGTGGATAGATGTATGGAAATAGAGCATTATAGATCAAATAAAGCAGCACTAATATATAGCCCAATAGAAGATAAGTTAATAGGGGATATAATTACAAGTAGTAAAATTAGTGAAGCTAGAATTACTGTTATCAGTTGTGATGAATTTGATAGATTATATTTTCCTACATTACCTAAAACTAGTGGTAAAGTAATATCATTGAAAAAAAAGTCAAAGTAAGATATACTTTAGATGGTGATGTTTATGGAACGTTTGCAGAAGATTATTGCTGAGAGTGGTATTACAAGTAGAAGAAAAGCTGAAGAATTAATAAAAAATGGTAAAGTAATAGTAAATGGTAAAGTAATTACTGAATTAGGTACAAAAGCAAGTTATAGTGATGATATATTGGTAGATGGTAAAAAAATTGAAAAAGAAGAGAAAGAGTATTATATATTTAATAAACCTAGAGGAGTAATTACAAGTACTTCCGATGAAAAGGGAAGGAAAGTAGTAACTGATTTTTTCGATAGTAATAAAAGATTATATCCAGTTGGTAGATTAGATTATGATACAACTGGCTTACTTATAGTTACAAATGATGGTGAATTATCTAATTTAATAATGCATCCAAAAAATGAAATAGAAAAAGTATATATTGCAAAAATAGATGGAATAATAAAAGGCACTGAAATAAATATCTTGAAAAATGGTGTAGTATTAGACGGGATAAAATGTATACCGAAAAGAGTTAAATTAAAAAAATTTGATAAGAAAACAAATAGTTCAATAGTAGAAATAATAATTACTGAAGGGAAGAATCATGAAGTAAAGAGATTATTTGAAAGTGTAGGGTTTAGAGTGGACAAATTAAAAAGAGAAAGGTTAGCATTCCTTACTCTTGGTAATCTAAAATCAGGGGAATATAGAAAATTAAATATAAAAGAAGTAAAACAACTATTTAGTTTAATTAAATAGTTGTTTTATTCTTTTTCAATTGCACCAACAGGGCAATTTTCTAATGCTTCAGTAGCAAGTTCTAAATTTTCTTCTGTTGGTTGTTCTTTTACAGTTGCTAAGTTATCATCATCGAAATCAAATACTTCATTACATGTACCAACGCATGCACCACAACCAATACATTTTTCTTTATTAACTTTAAACATAATTACCTCCATAAAAATTATATCATATTATACTTAAATATTTAAATTTTTTTTAATATATGATATTATAAATATAGTAGGTGGTCATATGAAATCGAGAATGGACAAATATTATCAAGAAGAACTTATGCAAAGAACTTCTAAAAATGATTTTTTGTATGATGAATTATATAAAGAAAAAAGACCAAGTAGTAATGTTACAATTCTTGATAACATTAATGAAATTGATATAACAAAAATTAAAGCTATGGTTGATAGTAGAGAAAGACATAGCAAAATGAGAAGCTATGAAGATATCTTGAATTCAAATGAAAGTAAAAAAACAAATGAAATAGATTATCAATTAGATGAAGTAGATAATTCTAACTATGATATAAATGAGGTCTTAAAGAAGAAAAGAACTGATAATGTTTATGAAGATTCATCTAAAATAAGAAAACTTGCAAGTGATGAATATGATACTTCGACTTCTTCAAATGAAGATATGAGCGAAGAATTTCTTACTCATGAAAAGCAGTTAAAAGATTTATTTAATACAGTATCGAGAACTGTAGTTGATGAGAATGATTTATTTGCAAATTTGAAGGATGAAGAAGATGAAACAGCAGAAGAAAATGAGCAAATATTTTATACAAATACTTCAAAAATTGATAGTGTAGATTTTGAAGATGTGGCAGAAGTAAAAGGAAATTCTAAAGTATTTATTATAATTGGAATTTTGGCATTATTGGTTGCTGTTGGAATAATTGTGTATATAAAGTTTATAAAATAGTGTTATTAAACACTATTTTTCATATTATGTAATATGAAAAATAAAATTAACATATTAATAATAATTATTTTTGTATGCATAATTTTTTCTTTTTTGCTTATTAATTTAATGAGCAAAAAAGTTATGCCAATATTGATGGAGTATGCAACTTCAGAAATAAAGAATATGTCTGTGAGTATTATAAATAGCACAATAAGCCAAGAATTGGACTATTTTAATAATGATGCGGTTAAAATTAGTAAAAATAAAAATGATGATATTCAGATGATTGAATTTGATTCTAAAATAGTTAATAAATTTTTAACAGATTTGACAAAGCAAATATTATTAAAATTAAAGGAAATGGAAAATGGTAAAACAAATTTATCTTTTGATAAAATAAATATAAATAATCAAATGTTATATGAAATTCCTTTAGGTAGAATTACAAATAATGTTTTTGTAGGTAATTTGGGGCCTAAAATACCAATAAAAATGGATGTAATTGGGGATGTTTATAGTAATATAAAATCGAATATAAAAGAATATGGTATAAATAATGTATTATTAGAAATTATGGTAAATATAACAGTTAACGAAAGAGTAATAATGCCTTTTATATCAGAGCAAACAAAGATATCGGTTGATGTTCCTGTATCAATAAAATTAATACAAGGAAACATACCAAAGTATTATGGAACTGGAATTTCTCGAAATTCAAACATATTATCTATACCAGCTGAATAAAATATGATATACTTATTATAGGTGAAATTATGAAAGATATAATATTAAACAATATAAAATATGAACTTATTACCAATATAAGAGATGGATATGATAGTGATGAAGTTAAAAGTAAAGCAACTGATTATTTTATGCCATTTGATTATATAGTTGGTGATTGGGCATATGGTAAACTAAGATTAAAGGGATTTTATGACAAAAATAATAAGAGTTGTAAGAGTATAAATGATATTGAAAATTTAGAAAAATATATAAAAGAAAACTGTGCTTTTAATTGTAAATATTTTGTTTTAAAAAAGTATGTACAAAAATAAATCTTTTATGATATAATGTATTTATGATATAGAAAGAATAAAATAGAGGTGATATTATGGATGACAAGAAAAAGACTATTATAGTTTTAGATGAAGCTGGTAATGAGAAAGAGGCTGAAATATTATCTGCATTTACAGTAAAAAAGTATAATAAAAATTATATTCTTTATACTTTGAATGAAGTAGATGAAAATGAAATGGTAAAGATTTATGCTTCTGAATTGATAGAAAAAGATAATATGTATTCTTTAGGCGCAATCGAATCTGATGAAGAATGGGCTGCAGTTAAAGAAGTTATGAAAGAAGTAGCAAAGAGCGAAGAATAGTAAAAAAATAGGAGGTAATATTATGACATCCGAGTTAGAGTATTCATATTTAAATTGTGATTTTGCCTTGAAAGTTAGTGAAGATTTGTTAACTAGGGCTGTAAGGGTAAAGCAAGCTGTAAAAGAAAAATTAGGAAGAATTTATAGTAAGAATCTTGTTAGTGAAGAAGTTGCTCAACCAAGTGTCCCAGTTGCTGAAGCATCAGATCAAAAAAATGAAGCACCACAAGAAGAGGCTAAAGGGTTAGAATCATTAATAGATTTAAGTGAAGGTAATGTTGCACAACTTGATTCTAAAATAACAGCTTTACAAAATCAAAGTGGTATATCACATGTTGTTAGAAGAGCAGTTCTATTTACTAGTGCATTGAAAAATAAGATATCAAGAGTTACTTCAAAATGGTTTGAAAATGTGGAAAAAGAAGATAGAACTCAAATATTACCAAAAGTAGAATATACAAATCATTTGGGTGGAGAAGTTGTTCCTGGAACATGGGATGATAAAGTAGAAGAAAAAGAGGAAGAAGTTACACCTCAATTTGAGATTCCAAGTTTTTCAGTAGAACCACAGGTCGAATTACCTAAAGAAGAAAAGACTGTTGATTTAGTTCCAGAACCTCAAGCTATTCCAATGTCAGGTTTGGAACCAGTAATTCCAACTATGGAACCTGTAGTAGAACCAAAAGTAGAAATGCCGGTTGCAGAAGCAGTTGCAAGTGCTCCTGAAGTTGAAGAAAATGTAGCACCAGCTGTTGAAATGCCACAACCCGAATCATCACAATCAATAGAAGATAAAATAGCAGCTATTCTTAATAGAAAAAATGAGGTAGCTAAGGTATCAGAAGAACCTGCTAATGAAGTTGCTGATAGAGAAATGGTAAGTGATAGTCCTCAATTGGCTAATAAGACAGATGTACTTGCTAGATTACATAGATTTAAAAATACATTACAAGAAAGGGATGCTCAAATTGAAAAATTGAGTTCTAAATTAAGTAGTGCTAATACAGCTTTGGAAGAAGCTAAGGCAAAGATTAGTAGTTATGAAACAGTGTTAGATGATTTAACTGCTAAATGTAATTCTTTGACACAAGCAAATGAACAATTGACTAGTAAAAATTCTAATATAGATGCTGGTTATAGTACTAAGATTGCAAGTTTAGAGGATCAATTAAGTGAACTTAGACAATCTAGAACTGATGAGGCTGAAAGCTCAAAGAGTGTTATTGCTGAATTGAAGGCAAAACACGCTCAAGAAATAGAAGAGTTGAAAGCAAAACATGCTCAAGAAATTCATGATATTGAAGCTTCAAAGAATAAGCAAATAAATGCTATATATGCAACAATTTCAGAGGCATTAGGTGAGCCAACTTATTCAGATGATGAAAGCTCAAAAACAATGTAAAAAATGTTATTAAAAAAGATATTTAAATATCTTTTTTTTAATGTATAATATGTTTAGGTGATTTTATGGAAAAGTTAATTATGATTAAGTATGGGGAACTTACAACAAAAAAAGACAATATGAAAGTATTTATAGATAGATTATATAATAACATTAAAAATAAGTTAATTGGATATGATATATATATCATAAAAGATAGATTAAGAATGTTTATAGATATAAAAGATTATAATGAAGCTGCGATAGTTGAGAAGTTAAGAGAAGTATTTGGGATACATTCTATAGTAATTTGCTATAAGATTGATAAGGATTTAGATTCTATAAAAGCTGAAGCAGTAAATCTTTTATCCAAATTAACATTTAATTCATTTAAGGTTGAAACTAATAGAGCTGATAAGAAATTTCCTTATAACTCTGTTGAAACAAGTAGATTAGTTGGTGCTTCAATATTAAAGAGTATTCCAAATATTAAGGTAGATGTTCACAATCCAGATATATTATTACATGTTGAAATAAGAAATGATTATTCATATATATACGTAAATGAAATAGAAGGATTGGGTGGATATCCAACTGGAGTACAGGGTAAGGGATTATTGATGTTAAGTGGTGGAATAGATTCTCCTGTTGCAGGGTATTTGGCTAATAAAAGGGGAATAGATATTGATTGCATATATTTTGATTCACCACCTCATACCAGTATTGATGCAAAGAATAAAGTTATAACTTTAGCAAAAAAATTAACTAAATATGGTAGTAATATAAATTTATATGTTGTTCCATTTACTGAAATTCAAGAATCAATATATAAGAATATTGAACCAACATATATGATTACTATAATGAGAAGAATGATGTATAGAATAAGTGAGAGAGTTGCTAAAAATAATAAATGTAAGATTTTAATAAATGGAGAATCAATAGGCCAAGTAGCTAGTCAAACACTAACTAGTATGTATGTTATAAATAATGTTACTTGTATGCCAGTAATAAGACCAGTTGCGTGTCTAGACAAATTAGAAATAATAGATATTTCAAAAAAGATAGATACATATAATACTAGTATTCTTCCATTTGATGATTGTTGTACTATTTTTGTACCTAAGCATCCTGTCATAAATCCTAATTTAAATAAATGTATTGAATATGAAAAACTTATTAATTATGAAGAAATGATAGATATTGCAATTAATAATATTGAAAAAATAAGTGTAAAGAATTATAAATTTGTAGATAATGATATATTATAATTTCCATTAAATGGTTGTATAATTTATAGATTATTTCACACTCTAATAATGTAGGAGGTGAAATGATGTCACGTAAGAAAAATAGTGAAAAGCAAAATAGTAATAGCAGAAAAAAACAAAATAGGCAAAATAATAGTTCAAAGAGAGAATCTTCAAATCAAATGAAATATGAAATTGCTAATGAATTTGGAGCTAATTTAGGACCAGAGACTGATTCTAGATGTAATGGTAAAGTTAGAGGAGAAATGACAAAACAACTAGCAGATATGTCTAGAAGTTCAAAAAAGAGATCTAAATAATTTAAGACTACATTAGTAGTCTTTTTTTTGTATTTTTATGTTATAATATTAATTGTTGAGGAGGAAAATATGAAAGTATTAGCAGTTAATGCAGGAAGTTCATCATTAAAGTTTCAAATGTATGAAATGCCTGAAGAAAAGGTACTAATATCTGGTGTTTTTGAAAGAATTGGTATCGAAAATAGTTTTTATACAATAAAATTAAATGGGGAGAAAATAAGACATGAAGTTGAATTATCTAATCACTCTGTTGCTGTTGGCTTTTTGACTAAAGAACTACTTGAAAACAATATAGTTGAATCTTTAGAAGAAATAAAGGGTGTAGGCCACAGAACAGTTCAAGGTGCAGATAAGATAAGTGATAGTGTTATAGTCAATGATTATGTAGAAGATGTTATAAAAAAATATACAACTTTGGCACCACTTCATAATCCTGCTTCATTAGTGGGAATAAAGGCATTTAAAGAATATATGCCTAATGCAATTCATGTAGCAGTATTTGATACAGCATTTCATCAAACAATGCCAGAGGAAGCATTTATGTATGCAGTTCCTTATGATTGGTATACAAATTATGCAGTAAGAAAATATGGAATGCATGGTACAAGTCACAAATATGTATCAAGAAGAATTAATGAAATATTAGGTAGAGATGATACTAAAGTAATAGTATGCCATTTAGGTAATGGTGGTAGTTTAAGTGCTGTTGTAAATGGTAAATGTATAGATACTTCTATGGGACTTACTCCAAATGCAGGTATAGTTATGGGAAGTAGATGCGGTGATATAGATGCAAGTATAATTCCTTATATAATGGAAGTAACAGGAATGAATATTTCTGAAGTTGATAAGGCATTAAATAAAGAAAGTGGATTGCTTGGAATTAGTGGTGTAAGTAGCGATTCAAGAGATGTAGAAAATGGTGCTAATGAGGGTAATAAGAGATGTATTTTAGCACAAGGTATGTATGTAAGAAGAGTTGTAGAATATATCGCAAAATATTACGTACTAATGGGTGGAGCAGATGCTATATGCTTTACTGCTGGAATAGGTGAGAATTCTATTTCAACAAGAGAAAAAATAATAGAAAGACTTGCTGTATTAGGTATTAAATTAGACAAAGAAGCAAATAATATAAGGGGAGAAGAAAGATTGATAACAACAAAGGATTCTTCAATACCTTGTTATGTAATTCCAACTAATGAAGAGTTAATGATTGCAAGAGATACTTATAATTTAGTAAATGAAAAATAATATGTATAAAGAAATATTTAAGATAATAAAAAAATTTAATAATATAGTAATTGCAAGACACATAAATGCGGATATGGATGCTTTAGGAAGTCAATTAGGGCTTAAGGATATTATAAAAGAAACTTTTCCAGATAAAAAGGTTTATGCTGTAGGAGCATATTCTGCAAAATTTAAATTTGTAGGGCCTTTAGATAAGGAAGAAAATATTGATTATGATAATACTTTACTAATAGTTACAGATACTCCTAAAACATCTAGAGTGGATGTGGATGATATATCACTTTATAAAAATAGAATAAGAATAGATCATCATCCATTTGAGGAAAAGTTTTGTGATATAGAACTAGTTAATGAAGATAAATCAAGTACGTGTGAAATGATAGCAGATTTATGTTATGAAACTAAATTGAAAATAACAAAGTCTGCAGCTGAAAAACTTTATATGGGTATTGTTGCAGATACTAATAGGTTTTTATATCCATGTACAAGTTCTGATACGCTTTTAATATCTTCTAAATTAGTAAAAGAATTTAAATTAGATACTCCAAAGTTATATGAAATGATGTATTTAAGAAGTATTGATGAAATAAGATTTATGGGTTATTTCTTTCAAAATTTAAAAATAACAAAAAATGGTGTAGGTTATATAAAAATAACTGATGAAATACAAAAAGAATATAAAATGGATCCTGCTAGTATAGGAAATATGATAGGTGAACTAGCGTATGTTGATGAGCTTTTAGTGTGGATTACTTTTTCAGAGGATGTTAAGCAAAATTTAGTACGAGTATCAGTAAGAAGTAGAGGACCAGCAATAAATACTATTGCTATGCAATATAATGGTGGTGGTCATAAACTTGCTAGTGGTATAAGATTACCAAATTTTGATTTATCAGATGAGATAGTAAGTAAGTTAGATGAGTTGTGTTATGATTATAATAATAAAAAGCAATAATTGTAAATAAATGCTACAATTTGCTTTTTTTTTATATAAATGATACAATTATCTCGGTGATGTTATGAAGATTACAAGTACAGAACTTTTTATATCAGCAGTAAGACAAAGTCAATATCCAGAAGATAATCTTCCTGAGTTTTTAATAGTAGGAAGAAGTAATGTTGGAAAGAGTAGTTTTGTTAATACACTTATAAATAGAAAAAATTTTGCTAGAACATCAAGTAAACCAGGTAAAACTCAAACTTTAAATTTCTATAAAATAAATAAAGATTTTTATTTTGTAGATGTTCCAGGATATGGTTATGCAATAGCTGATAAGAAAACACAAATGAAGTTTGGTAAGATGATTGAAGATTATGTAGCAAATAGAAAAGAATTGAAAGAAGTATTTATGCTTGTTGATTTTAGACATAAACCAACAAGTGATGATATACTAATGTATAATTATTTGAAGTATTATAATTTAAAGGTTACAGTTATTGCTACTAAGATTGATAAAATATCTTTTGGTCAAAGAGAGAAATATAAAAATATTATATTGAAAACATTAGATTTAAAAGAGGGGGATAATTTGATTTTATTTTCTTCTGTTACTAAAGATGGTAAAAAAGATGTTTATAATACAGTAGAAAAGTATTTGGATTTTATAGATGATTAAAAAAAGACTTTTTTAAAGTCTTTTTTAATTCAATAAATTAAATGCATAACCACCTAATAGCCAACCTAAAACTCCACCAATAACTACACATAAAACTAATATAAGAATAAATGCGCCATTAGTTATTTCTTTGTCTGCTAGCTTTTTTATTTCACTTTTCTTTGCAACAGTTTTTTTAGCAGGACTTTTCTTTGTATTTGCCATTTTTATTCCTCCTATCATAATATAAGTATAACTTTTACTAAGTAATATGTCAATAAGAACAATTGTATTATTTATTCATATTATATAATATGAAAATAGATTATGTTGATAATGATAAATATATAGTTTATCTAAATAAAAGTTATTATATATTTAATAAAGATAGTATTGATGAGTGTTTATTTAAAATATTAAAAATAATAAAGAAAGAGTATAAGATAGATTTATATTCTACATTTAATGTAGAGTGTTATGTTAATGATAATTATGGTGTGATATTAAGTATTAAGAAAGTAAATGATCCATTTTTAAAATATAATGAAAAGATTAATACAAATGTTAAGTTTTATTATAAAGCTAAATTTTTGTATGAAATAGAGGATTACTTTATTAAAAATAGAGTAAAATGTAAAATATATTTGTATAAGAATAAATACTATTTAGAATTAGAGGATGATTATATTCTTATATGTGAATATATAAAAAAAATAATATTTGGGGAAAAAGTATTAAGTATAATAAATAATAGTTAATTGATTATTATTATTTTTTTTGTTATAATTTCAAACGAGGTGATTCTTATGAAAATTCCTACAGTTGCATTAGTTGGTAAGCCTAATGTTGGTAAGAGTACTTTATTTAATAGACTAGCTGGCAAAAGAATATCTATTATAGAAGATACCCCAGGTGTAACAAGAGATAGAATATATAGTTTAGCAACTTATAATGATTATAAATTCCATTTAATTGATACGGGTGGTATTGATTTAGGAAATGAAGATTTTAACAAAGAAATAAGAGTACAAGCAGAACTTGCTATTGATGAAGCAGATGTAATTATATTTGTAGTAGATGGTAAAGAAGATCTTGGCCCAAATGATTATTTAATTAAAGATATGTTAAAGAAAAGTAATAAAAAGGTTATAGTTGCTGCTAATAAAATGGATTCTAAAGTATCTAAAGATAATATATATAATTTTTATGAACTTGGATTTGATGTAATACCAATAAGTGCAGAACAAAATAATGGTATATATGATTTAATGGATGCTGTTGTAGAAGATTTTAAGAATGTAAAAGATATTAACTATGATGATGACGTAATTAAATTTTGCGTTATAGGTAGACCTAACGTTGGTAAAAGTTCTTTAGTTAATGCGTTATTAAATGAAGAAAGATCAATAGTATCTAATGTTAGTGGTACTACAAGAGATGCAATAGATACACCATTTACATATCAAAAACGTGACTTTGTAGTGATAGATACAGCAGGTATTAGAAAACAAGGAAAGATATATGAAAATGTAGAAAGATATAGTGTTTTAAGAGCATTAAAAGCAATAGATAGATCTGATGTATGTTTAATAGTATTAAATATAGAGGAAGGTATTATTGAACAAGATAAACATATAGCAGGATATGCTATAGAAGCTGGTAAAGCAGTAGTAATAGTTGTAAATAAATGGGATAAAAGTACTAAAGATATGAATGAAGTAACTAAAGATATTAGAAATAATTTTGCATTTATGGATTATGCACCAATTGTGTTTACTAGTGCTCTTACTAAAAAAAGAATTCATACTGTAATGCCTGAAGTATTAAAAGTATATGATAATGCACATAAAGAAATAAAAACAAGTGTATTAAATGATGTAATAGGAGAAGCAACAACATTAAATCCTGCTCCTTCATATAAAGGTAAAAGATTAAAAATATATTATGTGAATCAAGTTGGTAAGGCACCAATAAAAATATTATTTCATGTAAATGATAAAACATTAATACATTTCTCATATGAAAGATATTTAGAAAATAAATTAAGAGAATCTTTTGATTTAGAAGGTACACCAATAGTATTACAATTTAAAAATAGAGGAGAATAACAATTTTATCACTAAGACATATAATATTCTAGGAGGATGTTATGGGTTTTAGTGATAATTTTTATAAAAAAATAGAAAGTAAAACTAATGTTAATAAAGAAACAATATTAAGTCTTGCTAAAAAGATACAAGGAGATAATCTAAAAGATGAAAGTAAGCTTAGAGATTTAATACATGAAATAGGTATGATAGCAGGTAAAGATGTATCAAAAGAAAAAGAAGATAAAATAGTAAAAGCAATAGTTAATGATAAAGTGCCTAAAAATATAGATAAAATGGTATAACTACATATGTAGTTTTTTTCTTGTAAAAATATAGAAAAAATATTATAATCATCAAGTGGTGATATTATGGTTATTTATAATTTAAAAGATAATATTAATTTAGAAGATATAAAGAAAGCATCTGATTTTATTAAGTCTGGTAAGCTGGTTATATTTCCTACTGAAACCGTATATGGGATAGGTGCAGATGGATTAAATAGTGATGCAATAAATGATATATTTAAGGCAAAAGGAAGGAAGAATGATAATCCATTAATACTACATGTATCAAGTATAGATATGGTTTATAGAATAGCCAAAAATATAAATGATACAGAATTAAAATTAATGAATAGATTCTTCCCAGGGCCTCTTACTATAATATTTGATAAAAATGAATGTGTACCATACGCTGCTACTGGAGGATTAGATACAGTAGGAATAAGAATGCCATCTAATATTATTGCAAATAAATTAATAGAATACTCAGATACTCCTATAGCAGCACCTAGTGCTAATGTATCAGGTAAACCTAGCGGTACTAATATATCTGATATTATTGATGAATTGGGTAATAAAGTAAGTTGTATAATAGATGGTGGAGATACTAAGATTGGAGTTGAATCTACAGTAGTTAGAGTAATAAATAATAAAATACATATATTAAGACCTGGATATGTTACTAAAGAGATGTTAGAAGAATATGGTGAAGTTATAATAGATAAGCATATATTAGGTGATATAGAAGAAAATGATAAAGTATTGTCACCTGGTATGAAATATAAGCATTATGCCCCAAATACTAAATGTGTAATGGTATATAGTAAAGATAATAATAAATTAATATCTAAAATAAAAGAATTAGAAACATCTAATACTTTAGTAATATGTAATGAATTAAATAAAAAAAATTATAAAAAATGTATTTCTTATGGTACTACTTTAGAAGATATTGCACATAATATATTTAAGATATTAAGAGAAGTAGATAATTATAATGTAGATTTAGTAATTATTGAAGGAGTAGAAAAAGAAGGATTAGGTCTTGCTATTATGAATAGACTTATAAGAGCATGTTCTCATAATTACATAGAAATAAAATAACTTGTTAGTTATTTTTTTTCATTTTATTGAAAAACACATATAAAAATGATATTATTATCATGATAGAATAGCAATAAAATGAACAAAATGGGAAGATTAATAATGATTATATATTAAGGTGGAAATATGAAACGTAAGAAAATATATAAATTTATTACAATTTATTTACCTATTATTATGTTGATTTTGGGTATTGGATATGCCAATATAGCATTTGATTTAGGTGCAAGTGGTTCAGTAAATATGTTGCCTCAAGACTCAATATCAATAATAAATATAACCCCAACTAATCTCGTAACTAATTATAATAATACAGTATTAACTACAAATTTAGAATTAGATAATAGTTCAGATACTAAAACATTGAGTGTTACAGTAAAGAATTTGGGTAATTCAAAGCAAATATTTGATGGATTAATATATGATACAACACAAAGTAGTATATATTCTAATTCTAATATTATTCCTAGTTTGAATGGTATAACTAGTAATAGTACAATAGTAAATTCATCGGGTAATAATGATGATACTATTACATTTAGTTTAAGTTTTGGATATGATGATACTACTAATATAACTGATAATACTTTGGATGGAACAATTAATTTGCATTTTACTCCTTTAAGAGAAGTAACTTATGTTAATTGCACTAATAGTAATAATTTGACAAGTGAATATATAAGATCAAAATCATTTACTGATATGAATAATAATACTTTTTTAAGTACAGTAACAACAAATGGTTTACAAAATATTAAAATTTCTACAAGTTCAGGAACAGATTTAGTAGCAGGTACTGATTACACTTATGTTAACAGTGTAGTAACTTTTTTAACAGAATTAAATGATAATATAGTAATATCAAATAATAGTAGAGCATATTTTATGCAATATAATGGATTAAATGATTTAATGGGATTTACTAAAACAGGTATTAAATCTTTCCAAAGGAGTGATTTAAGTAAAGCACAATTTGAATCATTAACTGGTGTAAATATAGTTAATATAAAAAATGTATCTAATGATGAATATAATAGTGCATATGATATTTATGGATGGGTTGATTCTAATAATGATTTTTATTGGTGGAGTGAAGCAGATGAAGTATATTTTCATCCAGAAACTATTAATGCATTTAGAGATAATACAGATTATGTAACTACATTAATAACAGTTAATTTAAATGGTACAAATACTTCTTTAGTAAGAAATTTCTCACATTGGTTTGATAATGATAGAGTATTAGCACATATATATGGTGCAATAGATACAAGTGGTTTAGGTAAAGTAGGTCAAAATGGTGTGTTAGAACCAGATTATAATGATAACTTTAATTATAGAACAGATAATATTGAAGGACCATCGAGTGGTAAAGGCTTAGCATTTATGTTTAATGACTGTAATGCATTAGTATCAATAGATTTAACTAAGTTTAATACAACAAATGCCTCTGATATGAAGAGAATGTTTGGTGGATGTACAAATATAACTACTTTAGATTTAAGTGGATTTGATACTAGTAATGTTAAAAGTATGTATTGGATGTTTAGAAAAATGCAAAAAATAACAAATTTAGATTTAAGTAGTTTTGATACAGGTAATGTTGTTAATATGCATGGTATGTTCCTTACTATGAATAATGTTAAAACTATAACATTTGGAGATGACTTTAATACAGGAAATGTATATTATTTTACAAATATGTTTAGTGGTCTTAATAAATTAACTACTATATATGCGCAACATGATTTCCAAATAGGTAATAGTGTATCTAGTAGTAATATGTTTAATGGCACTACGCTTTTAGTAGGTGGTGCTGGTACTGAATTTGAAACTCCATTTGATACTTCCCATAAAAATCATGCATATGCAAAAATTGCATATGGTCAAAATGGATATTTCACTAAGATAGGTACAGGTACTAGATATAATATTACTTATAACTTAGATGGTGGTACAGCAACTAACCCTACATATTACTATAGTGATATGATGACAATTACATTAAATCAACCTACTAAGTCTGGATATAAGTTTGTTGGATGGACAGGAAGTAATGGTAATACTCCACAATTAACTGTTACAATACCAACTGGTTCTACAGGTGATAAGACATATACAGCAAATTGGACTGTAAGCACCTATGAAGTAATATTTGATGCGAATGGTGGTACTGGAATAATGACTAATCAAACACTTTCAAGAGAGGAGGATACATTCTTAAAAACTAATACGTATACTAGAAGTGGTTATAAGTTTGTAGAATGGAATACTGAACCAGATGGAAGTGGAACATCATACTTGAATAAATTACAAGTTCGTAATCTTACTAACAATTCTACTATAACTTTATATGCTCAATGGGTATCTGATGCTAATGCTAACTTTACTAAAGTATTTGAACAAGTTGGAGCATGTAATTTCAATGGTAGAGATACTAATATTACAGGTGCAAATTGTACTAATTATGCTAATACAAATCATATTAATACAGGAGTAAGATTATATGATAGTACTAATTATTCACAAGATTATGAAATATACTTTGTTATAGATCAATATTCTAATAGTGCACAAAATAATGAAACTCAACAAGTAATTATGAACTCTAAATATGAGGTTTCAAGTGCAGGATATCCAGGTATGGTATTTAGAAGAAGTAGTAATACAGCTCAGTTTGAGTTTACACAAACAATTAGTGGAGTTAAAGCTACTCAAAACATAAATATATCGGGATTATCTAGTATTAGAATTATTAGAAAAGATGGTAAAATATATTATAGTCTAAATGATGGTGGAGTAAAATTATTCCAAGATATAAGTGGTACTAGTCACTACTTTAATACACCAGTTACTTTTGGAGCATCTTTACAAAATGGAGATGAAACTACACCATTTAGATTCATTGTTGCAACACTATCTAATATGTATATTAAGTTAGGAAGTTATTATGAGGAATAAGCATGAATGAATAATTCATGCTTTTTTTGTTATTTTTTTTATTTTAAAACATATAGTTTAATGAAAGTAGGGATTATATGGAAAAAAGTGAAATTATAAAAAGTATTAGTGGTAGAACTAATGGAGATATATATTTAGGAGTAGTAGGTGCTGTAAGAACTGGAAAAAGTACATTTATAAAGAAATTTATTGAAACATTAGTTCTTCCTAATATAGAAGATGAATACGAAAGAAAAAGATGTTTAGATGAAATACCACATAGTGCTCAGGGCAAAACTATTATGACTACTGAGCCTAAGTTTGTACCTTCTAACGCCGCTAAAATAAAAATAGATGATTTTGATACTAATATAAGATTAGTAGATTGTGTTGGATATGTAATAGATGGATGCAAGGGATATGAAGATGAAAATGGTCCTAGAATGGTTAAAACGCCTTGGTATGATGAACAAATACCATTTGTAGAAGCTGCTGAAATAGGTACTGAAAAGGTGATTAGAGATCATTCTACAATAGGTATAGTAGTAACTACTGATGGTTCTATTGGAGAAATAGAAAGAAAAAATTATGAGGAAAAAGAAGAACAAGTTATAAATGAATTAAAAGAAATAGGTAAACCATTTATTGTACTTCTCAATAGTGCTCATCCAATGCTTCCAGAGACAGAAAGATTAGCAGATAGTATTAAATTAAAGTATAGTGTACCTGTATTACCTATAAGTGTTGAGACTATGACTGAAAAAGATTCATATAATATATTAAAAGAAGCATTATATGAGTTCCCAATATTAAATATAAATGTAAATATGCCAGAATGGATTGCATGCTTAAATCATGATCATTGGTTAAAAAAAGTATATATTGAAGAAATAAAAAATTGTGTAGTAGAAGTAGATAAGCTTAGAGATGTAGAAAAGATTAATAATAGTTTTGGTACAAATGAATATATAGAAAAAGCGTATTTGTCTAGTGTGGATCCAGAAAATGGTACAGTAACTATTAATCTAGATAGTAAAGAAGGATTATATAATCAGGTATTAAATGAGATAATAGGCGTAGATATTAATAGTAGGGCAGATATGATTAATTTATTTCAAAATTTGAAAGAAGCTCAAACTGAATATGAACAAATAAAAAGTGCATTAAAAATGGTTAAACAAACAGGATATGGTGTTGCAATACCAAGGATTGAAGATTTAAAATTGGATACCCCTGAAGTTTTAAAACATGGTGGAAGATATGGAGTTAAATTAAAAGCAGTTGCGCCATCCATACATATGATTAGAGTAGATGTGGAGAGTACATTCGAACCAATAATTGGTTCTGAGTTACAAAGTAAAGAATTGGTTAATTATTTACTTAGAGATAAGGATGATCCAAAAGCAATATGGAAAAGTGAAATATTTGGTAGAAGTTTAGATAATATAATACAAGAAGGAATACAAGCTAAAGTAGCAATGATGCCAGAAAATATAAGGTATAAATTACAGAATACGTTAACTAAAATAGTTAATAAAGGTTCAAATAATATGATAGCTATAGTAATATAGCTATTTTTTAACAAAAAAAGCCTAAAATACTTGATTTTATATAGTAAAAATGGTAATTTATATATGTAAGCATAGATTGCTTAAATAATATGGGAGGTAATTTTAATGACAAAAGCTGAATTAGTAGAATTCATGGCTCAAGAAGCTAAAATGAGCAAAGCTGAAGCAGGACGTGCATTAGATGCATTTGTTGCTGGTGTAATGAAAGGAGTTAAGAAAGAAGGTAAAGTTTCTTTAGTTGGTTTCTTAACATTCGAAAAGAAAAAAAGAGCTGCTCGTACTGCTCGTAATCCACAAAGTGGAGCTACTATTAAAATTCCTGCAAGAAATGTTGTTGCAGTTAGAGTTGGTAGCAAATTAAAAGAAGCTGTAAAGTAGTATTTTAAGATAAAGCAAGTCTTTATCTTTTTTTTTAATTTGATATAATTAAGATGGTGGTGGTTATATGCATTATAAGGCTTTAGAAATGCTTTCTAAAATTGAAAAAATAGGTTTTAAAGCATATATTGTAGGTGGCTATGTTAGAGACTATTGTTTAGGTAATAAATCTTTAGATGTAGATATATGTACGGATGCAACTCCAAAAGATTTAATAAAAATTTTTAAAAATGCAATTCTTCCTAAAGATGTATATGGAGCTGTAACAGTAAAATATAAAAATATAAGATTTGAAATTACTACTTTTAGAAAGGAATTAGAATATAAAGATAGAAAACCAATAAAAATTGAATATATAGGTGATTTATATTCAGATATTTCTAGAAGAGATTTTACTATAAATTCTTTGTGTATGGATTTAAATGGGAATATAATCGATTTGTTTGATGGAAGAAAGGATATTGATAACAAGATAATAAAATCGCTTGGGGACGCTAATAATAAGTTTTATGAGGATCCTTTAAGAATTTTAAGAGCAATAAGATTTGCAACAACATTAAATTTTGATTTAGATAAAGAGGTTATAGATGCAATTAAGACAAATAGTATTTATTTAAGAAAAATTTCTTATGATAGAAAAAAAATGGAATTAAATAAAATTTTTGCAAGTAGTAATATTAGATATGGAATTAAATTATTAAAAGATTTAGGCATAAGTAAATATTTAGATATAGATTTAAATGATATCAAGTATACTACTGATACTTTAGGTATATGGGCTCAATTAAAAGCTAGTAGTAAATATCCTTTTAATAGGATAGAAAAAAATATGATAGATAATATATTGAAAATGGTTGAGAATAAAACTATAGGTAAATATGATATATATAAATATGGATTATATATATCTTCAATTGCTGCAGAGATACTTGGAATAAATAAGCAAGTTATAGTTAAATTAGAAAGAAACTTGCCAATTCATTCTAAAAAAGATATAAATATAACAGCAAAAGAGATATTAAATATAATTAATAAAGAACCCGGAATTTGGATAACTAAATTGTATGAAGATTTAGAAAATAAAATTATTAGTGGTAGATTAAAAAATGAAAATAGTAAAATAATTGATTATATAATTAGAAATTATGTATAAAATTTAGCGTTTTTGTGTGATAATAGATACAAAATATTAAAATTAATGATTTGATTTATTAATTATAATGATTATAATAATTATTGAGGTGATAATGTGAATAATAAAATTATTGAATTGTTAAAACTTAGATCATTTGTAGTACCAAGTTATTTAATAAGAAATTATAAGTCATTAGGATTATCTAGTGAAAATGTAATTATTATAATTTATTTACTAAATCAAAATAATCCAATAATATGTGATTATCATAAGTTTGCTTCAGAATTGAATATGGAGTTAAAAGAAGTAATGACTGCTATTAATGAATTATCTGAAAAGAGTATTTTAACTATAGATATTAAGAAAAATGCATCATCAAAATTAGAAGAATATATAAATTTAGAATTATTTTATGATAAAGTATTTTTACAACTAATAGATGTCAATACTGAAAAAAATGATAGTAATATATATACATCTTTTGAAAGTGAATTAAGAAGAAGTTTATCTCCAATAGAATATGAGTTAATCAATGGATGGTTAGAATGTGGATATAAGGAGGAAATAATATTATCAGCATTAAAAGAAGCGGTATTTAATGGTGTTAATAATTTTAGGTATATAGATAGAATATTGTTTGAATGGAACAAAAAAGGGATAGATTCATTAGATAAGATAGAAAAAAATAAGAAAAATTTTAAAAAAGATAGCAAAGTTGAAGTTCCTGATTATGATTGGTTGAGTGAAAATGAATGATATATTTGATTATTTAGATGAGTTATTTCCAAATCCTCACTGTGAATTGGAATATAATAATGATTTTGAATTTTTGATTTCAGTAGTTTTAAGTGCGCAGACCACTGATAAAAAAGTTAATTTAGTTACAAAAAAGCTTTTTAATAAATATGATATGAATACTTTACTGAATGCTGATTTAAAAGAATTAGAAGGAATTTTAAAACCATTAGGTATGGCTAAGAAGAAGGCAATATATATTAAGAATATATCTCAAAAATTGAATAAATTATACAATGGAATTGTTCCTAATTCTTATCAAGATTTAATTAAATTGGATGGAGTAGGTAGAAAAACAGCGAATTTAATTTTAAGTACATTGTATAATGAACCCTATTTTGCTGTAGATACTCATGTAAGTAGAGTGTCTAAAAGATTAGGACTAGTACCAAGAACTTCAAATGTATTACAAATTGAAAAAAAGATGTATAAATTAATTCCAAAAGATAGAATTAATAGAACACATCATCAATTAGTATTGTTTGGTAGATATTTCTGTAAAAGTATGAAACCTGCATGTAATAAGTGTAAATTATATAATATATGTAAAAATGAGTCAAAAATTTGACTCATTTTTTATTCAGTTTCATTATTTACAGGAGGCTCAATACTTACTTCCTTAACATTTACTACTCTTGTTTGTTCATATGTACTACCATCATAAACAATTTTGTATTTTATTTTATAGGTATCTGGAGTAGAAGTATCTACTTCTGATAACATTTGATTTTTAGAATTTGTAATAGTATATGTTATTTTACTTTCACTAGTAACATCTTTAAAATTATCTAACACTGTAACAGATGGATCATTAAATAAATCATTAACATTTATATTAATTACAGCAGCACCTTTTAAACTAACTGTTACTACAGAAAGTGGCTTTTCAGCTACTACAGTATACTCACTACCAGAACTTTGTGTAGTTTTATTATTAGCCCAAGCAGTTTTTACAATTAATTTAACATCTCCATTATATTTTTTAAGGTTTATAGTTGCTGATGTTTCGGTAGTACTTTTAACAAGTTTTTCATCACCGTTTTCATCGACTATATATATATCATATCCAAAGCTACCTAGCTTTTCTAATTCTTCTTGTCTATATTCTAAATAATTCGTAACAGTATCTCCCATGCCATCTTTTATATGTGAATTCATCCATGATTCAGTATAATATGCAGGCATATTTGCAGCTTTCCATGTTAAACTAGCAACTCCATCTTCAACAGAAACATTTAAACCATTAGGATTATTCAATTGTAAATATCTTGGTGATACTTCTGTTGGTTCTGTACCAGATTTAAAGTATTCAGTAGATATCATATCCTTTGGCGTATTTTCACTAGGTAACATAGCTGGAATTGTACCTGTTTCAACTTGTACTGCTACAATACTTTTAGGGATAGTGAAGTTTTTAGGGCTATCACTAACCATTCCTTTCATAACTGTATTAAATAATCTATCTTTTCTACTATTGTCAGCTGTTGTGTTATAACCATCTGTAATCTTATCATATCCGTACCATACGGCCATAGCTATCTTAGGAGTATATCCAGCGACCCAATAGTCTTTAATAGCATTATATGGTAGATTAAATGCACTCAAAGTTCTATCATCAAAATTAGTTGTGCTTGTTTTAGCTGCTACTTGTCTTCCAGCTATTCTAGCACCAGCACTTAATCCTGCATCTACAGCCCATATTAATGAATTAGTAATTATATATGCAGAAGAATCTTCCATAACTTTTGTTTTAGAAGGTTTATATTCTTTTGTTTGGTTAGAACCAATATATACAATTTTTGTAACAGTATAAGGTTTAATGTAATATCCACCATTACTGAATGCTGCATATGCTGCTGCTACTTCTAATGGGTTAGTACCATTAAATGATCCTAATGCGTGTGCTTCATGAATTGTGCCACCTTCCATTTCAGGTGTAATTCCTAATGAAGTAACAAAGTTATATATTTTATTATTACCCACATTTTGAAAGGCTTTTAGTGCAGGTATATTTCTAGAAAGACCTAATGATTTCCTTAATGTAAGAAAACCATAGAAATTGCTATCCCAGTTTTTAATAGCACCAGCTCCAGTATAACTCCAAGGCTCATCAATAAATGGAGTATAAGTAGACCAATTGTTATATTCTACACCTGGACCATAATCAAATAATGGTTTAGCTGCAGATCCTAATTGATTCTTTATATCTGTAGCACGATTTAGTCCCATGGCAACAGTATTTCTACCACCACTAATTGCTATAATTCCACCATTTTCAACATCTACAACTGCAATACCAGTTTGAACAGTATCATTAACCCAAGTATATAATTCTCCATTAATTACTTTATTTAAATGATCTTGTTTTGCTTTATCTAGAGTAGTATAAATTTTCATAGGAGTATTATAAGGATTTTCTCCTGTTTTTTCATATATTTCATCTATTGCAACATCAATAAAATTTTGATATGGATTACTATAAGATTTTACTCCAAGTAGAGATTCTACACTTATAGCATTTGCTATATCAGCTTCTTCTCTTGTAATATATCCATGTCTTACCATTAAATTTAAAACAACAGCACGTCTTTCAGTAGCAGCTTCTGGATGTAAATAAGGATTGTATGCAGTAGGAGCTTGGAATAAACCAGCTATTAATGCTGCTTCTGATAAATTAAGTTCTGAAACATCTTTACCAAAATAAGTTTCAGCAGCTTCAGCAACACCAAATGAGTTTGAACCAAGGCCTGGAATGTTAACATAATATTCTAAAATTTGTTCTTTAGTATATTTTCTTTCTAATTTAAACATAGCAAGATATATATCGGTAAATTTACGTACTATTCCTTCAAAACCATTTCTAACATCACTAGTATATGCATTTTTACTTACCTGCATTGTTATAGTAGATCCACCACCAGCACCAGCGCGATGTAACACTTGACCTATAACAGCCTTTGTAAATCTTGGCAAATCAACGCCATTATGTTGATAAAATCTAGAATCTTCAGTAGCAATTATTGCTTCAATTAATACTTGTGGCATTTGATCATAAGTTATTGTTTTCCTTATTTCAGATCCAAGTTTAGCGATTACTTCGCCATCTTTATCATACATTATACTTGATTCTTTCCTAAATAAATTTCCAGGATTAAAATTTGGGGCAGATATAACAACGTATCCTGCAAATGCAAATACAAGTAATACACCAATTAACATTAATATCAAAATTATAGTAATAACTGTACCACCAATATTCTTTTTGCCTTTATCTTTCTTTTTTTTCTTTTTTTTCTTT
>JAFRQS010000029.1 GCA_017428495.1 Bacilli bacterium | reverse complement strand
TACATTTAAAGGATGGTATGATAATGCTGACTATACAAAAGGAAAACAATATTATAATGAAAATAATGTAGCAGTAAGGACATATGATAAGACTTCAAATTTAACTCTATATGCAGGATGGAGTAAAGTAGTAGTAGTACAAAGTTACAAAGTAACTTTTAATATAAATGGAGGAGTAGGAAATACGCCCGGAACAGTAAATGCGGTATTAGGAAAGTCAATGCCGAATATAACGAGCATCACGCCAACAAAAACAGATTATACATTTATGGGATGGTATGATAACTCAGATTATACAAAAGGTACCCAATACTATACAAATAAAAATATATCAGCTAGAAATTTTGATAAAAATGAAGATATTGTTTTATATGCGGGTTGGAAAAAGAGCTATGATTATACAATAACATATTATTTAAATGGTGGTGTAAATCCAGCAGGAGTCAAAACAAATTATAATAAAGGTGATTCTACATATATTTTACCCATACCATCCAAAAGTGGTTATGTATTTGCTGGATGGTATACAATTAGTGATTTTACTGATATGCCAGTATCAAAGCTAACAAAAGGAAGTACTGGTAACAAAAAATATTACGCAAGATGGACTACGTCAAATAAGTTCATTGTTAAATATGATTGCAATGGTGGCACAGGTGCTCCTAGTGAAGAAATAATAAATAAAGGAGATATATTTGTTCCTAAAGTGAATACGTGTGTAAAATCTGGTAAAGAGTTTTATGCTTGGTTAAATGCAAATGGTGATAATTGGACTTTAGAAGCAATTACAGATTTTAAAAATGATAAATATGGAATAACTAATAATACTATTATTTTAAAAGCCAAATGGTTAAAAGGGCTAAAGAAAAATAACAATGCAATTAAGCCTAATTTAAGTGGTAAAACTAATATTACTTGTGCTCAATTATTAGATAATAGTAAAAATCCTAAAAATTTAACTGACGTGTATTGTGAGTATGAAACAAGTACTTTAAAATATACGATTGTCAAACCAGAATGGAATTATCTTTTGACATATGTTTGGGTCAAAGACACATATAATCAATCAAAAATGGCCATTGCAACTGCAGCAAGTTCATCTAGTCCTTCAAAGAGAAATCTATGGAATGCTAATAAAATCGTTGAGAATGAAATAAAAAGTAAAAAATATGAAAATAAAGGATTTGTTGGTTTCAATGCGGACCCGATGGTAAGTGAAAGATTTTACACAAATGCTCCATATGATTGGAAATATGGTCCGGCCATACAATACTTTAAAAATGATGGGGTTGTAATAAGAAATTCTGTAAATAATGCAGATGATAGTAAAAATAGTTATTGGTTGAGTAGTTATAGATACATAGGTGGTATTAATAAAGAAGGATATTTAAAACATTATACTTGGAAAATGAGATCATCTGATTCAGAATATACTGAAGTTAAAAAAGCAGTTAATTCGAGAATAGTTGAATATATTGAAAAGGAAGGAATTAATAATACATTTAGTTGGACTGGTACATATAATATATTAAATTATGAGTCAGGCAGTACTGAAGAGAAAATAACTGGTTTAACTAGTGTAAAAGGAGCTTCTCCTGCAATATGCCAAATGGATTTGAATAATTATATTTTTATAACACAGGCATTCAATAATTCAGATGTTGGTGGTAGAGATGGTAGGAAAACATATGGTGTAAACACTTTAGAAGTAATTAAAGAATTGGGATGTAATAGAGCATTAAGAGTCGATGGTGGCGGTTCTACTGTCATATGGGCAAAAAGTAATTCTACAAGTAATGCAAGTGGTCCTGGACGTGCATATGACGGAAGAAACTCATGTGATTTATTATATTTTGTAGAAAAATAAATAATATAGGAAGAATAATTCTTCCTTTTTTATTTAAAACTTTGTATAATAAATATGATAATAGGAAGTGAGTGTATGAAGAAATATTTGAGAGTAATTCCAATATTAATAGTTTGTTTAATTCTATGCGGATGCGAACTATTTGGAGAAAAAAATACAAAAGTAACATTTAATTACAATTGTGAAAATGTAGAGGATTATAAATGTAGTGTACTAGATAATAAATTAAATTGTATGTTTA
>JAFRQS010000028.1 GCA_017428495.1 Bacilli bacterium | reverse complement strand
TCTTATTTTATTCTTCATCTATTCTATATCCCATACCTTTAATAGTAGTTATAATATCTGTTCCTATTTTTTCTCTTATTCTTTTGAAATAAACTGTAACTGTATGATCATCAACATAATTTCCAGTCCAATCCCAAATTTTATCTAAAATAACATTTCTACTAACAACTTTATTTAAGTTATTAAATAATAAGTTTACAAGTTTTAATTCAAGTGCAGTTAGTTCAATAGGAGTAGTATCTTTCGTTAATACTAACTTATCCATATCGAAAGAAATATCTTTTATTTTAATAATACTTTTCTTTTTAGATCTTAATAATATTCTATTAACTCTTGCCATTAATTCTTTAGTGCTAAAAGGTTTAGTTATATAATCTTCAGCACCAACATTTAATCCTTTAACAATATCATCTTCTTCATCTTTAGCAGTTAAGAAAATAGTAGGAATTTTTAAATCTTTAATAATATTTTCAAACAAATTAAAACCATTGCCATCTGGTAAAGTAATATCAAGTATTATTAAATCTATATCGGAGTTATTTAATAAATATTCTTTTGAATCTTTTATTGTAGTTTTTACTGTTAGATTATGATTATCTTTTTCAAAAGAGTATGTAAGACCTTTAATAATTGATTCTGTATCTTCAACAAGTAAAATATTCATATCTATAGCTCCTTTCGTTATATACTATTATACCACAATATAAGGAGCTTTCGCTCCCTATATTAGATATTCTCGTTTCTAATTGTTTCAATAGTATTTTGTTTATTAATCTTATTCATAGAATACTTCATAATTACTGAAATAAGTATAAATACAACCACTATAGATATTATAATAGCAACTATAGGGAGTTTATAAGGCATTCCAGAATCTTCCGATAAAAAGTGATAAATTATATAAGATAATACTATTCCAATAGGAATACCGAAGAATAACGATTTAACACCCATAAATAAGCTTTCTAGTCTTATCATTCTATTAAATTCTTTAGTTGTCATACCAACTGATTTTAACATAGCAAATTCTTGTTTTCTTAATTCCATATTAGTAGTAATAGTATTAAATATATTAGTTATTCCAATTAATGAAATTACAATGATAAAACCATATAAGAATATACCTACTAAAGTAAATAAGTTACTCATTTGTTTAACACTTTCATCTTTATTACTAATGCCATAATATTCTTCACCCTTTAAATAATCTTCAATATCATCTTGTAATTTATTAGCATTATTAGATTTATAATATATATCAAGATGTTTTGATTCGGCTATATTATCAAACATTTCATCACTTAAAACAATGTAATTAGCAGACATATTTTTTAATCCAAAAGGTTTTATTTCTGTTATTTCACCAATTTCAACTTTCACATTTTTATTTGTTGAAGATATCAGTGAATCTATTACATCACCTTTATTAAAATTATATTTTCTTATATATTTTGTAACTCTTTTATTATCTTCACCATAATAAACTTGATAATCTTTATCTAGTAGTATGCCTTTACCTTTTATATCATTATAATTTAATCCTAATGATTTAATATATTTTTTATATTGTTCTTCGCCAATAGCAAAGATAGAAATATATTCTTCATCTTGTTCTCTTTGTTTAATATTTAATAAATCCAAATATTCTTTACTGTAATGAGTACCAACAAAAGATAATTCATTACTTCTTAATATAGTATAATCTTCTATACCATCTAAATTAACAGTTTCAATGAACTTATTATATGAGTTTTCATTTGTGATATTTGCACTTAACGATATATTAAAATCAGATACCTTTATTTCATTTTCAACTTCTTGAAATGCTAATCCCATAAAACCAGATAAAGCAATAAATACGAATACTGAAACTACTATTGATATTACTGTAGTTCTATATTTTTTCTTATTTCTTTTT
>JAFRQS010000027.1 GCA_017428495.1 Bacilli bacterium | reverse complement strand
TACGAAAGCAACATGGAAGGTGTTACGATGCACCTACACAATTAGGCAATAAGGCTTCAAACCAGTATCTTGAAGGTGACCTCTCCCCCACCCTCTTCATAGGTGAAGGAAAGGTCACTTTTATTATCTGCCTTCAGTGCGTCGAGTTCAGATTTAACATCATTGAGAATACCTTGAATCGTGGGTGCTGGCTGAACTTTCTTTGTAGATGTACGACTCAACTCCAGGCTATTACCCTCCTGATTCAACTGTGACTCTAATTCCTTTAATGGAATCCTATGTTCACCTTCATTTCGCCAACTGGCAAGCATAAGATAGATCTGCTGGCTGTATCGTGACTTACATGCCAAGAACGCATCTTTACTTAATTCACAATATCCATACTCCTTAGAGATGATATGATGTACCACATCTTTATCCAACTGGATCATGAAATCCTTACTATCTCCCTCTTCGAAGAACACAGTACCAAGGCGATGGTAACGATGATAAGACTCATTATTGAGCGTGCTTGGAATAATGACAGGAATGAGAGAAAGCGTAGCTAAGCGGGAACGGAACTTAGAATAATCGGCTCTGCGAATACCCAAATCCTTATAGCGGATAGACAGAATGATGTCCTCCTGAATACCAAACATATCGATCTGAAGCCCTTCACGAATATAAGGCTGTAGTTTATCAATGATAGCGAGCAATACTTTGTTCTGCCAGTAGTCATAACCCTGGCGCATCATGATAACAGTCATAGGGACGATTAGTGACTCTCCCCTACCCTGCTCTTTCTTCGAGTCTCGCTTCGTAGGCATCTCTATAACCCTTTATAACTTGCAAATTTACGAAGAAAAATTCATTTGATTGAAAATATCGCCTAAATTTTAAGGTTATTTGTAATAGGAAAGAGGTGCTTATGGTCTGTTGTAACTCCCCTACCCCACCCTTTTTTATAATCATAAAGCAATATGTAGTAGTTCATAATTCATGTATTTCGAACTAAATTGTAACTCATGTTTTATTTTTTCTTTATTAAAGTATATTTTTTTCTTTATTAAAGATATAATTCGGAATTAAGGTCAATTAATATATTTAAAGGAATTCTTTGAAAATATAGATTTATACATTAATGATGTGATATATTGCTATATTTCAAATATTTAAGTAATATACATTTAATAAATAATTTATTTTATATATATTAAAGAGTAATATTTTATATTTAATATATAATATACTTTGTATTTAATAAAGTATATATTTAATAAATAATAAAGAAATAATTCTCTCCCCTACCCTATCAATGTATTGACATCGTTGTTCTTCATGCATACCAACTTGCCTACACGATTAGAACGATCATACCCAAAGACAATGAAAATGGCTTCAATTTTATGTCCAGCAAAATATGCATTCTAGAAAAAAACAGAGAAATTCTAGTATGGCAGGACAGATTGAAGAATGACGTATACCGAACTCGGCTTGAAAAACGTGTCACTTCACAGAACTTGATTGTCTTAAGACACTCTACCATAACAGCACTATAATCACCCGACAGAAACCTGTACGTACTTATTATATATTAAAGATGATACCTTATTATATAATAAAGGAAAATCTATAGTCTTTATTAAAGAGCGATAGATTGTGAATATTAAAGACAATCTATTTACTTTATTAAAGTCTATACATTATATTTATTAAAGTTTATAATATATGAGGTAATAATAAAGATTATATTTTGTATTTATTAAAGAATAAATTGGCTAATACAATTCGCCACATCGGTTCAGGATTACTTTATATTTATTAAAGATAAAATACTAAATGTACTTATTTTCAGATATATCCGATATTTAATCTACATAAACTCTTCATATAGATTAAAGACGAGCTTAAGTGTTTAATAAAGATAAAATACAGATATTTATTAAAGAGAAATAAAGGACTATATTAAAGACAAAGTATTTTCTTTATTAAAGGTTTTATTTCGTAATTATTAAAGAATATAGTTAATAATTATTAAAGATGATATTTGTTTGTATAATAAAGATAAAAGGATTGCTCTTTATTAAAGATTATTATTTATCTTTGCGACACATTTAAACGCAACGAAGTATGGCTATCAAGAAGAAAGGTAACACGGGGTTCC
>JAFRQS010000026.1 GCA_017428495.1 Bacilli bacterium | reverse complement strand
TTTTTCTTTTTCTTTTCTTTTAACATTATACTATCATCACTACTTTCTAAAAGTTCATTTTCAGAATCTTCTTTCATAGTATTCTCATCTTTAACATCATCATTTATTACTTTTTCTTTTTCTTTAATTTTCTTTTTTTCTTTTTTTACTTCTTTTTTACTTTTCTTTGTTATAAACCTAATAACAAATGCTATTAATATCAAAGATCCTATTATAGCAAAAGTTCTAAGAAATCCTATTACTATACATCCTATAATTATTACTAATAACATCAAAGAAAATATAGTAAGTAATTGTTTATCAGCAACTATTTTTGATATGATTCTTTTACATTTTTTAAAAAACTTCTTAAATTTAATTTTCATACTTCCTCCTAAAAATATAAATCATCTATAACTTTTAAATAGTCTGTTCTTGGAGTATAAGACTCTTTTATCTTGCGACCATTTACTTCAAAATAATCAATTGGTATTGAAGATTTTTTTTCATTTTCAATGAATTTAATTAATTCTTTTGTTTCTAATAAATATGTAGTATTATTTATATAAAATCTTACAATTAAAAATGAAATTCCACCATGTTCATATACTTTTTTTAAATGTTCTATTTGATGCTTATGAATATTATGAAGAGGAAATGACTTGCTTTTTTTAATTTCCTTAGCATCAAAATCTATATATTTGCCTTTATATATACCATTGTAATCGGTAGTAGAAGGCATTTCATAGAATGCTTCTGTAATAAGAGCAGAATTTTTCTTTGGATAAATGACTTTTACTACTTTTATTGGTGTAGGCTTTTTGTATATTACTCCAATATTTTTATCTAAATAATATTTATTTGTAATATTAATGTCATTTTCTAAATCCATTCCTCTATTTGCATAACTTTTAAAAGCATTACTTCGGATCATTTTATCACCTTAATTAATTATACTACATTGTAAACTTAATTACTACATATAAATATATCACAAAAGTATTAGATTGTCGATGTTTGTAATAAATTTGTAGATTTAAAAAAAATTAAAAAATATGTGATATTATATACATGGTGATAATATGGATTATGTATATTTATTTGAATTTATAGATGATTTAAATGATGAGATAAAGAATACAAAATTTAAATTATTTTTAATGAGAAAATAAATAAATATAAATCATATAATTAATAGGTGATTATATGATTTTTACAATGCAGTTAATATATTTATCAATAATTATGCTGATAATAGGTGAAGCACTTAAAAAATTTGATTTTATAAATAAAAAACTAATTATATTATATTTGTTTGTAATATCATTATTGTTAAATTTTATCTTTCATGGAATATCAGTACAAACATTATTTGAGTCTATAATAGCAGTATCATTATCAGTATTATATTATGACGTTATTAGACTTATAAGGAATTGACAAAAGATGTTCAATGATTATAATAACTTCGGTGTCAAAATTTAATAGAGAAGTTGATATGGAAGTTATTAAAGACATTGAGATTCCTTTTAATTTAAATCAAATTGTAAGAGAGGATAAAGAAAAAATAAAAGTGATAAGCTTGAGAAGGAAGATGTGACATATATTGACAAAATACTCTTTTTTTGAGAAAATATATAAGAGGTGAGTGAAATATGTTATTTGAAGAAATATCTTTAACACCACAAGATATACTTGATAAGGAATTTAAGATTGATACTAGGGGATTTAGACCGCAAGAAGTTGATAAATTTTTAGATATAGTTATTGCGGATTATACTAAATTTATTTCTTTGGTAAAGAGATTAGATTCTGAAAAAAAAGAACTCATCGAGGAAAATATTAGACTTAAACAAGAGTTAAGAGAAAACAAAGAAAAAATTGAATTATTGAAAAATACTTCAGGTAAAGAAATGACTAATGTCGATATGTTAAGAAGAATATCTATGTTAGAAAAGGTAGTATTTGGAGATAAAAATAACTATTAAATAATATAATGTTTTGGCAAACGCTGCAATTAAGTATTGTAGAGGAAAGTCCATGCTCGCACTGACCCTTTGGGTCAGTAGTGTTCATGTATAGGGAAAAAATAACCTATAGTAGTTAATCTAACGGCGTCGAAATAACCTAAGTCTTTGATATGGTTAAAGTAGCATAAAGTGCCATAGTGACGAATAATCAGAAATGAGGAAATGGAACGAGGTAAACCCCATGAGCGAGAAACCCAAATAATGGTAGGGGAACCTGATTCAAGGTAACTTGATAAGGATACAGTAATGTATAGATAAATGTTTGCCGCTCTAAAGAGTACAGAACATGGCTTATAAGACATTATTAATTTAATGAAAGAAGGATGAAAATAGATGGAAGTTATTGGAGAGAAACTAAAGACTTCGAGAGAGGAGAAAGGTTTATCTCTAGAAGAAGTTGCGGGGGATTTAAAGATAACTGTAAAAGAATTGCAAAATATAGAGTCAGGGAATAGAAAAGCATTTGCAGATGTCTATATGCTAAGGGAATATATTCATGAATATGCCAAATATTTGGGCCTTGATTATGAGGAAATGGTAGGGGAATTTAATGAATATATGTTTGAATATACATCTAAGATACCAGTAGATGCCATAGAAAGAATAAGTAAACAAAAAGAAGCAGAGGAAAAAGCTAAAGGACCATTGTCCCCATATACAATTAGTAAAAAGAAGGTAAATAAAAAATTATTAATAGCAATTATAGTAATTATTTTACTTTTTGTTTCTATAATGACTGGGATTGCAATTAGTAAAAGTAGGCACTCTAACAATACTGCAATATCAATGTTAATGTAAGGAGGAATTATGAATTTACCTAATAAATTAACTATAACTAGAATATTATTTACAATATTCATTATAATCTTATTTTTGTTTCCATTTTACCAAGTCAATTTTAATTTTCCTATGTGGGCAATTAATGTTGGGGAAGTTATTGAAATAGATAGCAGATATATATTTGGTGGTATATTATTTTTATTAGCATCACTTACGGATTTTTTAGATGGATATTTAGCTAGAAAGAAAAATATGGTAACTGATTTTGGTAAATTTATTGATGCTATAGCAGATAAAGTATTAGTAAATAGCGTATTAATAATATTTGCTGTAAATGGCGTAATTAGTCCAATTATTCCAGTAATAATAATATTTAGAGATACAATAGTTGATTCAATTAGAATGATGGCTTCAAATAAGGGAATTGTAATTGCAGCTGGTAAAGCTGGTAAAGTTAAAACAGCTTGTATGATGGTTGGTTTGACATTAACTTTCTTTTATAATTTACCATTTGAAATATGGAATATAGATGTTTCAACAGTTTTATTAGTTATAGCAACAATTTTATCAGTATATTCAGGTATTGAATATTACTATAATAATAAAAAATTATTATTTACACAAAAATAATTAAATTGTGGATTATTATTGAGAGAAATATATATTTTATTATATAGTTTCTCTTTTTTTGTGCAAATAAAAAAACAATTATTCAAACAAATGTTCGAAAAAGTACTTGATTATTTTTTTAATATATAGTAAAATTAAATTGTAATAGACAGAGGAGGAAATATGGCAAAAGAAAAAGAATTAGACAAAGATAAGATGTTAGATCAAGTTTTAGCTGACATTGAAAAGCAATTTGGTAAAGGTGCAATAATGAGATTGGGAAGCCATGACAGTATTGAAATAGATGTAAGTAGTACAGGGTCACTAGCTCTAGATATAGCACTTGGTGTTGGAGGTTATCCTAAGGGAAGAATAATAGAGATATATGGTCCAGAGTCAAGTGGTAAAACTACATTTGCTTTACATGCAATAGCAGAAGTTCAAAAAAATGGAGGTAGAGCAGCTTTTATCGATGCTGAGCATGCATTGGATCCAATATATGCTAAAAAATTAGGAGTAAATATTGATAATTTGTTGTTATCACAACCAGATACAGGTGAACAAGCTTTAGAAATATGTGATGCACTTGTTAAGAGTCACGCAATAAGTATAGTAGTAATAGATTCAGTTGCTGCTTTGGTTCCACAAGCTGAAATAGAAGGTGAAATGGGGGATTCTCACGTAGGTTTACAAGCTAGACTTATGTCTCAGGCTTTGCGTAAATTATCTGGAACAATCAATAAAACTAATACAATAGTAATATTTATAAATCAATTAAGAGAAAAAGTTGGAGTTATGTTTGGTAATCCAGAAACAACACCTGGTGGAAGAGCACTTAAATTTTATTCATCAATAAGGTTAGATGTTAGAAGAGCAGAACAAATAAAATTAGGAGATTCTGTTATTGGAAATAAAACTGTAATAAAAGTGGTTAAAAATAAAGTTGCGCCTCCATTTAAGACAGCGACTGTTGATATCATGTATGGTGAAGGTGTAAGTAAGGAAGGAGAACTTATTGATTTAGCAAGTGACGCTAATATCATTAATAAAAGTGGAGCATGGTATTCTTATAATGGTGAAAAGATAGGCCAAGGTAAAGAAAATGTAAAATTGTTGTTTAAAGAAAATGAATCATTGTGTAATGAAATATATGAAAAAGTTAGAGAATATTATGGTATTTCAAATAAAAAAGAACAAAATAGTAAAAAAGAAACAGAATAATATGTTTCTTTTTTTAAATGTTCTAGGGATACTTAATACTTGACTTTATTTGAAATCAATTTTACAATAGAATTGTATGTTTGTGATACGTTAAGGAGGAAGTATGGAAGGTATTATTGTTTCCATTTTAACCTCTGTAATTGGATTAGGAGTAGGTGCAGCATCTGTACTTGTATATAATAATAGTAGATCAAATAATGCTTTAAAAAAAGCGGATGATATTATAGAAAAAGCAAAGAAAGATGCAGAAAAGGCTAAGAGAGATTCTATACTTGAATTAAAAGAAGAGAGTCATAAATTAAAATTAGAGACAGATAAAGAAATAAAAGAGAGAAAGCAAGAGATTACTGTATTAGAGGATAAACTTTTACAAAGAGAGAAAAACTTAGATAAAAGAGATGAAATCCTACAAAATAGAGATAAAATGTTAGAAGAAAGAGATAATTCTCTTGTTTTAAAACAAAAAGAAATCCAAAAAGCAGAAGAAGAAATGGAAGAATTGAAGAGAAAAGAAATGGAATTACTAGAGAGTATTTCTGGCTTTTCTAAAGAAAAAGCACGTGATATGATTATGAAACGTGTCGAATCAGATTTAGAAGTTGAAATTACTTCTATGATTAAAGAAAGAGAAAATGAAGCTAAACTTGAAATTGATAGAAAAGCAAAGGATATGCTTGTGATGACAATGCAAAAGTATGCTTCAGATGTTACTAATGAGAAAACAGTTTCTGTTGTAACTTTACCTAATGATGATATGAAGGGTAGAATAATTGGACGTGAAGGAAGAAATATAAGAACTATAGAAGCTGTTACGGGAGTAGATTTAATTATTGATGATACTCCTGAGGCAATTGTTTTATCAAGTTTTGATCCTTTAAGAAGGGAAATTGCAAAGCAAACAATTGATACCTTGATAAAAGATGGAAGAATTCATCCAGCTAGAATTGAGGAATTGTATGATAAAACATGTAAAGAGTTTAATCAAAAGATTGTTGAGTATGGTAATCAAGCAGCATTTGAATTAGGATTATCAAAGATAGCACCAGAATTGGTTGAGATATTAGGAAAGTTATATTTTAGAACTAGTTATGGTCAGAATGCGTTACAACATTCAAAAGAAGTTGCTCATTTATCTGGTATAATAGCTGCTGAAATAGGTGAAAATGTTACTCTTGCTAAAAGAGCTGGTTTGTTACATGATATAGGTAAAGCAATAGATTTTGAAACAGAGGGTAGTCACGTACAAATTGGATTAGAACTAGCAAAAAAATATCATGAAGATAAGGTTGTAATAAATGCTATTGAATCACATCATGGAGATGTTGAACCAACATCTATTATATCTGTTATAGTAGCAATAGCAGATGCTCTTTCTGCATCAAGACCGGGTGCAAGAAATGATTCTGTAGAAAACTATATTAAGAGATTACAACAATTAGAAGAAATAGCTAATGGTTTTGATGGTATTGATAAGTCATATGCAATACAAGCAGGTAGAGAATTAAGAGTAATTGTAAAACCTGAAGAAGTTGATGATATGAAGAGTTTTAAATTAGCTCGTGATATAAAGAATAAGATTGAAGCTGAAATGCAATATCCAGGTACTGTAAAAGTAACTGTAGTTAGAGAAACTAGAGCAGTAGAAGAAGCAAAATAGCTTCTTTTTTTACATATAAAAGTAATTTATGCATATATATAACTAGAGTATAGGTGATGATATGCTTGATTTTATTAATTATTATTATAATTTGTATCCAATAGATATAGATGAGAAAAATCAAAAATATATATTTTATGTTGATGATGAGAAATACTATTTAGTGCAATATGATGGTGAAATAAATGAATTAGAAGCTTTAATAGAATTAAATAGAGAAATGATTAATAATGGATCTTTAATACATGAGATAATTTTTAATAAATTTAATAAATCATTATCTACATATAATGGTATAAACTATTTATTATTAAAAGTTTTTGTTAATGATACAAAAAAAGTAGAAATAGAAGATATTTTATTTATGCTTAATGAAGGTAATATAAATATTAATAGGAAGAATATATTAAATAGATTTAATTGGCCTAAATTATGGGAAGTAAAAATAGATTATTTTGAATATCAAATGTTGCATGTTATAAAAAAATATCCTGTTTTATACAATATTATTGATTATTATATAGGATTAGGAGAAAATGCAATTCAATATTTTAAAATGATTGCACCAAATTATTTTGGTATTGCTGATATTGGAGTATGTCATAATAGGATTGATGCTGATTCTTCATTGTTTGATTTATATAATCCACTAAATTTAGTAATAGATTATAAAGTAAGGGATATATCAGAATATCTAAAATCATATTTTTTTTACAATAGTAATAATATATATAATATTATTAATAAAATATTTGCTAGATTTAGCTTTGATAAACTAAATTTATCATTACTTATATCGCGTCTATTATTTCCATCATATTTTTTTGATATGTTTGAAAGTATTGTATATTGTAATAAAAATGAGAATAGTATCATGAATATAACAAAAAAATCTTCATTATATGAAGACTTTATTAAAAATTTAATAAAAAAATGTAACCTACAAACTATTGGATGGTTACAAATTAATCAATATTAATTACTTCTTTAACTTCTGGTATTTCAAATGTTAAAGTATATTCTAACATATCTTTTATTGTGTTATCAGCAAGAGCACAATCTACGCAAGCTCCAAGTAATTTTACATAAACTGTTCCATTTTCAAACTTTATGAATTCAACATCTCCACCATCATTATTTAAGAATGGTTTGATTTTATTAATTATTTCTTTAATTTTAGTTTCTATTTCTGTTTTTTTCATCTTTTTCACTTCCAAGGAAATTATACACTTATTTAGTAAATATGTAAATCACTTTGGACAAAACCAATAATTAATGGTATAATTGTTTAGAGGTGTCCTTTTATGGGTCAATATAAAGTAGGAAAAATAGTAAAGGGTAATATAACAGGGGTAGAAAAGTATGGGATATTTGTTAGTTTAGATAATTTTTATAGTGGACTTATACATATATCTGAGATATCAAATGATTTTGTTAAAGATCCATCATATTTTGGAGAAGTTGGTGAAACAATATATGTAAAAGTTATAGAAGTAGATGAAAAAACTAACCATGTCAAATTGTCTATTAAAGACATAGATTATAGGATAAGTAAAAAGTATAGTAAATCCAAAATTAAGGAAACAGGTAGTGGTTTTGCAATTTTAAGTAATAACTTAGAAAATTGGATAGAAAAAAAACTTGATGAAATGAAATTATAGGTATTGACAATTTTATAAATAAAATGATATATTAGTATACGTCAATTGAGATTTTGGAGGATTAGCTCAGTTGGTTAGAGCACCTGCCTTACAAGCAGGGGGTCATAGGTCCGAGTCCTATATCCTCCACCATGTGCCGAAATAGCTCAATTGGTAGAGCAACTGACTTGTAATCAGTAGGTTACGGGTTCAATTCCTGTTTTCGGCACCATTTTTATGGAGAGATAGCGAAGAGGCTAAACGCGACAGACTGTAAATCTGTTCCTTCGGGTTCGATGGTTCGAATCCATCTCTCTCCACCAGTGTTTGCCTCGTAGCCAAGTGGTAAGGCATCAGACTTTGACTCTGACATGCGCTAGTTCGAATCTAGCCGAGGCAGCCATTAATTATGTTCCGTTAGCTCAGTCGGTAGAGCATTTGACTTTTAATCAAAGGGTCTGGAGTTCGAATCTCCAACGGGACACCATTTTATGCCTGAGTGGCGGAATAGGTAGACGCACAGGACTTAAAATCCTGCGGGAGTCAAATCCCGTACCGGTTCGATTCCGGTTTCAGGCACCATTTTAGTGGAGGAATACCCAAGTCCGGTTGAAGGGATCGGTCTTGAAAACCGAGAGGTCGTGTGAGCGGCGCAGGGGTTCGAATCCCTTTTCCTCCGCCATTATTGTTTTTTATATCGCGGGGTGGAGCAGTTGGTAGCTCGCCGGGCTCATAACCCGGAGGTTGTTGGTTCGAGTCCTTCCCCCGCAACCAATGATTATAACTAATCTTTTGATTAGTTTTTTATTTTATATTCATATAATTAAAAAAAAATGATATAATTATTATATAGTTGGAGGAAGTATGAAGAAGTTTTTGTTAGTATTTAGTATTTTGTTTTGTATTTTAATTGTTTCAGGATGTGGGAAAAAGGATGATGTTAAAGGAAAAGATGATTCTAAAGAAGAGAATAAAATAGAGGAAGTAATTAATAAAAAAAATAAAGAGAAATTAAATATAGTAGATGTAGATTCTAATAGTAGACCATATGCTATAATGATAAACAATTTGAGTGTCGCAAGACCATATCAATCAGGATTACAGGATGCATATATAGTTTATGAAATGGTTGTAGAGGGTGGTATAACTAGACTTATGGCAATATATAAAGATAAGGTATTAAGTAGAGTTGGTCCAGTAAGAAGTGCAAGACATTATTTTCTTGATTATGCACTTGAAAATGATGCGATTTATGTACACTTTGGTTGGAGTCCACAAGCTGAATCAGATATATCTAAATTGGGCGTAAATAATATTAACGGATTGTATGATGAATTTTATTGGAGAGAAGATTTACCAATAGCATATGAGCATACAGCATTTGCAAGTACTGAAAAAATAGGGAAAGTAGTTAAATCTAAAAAATATAGAGAAAATACTAATAAAGATTTATTATTAAAGTACTCAGCTGAAGAAATCGATTTAAGTGATAAAGAAGATAGTAAAGAAGCTAATAGTATAGATGTTAAGTATTCATCATCATCAATTACAAATTATGTTTATAATAAAAATGAAAAACTATACTATAGAAGTGTTAATGATAAACCACATACTGATTATGTTACTAAAAAACAAAATACAGCAAAGAATATAATAATTGCATATGTGTCAAACAGTGCTATACCTAATGATACAAAAGGAAGACAAAATTTGAATGATATTGGTACAGGTAATGGATATTATATTACAAATGGATATGCATTACCAATAACATGGTCAAAGTCTTCAAGAAGTGAGCAAACAGTATATAAATATAAAAATGGTGAAGAAATTATTGTAAATGATGGTAATACATATATTCAAATTGCACCTATTGATTCTGCTACTATAAAATAGGAGGATAATAAATGATTGCTGGATTACTAATAGGAATAGGCGCTATAATGCCTGGAGTTAGTGGTGGAGTAATAGCAGTAATATTAGGAGTTTATGATAAAATAATATTTTCATTAAATGATTTTAAAAAAGATAAGAAAAAGAATTTTATGTTCTTATTTAAAATAAGTATTGGTGTATTATTTGGTATAATAATATCATCTAATATATTAGTATATTTCTTTAATAAGTATTTTGTAGAAATGAGTTATTTGTTTATTGGACTTATACTAGGAACAATACCAATGTTTATAAATGATTATAATAAAAAATGTAGTAATAAATTTAATTATTATTTATTAGTGATAGTTATGTTATTATCTATATTTTTTTCATATTACATAAAAAATAATTTAGTAAGTACAAGTAATAATATATTATTACTATTTATAAGTGGATTTTTATTCTCTGTTGGAAAAATTATACCTGGAATTAGTAGTTCTGTATTATTAAATTTAATTGGTAAATATAATATGTTTTTAATGGTTTTATCTAATCCTGTTGAATATATAATAAATAATACATTTGAATTTATAATAATTTTTATTGGATTTATAGTAGGTACAATAATTACATTTAAGTTGATTTCATATTTATTAAAAAAATATTATAGTAATACATATAGTGTTATATTGGGCTTTGTTATTGGCTCTTTGATTACTCTATATCCAAATACTATAAATTTTTCAGCAATATTAATAATGTTAATAGGAATAGTGCTATCATTAGGGATACCTTTAATTAAAAGATAAAATGATAACAAAAGTATTGACAAAAAGTATTTAAATTTAGTATACTAAAAAAGCAATTGTTTATTGGTTCTATGGTGTAGTTGGTTAACACGCCTGCCTGTCACGCAGGAGATCGCGGGTTCGAGTCCCGTTGGAACCGCCATTTGTGGCTCTGTAGCTCAGTCGGTAGAGCAGATGAATGAAAATCCTCGTGTCGTTGGTTCTATTCCAATCGGAGCCACCATTTAAAAATAAACGCCCATTTTATGCGCCCATAGCTCAACTGGATAGAGCGTTTGACTACGGATCAAAAGGTTATGGGTTCGACTCCTATTGGGCGCGCCATACCGGGAAATAGCACAACTTGGTAGTGCACGTGGTTTGGGACCATGAGGTTGCAGGTTCAAATCCTGTTTTCCCGACCATTAAGTTATCTAATCCTTATTTTATAAGGGTTTTTTTATTTTATTCTTTTATATTTAATAATAAATTGGTATAATCATTGTAGTGTTATTTGGGAGTTGGATTGTATGGAAGAAAAAAGTATTAAAGAGTTATTAGAAGAAAAAAAGTTAACAGAGATAAAAAAGATTCTTAAAGATATGAATGAGTATGATATTGCTGAACTTATTGAGGATTTGCCAGAAAATTTACTTGTTCAAGCGTTTAGATTATTGCCTAAAAATATTGCTGCAGATGTTTTTTCTAATATGGATGAAGACGTTCAAGTAAAACTTATAACTGCATTAAGTAGTAATGAAGCTACTAATATAATCGAAGATATGTATTCTGATGATGCTGCTGATTTATTTGAAGAAATGCCTGCAATAATGGTGAAAAAAATACTTAGTAATGTATCTAAAGATACAAGAATGTCTATAAATAGATTGTTAAAGTATCCTGATAATTCTGCTGGTTCTTTGATGGCTATAGAATATATTCATTTAAAGAAAGGTTTAACCGTTAAAGAATGTATAGATAGAATAAGGAAGCAAAAAGATGATTTCGTATCTTATGATTCTTGTTTTGTAACTGATAATGAAAGAAAATTATTAGGATATGTCACAATAAAAGATTTAATTATAAGTGATATGGATTCTTTAGTTGATGATATAATGCATGAGTGTGAGCACATTCTTACTACAATGATGGATCAGGAAGAAGTTGCGGGTATCTTCCAAGATTATGATTATAGTACATTACCTGTAGTAGATTCTGAAGATAGATTAGTAGGAATTATAACTATTGATGATGTAATTGATATATTAGAAGAAGAGGCAACAGAAGATATAGAAAAGATGGCTGCTATAACACCAACAGACAAACCATATATGAAGACAGGTATCTTTGAAACATGGAAAAAAAGGATCCCATGGTTATTACTTCTTATGATATCTGCTACATTTACTGGAAAAATAATATCTCATTTTGAAGAAGCTCTTGCAACATATGTAATACTTACTGCATTTATACCGATGCTTATGGATACAGGCGGTAATGCTGGCAGCCAAGCTAGTGTGTCTATAATACGTGGTTTATCATTGGATGAAATAGAATATAAAGATACTTTTAAAGTAATAACTAAAGAATTGGGTGTTAGTATACTTTGTGGAATAACACTTGCACTTGCAAATTTTATTAAACTGTTATTAATAGATAAAGTAACTTTAGTAGTAGCATTTATAGTATGTTTTACTCTTATTATTACTGTAATTGTTGCTAAATTAATAGGAAGTTCTCTTCCAATATTAGCTAAAAAAATTGGATTTGATCCAGCTGTAATGGCAAGCCCATTTATTACAACAATAGTTGATGCTTGCTCATTACTAATTTATTTTAAAATAGCTGGACTACTACTAGGTATTTAAGTTTATAGATAGTGTATACTATCTTTTTTTATTGTAAATGGTAATATCATATGTTACAATACAAATTAATAAGGGAGGAATTATGGTAAAGAAAGTTGAAGCAAAAGAAGGTATTGATGTAACAAAATTAAAAAAAGAATTGACTAATTATGTTGATACTCAAATAAAGAAAGGTTTTAATGAGGAATTAGAAAAAGCTAATAAGAAAGTTATTAGAGAAAAAAATAAAAAAATATTTGTTAAGAATGTTGTTATTATTATATTATTATGTTTAATAGCATTTTTACTATATTTGTTGAATAGTGTTGATTATTTTGATAAATTTTTTATAGATGAGAAAGAATCAACTAAGATTATAGAAAAAGAAGAACATAAAGGAGAACAAATAGAAGAAAAGACTTTTGATGCATTAAAAGAAGAATATGGTTATTTATTAGACAATGTAATTATAAGTGAAAATAGTGAATATATTAATGATTATTATAATGGAAATTTAACAAGTAGTTTAAAGAAATATATTGCATTAAATAATATTGATTTTGATAAATTAGTATTAGATGACTATAGTGTTATAGACAATAGTGTATTAAAAGAAGAATATATTAAATTGTTTGATGATGAATATGAAAGTGATAGTTTTGTATATAATAGTGTTAAAATCAGTTATATAGAAAAATTGAATTCATATATAACTAATACAATTTTATCTAAAGAAAAACCAAATATTAAAAGAGAAATAGTAAGTATAGCAGAGTCTGATGATAAAGTGGTTATAACAACTATTGAGGGATTAGTTAAAAATAAAAAATTATATAACATAGTTAATAATGAAGAAGTAAAAGATTATAAGAAGGATAGTTTATCTAATTATAAGAAATATTTAAATGAAGTTACATATATTTTTAATAATGAAAAATTAATAGGTATAAATAATGAGGATAAACTTAATTAATGAGATGTAAATGGGTTAATGAAAAAAATAATTTGTATGTAAAATATCATGATAAGGAATGGGGGATACCATCATATGATGACACATACTTATTTGAAATGTTATTGCTTGAATCATTTCAAGCTGGATTATCATGGGAATGTATTTTAAATAAAAGAGAATATTTTAAAGAATCATTTGATAATTTTGATTATAAAAAGATATCAAAATATGATGATGATAAAATAGAGGAATTATTAAATAACAAAAATATAATTAGAAATAAATTGAAAATAAATGCTGCAATCAATAACGCAAAAATATTTATGAATATTCAAAAAGAATATAAGACATTTTCTAATTATATATGGCATTTTACTAATAATAAAGTAATAAAAAATAAAACTAATATATTTAGAACAACATCAAGTTTATCAGATGAAATATCTTCAGATTTAAAGAATAGAGGTATGAAGTTTGTAGGTAGTACAATAATATATTCTTATTTGCAAGCAATTGGTATTATTGATGATCATGAATTAAATTGTGATAATTACTAGAAATATTTTTATTTTTAATATATTATTATAATAGGTGATAGAATGAAAATATTAAGAAATGTTTTAACTAATGAATTGAATTTAAGAACTGAAAAAGATTTTCCAGTAAAAGGAATAGAATTCATAGATATAACACCATTAATTCTCCAAAAAAATATATTAAGTGAAATAACTAATAAATTTGTAGATGAGATTAAAGATAAAAAAATTGATTATATAGTTGCACCTGAAGCTAGAGGATTTATATTTGGTACAGCTGTAGCTGTAAAACTTAATATTGGATGTATTCCTGTTAGGAAAATGGGTAAGTTGCCAAAAAGTGTAGTAGAAAAAAGATTTGAATATGTAAAAGAGTATGGAGTAGATATACTTGAATTACCTAAATTAGTGCATGCCAAATATAAAGGTAAAAGATTTTATATAATAGATGATATATATGCTACAGGTAATACTGTAAAAGCTATAACTAATGCTATAGAATCATTGGGAGGATTTGTAGTAGGAGCAGGCGTTGTATTAAATATTAAAGAGCTAAACAATGATGATATATATTCATTGATAGATATAAATGAAGAAAATTAATTTTTTCTTTTTTTATATTGACAAGCGTATAAAATACACATATAATTAAATTGGGTGATGAAATTGGAAGTAAATAATAAATTATATAAAAATCAGGGTATACATGTTATAACATGTTTATTTACAGTAGAAAACGGCATAGTAAAGGTATTGCTAATTAAAAGAAAAAACAAACCATTCTATGGGCAATGGGCACTTACTGGAGGAGCACTTTATAATAATGAATCATTAGAGTATGGAGCATATAGGGAATTAAAAGAAAAGACAGGTATTACTGATGTTAATATTAAACAATTTAAAGCATTTGGTAAAATTGATAGATCACCACAAATGAGAATGGTAGCAATTGGATTTATTGGTGTAATAGATTCAAAGAGAGTACAAATTCTAAGGGAAAGTAGAAATACAGAAGATGCAGATTGGTTCACATTAGATAATATACCAAAACTCGCATATGACCATAATGAAATATTAGAGGATGCAATAATAGAACTCAGAAAAGAAATAATTAAGTCAAATATTCTTAAAAGCTTATTTCCAGATGGTGTTACAATGCCAGAACTAGAAATGACTTATGAAGCCATTTTAAATAAAAAATTTGATAGAAGAAATTTTAGAAAAAAGATGCTAGGTTTAGATTTGCTGATCGATACTAATAAATTAGGTAAATTTGGTGGTAATAAACCAGCAAAGATATATAAATTTAAAGAAGTAATTGAAGACAAAGAAATTTTTTAACTTTGTCTTAAAAAAAACGATACAATGTGTATAAAATACACATAAAAGGAGGTAAAATGACTTGAACTAAAAAATATGAAAAAGAAAAGTAGGGGAAATAAAAATAGGAGGGAAATATGAATAGTTATCAATTAAAATTAATAAAAATGCAATTAGAAAGTGGAATAATAGAAGAAAAAGAAAGTGCAAAAGAAAAAATACAAAGATATGAAGAATATAGAAATTTATTGTTAGAAAAAAGTAAATTAGAAGAAGATGAAACTGTTAGAAGATATTTAGAAATATTAAGTATGATAGATAGAAAGGGACGTTATTGCTATGGATTAGATGATTCTAAAATTGAAAAATTAAGAAGTAGAGAAGTTACTGAAAAAACAGTACTTTCTTCATCGCTATGTTCATATTTAAAATCTATAAAAGTAAATGATCAAGAAACAAATGGAATATATGTGTTTGAAGGAAGTTATAGTACACCATTTGGTGAACTACATAAAACAGATTATCATCCAGAATTTAATGTTTATTGGAATTTAGAATTACCAAAACCACATAGATATTATCATGTAGAGGATGGATATGAATTAGATGAAGTTGAAAAAGTTGTACATACAATATCAGTTCCAGAGTTTGAAAGAACACATAGAGTATTTAAATTTAAAGATGGATTTGATTTTGATAAATTACAAGTTGAATTAATTGGAGATATGTTAGAAACTAGTCAAGAAGAAGCAGTAAAAAGATTTGTTAAAAAATATGAAAGCAAAAGAATAGGTAAATAGGATATGAAAGAAAAAATATTAATTGAAATGAGAGAAGAGTTAAAATCGGCTAAAAGGGATAATGAACAATATAATAGAGATGCTGCTAGATTAAAAGAATTAAAAAAAGATGAGAAAGTACAAGAGTATTTGAAATTAGTTAGTCATTATGGGAAAGATGATATAGAAGCACATCAATTTGATGAAAAAGATACTATAGACACTATATACTATTATGCAATGCGTAAAATACATAAAGAATCTACCAATGGTATTTATGTATATTTAGGAACATATAGATACATAGATTTATCTGAATATGATGATGGTGTTGATGAATTGGTTAGAAGAGAGGATAAAAGAGCATATAAAAGAGAATATTTAAATCTTGAGCAAAGAGAAATTGTTTCTGTTTCAATAGAAGAATGTGATGATTTTGAAACTGAAAATATAATTCTATATTTAAGCGATGATGAAGAGTATTATAAAAATGATGCTAAAGATAATGCTAAAAGAATACAAATGGAATTTGCAACAATTGCTATTAAAGAAAGCCAAGAAAGAGCAGTAAAACAAATGATAAAAAGATATGGAAATAGAAAGTTAGGTGAATATTGATGTTTAATACTAGAGATGAAATAATAGATTTAAGTGAATTTTATAATCCATATAGAGTGGGTGGAAATGTTGAAAATATAAATACTGGTGAAATTGCTACTATAGTGTGTATAGATAGCGATATTGCAACTTTACAAATGAATATAGATAAAGATTTGGATTCTACTGAATATTTAAAAATAGAAGTAAGTAAATTAAAAAGAGAATGGAAAAAATGTGAAAGAATTATAATAGGAAAATTACCTTCCAAAGAAGAAAGATTTACTATTGGTTTAGATTTTAGCAGCGAAGATATTGGTTTTGAAGTAATTGCAAGTGATATTGGTAAACCTGTTATAGTATCTAAGAGTAAAGTTAAAAGGAAAAAGTATGAAAGATAGTACACTGGAATTAATAAAAAGTGAAATAAATAATGAAAAAGCGGAAATAGCTAGGCATAATAAAGATGTAGATAGAGTAAACGCTTTACTAGAGAGTGATGATGTAAAAGAATATTTTGAATTAGTTGGTAGAGAACCAATTAGATTACAGCACAAAGTTATAGATGAGTATAAGATTGTTAAACGTGTATTTGAAAGAATCATATGGAGAATTGATGAAAAAGATACAAATGGTATATATGTATATAAAGGTACATATATGGTTGATAACTGTTGCGATATAGTACATGGCCCATCAGATATAAGAGTAGAAAGAGATTACCCATTTGCAACACATAGAGATTACTGGGATATAGAACAACATTATGCTATTGAAGTACCTATTAAAAAATGTGATGAATTTGAAAGAACACATGATGTTATATATTTAAGTAGTAATTATCATAGTATTAGACAAGAATTTATAGAAGAAGCCCTAGAACATGGGCAAGAAGAAGCGGTAAATAAAATAAAAAAGAAATATTTAAACAAAAGACCAAAGTAGAGTAGTATCTCTACTTTTATGTTATAATTTAATTGGTGATATTATGATATTAAATGTTAGCGGAAGAACTGATGTAGTAGCATTCTACACTCCTTGGTTTATGAATAGATATCATGAAGGATTTATAGATGTTAGAAATCCATTTAATCCTAAGCTAGTAAGTAGAATTAATTTTTCTAATGTAGATTTAATTATGTTTTGTACTAAAAATCCAAGACCAATTATTTCTTATCTTAAAGAAATAAATAAACCAATAGTATTTCATGTAACACTAACACCTTATCTAAAGGATATTGAACCAAATGTACCTAATAAAAAAGAAGTAATAGAAGATATAAAAAAAATATCTGATATTGTAGGGATAGATAATTTATTTGTTAGATATGATCCAGTATTTTTGAGTGATAAATATAATATAGATTATCATAAGAAAATGTTCGAAAGAATGTGTTTATTATTAAATGGATATGTAAAAAACATAATAGTATCTTTTATAGATGATTATAAAAATGTAAGAAATAACATGAAATATATTAAATATAGAGATTTTACTGAAAATGATTATAGAGAAATAGGTATATCATTTAGTGAAAGTGCAGAAAAATACAACATGACTGTACAAACATGTTTTGAAGATAGAAATTTGAGTGAATATGGTTTTAAAGTAGGAGAATGTTTGTCTCATGAACTTGCATATATACTTACAGGTAAAAAATATCCAAATTGGAGTGCAAGAAAATGTAATTGTGTGCAAATGGTAGATATAGGAATGTATAATACCTGTAAGCATTTTTGTAAGTATTGTTATGCAAATTATGATGAGAAAAGTGTAAAAAATAATATTGAAAGACATAATCCTAATTCATCACTATTAATTGGAGAATTAAATAATGATGATATAATTAAAGAAAGAATTAAGTAATATGAGAAAAGATATTTATAAGATAGACAATAGTGTTGAAAAGATTCTTAATGGTAAAAATACATTATTTTTAGATGTAAATGAATTTAAACTTGTAGCAAGCAAACTAAAGAAGAAAGATTATAATGTATATTATCCATATAAAGATTCTGAAAAAGTTATATTATATGTAAAAAGTATACCTAAAGTAACTTTGTTTAAAATCAAATCCTATTCTAAATTAAGACACCAGGATATATTAGGAGCAATATTAAGTCTAAATATATCTAGTAGTTATTTAGGAGATATAATTATAGATAATGATAATTATTATTTCTATATTATTGGTGATTTAAGTGATTTTATTAAAAATAATTTAAATATTATAGGTAATAGTAAAGTATTATTAGAGGAAATAGATTTATCTTTATTAGAAAATTATGAAAGAAAATATAAAGAATTAGAAACAATAGTATCAAGTATTAGAATAGATACAGTTATATCTAGAATTATTAAAATTAATAGAGAAGAAGTAATAAATAAAATTAAAAATAAAGAAGTATTATTAAATCATGAAGTATTAACTAAAAATTCATATATATTAAAAGAAAATGATATTTTTAGTATTAAAAGATATGGTAAATATAAATACATTGATATTGTAAATAATACCAAAAAGAATAACTTAGTTATTAAATATTTACAATATTTGTAGTAAAATAAATATAGGAGGTATATATAATGTATGATGTAATAATTATAGGAGCAGGACCTGCTGGAATGACTAGTGCTTTATATTTACTAAGAGCTAATAAAAAAGTATTACTATTAGAAGAAAAAGTATATGGAGGTCAAATCATAAATTCTAACTTAGTAGAAAACTATCCAGGAATACCTAATATTAGTGGTTTTGATTTCGCAACTAATTTATTTAATCAAATTAAAGAATTAGGAGTAGATTATAAAAACGAGAAAGTAATAAAAATAGAAGGTACTAAGGTAATAACTAGTAATAATTCTTATGAATGTAAAAAGATTATTATTGCTACAGGTGTAGTTAATAAGAAATTAGGTATAGAAGATGAATATATTGGTAAAGGTGTTAGTTATTGTGCTACTTGTGATGGTAATTTTTATAAAAATAAAATTGTTGCTGTAATTGGTGGTGGTAATACGGCATTAGAAGATGCATTATATTTATCTAATATATGTGAAAGAGTATACTTGATACATAGAAGAGATACTTTTAAGGGTGAGATAAGGTATTTAGATGAAATAAAAAATAAGAGTAATATAGAAATAATTACAAATAGTAATGTTATTAAATTAAATGGAGTGGATAAATTAGAAGGTATAGAATTAGATACTGGCAAGAAAATAGAGATAGCAGGTTTATTTATTGCTATAGGACAAGTACCAAATAATGATATATTTTCTAATATAATAGAATTAGAAGATGGGTATATAAAATCAATTGATGGAGTACATACTACTAATAAAGATATTTATGTAGCTGGTGATGTTAGAAAAAAAGATTTAAGACAGCTTACAACTGCTGTATCAGATGGTAGTATTGCTGCAACTATATGCATAAAGGAGATGATATAATGGTAGTGCAAATTAAAGAGAGTGAATTTAATGAAAAAATAAAAGGAGGTAAAGTATTAGTAGATTGCTTTGCTACTTGGTGTGGACCTTGCAGGATGCTTTCACCGGTATTAGATGATATTTCTAATGAAGTAACTAATTATAAGTTTTATAAATTAGATGTAGATGAAGCAGAAAATGTGAGTATGGAATATGGAATAATGTCTATACCAACATTACTGATATTTGAAGAAGGCAAATTAAAAAATAAAATAGTTGGATTAAAATCTAAAAATGAATTAATAGAGTTATTGAAGTAGGAGGATGTATGTTTAATTTAAAAGGAAGAGTTGCTGTTATAAGCGGTGCAAGTTCAGGATTAGGGAAACAAATGAGTTATGCGTTTGCAAATCAAGGTGCTAATCTAGTATTACTTGCAAGAAGAATTGAAAGATTAGAGGAATTAAAAGTAGAATTGGAAAAATTAGGAGTAGAAGTATTACCAGTAAAATGTGATGTAACATCTACAGAAGATATTAATAATGCTGCTAGGTTATCTGAAGAAAGATTTGGTAAAGTAGATATATTAGTTAATTGTGCAGGTAGTTCTAAGGATGCAGGAGTGCTAGAAATGACTGATGATGAGTGGGATTTTACCATTGCTACTGATCAAACATCAGTATTTAAAATGACAAGAGCATTTGCTGGATTAATGAAAAAGAATAATTATGGTAGAGTAATAAATATAGCAAGTATGTATGGACTTGTGGGGAATGATGAAATACCTACTATAGCATATCATTCAAGTAAGGGTGGAGTAGTAAACTTTACAAGAGCAGCAGCAGCAGAACTTGCAAAATATAATATTACAGTAAATGCTATATGTCCTGGATATTTTTATACAGAACTTACAACAGCAGTATTAGATACTGAAAGATTCCAAGAATTTGCTAAAACTCATGTACCATTGAAAAGATATGGTAAAGAAGGAGAACTTAATGCAAGTGCTATATTCTTAGCAAGTGATGAAGCAAGTTATGTAACAGGAGTAATACTTCCTGTAGATGGAGGATATACTTGTGTATAAAGGATGAAAATCCTTTTTTTATTTTGATTAAAATGATATACTTATCATAGTAGGTGATATAAATGTTTAAAAAACTATTTAATATAAATTATAATAATAAAACTTTTTTAATTTTAGTCGATACTAATCATCGAAGAACTTTTTTAGAAGTCTTAGCAAACGGAAAATATTCATATCCAACAATAGAAGATTTTAAATTTTTAAATAAGATATATAATGAAAAAGATCCTTTGATTTCATATGTAAAAAAATATAATTATGATGAGAAAGTTAAATATAAAAATAAAACAATTGATTTACAAACTGCTATTTCATTAGGAATACTAGTTATTTCTCCTTTTGTACTTGTTCCACAAGCAAAAGCATTATCTAGAAATTACTCTGAATCTCAAATTTATTATTCAAGTAAATTTGAGCATGAAATTACAAAAGTTGATGTTATAAAAGCAATAAATAGTAATGAGAATTTGGGTGAAAGAGAGAGAACAATTGCTTTAAAAGTATTAGATGATATGTTAAAATTAGATCCAGACATGAATCTTAGAGTATTCTATGAAAATATCGGAAGTTTAAGAATAGAGTATGTTTCTCATGATAGTTTGTATGATGAAACACATCAACATATAGCAGGATATTATGATAGTAGAAATAATTACATAAGAGCAGTAGATGATGCGGATGATTTTGTAATTGCACATGAAATTGTTCATTGTTCACATAGTTTGGTTAGAAGAGTAGGTATTGATTATGTGATTATATGTGATCTTGAGGGTGATTTTCTGAAAGAAGCAATGACTAATAAAGTTGCTGGAATATCATATTCATATAATTATTCATATTATTTAGAGGGATTAATATTAGATTATTTTATTTATAATACGGATAAATTTGATTATCATATCTATAATGAATATGGTGTTACAGCTTTAATTGATGAATTGAAAGAGAAGTATAAAGATGTTGATATAGATTATATTATAGATTTTTTTCAAACTAGTACAGATACAGCTATAAATTTGGGTAATTATAATATGGTATTAAGTAATGAGGATGATATTTTAAATGAATTATTTAAAATAGCAATTGCTAATATTAATACAAATGATTTATTTGAGTCTTTTAGAGAATTTATGAAATTAACCGATAATAATGAAAACGTGCGAAAAAAATATTTTGAACTATATATTGAAGCTTTAAAAATACAAGGATATATAAGTGAAAATTCAATACACATAATAAAAAATATAGATCATTTAGTATTGATAAATAATAATGTGTATTTATCAAGTGATAATAAATATTTAGATTATGATGGTATTGAAAGAGAACTTGATGGTTCTTATATACTTATACCAACGGATAATGATTTTAAAGAAGATTTAATAATTGGAATATCAAATAATAGAGATGTATATTCTAAAAAGTTTGTTTATGATATGTTTTTATCAAATGTATTATATGATAGAAATATAGCTGGTTTTATAGCAAATTTGCCTGAAGATCAACAACAAATTTTATTAGATAAGATGTTTGATATGATAATAAATGAAACAGATGATTATACAGAACTTACGTGGTTGTATAGAACCTTTGAATCTATATTTTTTAGAAATGGAGATTTAAAAAACAAATATTGGATAAAGTATAAAAATAAGTTTGATTATGTAATAGCAGATAAAGGAAATTTTACATTAGAAGAATTAGAATTAATAAGAAGTATTAAAAGTATAGTAGAAAAAGATGGTGTATATTACTTTTCTACTAATGAGGTTGATAGCATTTTCACATATAAAAAATATAGATATTTAGATTCAAAATTTGCAAAGACAATCATTGCCTCACCATATAAAGTAAATATAGAATGTGTAGGTGCCGATGGTAAATTTATGTTAGAAACAAATAAACAAGTATTTAATACTTATTGGTTTACAGATGATGAATATGATAAAATGATAGAATATTTTTATAATATTAAATCTAGTGAAAAATTAACTAAAGAGAACATAGAAGGTTATATGGAACTTTCTAATATAAGAGAACTATCTAAGTATCCTAATGCCTTTACATTAGTAAATGGAATGAATGTATATAATGAAAAACTAAGTGATAATGTTATATTACTTATTGGTAAAGATAAAGATGGAGAATTTGCATATAAAATTATTAATGAAGATAAAACCATATATGAAAAAGGAATAATAATAGGAAATTATGTATCATTGCCATATGAAGAATATTTAGATGGCTGTAATATAGTAACAAATAGTTTTTTAGATGAATTCTTATCTCAAGAGAATATAGAATTAACATTAATAGACCTTACACCAGTTCTTCCGGCTGTAGTATCTAATTATGAACAAAGTGATGATGGAGTATTAAAACCAAATATTAATTTTATAAATCCTACAAGAATAGTAATAGATGGTGAAGAAGACTATACTCGAAAAGTTTATATATTATTAGACATAGATGGGAAAGTATATGTTAATTTTCCCAATAATACAAAAATTGAAGTAAGTGAAGGATTAAGTATAGATATTTCAATGAAATATCTATATAGTGGTATATGCTTTGAAACATGCTTATCATATTTTGATATACAACCAGATTCAAATAATAGATATAATTTTACAAAAGAGCAAATATTGAAAATTGTAACTGATTATGTAAATTCTGCTTTAATTAAAGAAGAAGAAAATATAAAGTAATTTGTAACTTTATAATTTTAATGGTAAAATTAAATTGGTGATGTTATGAGTTATAACAAATTAGTAAGAGATAAAATACCTGAAATAATCGAAAATAACGGAGAAATTCCAATTACAAGGATATTATCTAATGAGGAATATAAATTAGAATTAGAAAAGAAATTAAAAGAAGAATTAGAAGAAGTTTTATCATCTACTGGAACTGATAGAATTGAAGAATTAGCTGATATGTTGGAAGTAATGATAGCACTTGCAAAATTAGAGAATAAATCATTAGAAGATATAATTAATACTTGTGATAGTAAAAGAGAAAAAAGAGGTGCTTTTGTTAAAAAGATATATTTAAGTGGGGTAAAAAAATGAAAAGGAAGTATGCAATTGCTTTTAATTTATTAATAGTTATATTAGAGATAATTGGCTTTATTATTTGTTATAAATATACAAATAAAATATCTATAGAATATTATACCGAGGATAGCAATTTACTTGCACTTATATCATCATTACTATTTTTGATATACCTATTATTTAATAAAAAAATACCTAGATGGTTAGAAATATTTAAATATGTTACAACTTCATGCTTGATGCTTACATTTATAGTAGTTGTATTTATTCTAGCTCCTATGCATAATTTTAATTATGATTATATGCTATTTACAGGTCCATTATTATATCATCATTTATTATGTCCAACATTTTCTGCTTTAACGCTAATATTTTTTGATAATATTAATGTAAATAAAAAGGATTATTTATATAGTGTTTCAGTAACATTTATATATGCAGTTGTATTATTAGTATTAAATATATTAAAAGTATTAGAAGGACCATATCCATTTCTATTTGTATATAAACAATCGATATATATATCATTTATGTGGTTTATGATTATATTTACATTGACATATGTAATAAATAGTATTTTAATATTGTTATATATGAAATACAAGGGAGATTAATATGATTATTGATGGAGATAAATTAAAAAAAGATTTAATGGATTATTATGGTAGTGCAACTCCTTTTTATCCAGCTGCATTTTTAGATGTAAGTAGAGTAGAGAATGCAACTCCAGAGTAGTTATTAGATATTGCAAATAGTAATAATGTGGATTTGTCAAGTTATGAAATAAAATCAAAAGTAAAAAGATATAAGTAAAAAAAGAGTTCAATTAGAACTCTTTATTCATTTATATCAGAACTATTTTCTATAGTACCACTTATATTTCTTGCTACAATTACAGTATATGTATTTGATTTGTCTAGTTTATCCATTCTATATGTAGATGGAACACCTTGATTAATTATTGTATTGTCAAGTTGCTCATTTGTATCTTGATATGTAATATTTAAATTGATACCATTTTCATTTGCCCAATATTGTAATTCTGATATATTTTTACCTCTAAAGTAAGGTACCGTTTGTATATCAGCTTGATTGAATGTTCCTTTTCCAATAATAGTTTCTTTGTAAGGATTATTTATTGAAAAAGAGAATGTAGTAATTAATTCTGGTTCTTCTAATCCAAGATTAACTTTCATTTCTTTTACTACTTGATTAAAACTATCTTTATAATATATTTGCATTGACATTCCATTCATATTAAGTAATGGATCATATAAACTTTTACCATATGTACTTAATTGAAGTTTTTCAAAATTTATAATATTTTCATTATCAAATGCAAGTTGTTTAGCTGTATTATAATAACTAGTAATTTCATTTATATGCATATTTGTATCGACATTTGTACCAATAATATCAAGTATTGAACGAATTTTATCGATTGATAGATTCTTAACTAGTTTATTTGTTATTGCATTAAGAATTAATTGCTGATTATCTCCTCTTACTAAATCATTAGATTGGTAATTAGCCCATTCTGCACCACATTTTGGGTTAGGATGTCTATTTCTTGCTAATGCTAAAGCTTGCTCACCATTTAATGTTTGTTCACCTTTTTTTACATAAACAGTATTTGCACCCCATTGTCTATTAGAATTTTGTTCACAAAAACTATATGGCACATTAACTTTTATTCCACCAATTTCATCTACTAAATTAACAACAGCAGTGAAATTTACTTTTAAGTAATAATCTACTTTTATATCCATCCAATCTTCTATTGTCTTTATTACACAGGATTCTCCTCTCCATCCAGAATGAGTTATTTTACTTTCAGGAGAATTGTTTATACATGTTATAGGTACATAAGTATCTCTAGGTATGCTTAATATAGTAGAATTATATGTTTTAGGATTAAAAGTTATAAGTATTAGTGAATCCGCATTAAAAGAAGTTACTGTAGATATGTCCTTTATTGTAGAATCCATTCCAAAAATAAGTAAAGTAAATGGTTCGGATTCATTTTTCTTAGATGTAACATTTTCTTTTTTTACTGTTTTTGATTTACTAATAATTTCTTTTGTATCTTCTTTAATATCTTTATAATCATCTATAGACTCATATATTGATACATAGTTAGAAGGTAACATAACAGCATCCACTTTTTTATTATATAAATCATTCAACATAGTAGTATTATTATCATATTCTACTATTGTATTTGACTCATTTAATTTATTTTCTGTGATGATTGAATTAGATACCTCATTTAATTCACTACTATTTTCTACATTTGAGATAGCAATTTTTAAATCCTTAAAGTTTTTAATATCATTTATATCACTTTTTGATAATGTAATTAAACTAACTGAGTATTTGTAATTATCTCTATACATTCTAGAAATAGAATTATATATTCCACTTATGGTAGTTGTTAAATAAGCTGTTATTACAAAAAGTAGAATAAAAATAATGTCATACATAATTATGCCAGCATTTTTTCCTTTAAATATAATTTTTATCATTCCAAAGAAAAAATACATTATAAGTAATATTAATATACCACTTACTAAATATCTTAGAGTGTTTTCTATATTTGCAACTCTTAAAATAGAGTATAGTAAACATATTGAACTCATTAAAAACAAACAAAAAAATATAGAAGTAAAAATTAATATTGGTTTTTTCTTAAGTCTTTTTAATATTTTTTTCATAATGCCTCCAATAACTTATATAATTATATCTTAATTTTATTATTAACTCAATATTAAAAATATTATTGTATAATTTACACTTAATATGTAAAAATATGTTTACAAATATCACATTTTATGTATTGAATGTTATAATATATATGATATGGAGGTGTATTTTATGAAGAAAATAGCATATATTTTGTTGATATGTGTTTTGTTTGATTTTTTTACACCTCTTGTAACTGTTTTTGCAGAAGTAAATTATAAATTTGGTAGTGAAGGATATCAAGTCGTATATATAAAAGACAATAAATCAAATACAAAGTGTGATAATGTATCTACTATAGTTTATGATGAATCAAATGTTGAATATTTAAAGACTTTTGAATCATATGATGATGCATTAAAATATATGCATGAGTTAAAGAGTGAAAAAGATAAAGTTTTAGCAATAATAGGCAAGCGAAAAGATGAAAAAGGTAATTATGTAGATAAGGTATTAAATAGTGAATATGCTTTGGTAGACTTAAATACTACTAATACTACAATGACTATATCACTAGTTTATACTACTGCTACTAATAATAGTTCATATACTTATATAAATGGACATGGTGCATTTGGAGGAGTAGATGCAGCGTTTATAGATTATAATAATGGAACTTCTAGAATTAATATGAAAATATCTGGTGTAACTGGTTGGATTAACTCACTATTGTCTTTAAATGGTAAAAAATATAATGGATATGAAGTAGTACCAATTACAATGGTTAGAAGTCCTAGCTACTATTATGTAAATGATAATGGGGATTTAGTACATAGATTATCAAAGAAAATAACAGCAAGCAATTGCTATTCAACATACATAAATTTAGGTCAAGCACCAACTTCATTAAAAGCAAAAGATGAAAATGGAGAAATAATAAAATATTATAGTTTTGATGGTAATTATTTTTATACAACATTGGAAAATATGCTATTAGATTATAAGAGTGATAGTAGTGAAAAAGCTGTCAATGTAATACCATATTATAATTATTATATGTATTCACCAATAAGAACTAATTCAAATATAACATCTGATGATATTAAAAACTTTTTAGAGTCAAGAGGTTATAATTCAAAGGAAAAATCAGCGTTATATGGTGAAGAGTTAACATTTATTGATGCCCAGAATAAATATGGAGTAAATGCAGCTATTTCTATTTCAACTGCTATTAATGAAAGTGGTTGGGGAACCAGTGCTCTTGCAAGGACAAAAAACAATCTATTTGGGCATAGTGCATATGATTCTAGCGTTATGACATCAGCAAATGGATATAATACAGTAGCAGATGGAATATATAGGCATGCATATTACTACATAAATACTTTATTTGCAGAAACAAAAGATTATTCTGGGAACTATCATGGCAGTCACTTGGGAAATAAGAATAGTGGAATAAATGTAAAGTATGCTTCAGATCCATATTGGGGCGAGAAAATAGCATCTATGTATAGAAGTTTAGATGCATATGCAGATTATAAAGATTTTAATAAATACACAATAGGTGTAAAAATATCTGATGATAGTGTAAAGGTTATGAAAGAAGCTTCAACAAAATCTATAGAACTTTATTCACTTGAATCAAAAGCTCACAAGGTTACCAATATTCCAGTTATTATATTGGAAAAAGTAAAAGGTGAGAAGATAAATAATAGTGATATTTGGTATAAAGTACAGACAGATGCTTTGTTAAATGATGATAGAACTGATGTAATACAAGTATCCAAAGCAGATAATTTATATAATAGAGATAATAATTATGGATATGTTCATTCATCATATATTACACTTATGGATGAAAATGTAAAAAAAGTATATACAAAAAAAGCTGGTTTGTTTGGATTACAGGAGTTAAGTGTAAGCAGTGAAAAATTAGTTAAATTGACTGGATACCTTGCTATAAGTGATTTAAATAATACTAAAGATAGAAATATAAAATATGATTTAATTTTAAAAGATGAAACAAATGGAAAAACTTATGAAAAGAATCTTAATAGAATTTTAGATTCAAAACAAATGCCATATCAAATACCAAGTGTGAGTAAATATAGTAATGAATATTCGTGGTTTACAGGTAATTTAGATTTTAGTGATATTCCACAAGGTAATTATTCTTTATATGTAAGAGCAAGAAGTGGACAATATGAATCCTTAGAAATATTAAGTAATATGTTATCAGTAGATATTGCATCAAAATTTACAAATAATAATAGAGGATATCAATTTAGAACTAATTATTATTTAAAAACTATACCAGTAGAATTATTTATAAGAGATGAAGGACTTATAAGTGATACAAATACACCTACAAAAGATAATATGTTTAATCAATATGAATCAATTGATATTGTTGATGGTAAATTAGATATATATGGTTCATCATTTAACGTAGGTGGTATATATTCTACTGATAAAGAAATAGATAGAAAAATTGTGTTTGAAAATATAAATACATATGAGAGATTTGAGTATGATTTGGGATATATAGATAATGGGGCATACAATATAACTTTGGTAGTGCCAGATAATTATTCTAAAGTAAGAGCGTGGTTTAAAAATAATATAGATTTAAGTGATTTAGGGAAAGGAACATATGCAATATATATAAAAACTGATTCTAACGTAAAAGATTATGGAGAATTAAATGATATATTTGAAAGAGCAATTAAAGTAAAAGATACTAATTATTCATTAAAAATTAATAAAAATCAAAGATTTAGAATAGAATTAGAAGTGAAATAACACTTCTTTTTTTAATAAAATATTGTATTAAATTATATATTTTGATATAATAATTTCGGCTTTTTTAAAAACACATGAATATGGATTTAAATATCTAGTGCCAAATTGGTGATATTTTTTAGAAGTATTCAGAGGAAAAAACGAAAGGAGAGATTTTATGACAGTAGTTTCAATGAGTTATTTATTAGAAGCTGGAGTTCATTTTGGACATCAAACAAAAAGATGGAATCCAAAAATGAAAGAATACATCTTTACTGCAAGAGATGATATTTACATTATTGATCTTCAAAAAACACAAAAATTAATAGAGGAAGCATATGCTGAAATCAAAAAGATTTGTGAAAATGGTGGAAAGGTATTATTTGTAGGAACTAAAAAACAAGCACAAGAAGCTGCAAAAGAAGAAGCAGAAAGAACAAATATGTTCTATGTAAATGAGAGATGGTTAGGAGGAACATTAACTAATTTTAGAACAATTAGAAAAAGAATAAATCGTCTTGATGAAATTGAAAAAATGGAAAAAGATGGTGTATTTGAACAATTACCAAAGAAAGAAGTAGTTAAAATTCGTAAAGAATATGAGAAATTGAATAAGTATTTATGTGGAATTAGAAACATGAAGAAAGTTCCTGAAGCTTTAATAATTGTTGATCCAAGAAAGGAAATAAATGCTATTAAAGAGGCTAGAAGATTACATATTCCTGTATTTGGTATAGTAGATACTAATTGTGATCCAGATGATGTTGATTTTGTAATCCCTGCTAATGATGATGCAATACGTGCTGTTAAAGTTGTTATGGGAGCATTAAACAATGCTGTTGCAGAAGTTTATGGATGCCCTATGGTAGACTTAATTAGTGAAGAAGATAAAGGAGTACATCCTAAGAAAGAAAATGAGAATTTAGAAGAAGAAAATGTAAATAAAGAATTAGAAGTAAAAGAAGAAAAAGAAACTAAAAAAGAAGATAAGCCAAAGAAAGAGAAAGCTGTTAAATCTAAAAAAGCCGAAGTCGAAGAAAAAGTAGATTTAAATAAATTAACAGTTATTGAATTAAAAAAATTGGCAAAAGAAAAGAATATCGAAGGATATTCAAAGATGAAAAAAGATGAATTAATTAAAAGTTTAAAATAGTTGCTAAAGGAGGATTTTTATGATTACTGCAAGTATGGTAAAAGAATTAAGAGAATTAACTGGTGCTGGTATGCTTGATTGTAAAAAAGCTTTAGAAGCAACTGATGGTAACTTAGATAAAGCAAGTGAATGGCTAAGAGAAAAAGGTATTTCAAAAGCTGCTAAAAAGGCTGATAGAATAGCTGCTGAAGGACTTGTTAATATACTTATAGAAGGTAATAAAGCTGTTATAATTGAAGTAAATTCAGAAACAGATTTTGTTGCTAAGAATGATGAATTTAAAGATTTAATGAATACAATTTCAAATTTATTAGTTAAATCAAATGTAAACACTGTAGAAGATGCATTAAAATTAACTACAGAAGATGGAACTTTAGAGGATACAATAACTAATAAAATTGCTAAAATTGGTGAAAAGATTAGTTTTAGAAGATTTGAATTAGTTGAAAAAAGTGATAATGAGACATTTGGTTCTTACATCCATATGGGTGGAAAAATTGGTGTTTTAGTAGTACTTAATGGTGCTAATACTGAAGTTGCTAAAGATGTAGCTATGCATGCTGCAGCAATGAGACCAAAATACTTAAATATAGAATCAGTACCATCTGAAGATGTAGACCATGAAAGAGAAATTCAAAAACAAATAGCTATAAATGAGGGAAAGCCTGAAAATATAGCAGTTAAGATGGTAGAAGGCAGAATAAAGAAATTCTATAAAGAAGTATGTTTAACTGAACAACCATTTGTTAAAGATGATGAAAAAAGTGTTTCTGAATATGTAAAAGCAAATGGTGGTTCTATAGTATCTATGGTAAGATATGAAGTTGGTGAAGGTCTTCAAAAGAAAAATGAAAATTTTGCTGAAGAAGTAGCAAAACAAATGAACGGTTAATCCGTTCTTTTTTTAATTGAAAACAAATAACTTTATTTGGTATAATACAAATAAGGAGGAATTATGAAAGATAAAAATAGTGAATTGAAGTTATTAATAATTGTAGCGATTATATTATTATGCATTATATTTGGATTATTGTTATATAAAAAATATTTTTATAGTAAAAATGATGATTTAAAAGAAAATAATGTAACTGAAGAAGAAAATGTTCCTGAAATTAAAATTGAGGATATAGCAATAAGCTCAAAAATGGTAAAAGATGCAATGAATTCTTTTGAAAAAATAAAAATTACAGAGGAATCAGCGTATGGTAAACAATTTGATATTAAAAATATATCTAATTATGAATTATTAGATACCGCTTTTTCTGAGATGCTTGAAGAAGGTATTATAAAAAGTGCATGTAGTTTTGAAAAATCAGAAGCTCTCACTTTAGAAGAAATAAATTCAAAATTAAAAGAAATATTTAATTATAATTATAATATTAGTTTAAAAGATATTGAGAATAATAGTGAAGAATCTGAACCTGGAAGTAAGATGCGCACTCTCGGTATTTATGATATTCAAATTGAAGATAGTAAAGTTTATGTAAGTGCTCCATGTGATGGCGGAGGAGGATTCACTTTTATTAATAAAAAAATAACAAAGGCAGAAAAAGATAATAATAAATTATATATATATTCTACTAATGCTTTCGGATTGTATGATTTTGATGTGGTTGAGTATTATGATGATTATAAAAGGACAAATCAAAAAGAAATGTTAAAAGTTGGAGATTATAAAGACATAGATGTAGATAAAATACCAGCAAATTGGGATTTATATAAATCTTATAAGTACACATTTAAAATAGTTGGATCAAAATATTTTATAGAAAAAATTGAAGAAATTAAAGATAAGGGATAATCAAATATCTCTTTTTCTTTAATTGTATAAATAGCAAAAATGTATTATAATATTCATTAGGATGTGATGATATGAAACGTAAGACAATAGATGGAAATGAAGCTTGTGCACAAAGTGCATATATGTTTTCAGACATAGCAGGGATTTATCCTATAACACCTTCTAGTACAATGGCTGAGCATATAGATGAATGGGCAAGTAAAGGAATGACAAATATTTTTGATATGCCTGTAAAAGTAATTGAAATGCAAAGCGAGGCAGGAGCAGCTGGATTTGTTCATGGTGCACTTACTAACGGTAGTATTGCGACAACATTTACTGCAAGTCAAGGGTTACTATTAATGATACCAAATATGTATAAAATAGCTGGAGAAATGCTACCTTGTGTAATAAATGTAGCAGCAAGAAGTATAGCAACTCATGCACTAAGTATATTAGGAGATCATCAAGATATCTATGCTATACGTCCTACTGGATTTGCAATTATGGCATCATCTTCTGTTCAAAGCGTTTCGGATTTAACAATAGTATCATATTTATCATCAATAAAAGCTAGTCTACCATTTATAAATTTCTTTGATGGTTTTAGAACTAGTCATGAATTATCAAAAGTAAATATTCTTGAAAAAGAAGATATTATTGATATAGTTGATTTTAAAAAAATAAATGAATTTCGAAATAAAGCATTGAGTATAAATTCAAAAGTAAAAGGTACAGCTATGATGGAAGATGTATATTTTCAAATGGCTGAGGTAAGAAATAAAGATTATTTAAAATTACCAGATATAGTTAATGATTATATGAAAAAAATAAATAAGAAAACTGGTAAAAATTATGCACCATTTGAATATTATGGTTCGAAAACTGCTAAAAAAATAATAGTAGCAATGGGATCAGTATGTGAAACTATAAGGGAAGTAATAGATGATTTAAATGATGAATTAGGATTGATAGAAGTACATCTTTACAGACCTTTCTCATCAAAGTATTTCTTTGATGTATTGCCAGAAACAGTAACTGATATAGCAGTTTTAGATAGGACAAAAGAGCCAGGAAGTATTGGAGAGCCACTATATTTGGATGTAGTAAGTTTATTTAATGATAGAAAATCCAAACCTAAAATAGTAGGAGGTAGATATGGACTATCTAGTAAAGATACAAACGCTTCTCATATAAAAGCAGTATATGATTTTTTAGGAGAGAATTCATTTAACGGGTTTACTATTGGTATAGAAGATGATGTAACAAATTTAAGTATACCAGTGAAAGATTATCACACAAAAGAACAAAAAGATGAATTTTTAGTGTATGGTTATGGTTCTGATGGAATGGTAAGTGCATCAAAGGATATATTAAAGTTAGTAGGAGATAATACTGAGAAATACGTTCAAGGCTATTTTCAATATGATTCAAAGAAAAGTGGAGGAATTACTAGAAGTCATATAAGATTATCAGATAAACCAATTAGAAGCGAATATTATATTGATAATCCAAGTTTAGTAGTATGTTCAAAAGAATCTTATATGGGTAAATATGATATGCTATCTAATATAAAGAAAAATGGTACATTTATCTTTGTAACATCTTTAAGTGAAAAAGAAATAGATGACTTATTAGATGGTAATATAAAAAAAATAATAATTGATAGAAAAATCAAATTCTATGCAATTGATGCATATAGTCTTGCTAATAAGCATGGTTTAAAGAATAAAATAAGTACAATATTAGAAGTATGTATATTGCATATATTAGGATATGATTTTATAGAAAAAATAAAAGAAAGTGTTGAAAAAAGATTCTTAAAGAAGGGTAAAGATGTAATAGATTCAAATAAAGCAGTTATAGATGAAGCATTAGATTATTTAAAAGAAATAAAAATTAAGTTTAATGAAATTGAATTTATAGATACTAAAGAGAAAAAATATAATAAAGTATTTGATATGATTAGTTCATTAGATGGTAACAAATTAAAAGTAAGTGATTTTAAAGAATATAAAGATGGTAGCTATATTATTGGCACTACTGAACATGAAAAAAGAGGTATAGCAGAGAATGTTCCAGTGTGGAATAAAGACAAGTGTATACAATGTAATCAATGTTCATTTGTGTGTCCTCACGCCGTAATAAGACCATATTTACTTAATGAGGATGAAGTAAATAAAGCACCTAAGTCATTAAAAGATAATTTAAGAAAAGCTATTGGATCAAAATATCAATATACAATAGGTATATCTAAATTAGATTGTACTGGTTGTTCATTATGTTCACATGTATGTCCATCAGGTGCCATAACAATGGAACCATTTGAAAAAGTAAAAGATAATAATAATTTTGATTATTTAACTAAAGTAACTGAAAAAGTTGATCAAATAAATAGTACAGTAAAAGGAACTCAATTTAAAAAACCATTATTTGAATTTAGTGGTGCATGTGCTGGTTGTGGTGAAACTCCTTACATAAAATTATTAACGCAATTATTTGGAAATAAGATAGCAATATCTAATGCAACTGGTTGTTCATCAATTTATGGAGCTTCATTCCCAAGCATACCATATAAAATACCATGGGCTAATTCATTATTTGAAGATAATGCAGAATTTGGATATGGTTTATTACTTTCATATAATAGAAATAGGGCTAAAATAAAACAAATAATGGAAGAAGAAATAAATAGTAAGAATAAGGATTTATTTAATAAGTGGTTAGAAAATTATGATAATTATGATATTACAAAAGAAGTATATGAAAATATAGATTATACTGATAGTAAATTATTGCCTTTGAAAGAATATATAATTGCAAGAAATATATGGACCATTGGAGGAGATGGCTGGGCTTATGATATTGGATTTGGTGGAATTGATCATATACTTTCTACAAATGATAATGCTAAAATCTTAATATTAGATACAGAAGTTTACTCAAATACTGGAGGACAATCCTCTAAGTCATCTAATAGAGGATCTATAGCTAAATTTACATCGAATGGTAAAGATAATTCTAAAAAGGACTTAGCTAGGATAGCAATGTGCTATAAAAATACGTATGTAGCACAAGTGTCACTTGCTAATATGAATGCAGTAATAAAAGCTTTTATAGAAGCTGATAAACATGATGGCCCAGCAATAATAATTGCATATGCTCATTGTATAAATCATGGAATAAAGAGTGGTATGGAAAGTGCTATTGAAGAACAAAAATTAGCAGTTTCATCTGGATATTATCCAATATTTAGATATAATGCTAAAACTAAGGAATTTAATTTAGACATGAAAGAACCTGATTTTGATTTATTAGATAAGTTCATAGATAATGAGACAAGATTTAAAGCATTAAAAATAGTTAATGAAGCAAGAGCAGAAGAATTATTTAAAAAGTTAAAAGAAGATGTAAAAGAAAGATATGAATTTTATAAAAATATGGAAAATAGTAATTAGTTAGAGGTAACTAATTACTTTTTATTTAATATATAAATAGAGGTGATTCATGAACAATCTTATTTTACATTGCGAAAATTTAACCAAAAGTTTTGGTAAGAAGAAAATTATTGATAATATTTCATTTGATATAAGTGCTGGTGAAATAGTAGGATTTGTTGGAATGAATGGTAGTGGTAAGACAACTATAATAAAGTTAATATTAAATTTGCAACATAAAGATTCTGGTAAAATAATAATAAATAATTTTGATAATGATATAAATTATGTTGCGGCAATAAAAGAAGTTGGTGCTATAGTAGAAACACCAGCGTTCTATGAAAATTTATCAGGCAGAAAAAATCTGAAATTAAAATCAAAAATATATAATATTAGTGATAAAGATGTAAATGAAATAATTGATTTAGTTGGATTAAGCAAAGAAATTGATGAAAAAGTATCAAAATATTCACTTGGAATGAAACAAAGACTTGGAATAGCATTATCTTTATTAAATAATCCTAAATTATTGGTATTGGATGAACCTACAAATGGTCTAGATATAGAAGGATTTAACATGCTAAGAGAAGTATTAAAAAAGTTACAAAATAAGAAAGTAGGTATATTAATATCTAGTCATATCTTAAGTGAATTAGATTCCATATGTAATAAAATTTGCATAATAAAAGATGGGAAAATAATAGAAACCTTAGAAAAAGATTATAAAAGTGATGTAGGAAATATAAAATATATATTTGAAGTATCTAATACTGACAATATAAATTTATTGTTTGATAATATTATAATTTCAAAAAATAAATTTGAAGTAATTTGTAATAAGGAATTTATACCAATAATAATACAAAGTTTAGTAAAAAGTAATATAGATATATATTCAGTATATCCTAAGTTAAAAACTTTGGAAGATAAATTTTTGGAGACAATAGGAAGTGACTATGCTAATTAATCTTATAAAAAATGAATTATCAAAAATGTTAAATAAAAAACTAAATGTATGTGTAGTTATAATGTTATTATTTATTATTGGTACAAATTTAATATATAAATATAAGCTAGATGATATAGGAAATTTTAAGGAAGAAATAGATTATAGAAAAGAACAAGAGATATATAAAAATAAAATAGAAAACTGTACGTTTTGCACAGTTGAAAAAATAAATGAATATGAGTATATGATTGAATTAAATAGAATAAAGGAACAATATGGATATAATTCATGGCAATCATATGTGTTTGAAAATATATTGAATTTTGAAGATCAATCATATTTAAAAAAATTTAAAGAGGATAATTGGAAAAGTTTTGTATATGATGAAATTGAAAAAAATAAAAACAATATAAAATATATAGAAATGTTAAATTATAGATTAAATAATAATATAAAATATGGATATGATTATATAAATAAAGCTATAGATAATTATATTAGTTCTAATTCAATCGAAGAAGAACAAATAAATAAGTATATATTGGATACTAAGAATGATATAAATAAAATTAATGATTTAAGAGGGATTTTAATTAATTTTTTTAATGAATATGAAATATTAATAATTGTCATGTTATTAATCATTTGTGGTGGTATATTAATTGAAGAATATAGTCATGGAACAATTAAACAATTACTAATACTTCCTTGTAGTAGAAGAAAAATATTGTTATCTAAGTATATAACAACAATTATAATATTTATATTACTATTTTTATTTATATTTTTATTTCAAATTATAATTGGTACAATGTTTTTTGGATTACAAAGTTTAAAAATACCAGTAGTAATATATAATGGTACAGTGCAAGTTTATAGTATATACAAATACATGCTGATGATATTATTAGGAAAAATACCAATGATATTATTACTGCCACTTATGATAATATTTTTAAACAACATTACTAAAAGTACAACATTTGTAGTTTTATTTTCATTCGTATTATATATTTCATCTAAGATATTAATAGTATATTCAAATATGGAGTCTATGAAATTTTTAAAAATCTTTATGAATATACACTGGGATATATCATCAAATATTATAAACAAAATTTATGATAAAAATTTGAATATATCAATATGTATATGTGTATTATATTTAATAATTTTGTCTATTATCTGTTTTAAAAAATTTTCTAAAACAGACATAAAAAATAGTTTATAAAAAGTATATTACTTGATAATATACTTTTTTTTAAAATAATCAATAAAAGTTATAATTTGTGCAATTGCAGTGATAATAATTAAAGGAAATAGTAAGTATTTAAAAAAATTGATTTTATAGCTTAAAAAGCCTACAAATAAAGCTGTAAATAAAAACCATGTTTTAATTTTTCCAAATTTAGAACTTAAGTGTTCTTCTAAACCTTTATTAGATTTTATATAATCGATAGAATTAACAAGAATAATCATTATCTCAAGTATAAGAGTCAGAATAAAAAGATTATTAATAGATATTATAAAAGTTATTGAAGCCATAATTGCAAGAGCTTTATCTCCAATTATATCAACAATTTTTCCATAGTTAGAAGTTACATTCCATCTTCTTGCTAAATATCCATCTAAAGCATCAGATATTATAGCAATAATAAACATAATTGCTAATGTATTATAATTTCCTAAAAAGAAAAATACCGGAATTAGGAAAGCAGTTATTAGCCTATACGTTGTAAGCAAATTAGGAATATATTTTTTCATTTTGTCACCTTCAAAACATAAAACTTTACTATCTAATAATATTATATTATAATAATAATATAATTTTAATAATTTGGCAAACTAAATAGAGGTGATGATATGCTTTTTTTATGTCTTAAAGTATTTTTGGCAAGAATAACAGATGTTACGTTGGGAACTATTCGAACAATGTTTACAGTGAAGGGTAAAAGATTAATAGCAGCATTAATAGGTTTTATTGAGGTTTTAATTTGGTTTTTGGTAGTAAGAGAGGCATTATCTACAGATGATAAAAGCATTTATATAGCAATTTCATATGCTTTAGGATTCGCTACAGGAACATATATTGGTGGATTTTTAGCAGGTAAACTAATTAAAGGTAAAATAGCAATTCAGGTTTTTACAGAAAATATTGTATTAGCTGATATACTAAGAGATGCTGGTTATGCAGTAACTATAATTGATTGTAATGCGTATAATACAACTGCTAAATATATGCTTTATATTGGAATTGATAAGAAAAAAGAACGTGAGGTAAGACGTATAGTTGAGCAGGTAGATGCTAAGGCATTTATTGTAGAAAATGAAACAAATTATGTAGAAAATGGATATTTTAAAAAATAATATCCTTTTTTTATTATATAGAGGTTAAGAAGGGACAAATCACTAATATTTAATTAGGAAGTGATAGCATGTATAAAAAAGTTTATCAGCGTAATTTAAAAGATTGTGGTGCAGCATGCCTTTTATCAATAATTAAATATTACAATGGTGACAATACTTTTAATAATATTAGAGATTTAACTAAGTGCAATAACAAAGGTATTACAGCTTTAAATTTAATTGAGGCCTCAAATAAACTAGGATTTAAAGCTAGAGGATTAAAATGTAAATATGAAGAATTAGATAAAATAATAAAACCCTCAATATGCCATATAGTTTTTGAAAATGGTTATAATCATTATGTAGTACTATACAAATTTACTATTAAATATGTAATTATATTTGATCCATATTATGGAATTAAAAAGTATAATAAGAAAGACTTTTTAAAATTATGGGATAATATAATTATAGAGTTAATACCAGTAAGAAAATTAGACGTAATAAAAGAAAAAAATTATAAAACTTATTTAAACATAATTATTAAAAACAAACAAAGTTATATACTAATAATATTACTCTCAATATTCTCAATTATTTTTACCCTAGTTAGTAATCATTATTTTAAAGTATTAATAGATGGATTTACTACTATAAGCATTGTTCTATTTTTTATTACTATTATATTATTAAAAGAATTTATAGAATTTATTAGGAATAAAATTCTGATAAGATTAGAAAAGAACGTTGATAAATGTATGACTCTTACTATGCATTTAAAAATGTTATCACTTCCTAGTTATTATTTTGTTAGTAGGAACTCTGGAGATATAATTACCAAGTTTGAAGATATAAAATATATAAAAGATTTGCTAATAAGATTTCCAATATTTATATTCATAGATTTAAGTCTTATAATCATTACTTCTGTAATATTAATAAATATTAATTTAGAGCTTTCTATTATATTTTTTTTGATATGTTTCTTATATTTTTTAGTATTAATAGTATTTGATAAAAGATTAAAAAAAATAATTCAAAAGAATCAAGAAACAAATTCAATAAAGAATGAAGTACTCTTAGAAAATATTAATTTAATCAGCAGTATTAAAAATCTAAATTTAAAAAATTATAGACATGATATATTTAAAGAAAGTTATAATTTAAACATCAATATTAATAAAAAATATAATAATTTGTATAATAATATGAATTATATAAAAAATTTAATTTTATACATTGGAATAAACATACTTTTATATTTAGGAATTATGTTAGTAAATAAGAATACTATATTACTTAGTGAATTGATATTATTTGATGCATTAATTGTTTATTTTATAGAACCACTAAAAGATATATGTGATTTAAGTCCAGTATTAAAAAATGGAATAAATGCTATTAAAAGAGTTAGTGAAATATATGCTCATAAAAGTGATGAAAGTAATAGTGATTATTTAGATAATTATGATATTGATTTTAGAAATCTTACATTTTCATATGATAACTATACTAATATATTGAATAATTTTAACTTAAAGATAAAAGATGGCGATAAGATTTTAATCACAGGTACATCTGGTAGTGGTAAATCAACTATTTTTAAATTGTTAAATAAAGATTATAAGACTAATAATATGATATATATTGGTCAAAAAGAAATAAATAGTATTGATGTGTCAAATTATATTACGTATGTTTCTCAAGATGAAAAATTATTCAATGATACATTATACAATAACATTGTTTTAAATAATAATGATGAAAATTTAAATAAAATATTGCAATTAACAGGATTAGATAAAGTATTAAAATATAGAAATTTAAATTTGAATAGTATTATAGAAGAAAATGGAAGTAACTTGAGTATTGGTGAAAGAGAAAGAATAATAGTATCTAGAGCACTACTAAAAAACAGCAAGATATTGATATTAGATGAATCTTTGAGTGGATTAGAGAACACAGATGAATTTAATATTATAAAAAATATATTGAATGCATATATTGATAAAACTATTATTTATATTAGTCATTCAAAAGAATGTAATAGTTTGTTTGAAAAGAAATTAACTATAGATAATTAAGGAGGAATTATGGAATTATCAAAAGAAGAATTGAAAGAAATAAATGGTGGGGGAATATTAAAATATAAATTTTTAATATTTGGTGGAATAATATCATTTATAGCAGGGATAATTGATGGATATACAAGGCCATTAAAATGTAATTAGGAGGAGATTATGGAATTAACAAAAGAAGAATTAAAAGAAATAAATGGTGGATCAATTCCAGGAGCATTAGTTACTAGTATAATTCGTGGGATTGGTCAAATATATGAAATAGGTAGGGGAATAGGAAGTGCTATAAGAAGATTTGTTACAAAAAGATTTTGTTAAGTAATGTAAAAAGTCATATTATATGGTAAAATATGAATAGGGTGAATGTATGAAATTAGTTGAAATAGAAGAGAAGGAGTATAATCAATTTATAAAGAAGATTGATAAATATAATTTTTTTCAAAGTATAGAATGGGCAAAGTTTAAATCTAAAACTGGATGGGAAATGAATGTAGTAGGATTATTTGATAATAAAAAATTAGTAGCAGCTACTACATTATTAAGTAGGAAATTACCTATAATTAATAAAAAGATGTATTATGCACCTAGAGGTTTTGCAATTGATTATAATGATTTTAAATTATTAGGTGAATTTACAAAACAATTGAAGTCATATATAAAATCAAATTCAGGAATATTTTTAAAAATAAATCCATATATAGAATATATAAAGAGAGATAAAGATGGTAATGCTTTATCAGAAGGTAATGATAAATTGGTAGATTATTTAAAATCTTTAGGATATGTGCATTACGGATTTTATAAAGATGCTAAAGATAAAAAAGATTTAGAACCTAGATGGATATCAGTGCTTGATTTAAAAGATAAATCAACTGAGCAACTATTAAAAGAAATGAGACAAACAACTAGATGGATGATAAATAAAAGTAGAAAAAATTGTATATCAATTACTGTAGCTTCTTATGATGATATAGAAAAATTTAAAAAGATAATGAATCATACAGCGGAAAGAAGAGAGTTTTCTGATAGATCTTTGTCATATTATCAGACTATGTACAATACACTTAAAGAACATGGTATGATAAGAATTATGTTGGCAAGTATAAACTTGGATGATTTAAAGAAATCTATGATATTAGATATAGAACATTTAAAAGATAGAATAAAAAATATTGAAAGTAATTTTAAAAAGCAAAATCAAGTAAATGAATATAATTCTCAAATAGAAGCGATAGAGAAGAGATTAAAAGCGTTAGAAGAAGATATTAAATTATATGGCTCTAGTCCTACAATAGCAGCTGGTTTATATTTAAGCTATGGTAAAGAGATAGTATACTTATTCGGGGGATCATATAAAGAATTTATGGGTTATGGAGCGCAATATTTAATGCAATATGAAATGATTGAATATGCCAAGGAAAATGGATATGATAGATTAAATTTTTATGGTATAGATGGTAATTTCAGTAAAGATAATGAAAACTATGGATTGTTTGATTTTAAAAGAGGATTTAATTCTGATGTAGTAGAATTAATTGGAGAGTTTGATTTAATTATAAGTAAATTTTATTATTCAACATATAATATGATGCTTAAATTTTATAAATATTTAAGAAAAATAAAAAAATAAAACTTGTTTCATAATTGAAACAAGTTTTTTATTAAATATCTAATTCTTCAACATCATCAATTACAGGTTTAGGAGTTGATACAGCATCATCTTTAAATAGACTTACGGATGGATTATCCTTAAATAAGGAATTACTATCATCTTTTTCTAAAGCTTGTTTTATTTCTTCGGTATTAATTCTACTTGTTTTTGAAATTTCAGCTTGTTCTAAAGCCTTATTTAAATTGAATTTATAAGCAGCGACTCTATTATCATCAATATCATCATCTAACTCAATTAATTTAACTACTTCTTCAAAAGTTGTATATCCAGCTATAACTTTTTCAAGACCATCCTGTAATAAAGTATTAACATCAGTATTATAAACTAAAGTACGCAATTGATCTTTAGGCATATTATTACTTATAGCATCCCTTATTTCTTGTGTAATAAGTAAAACTTCATGAATTGCAATACGACCTTTATATCCATTGCCGCATTCCTCACATCCTACAGCAGAATATACCTCATTTACTTCCATACCAAATACTTTTTTAAATATTTCTTTTTCATAGTCATTTGTAGGTCTTTTTTTCTTACATTTATCACATAATCTTCTAGCTAATTTTTGAGATATAATTCCCTCTAAGGCACTCGCAAGAAGATATCTTTCAACTTCCATATCAAGCAAACGTTCAATAGTATTAAGAGAGTTATTAGTGTGTATTGTTGATAATACTAAGTGACCAGTAATAGATGCTCTAACTGCAATTCTTGCTGTTTCATTATCACGAATCTCTCCGATCATTATTACATCAGGGTCTTGTCTTAACACAGAACGAAGTACATTTGCAAAGTTAAGACCAATTTCACTATTGACTTGAACTTGGTTAATTCCTTCAATGTTCATTTCTATTGGGTCTTCAACGGAAATTAAATTTGTTTCAGTTCTATTCAATTTTTGTAGAATTGAATAAACTGTAGTAGATTTACCAGTACCAGTAGCACCAGTAACTAATATAATTCCAGAAGGAATATTTATAAGTTTTGAAATCTTTTTAAAGTTTCTTTCACTAAAACCTAAATATTCAATTCCTTTTAAACTCATAGAATAATCCAAAATACGAATAACTATTTTTTCACCTTCATTTGTAGGTAATGCACTAACACGAAGATCTAAGTTCTGATCTTTAATTGTTTGTTTAATTGCACCATCTTGAGGTAATCTAGTTTCAGTTATATTCATACCAGATATAATTTTTATACGAGTTATTAAATTTTTCTTTAAAGTATTTGGAATAGTTGTATAATTCATTAATTGACCATCTATACGAATCCTAACAATCATTTCATTTTCTTCAGGGTCAAAATGAATATCACTAGCACCACGTTTGGCAGCATCATACATTATTTCATTTACAACTTCAACTATAGGTAATTTTTCATAATCAAAAGTTTTAATCATATGCCCTCCAATTTATTCTTATCATATATATTATATACCAATATTTTCATAATATCAATGATTAAAAATAAATAGTATTATAGCATAATTAACAAGAAAAAAAGTAATGATGATACAAATGAATGTATTATTCTAGATATAAAATAAGGGAAATATTTGATTTTAGTATCACTGATTATTGTTAATATTTGCATATGAACCGATAATCCACCAAAAGATAAAATAAATGTAGATATTAATCCTTTAATAGAGTGAGATATATTTAAATACTCTAAACTTTTTAGTCCTTGAGTGATTTCAAATAATCCATTTATTATTGCTTTTGATATCCCACTAAATTGAAAAATATCATTTATTAATGTAGTAATAATAAGAAAGGTACTAACTGTACCAAGAATTAATAGTAGTGAATTTATTGCACTACTTATGCTTTTAGTTATAATAATACCAAAATTTTCTGTGGAAGTAGTAATAGCAGATATATTTGATTTTGATGGTAAGAAATTTTTACATTTGTAATTTCTAAATAATAATCCAACCACAAAATTACCTATATAATGTGATAATAATACAGCTACAATAATCTTATTATCAGCAATAAACATACTTAAAGTGCTTATAACAAACAAAGGATTTGAAAAGTGTGTGAAAGTAAGAACTTTACTAGCATCATCATTATCAATTAATTTATTTTCTAATAATTCTTTTGTATATTTAGCACTACTAGGGAAACCACTTAACATACTCAAAAATAATATGAAAGCAGCGTTGCCATTTATTTTAAATACTTTAAGCATAAAATTTTTAAAAATTTCTCCCAAAATTTCCGGAAAATGTAGTGATATCAAAATATTAGAAATAATAAAAAATGGGAATAAAGATGGAAATATATTTTCTTGCCAAATTTTCAAAGAAAACTTAACAGAAGAGATTACTATTTGATTTTCTTTTATAACTTCAAATGAAATTAGTAATAATAATGTAATAAATAGTAAATTATTAATACTTTTTTTCATAAAATACATCCTTTCTTGTTATACTTATTTTGGTGAGTTAAGTGTTTAATAAAATATATTCAAATATTAAAAAATTTATAAAAGAAAATAAGATACATATACTTATTTCAACTATATTTATGAGTATAGTTATATTGGGTCATAATATACATTTACCATATTATATTGAAGCACCCGGTGGAATTACTGATTTATCAAGCAAAATAACAGCAAATAATGAATATAAATTTCAAGGGAGTTATAATACAACTTTTATTAAAGAATATCAGGCAGATTTATGGAAATATCTAATTTCTAAGATAAATAGTAATTTAGATGCAGTGCCAGTATCAGAATATTCTAGTGATAATATAAAAACTGCAAGAAAAAGGGATAAATTATTGATTTATAATTCATTTTCTAATGCATATTTTGTATCTCATAATATTGCAAATAAAAAAATAAATATTAAAAATAGTAATATATATGTTATTTATATAACGCCTGAGGCAAAAACTAATTTAGAAGTAGGAGATAAAATAAATAAACTAGATGGAAAAGCAATAGAAAGTTTTGAAGAAATTAAAGAATATATAGACAAGAAAGAAATTGGAGATAAGATTGTTGTAGATACTGAGAATGGGGAAAAATTTATAGAAGTTATAAATACAAGTAATAAAAAAGAATTATCAATATATTTAATTTGCAATTATGAGTATGATATGGATATTAAATATAATTATGATAAAAATGAATATGGATCTTCTGGTGGTCTTATGATAGCTTTATCTATTTATGATTACATTACTCCATATGATTTAACCAAGGGTAAAAAAATTGCTGGTACTGGTACTATAGAATTGGATGGCAGTGTTGGTGCAATTGATGGAGTAAAATATAAAATTATTGCAGCACACAAAAATAAAGTTGATTTATTTTTTATTCCTGAGGAAAATTACTATGAAGCTAAAAAAGTTATGGAACAAAGGAATTATAAATTTAAGCTTGTGTCAGTTAAAAATATTAAAGATGCAATAGATTATTTAAATAAATAATCATATTATTATTATTTGTTACATATTAATTAATGAAAGTGAGGAATATATGAAACAAATAGTGCCATTTACAAAGAATATTGATTTTGATACAAATGTAGATGAAATTATAAGTATATCATTGGATAAAAAAGTTAGTGAAATAAAAGATGGACATATAGTTGGAACATTGGATTTATATTTAGAATATAAAGAGAATGATATAAGTGTAAATGTTCAAAAATATAATGAATCCATACCTTTCGATATAGTTATAGATGATAGGTATGCTCTTAATGATATAACAGTAGATATAGACGATTTTTATTATGAAATTAATGATAGGGAGGTTATTCTTCATATTGATATATTAGTAGATAATCTTACATATGATGATAAAGAAATTGAGAATATAATTGAAAGACATAGTAAAAAAGTTATAGATAGTGAAGATACAGATTTGTTTTTAGAAAAGGATGAGGAAATAAAAAGTGTTGAAGTACCAATTTATAAGACATTTGATTCTAACAATGAAACATATGTTACTTATAATGTACATATAGTAAGAGATGATGATAATATAGATTCAATATGCCAAAAATATGGAGTAGATAAAGAGGAATTATCTTATTATAATGATATAAGTAGTATAAAATTAGGTGATAAATTGATAGTTCCAACATATAAAAAATGAGAATTGTTAATGAATTATTTGGAATCAATTCAAATTGCACAAATGTAAAAAGAAAAGGAAAAAGTTTAATTGTAGAATTAGATAATAAAAAATATGTAATAAAAGTAAATACTAGTGATATAAATGACATATATAAATATCTAAGTTCTAGGAATTTTAATTCTTATCCAAAGTTATTATTAAGTAACTCAAGGTATAATGTTTATGAATATATAGAAAATATAGATTCACCTATAGAGCAAAAAGCTTATGATATGATTAGCTTAATAAGTTTATTACATGAAAAGACAACCTATTATAAAGAGGGAGACATTAATGATTATAAAAAGATATTTGAAGATGTCATAAATAAAATAGATGATGTAAATAAGTACTATAATAGACTAATGGATTCAATTGAAAATCATATGTTTATGAGTCCTTCAGAGTATCTTGTAGCAAGGAACATAAATAAAATATTAGGTGCATTAAATTATTCTAAAGAAAGTATTATTAAGTGGTATGATATTGTTAAAACAAATAATAAAAATAGAGTAGTAACGCTGTATAATAATATGGATTTAAATCATATAATTAAAAATGATAAATTATATTTAATAAGTTGGGAAAAATCTATAAAAGGTAATCCTATATATGATATTTATAATTTTTATAATACTAATTATAATATAGTTGATTTTTCTTTATTATTAAAACACTATGAAGATAAATATCCTTTACAAGAAAGTGAAAAAATTTTATTTTATACTTTAATATCAATACCAGATAAAATAGAATTTACATATGATGAGCTTAAAAATTGTAAAAAAGTAAAAAAAATTGTGGATTATATATACAAAAGTGAAATTTTAATAAATGAAATTAAATAAATCATTACTAAATAATGATTTTTTATTTAATTTATGGTATTATAATTTGTAGAGTAGAGGTGTATATATGAAACGCAATGGTTTTATAATGTCAACATATGTTTATATTTTGCTTACATTTTTTCTCCTATTGCTAGGTACAATGCTTTTAGTAATGAATAACAATAGGTTACTATCAAATAAACTTAAAAATGATGTTTTTGAATCATCGGGTATTAATAATGATGAAGTTGACTTTGTTTTACTTGGAGATGCAGAAGTAAATATTTTGGTTGGCCAAAAATATAATGAACCTGGATATAGTTTTAAAACAGCATCTGGTAAAGATTTAACTGATAAAGTGGTAGTAAATTCAAAAGTAAATATATACGTTGCGGGTAGATACTTAATATATTACTCGGCTACATATAATGGAAAAACTTATAAACTTCATAGAGTTGTTCAAGTTAATGAAAATCCATAATGAAATATTTACATATAATAAAAATGTGCTATAATAGCAAATGTTACTGTGATCAAGAGGTTTTATATATAATTTTATAGAGAGTTAGTGGTTGGTGTAAACTAATAAAGAATATATATTATGTAGCTTGGGAGTATCATTATTGAATAGAGTAAATAATGACGTTATTCGCGTTAAGAATTAAGTGCATAGAATCTATGAACTAAGGTGGAACCGTCCAATTGGACCCTTAGATCATAGATTTTTTTTGGAGGTATTATGATAGATATTAATAGAATTAATAAAACTTTTGATGATTATGTTAAAAGTTATGATATGAATGATGAATTAATAAGTTTGAAATATTACCATACATATCGAGTTGCTGAGAATTCAAAGGGAATTTGTAAAAGCTTAAATTTAAATCAAGAAAATACAAATATTGCATATGCTATAGCTATGTTGCATGATATAGGAAGATTTGAGCAAGCAAAAGTATATAAGACATTTAATGATTTAAAAAGCATAGATCACGCTGATTTTGGATGTAAAATATTATTTGAAGATGGTTTAATTAGAAGATTTATAAAAGATAATAAATATGATGAAATAATTAGAAAATCTATTTTATATCACAATAAATATGAAATAGGAGAATGTAATGAAGAAGAACTATTACATTCAAAAATAATAAGAGATGCTGATAAAATAGATATAATAAATGATGTTGTAAATTTAGGCAATATTAAAATAAATGAGGATGCAAATGGAGTAAGTGGCAAAGTAAAAGAACAATTTGATAGTGAAAAAATAATAGATAGAAAATATAAACAATATAAGAATGATTCAGTAATAACTATGATTGCATTTGTATTTGATTTAAATTTTAAGTATTCATATAAATATTATAAAGATAATAAATTTATGGATAAAATGTTAAATAAATTAAATAACAAAGAAGTATTTAAGTATTATATAGATAAAGCAAAAGAATACATAGAGAGGAAGTGCTAATATGTTAGAAACAAAGTATAATCATGAAAAAGTAGAAGAAGGAAAATATAATAAGTGGAAAAAACTAGATTATTTTAAATGTCAGGAAAATTCAGATAAGAAACCATATTGTATAGTATTACCACCTCCAAATGTTACAGGAGTTCTTCATCTTGGTCATGCATGGGATGTAACATTACAAGATATTATGATTCGTTACAAAAAAATGGAAGGATATGATACTTTATGGCTTCCAGGAATGGATCATGCTGCTATAGCTACTGAAGCTAAGGTAGTAAAAAGATTAAAGGATAAAGGTATAGATAAATATAAATATGGTAGAGATAAATTTTTAGAGGCATGCTTTGATTGGACAAAAGAACATGGAGATATAATTAGAGAACAATGGGCTAAACTAGGAATTGCACTTGATTATACTAAAGAAAGATTTACTTTAGATGAAGGAATGTCTAAAGCTGTAAAAAAGGTATTTGTAGACTTTTATAATGAAGGATTAATATATAGAGGAGAAAAAATTATTAACTGGGATCCAGTGGCAAAAACAGCTTTATCTAATGAAGAAGTTATATATGGTGAAGAAAAAAGTGCTTTTTATCATATAAAATACAAGTTAGAGAATAGTGAAGAATATTTAGATGTTGCCACAACAAGACCTGAAACTTTATTTGGAGATACTGCAGTAGCGGTTAATGAAAAAGATGAAAGATACAAAAAATATGTAGGTAAAAATGTAGTATTACCACTAGTAAATAAATTAATACCAGTAATAACAGATGAACATGCTGATATGGAAAAAGGTACAGGTTGTGTTAAAATAACACCAGCACATGATCCTAACGACTTTGAAGTAGGAAATAGACATAACTTAGAAAGAGTAGTAGTTATGAATGATGATGCTACTATGAATGAAAATGCATTTAAATATGAAGGTATGACAAGGGAAGAATGTAGAGAAGCAGTATTAAAAGATTTAGAAAAAGAAGGATTATTACTTAATGTAGAACCATTAGTGCATGAAGTTGGTCATTCTGAAAGAACAGGAGTAATGGTAGAACCAATGGTAAAAAAACAATGGTTTGTTAAAATGAGACCTCTTGCAGACACAGTACTAGAAACTCAAAAAAAGAAAAATGAGAAAGTAAATTTTGTACCATCTAGATATGAAAAAACTATGAATCACTGGATGGAAATAACATATGATTGGTGTATTTCAAGACAATTATGGTGGGGACATAGAATACCAGCTTGGTATAAGGATGATGAAATATATGTAGGAATGGAAGCACCAAAAGAAGATGGATGGGTACAAGATAGTGATGTACTTGATACTTGGTTTTCTAGTGCATTGTGGCCTTTTGCAACATTAGGTTGGCCAGATAATACAAAGTTATTAGAAAGATATTATCCAAATAGTGTATTAGTAACAGGTTATGATATAATTCCATTTTGGGTTAATAGAATGACTTTCCAAGGGGAAAAACTATTAGGAAAAAGACCATTTGAAGATTGCTTAATACACGGACTTATAAGAGATAAACAAGGCAGAAAATTTTCAAAAAGTTTAGGCAATGGAATAGATCCATTTGATATGGTAAAAGAGTATGGAGCAGATGCATTAAGATATTATCTTGCAACAGATGTCGCTCCAGGAACAGATATGAGATTTGATGAAGAAAAAATAAAATCCGCATGGAACTATATAAACAAAATATGGAATGCATCAAGATTTGTTTTAAGTAATATTGAAAATTTAAAAAATATTAATCTAGCAAATTTAAAAAATGAAGATAAATGGATACTTTCTAAATTTGAACATACACTACATGAAGTAAAAAAATTTATGGATAAATATGAATTTAATAATGCAGGAGCTTCTATATATGAATTCACATGGAATTACTTTTGTGATTATTATATAGAAATGGCAAAATATTCTATAGAGCAGGAAAGTACAAAATCAACATTATGTTATGTATTAACAGGTATATTAAAAATGTTACAACCATTTATGCCTTATGTAACAGATGAAATATATAATATGTTACCTGTTAAAGATAGCAAAGATATAATGATATCAGAATATCCAAAATATGATAAGAAACTAATATTTGAAACTGAAGAAAAAGCAGTAGATGATGCTGTTGAATTTATTAAAAAATTTAGAAATATAAAAGCAGAGAATAATATTACAAAAGAAGCTAAAGTAATGTTTGATACAGAAGATGATAATAATTTAATTGTAAAGATGTTAAAATTAGATAATAACTTGGTAAAAGAACCTCTAGGAATTAAAGCATATAAAGTATTTTCAAATAAAATAAAAGCAACAATTTTCTTTGAAAAAATAGAAACAGAAGCAGAAAAAATTGCAAAAGAAGCACAAATAAAGTTACTTACAGAATCAATAAGTAGAAGAGAAAAACTTCTTTCTAATGAAAACTATGTTAACAAAGCGCCAGTTAAAATAGTGGAAATGGATAGACAAAAATTAGAGGAAGAAAAGAAAAAGCTTGCAGAATTGCAAAAATAAATAAATTAAAAGTACAAACAAAAGAATAATAATCTAACGTTTGTACTTTTTTATATAACACCGTATACTACGACTTATGGTACTTTTTATGCTAAAAATGGTGCTGTAGTTAGGTATAGTTCATTTTCGGCTCGTGCAGTTCGCCCTTCTGTTTATCTAATTCCAGGAGTTCAAATGAAGGGATCTGGAACAACTGCTGATCCATATGTTTTTGCAGAATAAATTAAAGTATAAGACTTGTAAAAGTCTTTTTATTTTGATATAATTTTTACGCATTGTCTTTTTAATTTGAAATGGAGGTTATATAATGAGTAAAATTAAAATTTTTGCTTTGGGTGGATTGAATGAAAACTCAAAGAATATGTATGTAGTAGAAATTAATCAAGATATATTTGTATTTGAAGCTGGCCTTAAATATGCGGATGAAAAATTTTTGGGAGTAGATTACATTATACCAGACTATACATATATAAAGAATAATATAAAAAGGGTAAAAGGAATATTTGTATCACATGCTCATCAAGAACAAATAGGGGCATTAAAAAATATAATAGAGGAAATACCTAATATTAAAGTGTTTGCAACAAAATTTACATTAGACTTTATAAAAAGCATTTTAAATGAAACAGGTGTAGTTGCTAATAACTTAGTAGAAATATCTCCTCATAAGAAAATTAATTTTGGTAGTATAAGTGTATTTCCAATAAGCTTAACACATTCACTTCCAGACAATGTTGGATATGTTATAAATACTGAAGATGGTGCAATTGTATATACAGGTAACTTTGTATTTGATCCAACTATGAGGGGTAGTTTTAAGACTGATATAGGTAAACTTGCATATGTTGGAAAACAAGGAGTATTATGTCTTATGGCTGAGTCACTATATGCAGATAAAAAAGGTTATACAAGCCCAAATCATAGAATTGCAAATGTAATAAAAGAAGCTTTAATTAGAAATGAAAATAGAATAATATTTAATATATTTTCTAATAATGTATGTAGAATACAAGAATTGTTTGATGAGGTATCTAAGACTCATAGAAAATTAATAATAATGGGAAAATCATTACAAAGTATGATTAAGTATTTATTAGATAATAATTATATATTTATTAATAGAGAGCAAATAGGAGATTTATCTAATTTAGATGATAGAGATGCTGTAATACTAACTTCATCTGACAATGAAAGACCATTTTCTAATTTGGAAAGAATATTAAATGGATATGATAAATATATAAAAATAAAAAATACAGATACAGTATTTTTCTTGGATTCAATAACAGATTCTGTAGAAAAAGTAGCTGTAAGAATAATGGACAATATTTCAAGAATAGGTGCAGAAGTAATTACTTTACCTAGAACAAGTATTACATATCATGCATCAAGTGAAGATTTAATGCTTATGCTAGACTTGATAAATCCAAAGTACTATTTTCCTATAACTGGTGAATATAGACACCAAGTTGCAAATGCTGATGTTGCAAGTAAGATAGGTGTACCTAAAGAAAATATATTATTAAAATTAAATGGAGATGTAATAACATTTGAAAATGGTAATTTAGTTGATAATTTTGAACATATTGAAGCTGGAGATATAATGATTGATGGTACATCAAGTGAAGATATAGGAGCTCTAGTATTAAAAGATAGAGAAATGCTTAGTGACAATGGTATAGTAGTTGTATGTGCAACATTAGATAAAAAAACAAAAGAAGTTTTAGCAGGTCCAACTATTCTTACAAGAGGTTTTGTGTATGTAAAGGATAGTGCGGATTTGATAAAAGAAATCGAAAGAATATCACTAGAAAAAATAATAGAAAATACAACAAATAATTATGTAGAATACAATAAAATAAAGAATGCTATAAGAGAAGAAGTAGGTAAATACTTATATTTAGAGACAGAATGTAAGCCAATGATAATTACTGTAATACAAGAGGTTTAAAACCTCTTTTTTTTATGATATAATGTCTATGGTGAGCAGTATGAAAAGAATAAGAATAGGTAGAGTTATTATAGCAATAGTAATCTTAATGATATTAATGTTTAATGTAATTCTAGTAATATATAATTTTGGACTAAGAAAGGTAGATAATAATAATACTAAGATTGAAATAGTGGTTAATCCAGGTATGAGTGTAGATTCAATACTTGATATGTTAAAAGAAAATAATCTTATAAGAAGTAAATTTTATTCAAAAGTATATGTAAAATTAGGCGGGTATAATATGCAGGCGGGTACTTATGAATTATCCTCATCTATGAGTTCAAAAGAGATAATAAAAAGTATATCATTAGGTAAAGTAACTAATAAATATAATATAAATCTTACATTTATAGAAGGAAAAAATATAAGAGATTATGTAAAAGTAATAGCTAATAATACAAATAATACAGAAGAAGATGTATATAATTTACTTAGTAGTGAAGAATATATAAATTCATTAATAGAAAACTATTGGTTTTTGACAGAAGATATAAAAAATAAAGACATATATTATCCGTTAGAAGGATATTTATATCCAAATACATATACATTTAAAGATAAAGATGTAAAAGTGGAAGAGATATTTACTACAATGTTAAATGAAACAAACAGAGTATTAACAAAATATAAGAAAGATATCGAAAGTAAAAAACTAAATATACATAAGTTTATGACACTTGCTAGTGTAGTAGAATTAGAAGGATTATATAAAGAAGATAGAAAAGAAATAGCAGGAGTTTTATATAATAGAATTAATGCTGGAGATAGTTTGGGATGTGATGCAACCACATATTACGCATTAAAAAAAGACATGACAGGGCCTCTTACTTATCAGCAATATAATACTTATAATCCATATAATACAAGACATCCTAATGTAGCATTTCCAGTTGGTCCTATAGGGAATCCTGGAGAAAGTGCTATAGAAGCATGTATTAATCCAAAAGAAACGAAAAGTTATTATTATGTTGCAGATTGTAAAACAGGTAAAACAGTATTTACAACTAATTATAATGATCATGTAAATGCAGTAAGTAGAATAAAAAGAAGTGGATGTAATTTCTAAAAAAAGACAAATTATTTGTCTTTTTTTTTATACAATAACTTAGGTGATAATATGAAAGTATATATAGACGTAATATTCTTTATAAATATATTTTTTGATTTTATATTACTTTTATCTGTATCACTTATTTTAAGAAGGAATGTGAAAATATATAAAATTATATTAGGGAGTATTGTAGGTGGAATATCAATATTATTTTTATTTTTACCAATAAATAAGATAACATTATTTTTTTTAAAGATAATAATAGCAATACTTATGTGTATTACTGCATTTAATTATAAAGATATTAAATATACAATAAAAAATATAATTTTTTTATATTTAATAAGCGTACTATTAGGAGGTGCTTTATATCTATTAAATATCGAATTTAGTTATAAAAATAATGGATTAATATTTTATCATAATGGATTAAGTATAAATATAATTTTAATAATAATAGTAACACCAATAATACTATACTTTTATGTAAAAGAAATGAAAGATTTAAAAAATAATTATTCTAAATATTATAAAGTAAACATATATTTTAAGAGTAAAAAAAATATACTACTTAATGGCTTTTTAGATACAGGTAATAATTTAATAGATCCATATAAGAAAAGGCCAATAATAATAGTTAATTATAATAAAATAAGAAAGTATGTATTAAATGAAAAAGAATTACTTGTACCTTATTCAAATATAAATAACAATAGTATTATGAGATGTATAAAAGTAAATAAAGTAGTAATAAATGATGTTGAATATAAAAATATATTGCTTGGATTTTCAATTAATAAAATAAGACTGGATGGAATAGATTGTATATTAAATAATAATATGGAGGGATTATGTTAGAAAAAATAAGATATTTAATTAGTAGATTGTTTAAAAGAGGAATTTATTATGTAGGAAGTAGTGATATCCTGCCACCACCTTTATCTAATGAAGAAGAAGATGAGGCTTTAGAGCTTTCATCATTCGGTGATGAAATAGCAAAAAATAAATTGATTGAGCATAATTTAAGATTAGTTGTATTTTTAGCAAAAAAATATGAAAATACTGGTGTTGATTTAGAAGACTTAGTAAGTATAGGTACAATTGGTTTAATAAAAGGAATAAATACATATAAAAGAGGTAAAAATATAAAACTTGCAACATATGCATCTAGGTGTATTGATAATGAAATACTTATGTTTTTAAGAAAAAACAAAAGAAGAAAAACAGAGATATCATTTGAAGATTCTTTAAGTTATGATGCTGAAGGAAATGAATTACATCTAGAAGACGTTTTAGGAACTGATAAGGACATTGTACCAAGGGAATTAGAAGATAAAATAGATAGAAAATTACTAGTAGAAGAAATAGATAAGTTAAATGAAAGAGATAAAAAAATAATGATACTTAGATATGGATTATTTGGCCATGAAGAAGTAACACAAAAAGATGTTGCTGATATGCTTGGAATAAGTCAGAGCTATATATCTAGAATTGAAAAAAAAGTAATAAAAAAATTAAAAAATATTGTTAAAGCTTAATGAATAGAAAAATATAAAAAAAGCCATAATTTTCTTAGAGGGATATTATGGCAAAAAGTAAAGTAGATATAACAGGTATTAATACAAATGATTTGAAAGTGTTAAGTAATAAAGAAATGAATGATCTATTCTTTAAATTAAGTTGTGGTGATAAGAATGCTAAAGAAAAGCTAGTAAATGGTAATCTTAAGTTGGTATTAAGTTTATTAAAAAAATTTAATAACAGATCAGATAATATGGATGATTTATTTCAAATTGGATGCATAGGATTAATAAAAGCAATAGACAATTTTGATTTATCACATAATGTAAAATTTAGTACATATGCAGTACCTATGATATTGGGAGAAGTAAAAAGATATTTAAGAGATAACAATAGTTTAAGAATTTCAAGGAGTATAAAAGATATAGCATATAAAACAATAAAATTGAAAGATGAACTTACAACAAGGAATGGGGTTGAACCAACTAATGAAGAAGTTGCCAAATTATTAGGAGTAGATGAGATAGATATAGCACTTGCACTTGATTCATTAAAAGAACCAGTAAGTATGTTTGAGCCTATATATAATGATGGTGGTGATACAATATATTTATCTGATCAATTAGAAGATAAGAAAGAAAATATAAATAGTTGGGATATAAGTATTTATTTAAAGGATGCTATAGATAAATTAAAAGCAAAAGAAAGAAAAATATTAATAGATAGATATTTAATGGGTAAAACTCAAGTTGAAATAAGTGAAGAAATAGGTATAAGTCAGGCACAAGTATCAAGATTAGAAAAGGATGCAATTAAAAATGTAAAAAAACTAATAAAATAGCAAAAATAAAATAATATTAAATTAAAAGGTACAATAATCATATTTTAATATAACAGTTGTATCTTTTTTAGTATATCTTTAATTACAAAAATTTAATTTTTGTAGTTCGCTAACGTAATTAATAATTGATATAAATTATACGGATACATCATATTGGGCGCTTTCCTTTTATTCTCTATAGTACTAATCCTACTATTTAAATAAAAAAACGCCCAATACATTGATATTGGGCTAACCAACTTGGAAAGCATCCAGTACAATGGATGTATCCATTTTTTATGAGGTTTTCCTCATAAGATCATTATATCATATTATACTATGAATAAATACAAATTTTTATAAATATAATTTATTGGTGAAGTATATGAGACTATCAGATTTACAAAAAAAGGATATTATAAACATAAGCGATGGAGTAAAAATAGGTAATATAATAGATGTAAATATAAATGATAAAGGTATTATTACATCATTAATAGCAGATAGAACTACTTTTAAATTTTTTTCTAATACTAATGAAATAGAAATATATTTTGATCAAATAGTAAAAATTGGTGATGATGTAATATTAGTAAAAAATAACTGACACCTTTTTGGGTTTTAATCATAAATTAAAATGAGGAGGGATACTATGGCAGTATATAAAGAAATTGTTACTAAAGCAGTAGTAGGTAAAGGAAAAAAAGATTATCATGATACTTATACTATGACATTAGATGTAAAACCAACAACAGTGCTTGGATGTTGGATAATAAATCATAATTTTAAAGGATATCCAGAAGCTGGCAAAATAGTTATAGAAGGTAGTTTTGATGTGAATATATGGTATTCATATGATAATGATACAAAAACAAATGTAGTATCTAAAAAAATAAAATATAGCGATACAAACAGTATCAAAGCAAAAGATAGTAATAATATTACAGAAGAAACAGAAGTAATAGTAAGAAGTTTAAAACAGCCTACATGTTCAAAAGCAGAAATAAAAGATGACGATATTATATATACAGTGGATAAAGAATTAGGAATAGAAATAATAGGTGATACTAAAGCAAAAATATTGGTAGAAGAAGATGAAGAACCATGGGAAATTATAAGTGAAGATGTAGATAAACAAATAGATAATGAAGTAAATGAAAATTATATAAATAATGAAAGGGAGTAGTCCTTTTTTTTCTTGACATAAAAATCTCAAAAATATACAATTAAGTTATATTAGGAGGAAATATGAAAAAAGGATTTACATTAATAGAATTATTATCAGTAATAATAATATTAGGAGTTATATTTATATTCATTTTTCCTAAACTATCTAGTTTAATAAGCAAAGGAAAAAAAGTAAATATAGATATAATAGAAAATAAACTAGTAGAATCTACAAAAGAATATGCAGGAAAATATAATCCAAGATTAATTAGAAAATTAGTTAATGAAGGAGATAATTATGTAGTATCAGGTAAAAGATTAGTAGATTCTGGATTAGTAGAGCAAGATGATATAGATAGTATAGAAAATTTTTCTAGAATGAAATGCATACTAGATGAAAATGAAGAAGTAAAATGTGAAATTATGTATAAACCAGTAAAAGAATGTACATATGACGGTACCTTAACACAAGGTGCAGAATTCATAGATGGCCAATATACATATCATTATAAGCAATATTTTGGTGGGAGTTCATGGAGCAATATTTCAACAAATGGATGGGGAGTAAAACTTACTGATTTAACATCAACAGATCCAGTAACATCTAAACTATGTACAACAATAAATGGTAAACCAATAATTGATATGCGCAATATGTTTAAAAATAGTAAAGCTACAAGTATTGATTTAAGCAGTTTTGATACATCAAAAGTAACTAATATGTCTGGTATGTTTTATACTGCTAATGCAACAAGTTTAGATTTAAGTGGATTTGATACTTCCAATGTAACAAATATGTCTAATATGTTTCGTGGAAGTAAAGCAACAAAAATAAATATAGGGGATTTTGATACATCAAAAGTAACTAATATGAGTTATATGTTTGGTAGTACTACCTACGCAACAAGTATAGATATAAGCAGCTTTGATACGTCAAAAGTAACTAATATGAGTTATATGTTTCAAACTTCAATGATAAATGAAATAATCTTTCCTGAGAAATGGAATACTGGTAGCAATGCTAATTTAAGTAGTATGTTTTACAATTCGAAAGCAAAAGAATTGGATTTAAGTGGATTTGATTCATCAAAGGTAAAACTAATGGCTTCTTTATTTGATTCAAGTTCTGTCGTTGTGATAAAAGGAATTGAAAAATTAGATACATCCAATGTAACTAATATGAGTTTCATGTTTAAAGGTACAAAAGTTACAGAGCTTGATTTAAGCAATTTTAATACAAGTAAAGTAACAAATATGACATCAATGTTTTATGATTGCACAAGATTAAAAAGATTAGATGTAAGTAATTTTGATACTTCATCTGTCACGACTATGAATAAGCTAAATACAGAAGGTGGAATGTTTCAAAATTGTGATGCACTTGTAGAACTTGACATTAGTAGTTTTGATACTTCTTTAGTAACTGATATGCACAATATGTTTAAAAATAGCGACAAATTAAAAACAATATATGTTTCTAATAAGTTTGTAACTGATCAAGTTACAATAGATGGTACTATGTTTACAGGATCTACAAAATTAGTAGGTGGTAATGGTACAACTTATTCATCTAGTCATGTTGATAAAGAATATGCAAGAGTAGATACAGCAGATACACCTGGATACTTTACATTAAAGAGTTAAATAGGAGGACATATGAAAAAAGGATTTACATTAATAGAATTACTATCAGTAATAATAATATTAGGAGTTATATTTATCTTTATTTTTCCTAAACTATCTAGTTTAATAAATAGAGGTAAAGAAGTAAATATAGAGATAATAAAAAATAAGTTAGTAGAATCGGCAATGGAATATACAGAAAAATATAATCCTAGATTAAGTAATAAATTAATTGATGAAGGGGATAATTATGTTGTATCGGGTAAAAGATTAGTAGACTCTGGATTAATAGAACAAGATGATATAGATAGTATAGAAAACTTTTCTAGAGTAAAATGCACATTAGATGAGAATGAAAAAGTAAACTGTGAAATTATGTATAAACCAGTAAAAGAATGTACATATGAAGGAGAATTAGTGCAAGGAGCAGAATTTATAGATGGTCAATATACATACCATTATAAACAATATTTTGATGGAAGTTCATGGGGTAATATATCTTCAAATGCTTGGGGAATTACATTAACTGATAAAACTTCAACAGATCCAGTAACAACAAAACCTTGTACAAAGATAAATGGCAAACCAATAAGTGATACTCGCAGTGCCTTTATGAATAGTAAAGCTACAAGTATAGATTTAAGTGGATTTGATACATCAAAAGTAAATAATATGTCTTATATGTTTTATAATAGTGAAGCAACAAGTTTGGATTTAAGTAATTTTGATACATCTAATGTAACAAATATGGCATGGATGTTTTATGATAGTAAAGCCACGAAAATAAATCTTGGGGATTTTAATACATCGAAAGTTTCATGGATACAATCTATATTTAATAATAGTAAAGTTAAGAAGTTAGATGTAAGTACTTTTAACACATCAAAAGCCGAAAATATGTCATATATGTTTCAAAATTCTTCAGCAACTGAAATAATACTTCCTGAAAAATGGAGTACAGGTAAAAATGCTGATTTAACTGCTATGTTTACATCAACAAAAGTAAAAGAATTGGATTTGAGTGGATTTGATACCTCTAAAGCAATAAATATGTCTAGTATGTTTTATAATAGCTCAGTTAGTATGATAAAAGGAATTGGGAATTTAAATACTTCAAATGTAACAAATATGTCTAGTATGTTTAAAGATGCAAATGTTATAGAACTTGACTTAAGTAAATATGATACTAGTAAAGTAACAAATATGACTGAAATGTTTTCTTTTTGTAAAAAATTAAAAAGATTAAATGTAAGTAATTTTAATACTACTTCTGTTACATCAATGAATAGGACTAATGGCGCTACATATGGAGGAATGTTTCAAGAGTGTGATAGCCTTACAGAACTTGATATAACTAGTTTTGATACTTCGAAAATAACAAGTATGCATCATATGTTTAGAGGTTGTGATAATTTAAAAGCAATATATGTATCTAATAAATTTGTAACTGATCAAGTTACTATTCATGACGCAATGTTTACTGATTCTAAAAAATTAGTAGGTGGTAATGGTACAACATATTCATCTAGTCATGTTGATAAAGAATATGCAAGAGTAGATGCTAGTGGTACCCCTGGATACTTTACTGCTAAATAATAGTGTATACTATAATAAAAAGTATATTTAGTTATACTTTTTTATTTTTTTCTATTTGATAGAATATTTAAAAATGATATAATAAATTGTAATGGGTAAGGTGGATAATATGCAAGACAAATTACAAATTTTATTGAACAAAATAGGTTTTGAAGAGTATTCCTCTTATTTTAATGGTGGTAAGTTAAATAAAATATTATTAAATAAAAATGAAGGTAGATCTTGCTTTTTAATTACAGTAGAAAACACACTTCCTTTAGATTTATATAAAGAATTTAAAGATAAGGTTAAAGCTTGTTTTACTGACAGTAAAATAAAAGATGTATCTGTTGATATTACTTGTAATAATATAAATTATGATTTATTAAATGAATATTATAAGTATACAATTGAAAGTATTCCTAAAGCTTCTATGTTTATAGATAATTTAGTTACGTTTGATGAAAGTATTAAAATTGAAGTATTAAATACTGTAGAGAAGAATAAGTTAAATAAATTTATGGATATTATTAGGAAAGAATTGAGTAATGCTGGTTTTAAAAATGATATTGAAATATTTGTAAATAAAAGTAAAAATGAGGAAATAAGAAAAGAAATAGAAAATGAAACTAAAGAGATAGTGATAGAGAAAACAGAAGTAGTAAATAATGTAGTAGTTGGTGAAGATATAGATAATATTAAAGTTAACTATGAAATAAAGGATATTATTGGAGAAGATAATAATGTAGTAGTTGAATGTTATATATTTGGTACCGATGTTTTTGAATCATCTAAGAGTAATTTTAAGATTCTTACATTAAAAATAAGTGATAATACGGATAGTATTTATTGTAAAGTATTTTCTAAAGATCCTGATGAATTTAATAAGTATTGTTCTAAATTAAAAAATGGTAAATGGATAAAAGTAAGAGGATATACCAAAAATGATCCATATTCACATGATTTAGTATTAAATGCTAGAGATATAAGCTTTATAGAATCTAAAGATATTGATATAGTAGATGATTCTGAATTAAAAAGAGTAGAATTACATGCTCATACTATGATGAGCCAAATGGATGGAGTCACTAAATTAGATTTAACTAAGCATACATGTGAACTTGTTGAAAGAACAATTAAAATGGGATACAAAGGTGTTGCTATAACTGATCATAATGGATGTCAAGCATTTCCAATTGCATATGGAATAATAAGTTCCTATAATAAAAAGATAGAAGATAAATCTAAGCATTTCAAAGGATTATATGGAGTAGAACTTACGTTAGTAGATGATTCTGTTAATATAGTTGTAAGACCAACAGATGAGAGTTTAAAAGATAGCACATATGTAGTATTTGATACAGAAACTACTGGTTTTAATGCTGGTGGGAAAGATCAAATGATCGAAATTGGTGCAGTTAAGATTAAAGATGGAGTTATAATTGATAGATTTGATGAATTGATAAATCCAGGTAAACATATTCCAGATAAGATAACAGAACTTACATGTATCACTGATGAAATGGTAAAAGATGCAAATAATGAAGAAGAAGTCACAAAGCATTTTTTAGAGTGGATTGGTGATTTGCCATTAGTTGCGCACAATGCAAAATTTGATATTTCATTTATTGAAATGGCAATGAAAAAATATGATTTAGGTAGTTTTAAAAGTACAGTAATTGATACTTTAGAATTATCTAGAGTAATAGATCAAGGGTTTGCAAGGCATAGTTTATCAGCACTTGTAAAAAGATATGATGTACCATGGGATGAAGATGCTCATCATAGAGCAGATTATGATGCAGAAGGTACTGCACATGTATTTCATAAGATGGTAGAAAAATTATCATCTCAAAATTTAAAGAAAATAAGCGATTTAGATAAATTAATATCTAAAGGAGAAATACATAAATTTGGTAGAACGTATCACTTTAATGCAATTGCAAAAAACAAGACAGGTTTAAAAAATTTATTTAAGATAATATCTCTTGCAAATACCACATATTTTTATAAAACTCCAAGAATAATTAGAAGTAAATTAAATGAATTAAGAGAAGGATTATTAATTGGTAGTGGTTGTTATGAAAGTGAAGTGTTTATTGAGGCTAGAAGTAAAGAGGGTGAAGAACTTGCAAATATAATTAATTTCTATGATTATGTTGAAGTACAGCCACCAGAATGTTATAGTCATTTAATAGATTTGAGTGATTTTAAAAATGAACTTGAATTAAAAGATCATATAAGAAAGATTATAGATAGAACAAAAGAAGCCGGTAAGATAATAGTTGCAACTGGAGATGTTCATCATTTTACAAGAGAAGATAAGGTTTATAGAGAAATAATTGTAAATCAAAAAGTACCTGGTGGTGGAAGACATCCTCTTGCAAAAAAAGAAATAAAATCAATACCATCTATGCACTTTAGGACAACATCTGAAATGTTAAATGATTTTAATTTTATAGGCGAAGAATTAGCAAAAGAAATAGTAATAGAAAATACTAATAAGATATTAGATATGGTTGATGAGATAGAGGTAATAATTGATACTGGTGGGATACCTTTTTCTCCAAGAGTAAAAGGTGAGGACGGAAATTATTTAGATTGCCCAAGAGTAGTAACAGACTTAGTATATGAAAGGGCATTAGAATGGTATGGGAATCCATTGCCTCATAATATTGAAGAACGTATATCAAAAGAATTATATGGTGATGCAGTATATAATTGTTTTAAAGAACAAATTAAAGAATCAAGTCCTGAAATAAGTAATGAATCTTTAGAAGAAGAAATATTTAAAAATATACATAAAGTAATATTAGAAGGATTTGATAGTGTTAAAGAAATACTTAGAAATCATATTAAGAATAAATGGAGTGCTGAAGACGGAGAATTAAATGATTCATCACTAGATAAAAGAGTAAAGAAGGAATTAGGTGGAATAATAGGTGGTGGATTCGATCCTATATATCTGATAGCTCAAAGACTTGTTAAACATTCAAATGATGAAGGTTATTTGGTAGGTTCTAGAGGTTCTGTTGGATCATCATTTGTAGCAACAATGATGGGTATAACAGAAGTAAATCCTCTTCCTGCTCATTATAGATGTTTAAATTGCAAACATAGTATATTCGAGGATGAAGATGGTCCATTAGGTAGTAGGTATTCTACTGGTATAGATTTGCCTAATATGAACTGTCCAAAATGTGGAGAACCATTATATAAAGATGGTCAAGATATGCCGTTTGCTACATTCTTAGGATTTAATGCAGATAAAGTGCCTGATATAGACTTGAATTTTAGTGATTTAAATCAAGCAAGTGCACATGCATATACTAAAGTATTGTTTGGTGAAGATAACGTATATAGAGCAGGAACAATTGGTACTGTAGCAGATAAAACAGCATATGGTTTTGTAAAAGGATATTTAGAAGAAAAAGGATTAACTAGAAGAAGTGCAGAAGTTGAAAGACTTGCAATTGGATGTACAGGTGTAAAAAGGACAACAGGGCAGCATCCAGGTGGTATAGTAGTTATTCCAGATTACATGGAAGTATTTGACTTTACGCCATTTCAATTTCCAGCAGAAGATCCAACATCACCATGGAGAACAACTCACTTTGATTATCATGCTATAGATCAATGTGTACTAAAACTAGATATATTAGGGCATTCGGATCCTACACAGCTTAGAATGATTCAAGATATAACTAAAACAGATATAACAAAAATACCACTAGATGATCCGGATACTATGAGTATATTTACAAGTACAAAAGCATTGGGAGTCACTAATGAACAAATAATGTGTGATACTGGAACTTTAGGAATACCAGAATTTGGTACACCATTTACAATAAGCATGGTTGCTGAAACAAAACCAACTACATTTGCAGAATTAATTAAGATATCTGGTTTATCACATGGTACTGATGTATGGCTTGGTAATGCTCAAGAATTGATAAAAAATAATATTGTACCTTTTAAAGAAGTTATAGGTTGCCGTGATGATATAATGGTATACTTGATGTATAATGGAGTTAAGCCTATAAAAGCGTTCAAAATAATGGAATTTGTAAGAAAAGGAAAAGCATCAAAAGATCCAGAAGGATGGGCGGATCATGTAAAAACAATGCAAGAAGCAGGTATACCAGATTGGTATATAGATTCATGTCAAAAAATAAAATATATGTTTCCTAAAGCACACGCTGCAGCGTATGTAATAAGTGCATTTAGAATAGCTTGGTATAAAGTACATATGCCAGTAGCATTTTATGCTTCATGGTTAACATCGAAAGCAACAGATGTAGATGTAGAAGCTATGATTGGCGGATATGATGCAATAAAAGAAAGAATAATAGATATACAAAATAAGGGGTATGATGCTACTAATAAAGAAACAGGAATGCTAGAAAGCTTAAAAGTTGCGCTTGAAGCTACAGCAAGAGGTATAAAATTCTTACCAATTGATTTGTATAAGAGTGAAGCAACAATTTGGAAAGTAAATGATGATTTGACTATTTATCCACCATTCTCATCAATAGAAGGGCTTGGTGCAACTGTTGCAAATAAAATAGTTGATGAAAGAAATAAACAAGAATTTTTTAGTATAGAAGATGTTCAAAATAGAGGAAAGGTATCACAAACATTAATTGATAAAATGAGATTTATGGGTATACTTGATGATATGCCAGAAACTAGTCAATTAAGTTTATTTTAGAAGTTATGAAAAGGTATATTGAAATAATAGTATTGTGTTTAATATTAGTTGTTTCTGTTATTCTAATATTAAATAATAATGTAAAAAATAACAAAAATGATAATTATTATGTAATTGAATATGAATCAAATTATAATGATTCAAATGTATTAAATATAAATAAAAAATATGAAATAATTGAAGAAGTTGGTAAACTAAATCAAATATTAGATAGAGTTAATAATAAAGAATATAAACAAAAATTTAATGATAATTTTTTTAAAGAATATAAGTTAATTGTAATTCGTGGTGGAATAGGTTCAAAAGTAAATAAATTAAAAATTGGAAAAAATAGTATAGATATAAAGATATATTATGCTTCACCACTATCTTCAAAAGATGAGATTTTTACATATGATTTATACTTGGTACCAATAAATAAAAATATTACAACATATAATATAAACTCTACTACTTATCCAGATAGGATATATTAATAATAAAATGAAGTATTCACTTCATTTTTTTTATGTGTTATTATACATATGGTGGTTATATGAAAGTTTTGTTACATATTTGTTGTGCACCATGTAGTGCGTATTGTATTAAAAGTTTAAGAGAGGAAAACATTGATATAGTTGGATATTGGTATAATACTAATATTCATCCATTTGAGGAATATAAAAATAGGTTAGAAGCATTAAAAGAATATTCTAAAATGATAGATTTGGATGTGATTTATAATGATAATTATGGTCTTGTAGAATTTACTAAAAACGTAGTTAATGATATAAATAATAGGTGTGGATATTGTTATACTAGTAGAATGGAAGAAGTTGTAAAATACGCAAAAGAACATAATTATGATGCTTTTTGTAGTACGTTATTTATAAGTCCATATCAAAAACATGATCTATTAAAAGGCATATGTGAAGATTTAAGCAAAAAGTATGATATTCCATTTCTTTATAGAGATTTTAGACCACATTTTTATGAAGGACAAGCTATGTTTAAACAAACAGGATTATATATGCAGAAGTATTGTGGATGCGTATTTAGTGAAATGGAAGCAAGATTAAAAAAAATAAATAAATCCATTGAAGATTCAAATAAAAAGAATATTGAAACTGAAAAGAAATTATATAATCACAATTAGAACTATCAATGTTCTTTTATTTTATAAAATAGTGTATAATGTACTTAGGTGATATTATGAGAGCAATTATGGAAGTTGACATATGTAAGTTTAATAATAATATTAAAAAGATAAAAAAAATAATTGGTAATAAAACAATGATGCCTATTATAAAAGCAAATGGATATGGAACATATATAAATAAAAATATAGATGTACTGAATAATTTTGATATAGTAGGAGTAGCAGTTGTAGATGAAGGAATTGAGTTAAGAAATTTAGGATATAAGAAAGATATATTTTTGCTTAATGAACCATCGATTGATGAAATAGATAATATTATTAAATATAATATTACTATTGGTGTTTGTGATAAATTAATACTTAATAGGATGATAGAAAATAAATCTAAAATTAAAGTGCATTTAGAGATAGAAACTGGTATGAATAGGACAGGTATCAAAATTGAAAATTTAGAGGACATTTTGAAATTATTAAAGGGTACTAATATAGAAGTAGAGGGAATATATACGCATTTATCAAGTGCTGATAAGGATGTGAAATATACTAATAAACAATTGAGTTTATTTAAAGAAGCAGTAGAATTAACACAAAAATATTATAAATTAAAATATATACATTCAAGTGCTTCATCAGGATTATTAAATTATGATGATGGAGTATCTAATATGGTAAGACCAGGTATTATAATATATGGTTATAAGCCTTATAAAGATGCAAATATAGATGTTGAACCAATATGTAAGTTAAAAGCTAAAATAGTGTTTATAAAAGAGGTAAATGAAAATGAATCAATAAGTTATTCAAGGACATTTATTACAAATAAAAAAATGAAGATAGCTACGATACAAATTGGATATGCAGATGGTATAAGAAGAGAATTATCTAATAAAGGTAGAGTAATAATAAATGGCAAACTATGTAATATAGTAGGTAATATATGTATGGATAGTTTTATGGTAGACGTAACAGATATTGATGTTAAAGTTGGGGATTATGCGTATATATGGGATAATGATTTAATAAAATTAGATGATATTGCAAATATGTGTAATACTATAAACTATGAAATAATGACATGTATATCATATAGGGTGCCAAGAATATTTATAGATTAATAGAATCTTTTGATTCTTTTTTCTATTTAAGTGGTGGTAGTATGATAAAAAAATTATTAAATAAATATGGTAGTCCATTATATGTATATGATAAAAGTATATTAATTAAAAGATGTAATGAGATGATAGAATTTAAAAATAGATTAGAAAATAATTTAAATGTTGATATAAGTATGCATTATTCAATAAAAGCAAATGAAAATTTAAGTCTTTTAAAGATAATAAAAGATTGTGGTTTAAAAGTAGATTCAATGTCAGAATTAGAATTGTATTTATCTAGATTAGTAGGATTTAATAAAGATGAAATATTATATGTATGTAATAATATTACAGAAAAAGAAATGAAAAACGTACATGATAATAATATACTTATTTGTCTAGATTCTATATCACAAGTAGAAACTTGGGGTAAAAATTTTCCAAATACTAATATAATGGTAAGAATAAATACAGGAATACTTGGAGTAGGACATTCAGATAAAGTAATAACTTCAGGGAAAGTTACTAAATTTGGTATAGCAATATCGGAGATTAATGAATTATTTAATATAATTAAAAAATATAACTTAAATATAATAGGAGTACATGAGCATTTAGGAAGTTTATTTTTGAATGACAAGATGGATAATTATTTAGAAGGTATAGAAAGCTTTTTAAAAGTAGTTGTTTCCTATTTTCCTAATGTTGAAATTATAGATCTAGGGGGAGGATTTGGAGTACCATATAAAGATGAAGATAGATTAGATTTAAATTTATTATGTAAAAAATTAACTGACTTATTAAAAAAATATATTAAGCAACTACATTTGAAAGAAATAAAGTTTGAACCAGGAAGATATATAGTATGTGAATGTGGTAAGATATATGGTATAGTCACTTCAATAAAGAAACTTAATAATTATTATATTGGGACAGATATTGGTATGAATGATCTAATAAGGCCATCTATGTATGATGCATATCATAAAATTGAATTATCTCCCAAAAGGGATACAGAAAAAATAATTGCAAACTTTTGTGGAACTATATGTGAAAGCTCTGATATATTGGGTAAGGATAGAATAGTAAATATGCCTAAAGTTAATGATAACGTTGTCATTTATAATACTGGTGCATATGGATATTCAATGTCATCTAATTATACAGGTAGATTAAGAGGAGCAGAGGTATTATTAGATGGAGATAAGGATATATTGATAAGAAAAAGGGAAACCATAGAAGATATAATAAATTTACAAAAATAGTTTATATTAAAAATAAAAGTACAAATAGAATAATAATAATCTAATATTTGTACTTTTTTGTATAAAATTAATAACTAAAATGTGATTTTTGTAATTTGATTATGTATTTTAATTCTGATATATTGCGTATGGATACCTTAATCAGATGCACCCTTCCATTCTAGATAGAAGGGAGGTGGACTTATGACTAAAAGAGAAAATTCTCTACTATTCATAATAATCCTTTTATTTTCCATAATAATCACCTTATTATATAAATAAAAAAACATAACAATTGTTATATTTCTTACTTTGATTCTTTTCTTATTTTTTTAGCTTCTCTTGTAGTAGTTACATAAGTTTTACCATTTACTGTAACTTTTTGTTTATTTAATCCTTGTTTTTTCTTAGTTGCATTTAAAGCATGTGAACGATTATTTCCAAATAAAGGTTTTCTATCAGATTTAGTATTTGCCATATTATCCCTCCTTTTTGAGTTCATTTCCTTTGTTAAATGTATCATAAATATTGCTATAAGTCAACAAAATTTGGTAAAATTAAATAGGAGGTCTTTATGAAATACATACCACTTAGAGTAAAAACTAGTTATTCACTTCTAACATCTTTAAATGATATTAATAAGATGATTTTATTTTGCAAAGAGAATGGTATAGATACTTTATGTATTACTGATAGTAATATGTATGGTGTAATGGAATTTTATAAAGAATGTATTAAGAATAATATAAAACCAGTTATAGGCTTGGAATTAATAATAGATGATAGTATAGTACTTTTATATGCAAAGAATTATTCTGGATATCAAAATCTTACAAGGCTTGTATATTTAAAGCAAAATGAAGATATTACAATTGATACTTTAAATGAGTATAGTAATGATTTAATATGCGTATCTACAAGAGATTTAAGTAAAATATATACTGATTTTTATTATGGATATACAAATATAGAAGATAGAAAAAATAATAAATCTGTATATATAAATGAAATATTATGTTTAAGAAAATCTGATAAAGAATATTTAAAATATTTATATCTAATTAAAAATAATAAGAAGATAGATGATAATTATAGTTTTAATGTACATGATAATTGTTATTTTGATTTTTTAGAAAATGATTATGATAATGCGTTAGAATTAGTGAATAAATGTAATATAGAATTTAAGTCAAATAAGAATTTAAATCCAAAGTATGATAAAGATGATGTTAAAGAATATTTATTAAATTTATGTAAAAAAGGATTATATAAAAGATTTGATGGTAAGGTTACTAAGAAGTATTATGATAGATTATTGTATGAATTAAGTGTGATTGATAAAATGGGATTTAATGATTATTTCTTAGTAGTATGGGATTATGTAAAATATTCAAAACAAAATGGTATATTGGTAGGTCCTGGAAGAGGTAGTGCTGCTGGTAGTTTAGTAGCATATTCTCTTGGAATAACAGATGTGGATCCATTAAAATATGATTTGTTATTTGAGAGATTTTTAAATCCAGAAAGAATAACAATGCCTGATATAGATATAGATTTTGAGTCAGAAAGAAGGGAAGAAGTAGTTAATTATGTAATAAACAAATATGGCAAAAAAAGAGCTGTACCAATTATTACTTTTTCTACTTTAGCAGGTAAACAAGTATTAAGAGATTTAGGTAGAATTTTCAATATATCTACTAGTATAATAGATAATCTTACTAAATATATAGGTTCTAATATGACTCTATCTGAAGCACTAAATAATGATGAATTAAAAACATATTTAAATGATGATTATAAATTGAAACAAATATATAAGATAGCACTTAAATTAGAAGGATTAAAAAGGCAAATATCTATTCATGCTGCTGGTGTAATAATAAGTGGCGAAGAATTAGATTCTTATATTCCATTAGAAAAATATGATGATTATTATCTGAGCGGATATTCAATGGAACACTTGGAAGAACTTGGATTAATAAAAATGGATTTTTTAGGCCTTAAAAATTTAACTATGATATTAAATATATTAAATGATATAGGAAACGTTAACTTTAAGGATATAGAAATAGATGATAAGAAAGCTTTAAGTATATTTAATAATGCTACAACATGTGGAATATTTCAATTTGAATCAGCAGGTATGAAAAGATTTTTAAGTAAATTTAGACCTACTAGTTTTGATGATATAGTAGCGGCAATTGCACTTTTTAGACCGGGGCCTTCTTCTAATATAGATAGTTATATTAGAAGGAAAAATGGACTAGAAAAGATAGATTATTTAGATAAATCATTAGAAAATATATTAAAGCCAACGTATGGAATAATAATTTATCAAGAACAGATAATGCAAATTGCTAATGTAATGGCTGGATATAGTTATGGTGAAGCTGATGTATTAAGAAGAGCAATGAGTAAAAAGAAAAAAGAAGTATTAGAAAGTGAAAAAGATAAATTTATAACTAATAGTATAAAAAGAGGATATAAGAAGGAATTAGCAACTAAAGTATATGAATATATACTTGAATTTGCAAATTATGGATTTAATAAGGCTCATTCAGTTGCATATTCGATGATTTCTCTTAAAATGGCATATTTAAAGACTCATTATAAAGAATATTTTATGTCATCTCTTTTAACTAATGCAATAGGTAATGAAGCAAAAACTAAAGAATACATAGATGAATGTAAAAAAATGAATATAAATATATTAAAACCAAATATAAATATAAGTGATTATAAATATAAAAAAGAAGGTAATAACATTAGATTTTCACTTGCTACAATTAGAAATGTAGGTGGAATTACTTGTAAAGAAATAATTAATGAGAGAGATGAGAATGGTAAATTTGTAGATTTCTTTGATTTTGTAAAAAGAATGTATGGTAAAAGCGTAAATAAAAAAACATTAGAAAGTTTAATAGATGCAGATGTATTTAGTGATTTTCATTATAATCATAAAACATTACACTCTAATATAGATTCTGCAATTAATTATGGAATGCTTTTAAAAGATTTAGATGAATCACTAGTGGATAAGCCAATTATTAATATTGAAGAAGAATATTCATCTGAAGAAATATCAAAGAAAGAAATTGATGTATTTGGATTTTATTTGACTAATCATCCTGTAACAAAATATAAAGCACAGTATAGCAATATTATAGATGCAAATGATATTAGTAGATATTTTGACAAGGTAGTAAATGTAGTTATATATGTAAATAAAGTAAGTACAATATTAACTAAGAAAAATACAAATATGAGCTTTATAAGTGGAGTAGATGATACAGATGAAATAGATATAGTTGTATTTCCAGATCAATATGATTTAATTAGTAATATAAGTAAGGGGAATATATTATTAGTTACTGGTAGGATAGAAAAGAGAATGTCAAAGTATCAACTTGTATTAGAAAAAGTGAAAAAACTATGATATAATCAAAAAGATGAGGTGATAAGATGACTCATAAGGATAGAATACTAAGCATAATATTTACAATACTTGTGACTGTATTCGCATTAATACCAATATATGAATTTAAAAAGCATAAAAATATAAAACCTCAAGAATTATATAGAGTATATTTGAATGGTAAAAGCGTTGGTTTAATTAAGTCAAAAAGCAAATTAAATGATTATATAAATGAAGAGCAAAAGGAACTAAAAGAGAAGTATAATGTAGATACAGTATATGTTCCTAAAAGTTTGTATATTAGTAAATATAATGGTTATGATGATAAAACAATGTCAGAAGAAGAATTGTATAAATTAATCAAAGATAAAGAAGATTTTACTATAAAAGGTTATAAAGTTATTATTGAAACTGAATCTGGTGAAAATATAGAATTGAATGTATTAAATAAAGAAGAGTTTAAGAATTCAATTAATACAGTTGTAAGAGCTTTTGTAGATAATGATGAATTAGAAGCCTTTTTAAGTGGAGAAGAAGTAGTACTAAAGGGTGTAGGTAAAAAAATAGAGGATGTATATATAAAAGAAAATATAAAAATAAAAGAAGCATTTATACCTAGTAGTGAGTTAATATTACCTGATGAAAAGGAAATAACTAAATATTTATTATTTGGAGATGAAATAACTGAAAAGTATTATACAGTAAAAGCTGGAGATACAATTGAAAGTATTGCAGAAGATAATAAACTTGCTGTAGAAGAATTATTAGTTGTTAATCAGAATTTAAAAAGTAAGAATAGTATACTTTCAATAGGTCAAGAGGTTTCAGTAGCACTTATTTCTCCAGTTGTAACAGTTGTAGAAGAGGAACATTCTGTAGAAGAACAGGAAATTGCGTTTACAACTGAATATGAATATGATGGTACAAAATCATATGGAACTAGATTAGTAAAGCAAGAAGGACAAAATGGTAAACAGGTAGTAACATATAAAATTAAATATGAAAATGGCGATGTAACAAATGCATTAATTTCTAATACTGAAAAGGTTAATGAAGTAATTAATAAGATAATTATAATAGGTACAAAGAGTGCTATTTCTATAGATCCATCTACAATACCAACTTCTGGTGATTGGGTATGGCCAACATTACAACCTTCAAAAGTATCTAGTGGATATGGTTGGAGATGGGGATCATTCCATGATGCAATTGATATAACAGGTACAGGTCACGGTTCACCAATATTCTCAGCAAATAATGGTGTTGTATATAGAGTATTCTATGAACCAATAGGTGGATATCAAGTTATAATAGCGCATGAAAATGAAATATATACTTGGTACGCACATCTTTCTGCGCAATATGTAAAAGCGGGAGACGTAGTAAAAAGAGGACAAAAAATAGGTGCAATGGGATGTACTGGTAGTGCATGTACAGGAACGCACTTACATTTTGCAACATATAAAGGGCCTCCTGGAAGAGGAGGAAAACATTTTAATCCTTATACAATATATAGATAAATAGAACATTTTTGTTCTATTTTTTATTAAATCTTTTTGTTTATTTATATACGTGTTATAATAATTACAGGTGATATTATGAGTAGAATTAAACAATATTTTAAAAGAATAGTAGAAGCAGCTAATAGAAATAATAAAAGTTCATTTTTAATGTTTATTGATATTATTTTATGGTATGTATTCTATGGATGCACACTAACTGATTATTTAAATTATGAATTTTATAAAAGAAGTTTTAAAGAAAGAAAAATGTATGCTGTTGTTAGGACACAAGGTAAATTTTATGAAAGGATAAATCCGTCTCAATATAAAGAATTTTTTACAGTAAAACCTAATTTTATGAAGAACTTTAAAGAGTATGTTGGTAGAGACTATTTTATTCCTGAAAATGGTATAGATAAATTAAAATTATTTTTAAAAAATAATAAGGAGTTTATGATTAAACCTATTGATGGATTAGGTGGTGCAGATGTTAAAAAAATGAGTTCTAAGGAAGTAAAAAATTTAGATGAGTTTTTAAAATATTTAGAAGATAATAGAATGTTTATAGAAGAGTTAATTGTTCAGCATAAAAAAATGAATATTATTTGTCCTACATCAGTAAATACTATACGTATTATGACTTTTGCTAATAATAATAGAAGTGAAATTTTATATGCGGCTTTAAGAGTTGGAAATGGTAAATATGAAGTTGATAATTTTCATAAAGGTGGTATGGGAGTATCAATAGATACTAGAACAGGTAAGTTAAAAGGTGAAGCAATAGATAAAGATTTAAAGCATTATAAAAAGCATCCCACAACAAAGACAATTTTTAATAATTATGAATTGCCATTTTGGAATGAAACTAAAGAATTAGTGTTAAAAGCTGCATTAGTAAATCAAAATATAAAAGTTATTGGTTGGGATGTTGCTATTACTAAAAATGGTCCTATTTTAGTTGAGGGAAATAGAAGAGCAGGATTTGACTTAGTACAAGTTTTAAGTGATAGAGGTAGAAAAGATATAATGTATTATGTAGATAACAAATTAAAGAAGAGGTAAAATATGAAAAAATTAAAGATAATGATAATACCAAGTTGGTATCCAAATAAATCTGATCCACTATGGGGTAATTATTTTATAAAGCAAGCAGAAGCATTAAGTCAATATGCAGATGTTTCAATGTTATATATAAATAGAGCAAGTATAAAGCAACCAATCGATTATTTTTCTGAAAAAAAGACAGATGGATATTATAAAGATAAGTATGCATTTAAATTTTATAAAAAAACTATAATAAATCTTAAGTCGGTAAGCTTAGAATATTCTTATAAAAAATATGCAAGAGAATCTTATAGAGCATATAATAAATTAAAGGAAATTATAGGTAAACCAGATGTAATTTTGGCAATGAGTGCCCTTCCTGCAGGAATTGGTGCAAGATATATATCAAAAAAAGAGAATATCCCATATGTTATACATGCACATTCTGAAGGCATAATGATTAATCCAGAATATAAAGATTATGTGACATCTATAATAAAAGATGCATCAGATTATATGGCAGTAAATGAAAGTATAAAGAAAATAATTGAATCAAAGAGAAAGAATTGTCATTTGGTACCTAATTTTATAGATTGTAATAAATTTAAGATTGGTAAAAAGGATTCAAAGGATTTTACGCTAATTAGTGTAAGTAATTTCTATAAAGTTAAAGCAATAGATGTGTTATTAAAAGCGATGGATATAGTTGTAAATAAAAAGGGAAATAAAAATGTAAAATTAAAGATAGTTGGTACTGGTGAATATAAAGATTTTTATGAGGGAATTGCTAGAAGCTTAAATCTTAATGATAATGTTGAGTTTGTTGGATATGTAGAAAATGATAAATTACCAGAATTATATTCTAAAAGCCATGCCTTATGTGTATCATCTACATTTGAAACATTTTGTATTCCTATTGTAGAAGCTTTTGCGTCTGGTATACCAGTAATCACTACAGATTGTGTTGGTCCACTTGAAATAGTGAATAAAGATAATGCTATAGTTACACCTATTAATGACATCGATAAATATGCAGAATCTATTCTAAATATGATAAAAAATTACAAAAAATATGATTCTAAAAAAATAAAAGAATATGCTTTTAATAAATATGATAAGAGTGTAGTTTGTAAGAATATAGTCAATATATGTAGTAAATTAAAATAAAAAACTTCTTTGGAAGTTTTTTTTACATCATATGCATAGCATTTGGATAAGTATTTTGATTATACATATCTGAAGGTAAACTTGTATTATATTCATTATAAATATTAGTTGTACCTTCTAATCTAGATATTCTAGTATCTAGTTTTTTTACCATCCTTTCTAAACTGCTAAGTCTATTTTCAAAATTTCCCATCATATTTGGATAATATTCTGGATATGGTATAAACATTTGATTATTTATATCTTTCATGATTCACCTAATACCTTTCATTAAATTATATGCAAAATTAATATTTGTGTTATTATTATATTGGTGATAATATGAGAAATAAGTTGATATTTTGTATAGTAATAATTACAATTATAACTTGCATATTTTTCAGATATAATAAAATTGATAATTTAATTACAAGAGATTATGAATCTAGACACTACGTGAATGATTTATATAATTCAAAAGAAATATATTATAGAACTATATTAAAAGAAGATGAAAAGGAGATATATGAAAATATTTTAGATGCAATTATTAAATTTAAAACAAAAATAAACCTAGAAAGATCTAATAATTTTTATTTAGATGTAAATAATCTATCAAAAATAACAGACGCTGTTATGCTTGATCACCCAGAATTATTTTATTACGGATATCCTACATTTAAATCAAATATGAATGGTTCCATAACAATAGAATTTAATTATGTAGATAGCAATGAATATGATATGTATTTAAGTAAGATAAAAAATATCATAGATGATATCAAAAGAGCAACTATAGAAATGAACACATATGATAAAGTAAAGTATGTATATGAGTATTTAGGTAATAAGAATACTTATGGTAATATACATTCTATTGAAGGTCAAACTGCATTAAGTGCATTTTTAGATGAATTATCACCAGTATGTGCTGGTTATGCAAAGGCATCTGAAATAATATTTAAAAATATAGGAGTAGATTCATTGCTTGTAAAAGGAGATTTGAAAAGTGGATTTTTTGTAGGAGATTCTCACTTATGGAATTTAGTAAAAATAGGAAATTATTACTATGTATATGATGTTACACAAAGTAGTATCACAAAGTCTATAAGTAATAATATTTCATATGTTGGATTATTAAGCATGAAAAAGAGTGATTATTCCTATTCTTATAAAGAAGTTATACCATTTATTAGGTATAATATGAATTACTATGATATGAATAATTTAAGTTATACATATAAGAATAGTAATATAAATGAATTAAATGAAATACTTAATACTAATAAAAAATATGTTGAGGTAAAAGTTAAAAATATTGATGCTTTATATTTAAACTTTAATAAAATAAAAAAGAGTACTAAAATTATAAAATCTTGGAGATTTAATGATATAATATTGTTTGAAAAAGGTGATTAAATGAGACTTAGGAAGTTAAAAAATTCGAAGGAATTAATAGATAATTCAAAATATATAGTATTAAATCCAAGTGAATATAAAGGCGAGTGGAAAAAAGTTTTTAATAATTCTAATCCAATTCATATAGAAATAGGTATGGGTAAAGGCAAATTTATACTAGAAAATGCTATTAAAAATCCAAATATAAATTATATTGGAATAGAAAAATTTGATTCTGCTATTAGTAGAGCTATTAAAAAGATTGAAAATTATAAATTGGATAATATAAGATTAATAAGAATAGATGCTGAAGAATTATCTAATGTATTTAATAGTGAAGTGGATACACTATATTTAAATTTTTCTGATCCTTGGCCAAAAGATAGGCATGAGAAGAGAAGACTTACTCATAAACATTTTTTGGATATATATGATATTATTTTAAAAAACAAGTTAATAATTCAAAAGACGGATAATAGAAAGTTATTTGAATATTCTATTTGTTCTTTAGTTGATTATGGCTATAAGATTGAAAAAATAAGTTTAGATTTACATAAGGATAGTCAAGATATAGTAACAACTGAATATGAGGAAAAATTTATGAAGATTGGCCCGATATATATGGCAATATATAAAAAATAACAAAAATTGTGTTTATATGAGCCTTTTTGTGTTATAATGTAAAAAGAGTAGGTGGCTCTATGAAGAAGGTTATTATTTTAATACTATTCTTACTAGTATTTACTGGATGTAGTAAAGAAAATATAGATATCAATAATTATGAAATGATATTTAATACTTTTTTAAGTAAAGATACATCTTTAGTAAATAACTATTCTACTGGTTATAAGTATTATCTGCCAACTGGTGTAAAAGTATTGGATAGTAAGGATTATAATGATAAATTGTATTGTAATGGTGAGTATTATTATTTGTTTGTAGACATAGTTAATTATTATTATAAGAATGATATTGATTATGAAATTGTTTCAAATGCATTATTTTCTAAGATTTTAGAATATAACGGGAAAAAAGGTTATGTACAAATATTAAAAGTAGATGATTTGTATAAGATAGAAGTATATTATAATTATGCAAAAATAGAAAGTTATGTAGCACATGATAATATAGGACAATCTTTGATAAATATTTGTTATATTCTTAATTCGATTAAATTCAATGATGCTATAATTGAATTGTCTATGGGAGATGATGCAACTGTTTTAAAAGAAGAAGTATATGATTTCTTTACACCAAGAAAAAAAGAAGGCAATTTCATAGACTATATAAGATTATATGATGAATATAAAGACATAACTGATGAAAATAATATTGGTAATAAAGGAAATGAATAGAGGTGTATTATGGGATTATTTGATAAATTGAAGAATGTATTTATCGAGGAAGATTTTGAAGATGATGATTCAGAAATAGAGAAAAAAGAAGTAAAATCTGAAGTAAAGATAGAGGAAGTTAAAGAAGAATCTAAAGAAAAAAATGATTTTGTTAGTGATGATACCTTTAGTGATAGAGAATTATTAGATACTAAAGAAAAGTTTAAATTTCCTATTATATTTGAAGATGATGATTTTAAAGAAGAAAAAAAGAATACAAAGAGTGTAAATGTATTAGATAGAGAGGTTTCTAAATATGATCCGGAAATAAAGAAAGATTCAAGAAAAGAGAAAAAAACATTCAAACCTTCTCCAGTTATATCACCAGTTTATGGTGTATTAGATAAAAATTATTCTAAAGAAGATATAACAATAAAAGATGGACTTTTGAATGATGCTTCGGAAGTAGATATTGATTATGTTATAAAGAAAGCTTCTGGTGAGTATACTACTAGAGAAGAAAAAAATAGTATGGAAGTAGAAAGTACACCAATAGAATTATTTGTTGAAACTGAGCCTGTAAAAGAAGATGAAGTTAAAGAGTCTACAGATGTAGATGAAAAAATTAAATCTATAGATGAATTATTAAAGGATACTACTGATGATGATTTTTATTCACTAGTTGATAGTATGTATAAAGATGAAGAAGGAGATGGAGAATAATGACTTTTGTAGAAACAATGCAAGTAATGTTGCCTTTGCTTTTATATTTAGCAGCTATAGTTTTATTAGTAGTTTTAATTGTTTTGTGTATTAAGATTATTAAAACAATGAAAAAGGTTGATGAGATAGTTGAAAATGTAGATAAGAAAGTAAAATCTTTGGATAAAGTATTTGGTTTTATTGACTTTTGTACTGATAAAGTATCTTATATGACAAATAAAGTGGTTGATAATGTAACAAATTTGGTAATGCATTTTAAAAGAAAGAAATATAATAAGAAAGAGGAGGAAGATTATGAGTAAGAAAGGTAAATTAGGTTTTTTAGGAGGAGCATTAGTTGGATTAGGATTAGGTTTTCTATTTGCACCAAAAACTGGTGAAGAAACTAGAAAGGAATTAGCAAGTCAAATTTCAAATTTATGGGATAAAGTAAGAAGCATGGATGCTAATGAAATTAAAGGTAAATTTGAAAACAAATTGAAAGAAATTGAATCAGGTCTAAAGGATTTAGATAAAGAGAAAGTTTTATCAATTGCTAAAGAAAAAGCAAGTAATTTAAAGAGTAAAACAGAAGAGTTAGTAAAGATGGCTAAAGATGCAGGTAAACCAGTAATAGAGGATGCTGCTGTATCACTTAAAAATGGCTTAGCAAATGTTACTAGAGAAGTTTTAAATAAGCTGGAAAAATAATTGACTTAATTTGCAATAAGTTATATACTACAAGCAATTAGCGAATTTTAGTAGTTTATTAATTAGAAATATAGAGATTTAATGTTTGGTGGAAATTAAACTAATTACTAGATGAATTACTGCTAATCCCGTTAACCCGGTTATAGGAAGAGTATAGATTAATCTATAAACTAAGGTGGTACCGTGCTTATGCGCCCTTAGATTATAGATTTTTATTTTTTTATGGAGGCATTATGTGGGAAAATATTTATAATGAAAATAGAAAATTAGATATGATTTTTATGTCGAAATATAAAAATGAAAATAAGATGTATGAAAAAAATTGTATAGAATTTATGAATGAAATATCAGAATTTGCGAATGAAACAAAATGCTTTAAGTATTGGAGTATTAAAAAGATGGATAAAGAGAAAGCATTAGAGGAATATGCAGATGTAATAACTATGTCATTAAGTTTTTTTACAATTTTAGATATAGAGTTAGAAATAGTACCACATACTGATACAGATGATTTATTATATTTATTGAATATATTATATAGTAATATATCTAGATTATATGAAGAGAAAAGTGCTGTATTAGTTAAAAAAATATTTAGTGATGTTTTATATTTGGGAGACTTGTTTAAATTTAGTGATAATGAAAAATATGAAGCTTGCTATAAAAAAATGAAAATAATAGAAGATAGATTAAATAGTGATTATTAGGAGGAATTATGAAATTGTTTGATGAATTGAAATGGAGAGGCTTAATTAAAGATACAGCAGGCGATGATTTGGAGGATAAAATAAATAATGGAGGAATGACATTTTACATTGGAACAGATCCTACTGCTGATTCTCTACATATAGGTCACTATCCATCATTTTTAATATCTAAAAGGCTTGCAAAAGGTGGTCATCATCCAATACTTTTGGTTGGAGGTGCTACTGGTAGAATTGGAGACCCTAGACCTACTAGTGAACGAGAAATGAAACCGGTTGAAGAAATAGAGCGTAATATAAAAGGATTAAAAAAACAAGCAGAGGAGATTTTTGGCTTTGAAGTAGTTAATAATTATGATTGGTCTAAAGATATTAATTTTATTGATTTTTTGAGAGATTATGGTAAATATTTTAGTTTAAATTATATGCTTGATAAAGATATAATAAAAAGAAGATTGGAAACAGGTATTACATATACAGAATTTTCATATATGATAATGCAGGCATTAGATTTTTTACATCTATATGAAACTAAGAATTGCACTATGCAGGTAGCAGGGTCAGATCAATGGGGAAATATAACAGCAGGTGTAGATTTAATAAGAAAGAAGACAGGGAAGGATGTATATGCGTTTACTATGCCACTTATTACTAATAAGGATGGTACTAAAATAAGTAAGAGTGAAGGTAAAACAGTATGGTTAGATAAGAATAAGACATCATCTTATGAATTATATCAATATTTTATTAATACAGATGATACAATGTGTGAAGATTATTTAAAGGTATTTACATTCAAAACTCCTGAAGAAATAATGGATATAATGAAAAGGCATAATGCTGAACCACATTTAAGAATTGCACAAAAAGTATTGGCAGAAGAAGTAATAACAGATATACGTGGTAAAGATGAATATAAAAAAGCACTAGAAACTAGTGAGATATTATTTAGTGGTGAGATTAGAAAATTGGATCCTAGTGATATTGAAAAAGTATTTAATAATGTTGATAGTTATGAAATAGATAGTGAATTAAATGTAGTAGATATGTTAGTTAATACAACTATATGTTCATCTAAAAGAGAAGCAAGGGAATTTTTGACTAACGGAAGTATTACTATAAATGGTGATAAAATTACAGATTTAGATTTTATAATTAATAAAACTTTTGCAATAGATAATAAATATATTGTAGTTAGACGTGGAAAGAAAAAGTATTACTTAGTTAAATTTAAGTAATACTTTTTTAGTAAAAAAAGAGGATTTACCTCTTTTTATTACTTATTATAGAATTCAACAACTAATGATTCATTGATATCTTGACTTAATTCACTTCTTTCTGGATATCTTATATAAGTACCTTCAAGTTTATTCTTATCAAATGAAACATATTCTACATTTCTATTAATTGCTTCTAATGCTTGCTTCATGCCTTTATGTTCTTTAGAATTTTCTCTTACTGATACTACATCACCAGGTTTAACTTGATATGAAGGAATGTCAACTTTTTTACCATTTACAGCTACGTGTCCATGATTTACAAATTGTCTTGCAGCTCTTCTTGTAGAAGCAATACCCATACGATAAACTATGTTATCAAGTCTGCTTTCTAATAATTTAAGCATATTTTCACCATGGATACCTTTTAATTTACCAGCTTTTTCAAAAGCTTTCTTTAATTGCTTTTCACTAATTCCATAAGTAAATCTAATTTTTTGTTTTTCAACTAGTTGAACACCATAGTTAGATAATTTACTTTTTCTAGCGTTTCCATGTTGACCTGGTCCATAAGGTCTCTTAACAAGTTCCTTGCCAGTTTCTAATGTTGAAATGCCAACACGACGACTTTTCTTATAACTTGGTCCAGTATATCTCATAACATTTCTCCTTTCTTTTGTTTACTATAAACAAGAGATCATAATTTTACTTATAGGGTGATTATTTACAATTTTCGCTAAAGCAGCTTTTAACTACTAATTTCATTTAAAATAAACACATTATAAGATAGATTACAATGCTGCCAAAATGTTTAAAGCATATGTATTATAATATTTAATTTAAATTTAGTCAATACTATAAAATATATTCTAAAATGTCGAAATATGTGATAGAATATATTATAGATAGGAGAGTGTAACAATGGAAGATAATATAATTTTACTTATGATAACATATTATTTTATAGGTGTTGCATGTATAATTATTGCATTAAATTTAATACAATATTTTAATAAGAAAAAATATAAAAGTGAAATGCAAGAATTAGATGTAGAAAAAAATCAAATACTTGATGCTCCTATATTATCAGAATTGTCTAAAGTTGAAACATTAAAAACTAAGTCAATAAAGGATAAATATAAACTATGGAAGAAAGAAATAGAAAGTATAAAAACAGATTTAGAGTCTTCTATAAATGATATGATACTTGACGCTGATTTTTCTATAGAACAAAAAGATTATAAGGATTTTTTAAAGAAAAAGATTAATATTGAAATAAAATTACTTGAATTAAAAGAACAAAAAGAAAGACTATTAGAAGAGATAAAAGAGATAACGTTGAGTGAAGAAAGAAATAGAGTATTAATTACAGAATTAAAAACCAAGTATAGAGATATAGTACATAATTTTGAAACTAATAAAGGTTCATTTTCATCAGTAACAAATGTTGTGGAATTACAAATTGAAACTATAGAGAAAAGATTTTTGGAATTTGAGAAAGATTTGGAAAAGCAAGACTATATATCCGCAAATAAAATGGTTAAGTTAATAGATAAGCTAGTAAAGCATTTGGAGACTATAGTAGATGAAATACCTCCGTCTATTGCTATGATAGAGACAATAATACCAAAAAGATTAGAAGAAGTAAGTAATACATATGAAAATATGGTTAAATCTGGTTTTCAATTGGATTATTTAAATATTGAATATAATATAAATGAAATAGATAAGAAATTAAAAGATATTATGTCTAGGATTAGAGTTTTAAATTTGGAAGATGCACTTTTCGAACTTAGGACAATACTAGAATATACAGATTCTATTTTTACTGATTTTGAAAGAGAAAAAATAGCAAGAAAAGAGTATGAGGAATCTGTAACATTATTTAAATCAAAGATAAAGAAAATTAATGAAGTAATGAATAAATTATATGGCAAGGTTGTTGATTCAAAGTATAATTATAAATTATCAGAAGGTCAATTAAAGTCATTAGATGATTTGTCTAATGAATTGGTTGTTCTTGATGAAGATTTTGATAAATTATTAGATGCTACTAGAACTTCAAGCTTTCCATATACAAGATTAAATAAAGAACAAGAAATATTGATACTTAAATTGTCTAAAGTAGAAGAAAGATTAGATAGTTATATGCAATCAATTGGAAGTATGCAAGAAGATGAGAAAAGAGCACGAGAACAGCTTGAAGATATGTCATCATTACTTGAACTTAGTAAATCAAAAATAAGAGAATACAAATTACCGCTTATACCTGATTTATATTTTGTTGAATTGAAAGAAGCTATGGAAGCAGTTAGAGAAGTAAATAAAGAACTAGATAGGAAGCCTATAAATATCGATATACTAAATACTAGAGTAGATACAGCAAGAGATTTGATTTTTAAGTTTAATAATACAAGCAATGAACTTGTAAAAGCTGCTACATTAGCAGAAAATGCTATAATTTATGGCAATAGATATAGAGTTAAGAAGCAATATGTAAATGAAGGTTTAAATAAAGCAGAGGTTTTATTTTTAAGAGGAGATTATAAGAAAGCCTTAGAACTTACTTTAAATACAATAGATATGGTTGAACCAGGAATATATAAAAAATTGTCAAATTTATATGAAAAAAATTCTAAATAAGAATTTTTTTCTTTCTTATTAATATAATTTATTGGTGGTAAAATGAATAAGTCTTTTGAATATTTTATAATTATTTTTTTGTTTGTAATAAGTTTAATTTATACAAATAATATTAATGATATTGTTAAAGACAAGGATCCAATAATGATTAAAATAAAAGAGGTTTCAGAAGTTATTGATACGGAAAGTATAAATGCAATTATAAATGATGATGAATTAGTAACAGGAATATCTGGATGCAGTGTTGATATAAATAAAAGCTATGAGAATATGAAAAAATTGAATAATTACTCAGATAAAATGTTAAGGTATAAAGATTTGATACCTAAGATTACATCTATTAATTATTATGATAAATATATTACAGGTGGAAATAATCTTAATAGAAATATATCTATTGTTGTATACTTAGAAGATTCATTAGATAAGCTTAAAGAAATTGATGATATTAGATTGAATTTGTTTTTAGATGGAATGTTACTTAAAGATAGTAAAATAAATATACCAGAAAATATTAAAGTATTTAATGGTGGAATAGATAGTTACTATGATGATGTGAATATAGAATGGATTAATGATGTGATAGAAAGCAATTATAATGAGTCATTATATTGCTTAAATATTCTGAAAGATAATGATAGTTTAATAAATTGTTCAAAGAATAAGATGTATACTATAACACCTAAATTAACTGCTAAAGATATATATAATTTGAAAAAGAATATTAAAAATGGAAGTATAATTTATTTTGATGAGAATAGTATAAATAAATTAGAATTTGTAAGTAATTATATATTAAAGAAGGGATATAATATAGTTTTTTTGGAGGAATTGCTTAATGAAAAAAAGTGTAAACAAATGTAATTGTTTACACTTTTATCATGTATTATTGTATAATTAAAGTGGTGATAGTATGAATATAGTTAGGAATATTAATAAGAATATATTTAGAGAATATGATATTAGAGGAGTATATCCAATTGATATAGATGAAGATGTTAGTTATACAATTGGTAAAGCATATGGTACTTATATAAAGAAACTTGGAGAAAATATGTGCTTGGTTGGACATGATAATAGAATTAGTTCAAGCTCTATTAATCATGCATTAACAGAAGGAATATTAAGTACTGGCGTTGATGTTATAGATTTAGGCCTTGTTACAACACCTATGCTTTATTATGCTAGAATGTTAAAGAAAATAAATGCTGGTATAATGGTTACAGCTAGTCATAATCCAAAGGATGATAATGGATTTAAGTTTTCTTTTAGTGAGATAGGAAATGCTAAAGGTGAAGAAATATTTAAATTTAGAGATTTTGTAATTAATAATGCATTTGATGAAGGTAAAGGTACACTATTTAGATATAATATTATCGAAGAATACTATAATTTGATAAAAAATAATCTTAATTTTGGAAATAGAAGGTTAAAAGTAGTGCTTGATTGTGGAAATGGTACAACATCAGTATTTGCAAAAGAATTATATAGTAAATTTCCAATAGACTTAGTAATGCTTTATGATGAATCTGATGGTAATTTTCCTAATCACCATCCAGATCCAATAGTTGAAGAAAATGTACGTGATTTAAAGAAAAAAGTATTAGAAGAAAAAGCTGATGTAGGTATTGGTTTTGATGGAGATGGAGATAGAGCAGGTTTTATTTATGAAAATGGAGAAATGATGACATCTGATTTTTATGCTATTGTAATACTTAGAGAATTATTAAAAAATAATAGTAATAAAAATGCTTTATATGACATAAAATGTTCTAAAATAGTAAAGGATGAAATATTAAAGTTAGGCGGAATACCACATGAAAATAGAACGGGTGCATCTTATATGATGGATACTGTTATGAAGGATAATATGCTATTTGGAGTAGAATATTCTGGGCACATATATTTTAATAATAATTTTCCACCTATAACTAGTGGTTTATATGCTGGCTTAAAACTATTAGAAATAATGTCTAAAAGTGATAAAAAATTATCGGATATGGTAAAAGGAGTAAATAAGTATTATGCTACTCCTGAACTTAAATTTGCTTTTTCTGATGATACAAAATATTTAGTAATAGATGAAATAAAAAAATATTGTAATTTAAAGGGTTATAAGATGTCATTAATAGATGGAGTTAAAGTATATTTTGATGATGGATGGGCACTTGTTAGATGCTCTAACACAGGACCTAATGTAACAGCAAGATTTGAAGCAAGTACTGAAAAAAGGCTAGAAGAAATAAAAGAAGAATTTTTAAGTATAGTAGAAAAATGTAGGTAATATGAAAGAAAAAAGTTTATATAGGACCGAAATGTCTAGAATAAAAGAAAAAGATGTTAAAACAATAGATATTAAAAATAATTTTTTTGATGGAAAAATAGCATTATTAAATGTATATAATGTTGAACCACTTATAATTAAGTATCCATATGGGGATATAAAAATATTAGATAATAATTATAAATGGTTAGAATTTGCGCCTAGAAATTCTAAATGGTGGTTAACTGTAATGTTTGATGAAAATGATAATTTAATAGAGAGTTATTTTGATATAACAAAAGAAAATAATATTGATGCATATAATCCATATTTTGTTGATATATTTTTAGATGTAGTTATTAGAAATGATAAAAAAATATATTTATTAGATGAAGATGAGATTAATAATGCGTTAAATAAAAATTTTATAACTAAAGAAGAATATGATTTATCATATGAAACAGCTAATAAAATAATAGAGTTTTATAATAAAAATAAAGAAGAATTTTATAATAAAATATATTATTATTTTAAATTGTTAAAAGAAAAGAACTAAATGTTCTTTTTATTTATGCCAAGCATACTACCTAGTATACTAATTACTATAAGTACTACATATCCAATTAGAGTTTTAATACTAAAATTCCCATTAAATAATAAATTAAATATAGCAAATATTATTAATAATATTAAACTACCTTCTAATCCATTTAACCATCCTTTTTTATTAGATTCTTTTCCAACTAAAAAACCATCTATAAAGAATATTATTATAATTCCTATAATCCTAATAATTTTAAATAATTTATATGGTAATATACCAATATAGTTAAATAAAGTGATTATAAATGTAAATATTATAAATGCTATTAAAGAATAAAGAGTTGGTTTTATAAATTTTTTCATAATTCCTCCTAAATTATATTATTAAATTGAATAATAAAATATGTATAAGTTCATAATGAAATAGGTGATATTATGAATTTATATATAATAATATTTAGAACATTCTTTTATTATATTTTATTTTTATTATTGTTTAGAATAATGGGCAAAAGAGAAATAGGAGAATTGGGGATAAATGATTTACTAGTATCTGTTTTATTTGCACAATTTGCTACTATTGGTATAGAAAATTATAATATTCCATTATTTCAAACATTAATACCAACAATAATAATTGTATTATTAGAGGTAGTAGTGTCATTTTTATCATTAAAAAGTGTAAGATTTAGAACATTAGTTGATTTTAATCCATCAGTAATAATAAAGGATGGAAATATAAATTTTAAAGAAATGGAAAAACAAAGATATAGTATAGAAGATTTATTAATGCAGATAAGAGATAAAGGAATAAAATCATTAGATGAAATTGAATATGCCATATTAGAAAACAATGGGAAGTTATCAGTATTTTTGTTTGATAATAAAAAGATATATCCAATGCCATTAATATTAGATGGCAAAATTCAATATGATACATTGAATAGTATTAATAAGACAAAGGATTGGCTTATTAAAGTGTTAAAACAAGAAAAAACTACAATAGAGGATGTGTTTTATGCTTTTTATAGAAATAATAAATGTTTTATTATAAAAAGAGAAATAAAATAATATAAAATTTATACATGTAAAAAAATATATGATATAATTATGTTCGAGGTGAAAAGATGGAAAATGAGAATAATTTAGTAAAAGTGGTAGGAGAAGATGGAAAGGAATATAATCTTCTTATATTAAAGGAATTTGATTATAAAAAGAAAAAGTATGCAATATTGACAGAAATAGATTCTTGTGATGATGATTGCAATTGCAAAGAAGGTGGAGAATGTACTTGTGGAGATGATTGTCATTGTAAAGATGGTGAATGTACTTGCGGTGATGATTGCTGTTGTAATAATGAATCTGTGTTTATTTTAGAAATTACTAAAGATAAAGATGGTAGTGAAATATTTAAATCAATTGATGATGAAAAATTGTTTGATGAAATTATAGAAAAAGTTGATGGTTTAATAGAAGATGAATAATCTTCTTTTTTTTAATTTTATATTTGAATTAATAGATTTATGTGGTAAAATTATATTTAGATTAGAATAATAGGTGGTGGCATATGAAAGTTTCTGTTATTAAGGAGGATGAGGTAATTAATTTTGTTTTACCAGCACAAGTGCATGGTAACTATTGGATTACTGATAAAGCTAAAGATGGGAAAGATAGAAATTTTATAAATATAGTTGAGAATAATGGCAAATGGCAAATGCTTAGTAACTATGAAGTAACTATTTATGATGAAAATAATGAACAAAAAGATAGTGTTGATTTAGAGTTGGGAAAATTCTATTTATTGAAAGTAAATAGAGAATCTGATGCAATGGTGTATTGCTCAGAGGTTTATAGTTCTAAGACTGTTCAGCTTATGATTAAAGGTAATGCTGAAATGACTATAGGAAGTAAAGAAACTTGTCAAATACAATATAATAACCCATATGTAGAGCCAGAAAATGCCAGATTAATATTTAGAGACAATTTGTGGAGTATAAGTGCTCTTTCTAGTAATAGAAATGTATATGTAAATAATAAAAAAGTAATAAACAAGGTATTAAGCAATGGCGATGTAATATTTATTATGGGACTTAAAATTATTGTAATAAAGAATAATATTATTATTAATAATGTAGATAAAATAAAAGTAGATAGTAATCTTTTTGTGGAATCTAGATATCCAAAGCAAAATGCTAAAGTATTCGAAGAATCAGATGAAGAAATTTTGATGTATAAAGATTCTGATTATTTCTTTAAAGCACCTAGATTTAGGAATAATCCAGATAAAATTGTAATGCAAATTGATTCACCTCCTCCAAAGCCAGAGGAAGATAAAACCCCATTATTATTTTCGATAGGACCAATGCTTACTATGGGTATGACTTCAGCGGTAAGTGCGTTTACAGCAATAAATAGTGTAGTAACTAATCATAGACCACTTAAAGAAGCATTACCATCAATAATAATGGCAGTTGCGATGCTATGTACAATGTTCTTGTGGCCATTATTAAACAAGTGGTATAAAAAGAAACAATTTAAAGCTCAAGAGAAACTTAGAATTGATAAATATACTGAATATATTGAGCAAAAAAGAAATTATATAAGAAATGTAATGCAAGTTCAAACAACTGCATTAATTGAAAGCTTTCCACCAACAGAAGAACTAAAAAAGACAATTTTGTTTAGAAAAACAAATTTGTGGGAAAGAGAAAAAGATCAAGATGATTTTTTAAGAGTTAGAGTTGGAACGGGAACTGAGCCTGTTAACATTGATATTAGGTATCCAGAAGAACACTTTTCACTTCAAATTGATGACTTAAAGCAAGTAACTAACAAGTTGGTATCTGATTCTAAGGACTTGGTTAATGTTCCTATTACGGTTTCATTTGTAGATAAATATATTTCGGCTTTAGTAGGTGAGACACCTATTATAGAAAAAGTTTCATATGGATTGATATTACAACTTATAACTTACTTTAGTTATGATGATTTAAAATTAGTATTTTTTACAAATAAGGAAAAGTCTCATTTTTGGGAGTTTGCAAAATTATTACCACATTGCTTTAATGATGAAAAATCAATAAGATATTTTGCAGATACATTAGATGATATGAAGCAAGTATCTAGTGCGTTAGAAGCTGAATTCCAAGCTAGAGCTTATAGGGAAGATGAACGTGGATATAAAGAGGCAAATTATAAATCATATAGACCATATTATTTTATAATTACAGATGATTTTAAAACGGCAAGAGATATAGAGATAGTAAAGAATATTTTGGATCAAAAAATTAATTATGGTTTTTCAATATTAATATTAAATGATAAACTTACAAATCTTCCAAATGAATGTATGAATTTTATTGCTATTGGTCATAACAATAGAGGTGTTATATTTGAAGATGAGTTAGTAACAAATAAACAAAAGAAATTTATAGCTGATTATGATGAAACACTAGATTTGACAGAGTGTGCAATAAAACTTGCTAATATTCCTATCGATACAGTAAAAGATGAAGTAGCGTTCCCTAAATCTATATCATTCTTAGAAATGTATAATGTAGGTAAAGTAGAACAATTAAATTCTTATAATAGATGGCAAACAAATGTGCCTATAAATAGTTTGCAAGCACCATTAGGTGTTGATAAACAAGGTAATATATTTAAACTAGATTTACATGAAAAATTTCATGGGCCACATGGCCTTATAGCAGGTATGACAGGTAGTGGTAAATCAGAACTTATAATTACTTATATACTATCACTTGCAGTAAATTATCATCCTTATGAAGTTTCATTCATAATAATTGACTATAAAGGTGGTGGAGTTGCTCTTGCTTTTGAGAATAAGGAGACTGGTAAAAAACTTCCTCACATAGCGGGAACAATAACAAACTTAGATACTGCTGAGATGAATAGAGCACTTACTTCTATTGAAAGTGAGTTAAGGAGAAGACAAAAAGCATTTAATAAAGCAAGAGATATATCTAATGAGAGTACAATAGATATATATAAATATCAAAAATTATATAGAAGTGGAGTTGTTTCAGAACCAATATCACACTTATTTATAATTTGTGATGAATTTGCTGAATTAAAGACTCAACAGCCAGAATTTATGGATCAATTAATTAGTACAGCACGTATAGGACGTAGTTTAGGTGTACACCTTATTTTGGCTACTCAAAAACCTTCAGGTGTTGTAAACGATCAAATTTGGAGTAACAGTAGATTTAGAATATGCTTGAAAGTTCAAGAAAAAGAAGATAGTATGGATATGATTAAATCTCCAGAGGCTGCAATGCTTAAGAATGTTGGTAGATTCTATTTACAAGTAGGTTATAATGAATTCTTTGCTCAAGGTTTAGCGGCTTGGAGTGGGGCACCATATATACCTACCGATAAGCCAAAGAAGAAAGTAGATAATGCTGTTAATTTCATTGATAACATAGGTTATATATATAAGAATGTTGATGATGAAAAAGATTTAAATCAAAGTTCTAAAGAAGAACAATTATCTAGTGTAATTAATTACTTAATAGATATAGCAAAGGAAGAAAAAATAGAAGTTAAACAATTATGGTTAGATAAGATACCAGAATTGATTTATGTAGAAGATTTAGCTAAAAAATATAATTATGTACCTGAACCTGGAATTATAAATCCAATTGTAGGTGAATATGACGACCCTGCTAATCAAAGACAAGATTTACTTACTCTTAATTTATCTAAAGAGGGAAATACAATTGTCTATGGAGCAGCAGGAAGTGGAAAAAATACATTTATTAGTAGTATAGTATATTCTACAATTATTAATCATTCTGCAGAAGAAGTTAACTTTTATATCATGGATTTTGGATCTGAAATATTTAGAACATATAAAAAAGCACCGCAAGTTGGTGATGTATTGTTAGTAAATGATGTTGAAAAAGTAAATAACTTGTTTAAGATGTTATTTGCTAAGATGAGTGAAAGAAAGAAAATTTTATCTGAGTACAATGGTGATTTTAATTACTATAATAAGAAATCAGATAAAAAGATGCCTTTAATTGTTGTAGTTATCAACAACTATGAAGCATTCTATGAAAATTATGATATGCATGAAGAACATATGTTACAGCTTACTAGAGAAGCTTCAATGTATGGAATTGTATTTATTTTATCAGTAAGTTCAACAAATAGTGTAAGATATAGATTGAGACAAAACTTTAAACAAGAGTTTGTATTACAATTGAATGATGAAACAGATTATTCTTCAATATTAGGAAATGTACATAGGATGTATCCTTCTAAAATGTATGGTAGAGGATTAGTGAAATTAGATGCACTTTATGAATTCCAAACTTCACATCCATATAATCCCGAAGAATTATCTGAGCATATATCAGAGGTATGTGATAAATTGAAAGCTGAAGCAGATGTATTTGCAGAACCAGTTGCTGTTCTTCCAGAGGTTGTAACTGCAGATGATATAAATGCTAAATTAAAAGGAATTGATTCTATCCCAATTGGTATAAATAAAGGAAGTTTAGCAATATCTACATGGGATTTCAATACTAATATTGGTACAATGATAAGTGCAGTTGAGTTTGATAATATGAATTTCTTTATAAAACCGTTTATAGATCAATTTAAAGAAATTAAAAATTCTACAATCCTTGTATTTGATGCACTTGATTTATTGAAAGATGCAGTAAATAGTGGTAATACATTCTATTATAGAAGTGATTTTAATAAAATAATTGAATCATTAGAACAAACAGCTGAAAAGCAAAAACAAGTATATATAAATAACAATTATAACAAGGAAATATTTAATAATGTTAAGCCAGTTGTTTGTATAATAATTGGAATTGATTCATTATTATTGAAGTTAAGTCCGGATGCTAAAAACAAATATAATTTATTGGTAGAAACGGCAAATATGATTCAGACAATTAAATTTATTTTCTTTGATACTATTGATATATTTAAGAAAATGGAGTATGATAATTGGTATAAGGCTATATTGAAAAATAATCAAGGTATATGGATAGGAAATGGTATATCTGAACAATATACACTTAAGGTATCTAAGATTACTAGAGAGCTTCAAGCAGATGTAGAAACTGGTTTTGGATATGTAGTAAAAAGGGGAGTACCAGTATTAACTAAGTTTTTAACAACTGAAGAAGGTTATAAAGGAGAAGATTATGAATAACAAAGTATTAGTTGAAGTTATAGTACCTTTATTAGAAGAAAGATATCAAATGTTTATACCTATTAGTAAAAGAATATCAACAATTATAAAATTGATAGAAAAGGCCTTAAAAGAAATGACTAATGGTTATTATCCGGATAAAGATAATTCGGTAATAATAGATGTGGAATCAGGTAATGTATATGATATTAATATTACCGTAAAGGAATCAAAAATGATTAATGGTTCCAAAATAATATTAATATAAAGAAAGGTGGTGAAGTTGAATGAGTGGAGGATTTCAAGCTAATCCAGAAGGGTTAATTACAAAAGGTAATAGTGTTACTTCTATATATGATGGCTATGTAGTTCAAAAAGATAAGATTTATGAAACAGCTGATAGAGTAGCCAAAGCTTGGACTGGTGCTGATAGTGCTGGATATGTAACTGCTATACATAGTTATGAAGAAGATTTCAAGAAATTAGGTGCAGTATTAGAACAAATTGGTCAGATTTTAATAAAACATGGTACAAGATTAGCAGATTCTAGAGATGCAATTAGAAATATCGCATCAAGATTATAAAATAAAAATATATGGGAGGTGTATTTATGGCACTAGGAAGCATGAGTTATGATGAGGCTAGAGGTTGCGCAAATGCATTAGGAAATGCAGCAAAAGAAATGGATGATTTATTTAAAAATTTAAGCGCTGAAATGAATACTTTAGATGATGTATTAAAAAGTAAGGGCGCTGATGAATTAGTTGAAACATATAAAACATTGGAAGCTAAATTAAGTGGATTCCCAAATAAAGTAAGATCTTTCCAAAGTTTCTTAAATGCTGCAGTAGATCAATATGAAGCAGATGATGCATCACTTAGTCATGATGTAATGTAAAAATATTAAAAGCAAATAAGTATACTTATTTGTTTTTTTATATATAAATGTTTGACTTATCATATAATTTATGGTATTATTTAGTAGTTTGAAAGACCTCGGTCTTCAACCACACTGATAAGGTTTTAAACGTAATGTGCCTTAAAAGGTGAGTCTAAGTTTAATAAAGGAGGTAAATTATGAAAGCAATAATCGAAACTGGAGGAAAACAATATTATGTTGAACCAAATAAAGAAGTATATGTTGAGAAAATAGATGCTGAAGTTGGTAAAGAAGTTGTTTTTGATAAAGTTTTAATGGTTAATGGAGTTGCTGGTAAACCTTATTTATCTAATGTAGTTGTTAAAGGTGAAGTAGTTAAACAAGGTAAACAAAAAAAGGTAGTTGTATTTAAGTATAGACAAAAGAATAACTATCATAAAAAGCAAGGACATAGACAACCATATACAAAAGTTAGAATAACTAGTATTGAAGAAAGATAATATGATAAAAATATTAATTAAAAAAGATGAAATTAATATATCTGGACATGCTTTATATGATGAGTATGGGAAAGATATAGTGTGTGCAGCAGTAAGTTCTACTGTAATAACTACTGTTAATGGTATCTTATCAATTGATAAAGATGCTATTAAAGTTAATGAAAAAGGTAGTGTTAATATAGTAATACTAAAACATACAGAAGTAGTTGATAAATTACTTAATAATATGATTAATTTATTAACTGAATTACAAAAAGATTATAAAGATAATATAGATATTAGGAGGTGCTAACATGATGAAGTTTAACATTCAATTATTTGCACATAAAAAAGGACAAGGTTCTACAACTAATGGTAGAGATTCTGAATCAAAGCGTTTAGGTGCTAAAGCTTCTGATGGTGAATTTGTTACTGGTGGTTCAATTATATATCGTCAAAGGGGTACTAAAGTATTTCCAGGTACAAATGTAGGTAAAGGTGTTGATGACACTTTATATGCTAAAATGGATGGATATGTTAAGTTTGAACGTAAGGGAAGAACTAAAACTCAAGTAAGTGTATATGAAACTAGATAAATCTAGTTTTTTTCTTAATTTTAAAGTATAATTTATTTAGGTGGAGTTATGAAAAATTTAGAAATAACTGTTAAAGTAAATTGGAGTTTTGAAAAATTAAATGAATACTTATTAAGCAATGATTTTAAAATAGTTGATAAATATGATCTATATGATAGATATATGATTAATAAAGATTTAGATATAACTAATATGAAGGATTTAGATATATTAGACAAATGTATATTAGCAAGAAAAATTGGGGATTCTAAAAAATGCTTAACATATAAATCAAAGAAATATGATAAAAATGAAAATATAATAAATCAATCTAAAGTAGATTGTATAGTAGAAAATCTAGATGCAGCAATAAAATTTATGAAATCTATTGGATATAAAGTATTATTTAAAATATATGATAAGCTTACTGTTTATTCCAATGGTAATATTGAAATATGTGTTCAAAATGTTAATGATAAATATTTAATGATTGAGATGGAAAATACTAGTGATAAAACTAAAAATCATCATTATGATAATATAGAAGATATGATAAGAGATTTTGATAAAATTGGAATTGATTATGATAAGAGTAATTATTTTGTTAAAAAAGCTCAAATAATATTAAATGAGGTGAGATAATGTTTGTAGATGAAGTTAAATTAAAAGTAATTGCAGGAGCAGGTGGAGATGGATGTACTGCTTTTAGAAGAGAAAAATTTGTACCAAATGGAGGACCAGATGGTGGGAATGGTGGAAAAGGTAGTAACATAATATTTACTGTTGATAAAGGACTTCGTACATTACTAGATTTAAAATATAAAAAAGAGATAAAAGGTAAAAGAGGAGAACATGGCTCTGGTAAAAATCAATATGGTAAAAATGCAGAAGATGTAATAATAAAAGTACCAGAAGGAACAACTGTTACTGATTTAGAAACAGGTATGGTTATTGCTGATTTAATTAAAGAAGAAGATACTGCAGTAATTGCGTATGGAGGAAGAGGTGGAAGAGGAAATAAAGCCTTTGCAACTCCTACAAATCCAGCACCAGATATATCAGAACATGGTGAACCTGGTGAAGAAAGAAATATAAAGGTAGAACTTAAGATGCTTGCAGATGTAGGTCTAGTAGGTTTACCAAGTGTAGGTAAAAGTACAATATTATCACAGGTATCAAGAGCAAATCCTAAAATAGCAGCATATCATTTTACAACATTATCACCTAATTTAGGTGTAGTTAAAACTAAAGATAATAGAGTATTTGTAATGGCTGATTTACCTGGTTTAATTGAAGGAGCATCTAAAGGAGAAGGACTAGGAGATAAGTTCTTAAGGCATATAGAAAGAACAAGAGTAATATGTCACGTAATAGATATGAGTGGCTCTGAAGGAAGAAATCCATATGAAGATTACTTGTTAATAAATAAAGAATTAGAAGAATTTTCACCTAAACTATTAAATAAAAAACAAGTTATAATTGCTAATAAAATGGATTTAGATTCATCTAAAGAAAATCTAAAATTATTTAAAGAAAAAGTAAAATTACCAGTATATGAAGTAAGTGCTATGATGAATATTGGTTTAGATGAAGTAATAACACATCTAGCAGATATATTAGATGAGGTAGAATCTGAACCATTATATCAAGATAGTCAAATAGAAAGTCATGTATTATATAAATTTAAAAAAGAAAAACCATTTACTATTACAAAAGATAATAATGCTTGGGTTGTAAGAGGAGATACTGTAGAAAAACTATTTAAAATGACAAAATTTAATTCAAATGATGCTACATTAAGATTTGCAAAGAAACTAAAAAATATGGGTATAGATGAAGAACTTAAAAAGATGGGTGCAAATAGTGGTGATACAGTAAGAATAATGGATTATGAATTTACTTATATAGATTAACATTTTTGAATATTCTACATACAATAATATGAATAATATTAATACCTCTTCTATAGAAAGTGAGGAGAATTTATTGGGAATATTAACAAAAAGAGAATGTCAAGTTTTTGATTTACTTGTTCAAAATAAAACCACAAAAGAAATAGCAACATTATTAGATATAAGTGAAAAAACAATTAGAAATCATATTTCTAATGTTATGCAAAAACTTGGAGTAAAAGGAAGAACAGCAGCAGTTATTGAATTACTGAAATTAGGAGAAATATCATTAGAGAAAGTCACTAAGTGACTTTTTATAAATCACAAAAATATGTATACATTAAAAATAAAAGTACAAATAAAAGAATATAGTTCTAATATTTGTACTTTTTTGTATATAAATAATTACAAAAATCAAATTTTTGTAATTTGGTAATAAGTAATATATTTGATAATATGCAATGTGTAGGTACAAAAGATGATGTTAGCTGTACAAAATTAGAATGGGTATATGCATTTGGAAATATAACAAATGCAAGTGATGGAGAAGAAAATTTTAGAAATTTAAAAGATGATAGTAATAATGAAAGAACAGTATTTATAAGATACAATAAGAATAATTTAAGTGAAAGATATGTATGTACAACATATAATATGACAAATAATGAACCTACATGTATAAGTAAAAATGCATATAATACAAAAGATGATACTAATTCGGAATGGAATCATGTAAAAACTTTGTTTGGTGAAACTAATTGTATTGAATCATCTTATGTGGGAGTATATGTGCGTTGCAGAGTTGAAGATATAACAATTTGGTCCTGTCAAAGTGGCAATAACAATTCATATTGTATATATTCTGAAAATGGATTTGTGACTAGATGTGAAGTAAATAATAGTTTTACAAGTTGTAGCGTTGTAGAAAAATCTGGTACGATTAAATAAAAAGACTTTTTAGTCTTTTTTTCATTATTTTTAAACATATTCATATTATTAATTAGAGGTGTGATATGTTAAAAAATATAACTATGAAAAAGATAGCAATAACAACTATTCTTTTATTTATTTGTTTTTTGTTTGTATTATTTCCTAAGAATGAAGATAAAATTAGTTTAAAGGGTGAAAGCGTAGAGTATACAAGTGGAAATATAACACATGAAATATTTATGGTAAATAAAGATAACTATGTAGCAAGAACTAATGTATTAGTAAATGAAAATGATATTGAAAAGAAAGTAAGAGAAATTTTAGAATATTTAATTATTGATGGTAAAAAAGAAAGTGGGGTGCCTAATGGATTTAGAAGCATAATACCTAGTGGTACAGAGATTAAAAGTATTAAATTAGTAGATGGTTTACTAAAAATTAATTTTTCTAAAGAAATATTAGAAATATCTAAAGAATTAGAAGAAAAAATGTTAGAATCTATAGTATATAGTTTAACATCTATTAATGGTGTAAAAGGAATATTAATATATGTTGAAGATGAATTACTTACTGCCTTACCCAAAACTAAAACAAATTTGCCAAGTATATTAACTAGAGATATTGGAATCAATAAAGAATATGATATTACAGATACAAAAAATATAACAAAAACAACAATTTATTATGTATCAAAAAACAATGATTCTTATTATTATGTTCCTGTTACCAAAGTAAATAATTCAAATAAAGACAAGGTAAAGGTAATAGTAGATGAATTATCTAGTGGGCCTATTTATGAAGATAATTTAATGAGTTTTATGAATTTAAATACAAAATTAGAAAATTATGAATTGAAAGATGATAAGATGTATTTAACTTTTAATGAATATATATTGGATAATTTAGAAGAAAAGAATATTTTAGAAGAAGTAATATATTCTATAGGTTTATCTGTTATGGATAATTATAAAGTAAAAGATGTTGTGTTTTTAATAAATGGTGAGGAAATAGTAAAAAGTGTTGTAAAAACTCTTGAATAAAGAGTTTTTTTGTTATATAATCTATTTGTCTTTGAGTTATGTCCTCGTAGCTCAGCTGGATAGAGCAATCCCCTTCTAAGGGATCGGTCGGGCGTTCGAATCGCTCCGGGGACGCCATGTAAAAATAAGTAAACTTTATTAGTTTACTTTTTTTGTTAATGATTTATATGTTATTATTAAATAGGTGATAGTATGGATTTAATTATTTTATTAGTTTTATTAGTGTTAACTATAATATTCTTTAGAAGATTTAGTAATATTGTATATGTAATATGCATAATAGATATGTTTTTGAGAATACTAGATAGGCTTGATCATTTGTTGGGAGTTAGAGAATTTTCTAATTTAGTAAACAAATATTTTCATAATTCATTATTAGATGTTATTAATAGTTATACAACTGGCCCAGTTAATTTAATACTTGTATGGTTATTACTTATAATATATATAATATTCTTGATATATGTAATAAAAGCGTTTTTTAGAAAGAAAAAATAGATATGGAAGAAGATAATAGAATAAAAGTTGCAAGAAATAGCGTTGGTCCTGGATTTGGACCAGGTAAGGACAATCCAATAGCATTACATACTAGTGAATCATCAGTTTATAGAGTTACTGGTGTAAATCAAATACAGGATATTATAGAGTGTGGATATGTAAGACCTAAAGGGCATGGTGCAAGAAGGGATAGAGTTGGTGATATTATTTATTGGGCAAGTGGTAATGACAAATTACATTATATTAGTAAAAAGCCAGTAATTGAAGCGCCAGCTGATAAAGTTTTGGATGGTCAAATAGGTGCAATACCAATTGAAGATTTGACTGCTATATGGATGTTTGATGAAGTGGAAAACAAATATGTAAATAGGCTAAGAGATATAAGATTGCTTCATCAGGAAAGAAAAGAACAATTAAAAGAAAAGATTATTTATAATGAAAAAATTAAATAAAGAAAATCTACTAAAAATAGACATTTTAGTAGATTCTTTTTTTATTCTAAAAAATAGTTTCTCTTAATATATTTATTTAGGAGGAACTATGAATAATGGACTTAGTACTAAAGAAGTAATAGATAGTAGAAATAAATATGGTACAAATAAATTAGAGAAGAGAGTTAGTAATAGTTTTTTTAAATTATTATTAGAGTCTTTAGGAGATCCTATTATTAAGATATTACTTATAGCACTAGCTATAAAAATAGTATTTCTAATAAAGTCATTTGATTGGTATGAAACAATTGGCATAGTTATAGCAATTTTTTTAGCGTCTTTTATATCTACCATATCAGAATATGGTAGTGAAAAAGCATTTAAAAGATTGCAAGAAGAATCATCTAGAATTAGGTGTAAAGTAAAAAGAGATAATAAGACCATTGAGATAAATGTAGATGATGTAGTAGTAGGTGATATTATAATTTTATCAGCGGGTGATAAAATACCAGCAGATGGAATACTTATTGAAGGTAAATTAAGTGTAGATGAAAGTACTTTAAATGGTGAATCAAAAGAAAAATATAAAAATATTAATGATGAATTATATAGAGGTACCATTGTATCAAGTGGAATTGGTACAATGGTGGTAAAAAAAGTAGGAATAAATACATTTTATGGAAAATTGGCTCTTGAAATACAAGAAAAGGAACCAGAGAGTCCATTAAAAATAAGACTTAGAGATTTAGCAAAAGTAATTAGTAAAATAGGTTATATAGGTGCTTTCTTTGTTTTTATATCTTATTTATTTTCAGTAATAGTTATAAATAATAATTTTGATATTAATTTAATAATAACTACAATTAAAGATGTGAGAGTTATAAGTGGTCATATACTTTATGCACTTACACTTGCTGTAACAATAATAGTGGTAGCAGTGCCAGAAGGTCTACCTATGATGATTACTTTAGTATTATCTTCTAATATGAAAAGAATGCTTAAAAATAATGTGTTAGTAAGAAGAATGATGGGTATAGAAACATCTGGAAGTTTGAACATGCTATTTACAGATAAAACAGGTACTTTAACTAAAGGTAAATTAGAGGTTATTAGATTTGTAAGTGCTACACTAAAGTCATATGATAATATATATGAGTTAGAAAAAAATACTAAGTTATATAGTTTAGTAAAAAAGTCATTTGTACTTAATAATGAAGGTGTATATTCAGATAATAATATAATAGGTGGTAATATAACAGATAGAGCATTGTTAAAGTTTATAAATAGTAATGATAATAGTGATATAGTAAAAAAAAGAGTACCATTTGATAGTAAGAATAAATATTCAAAAGTAGAATTGGAAAGTGGATATAATCTTATTAAAGGTGCTACTGAAAAAATATTACCATTATGTAAATATTATTATGATGATTCTATGAATAAAAGATTTTTAGTAGATAAAAATAAAATAATGAATAAGATTAATGAAATATCTAAAAAAGGTATTAGAGTACTATGTTTTGCAGTAGCTTATAAAAGTGATATATATATATTGCTTGGATTTGTATATATAAAAGATGAGATAAGAGAAGAAGCAATAGAAGGTATAAAATTAGTAAAAAATGCAGGAATACACACAATTATGATTACAGGTGATAATAAAGATACTGCATATGCAATAGGAAATGAACTTGGATTAATAAATAATGGTGATGCAGTACTTACTAGTGAAGAATTATCAAATATGAATACAAATGAAATAATAAACATATTGCCTAAATTAAAAATAGTAGCGAGAAGTTTGCCACAAGATAAAAGTAGATTAGTTAAAATAGCTCAAGAAGCTGGATTTGTAGTAGGTATGACAGGGGATGGGGTAAATGATGCACCTGCACTTAAAATAGCTGATGTAGGGTTTTCTATGGGGTCTGGAACAGAAATAGCAAAAGAAGCAAGTGATATAGTAATATTAGATGATAATTTTATGTCTATTTCTAAAGCTATTTTATATGGCAGAACAATATTTAAAAGTATAAGAAAATTTATAATATTACAACTTACATCTAATTTATGTGCATTATCTCTATCAATAATTGGACCATTTATAGGGGTAAATACACCAGTAACAGTTATTCAAATGTTATGGATAAATATGGTTATGGATACACTTGCAGGTCTTGCATTTTCATTTGAACCAGCACTACTTGAATATATGTATGAATCACCTAAAAAGAAGAATGAAAGAATTATAAATAAGTATATGATTAATGAAATATTATTTACTGGAATATATTCATCTATACTGTGCATATTATTTTTAAAATTACCAATATTTCATGCTTTTTATAGAAATAATACAAATTACTTTTTAACAGCGTTTTTTGCATTATTGATATTTATAGATGTATTTAATGCATTTAATGCAAGAACTCATAGATTAAATTTATTATCTAACTTAAGAAAAAATAAAGTGTTCATATTAATTATATCTTTTATTGTAATAATGCAGATAATAATGATTTATTATGGTGGAAATGTTTTTAGGACAACAGGTTTAAGATTAAATGAGTTATTAATAACAATAGCATTATCTTTTACTGTAGTACCTATTGATAATATTAGAAAACTCATACTTAGGGCAAAAGGGATTAAAGGAGGAGTATAGCATAAAAAGAAAAATATCATTATGATATTTTTTTTATTAAAAATGAGTATAAATTAAAATTAAATAATATTCTTTACAAATTATTAAAAATAATTTATAATTGTATTTGTTGTGGAGCAGTACTCAAGAGGCTGAAGAGGCGCCCCTGCTAAGGGTGTAGACTGGGTTAACTGGTGCGAGAGTTCAAATCTCTCCTGCTCCGCCATTTAAAAAAAACAACCCTTGGCGGTTTTTTTTTTATATTTTTGTAATAATGTGTTATAATTGATATAGTATATGAGGTGTATTATGGGAATATATAGAAGTGGAACAATTACATATGATCCAGATAAGATGAGTGAGGCTGTATTAAATGCCAAAAAGGTAAATACAAACGCTTCTGAATTAAAAAGTGGAATGGATGGAATAGTGAATTCTGTACCAAGTGGTTTTAGTAGTAGTGGAATAAATACAGCACAAAGCTTAATAAATGGAATAAATACAAAGTTAACAGATTTATCAGGTACATTAGAGGATATACAAAAGCAATTTGATGATTATATTGCTAATGAAAAGATAATAAATGCATTAATAAATTCAAAATATGCAGAATTAATAACATTAGAAAATGGACAACAAGGTTTTTTATATGTACCAAAAGGATATTCATCAACAGCAGGATTACCACTACTTGTATGGTTAGCAGGTGCAGGAGAATTAGGTAATGCTAACAAGATGAAAACAACAGGTTTGCCATATTTGATAGAAAATGGTTGTGCATTTGATTCAGTAGTATGGGTACCAATATCATCCCATCCATGGAGTTGGGATACTGCAACACCTAATCCTGGTAATAAGTATTATGATAAGATGCTTAATTTAGCTGGTGGAGATAGTAATAAAGTATATAATACTATGGTATCATGTGAAGAATTAGTAGATAAGTTAAAATTAGATAGAGATAGAATAAATTTATATGGATATAGTAATGGAGCATACGGAGTAGATAGATATGCATATACATATCCGGATTATTTTGCAACGGTAACATCTTTTGGAGGAGCACGTACAGATAATATTCCTAAAGACTCATCAACAACATTTATATTTATAAATGGTACATATGATCAAGGTAGTAATGAAGCACTAAATGCATACAATGTAATGGTAGCAAATGGTGTACAAGCAATGATATATCAAGTTGTAGATGCAACGCATTCAGATGACACAGAAATGATAAATTCAGCATTAATTCATGATATATTAAATATAAAAAGAGGTCAAAAATTAAATACTCTTGTTAGTGGAGTACAGAAAGTAGATAGAAGCACAGTCGTTTCAACATCGATGATGGAGAATGGAAATAAAGAAGTAAAAAATTCATGGTATGTACAATTAGTACCTGGGACGGCAACTGCTATGACATTAGAAGCAACAGTTGATGATACAGCAATAGATAATTCTTCAAATAATTCTACTGTTATTTCAAAAGGACCATATACAACAGATTTATCAGTATATCATAATAAACCTGGATTTAAAGTAACAAAAGGTAATCTAACGTATGAATATTTGACAGAAGAGCAGGTAAGAGAAATAACAGCAGTAGTGTGTGCAGAGATGGCAGGAAATCATTTATGGACTTATGATGATGGTCTTGCAATAGCATCTACAATATTAAATAGATGTGAAAATGGTAACTGGATAAAAAGTCATGGTACAAATCCGGTTGATCAAATAAGAGCACCAGGACAATTTTCAGTTTATGGTGGGAGATCTTTTTTAAGATATTATAATAGAACAGACTTGACACAAGCAGAGCAAGAAAAACTTAGTGTAGCAATAAAAGCAACAAGAGATGCCATATATGGTGGAATTAGAAATCAGTTGGATTATACAGAATTTAGAGCACCTACTATTACAAGTTGGCAAGGGTATCAAGTAAGTGATTATGGTAATGTATATAATAGAAGTACATATGATAATAGAGTTACTGGTGGAAATCCGGTTGCAGTTAATTTATCAAATAGCGTAACACTAGAATCAAATAGTGCGATACAATCTACTGAAACGCCTGTACAATTATCATCAAATAGTGGAACAGCACAAGCTACAACTTTAAATGCAAATGTAGGTTCATTATCAAGCCCTTCAACTAATAATGTAGAACCTACAAATAGTTCACAAGAATCTATTCCACAAAAAGAAACTACACCAACTGAAAAGCCTTTAGAAGAAAAAGTAGAAGAAGTAAAGGATGTTAATCAAAAAGGTGAGGATACAGTTAAAGAACCTGAAAAAAAAACTGAATCACCACAAGAAGAAAAAGCAGAGATAGAGGAGAAAACACCAAGTGCATCATCTGAACAAACTACAGTTCAAGAAGTACAGACATATGTTATAAATGATTTGAGAAATAAAAGTGTATATGCAAGGGCAAATTTAACAGCTGAAGATATTAACATGATAATTGATTCAGAAGTAAGAGGCAAAAAGTCTATTTTAGTTGGAAGTGGAGAATATTGGGTAAAAGCGGCTGAAGAAACAGGATTGGATCCATTATTCTTATTAGCGTTAGCAAGGCAGGAATCTGGATTAGGAACTTCAAATTTAGCTCTAACAAGAAATAATTTCTTTGGTATGAAATATCAAAATGGTGTACAATACTTTGGTAAAGTAACAAGAGATTATGCAGGTTCTGTTGAAGAAGGTATAATGAAAGCAGCAAGATGGATAAAAGAATTTTATGTAGGACAATATAATGGTGATACTACTCAAAAATTTGGATATACTGGATATAATGGTGGTAATAACTATGGAGATATATTAACAAGTATAATGGGAAGAATGAAAGATGCATATGAGGGTAAAACTGGCAAAGAAATGACATTTATAATGTAATAAATAAAAATACAAATAGGTATATCTATTTGTATTTTTTTGGTATAATAATTATAGGTGGTATTATGGAAAAAGTAGTAATGATCGATGGTAATAATTTAATGTTTAGAAGTTATTATGCTACTGCATATTCAGGTAGTATGATGAAAAATTCTAAAGGATTTCCTACAAATGCATTATATGGTTTTACTAATATGATTAATAAAATAGTAAATGAGGAAAAACCAAAATATGTTATAGTAGCATTTGATAAAGGTAAAACTTTTAGGCATGATAATTATCATGAATATAAAGCAGGAAGAATAGCTATGCCAGAAGATTTAAAGGTACAATTTCCTGTTGCAAAAGAAATGCTTGATGAAATGGGTATTAAATGGTTTGAAATAGATGGTTATGAAGCAGATGATATTATTGGTACTTTTTCTGAAATGGTTGAAAAAGATGATAATTATTATGGATTAATAGTGAGTAGTGATAAAGATTTATTACAATTAATAAATGATAATATTACAGTTAAATTATTAAAAACAAAAGATTATATAATGATGGATAGAAATACTTTTATTGAAACATATGGAGTAGAGCCAAATAAAATGATTGATATAAAAGGATTAATGGGAGATTCATCTGATAATATACCAGGTGTGCCTGGTATAGGTGAAAAAACAGCATTAAAATTATTACAAGAATATGGAAGTGTAGAAAATTTATATGTTAATTTAGACAAAGTTAAAGGTAAATTATTTGAAAAATTAAATGATGGTAAAGATTCTGCATTTATGTCTAAACAACTTGCAACTATATTTAAAGAAGTACCACTTAATTTAACAATAGATGATATTAAATATAGAGGACCAAATAATAGATTAAAAGAAATATATGAAGAGTTAGAATTTTATTCATTTATTAAAAATATAAAAGTAGAGGAAAAAGATGAAATAAAAGAAGTGAAAATATTTAAATCTATTGATGAATTAAATATTACTAGTGATATAGCAGTATATTTAGAAGTAGATGATCCTAATTATCATTTTGGTAATGTAATAGGTATGGGTATATATAATAATGATATAAGTGGTTTTATACCTATAGATATATTAAAATTAAATCCTAGTTTTTTAACCAAAATAAATAAATATACATATGATTTAAAGAAAGTACTAGTATCTTTAACAAAATTAAATATAAATACATCTATGTATAGTTTTGATACTATGATTGCAGGTTATTTATTAAATTATAATATAAAAGATGATATTGCATATTTAGCAAATAATTATAATTATGGTATTAAATTCGAGGATGCTTTATATAAAGAAAAAGATAGTAATTCTATAGCAATAGAAGCAGTAAAAAAAGCAAAATTTATATATGAAACAAAAGATGAATTATATGGTAAATTAAATGAATGTATAGATTTATTTAATAATATAGAAATGCCTTTATCTTATGTACTTGCAGATATGGAACTTACTGGTATGAAAGTGGATAAAAAAGTACTAGATGAGATGAAAAATGAAATAAGTATTAAAATAGAGTTATTAACAAAAGATATATATAATATGGCAGGAATAGAATTCAATATTAATTCACCAAAACAATTGGGAGATATATTGTTTGATAAAATAGGAGTACCTGCTAATAAGAAGAGAGCTACTGATAAAGAACATTTAGTAAAATATAAAGATAAATATCCAATAATAAATAAAATATTAGAATATAAAATGTTATCTAAAATATATGGTACATATATAGTGGGATTAGAAGATTTTATAAATGCAGATGGTAAGATACATACAATATTTAATCAAACTCTTACTAGAACAGGAAGACTATCTTCTTCATATCCAAATTTGCAAAATATACCTACTAGATATGAATATGCTAAGTTAATTAGAAAAGCATTCATACCAGATAATGACTTAATATTATCTTCAGATTATAGTCAAATAGAACTTAGAATACTTGCACATCTATCAAAAGTACCAAAACTTATAGAAGCATTTAAAAAAGGTATGGATATACATACAAAAACAGCTATGGAAATATTTAATGTAAATGAAAATGAAGTTAATAGTGAAATGAGAAGACAAGCAAAAGCTGTTAATTTTGGAATTCTATATGGTATAAGTGGATTTGGTCTATCTGAAAACTTAGATATGAGTATACAAGATGCACAAGAATTTATAAAAAGATATTTAGAAGCATTTCCTGGTGTAAAAGATTATATGGATAATACAGTAGAAATAGCCAAAGAAAAAGGTTATGTAAGTACTATAATGAATAGGAAAAGAACTATTGATGAACTTAAAAATACTAATTATATGATAAGACAATCAGGAGAAAGAATTGCTCTTAATACACCAATACAAGGTTCAAGTGCAGACATAATTAAAAAAGCTATGATAGAATTACATAGCAAAATGAAAGAATTAAATCTAAAGAGCAAAATGATTCTTCAAATACATGATGAACTTATATTTGATGTAGTAAAAGAAGAAAAGAAAGAATTAGAAAAACTAGTTAAAAAGATAATGGAAAATACATATAAATTAGATGTACCACTTGAAGTAGAAATATCTTCAGGTAATAACTGGTATGAAGCAAAATAAAAAAGAGTTTAAACTCTTTTTTTAAATTGTTCTTCACCGACATCATAAGGCACACCCCCAAGAGTGTTTTCAAGTTCTTGTTCAGTTAAAGCATTACTATCTAGTTCGCCAAATCTAAATTCAGTTCCTCCAGTTTCTTTTTCTAATTCATCTTCAGCAAGCTCAGCTTCTTGTTTTCTTAATTCTTTCATTCTTTCATCAACTATTTTTCTTTCTTCTTCAGTAAGTTCAGCATAAGTTTTTCCAAATTGATCAAAATTCATAACTATCCTCCTATGTTCATTATATCATAAATTATGATATAATTAAACTGGTGATAATATGGCAGTAACTAAAACTAATTTTATTAATTATTCTAGGTGTAGAAGATATGTTGCACTAGATGAAGTGAAAAAAGAAAGATTAAATGCAGATGTGAGTTATGATGAATATAAAGATGAAGAACTAAAGGAAGAAGTAAAAAGTATAGTTGGTGAAATGTATTCATATGATGAAGATGGTAATGAAATTGATAATATTGATGTAGAAGATCCACAGCTTAATGTAATGCTTCCATACTACAAAGAAATAGAAATGCTTGCAGGTAAAAAGGTGGAGCATATTTTTGGTGGTAAAACAATATATTCATTAGATACTAAAACACAGGAATCATTTGATTTTGATGAAGATGGTATTAAGTATCTTTGTTATGTAGATATATATAATGAACAAGAAAATGAAATAAATATAATAGAAGTTAAAGCTACTACTAGTAATAAATATTTGAGTTTAGAAGCAGGATATAGAAGTACTGCTAAAGAAAAGCATGATAAATTCTCAATATTTTATAAAGATAATAAAGGAATATTTCATTTAAAAGAAGATAATAAAAATTGGAATATGTTAGATGAAATGCCTGAGAAAGAGTATATATCTAAAAGAAATAAATTATTAGACAAATATGATTCCTGTGGTAAATACATATATGATCTATCTGTACAAAGAATGATTATAGAAGGTGATTTAAAACAACATAATTTTACTAATAAAAAGATTAATTATTATCTTGCAGTATTAAATCATAAATATGTATTTGATGGTACTTATAAAGATGGTAAGGCATGTTATACAGATGACATTATAGATATATTTGATTATACTAAGTTAACAGAAGAAGCATTAGAAAGAGTATATTTTGATAAAAAAGAAATAAATAGTTTTTTAAAAGATATGGATTTAAGCCCATGTAATTTGGGTAAATATTGTGAATATAAAAAACCAAGTAAATGTAAATTTTGTAAAATATGTATGAAGCATATACCAAAATATAATTCATCATTAAGTTATATGAATAATGGTTTTGGATTTAAAGATGAAAATGGTGATATACATAAAGGATTAGATTTAATAAATGAAGGCTATATTAATATGATGGATGTGCCTGAATCATGGATAAAAAATGAAAATCATTTTATTCAAAGAGAAGCTTTAATAACTGGTAAACAATATATTAATAAAGAAAAAATAAAACAAGCACTTAATAATATTAAATATCCAATATATCACTTAGATTTTGAAACATTCCCATGCCCATTACCTAGATTTAGAGGTGAAAAATGTTATAGACAATCACCATTTCAATTTTCATTACATATTGAAAGAACACCAGGTGTATGTGATAAAGAACTAGATCATTATGAATTTTTGAGTAGTGATCCAACTAAAGATGAAAGAGAAGAATTAGTAAAGAAATTAGTTGAATATATTAAACCAGATGGAACTTTATTTGCTCAAAATGTGTCATTTGAAAAAGGGAGAATTAAAGAATTAAGTGAAATATTTCCACAATATAAAGAAGAACTATTAAAAATACATGCTACTGGATCTGATCTATTATATATAGTAAAAGGACAACCTAAATTTTATGAATCTATTGGTTATGATGAAGTAGAAGCTAAAAAAGTAAACTTCTATGATAGTCACTTATCTGGTTCTTATTCAATTAAAAAGACATTACCAGTATTTAGTGATTTAAAGTATGATGATTTAGATGTAAAAAATGGTACAGAAGCTCTTGTTACATATGCGATGTTTAGTAGTATGTCAAAAGAAGAATTAGATTTTAAATATCATTCATTATTAGAATATTGTAAACAAGATACATGGGCAATGGTAGTAATATTGGATAAAATTAGAAAATTAGTTGAATAAATTGTAAACTTTTGTCTAAACTATTGAATGTTAAATTTATGTATAATATTCTTAAAATAGAGGTGAGTATATGATTTATCCTTCAATAGATAAACTATTAAATATAGTTGATTCTAAATATGCTCTAGTGCATATAGTATCAAGAAGAGCAAGGCAAATGCATGAAGATGGTTTCTATCAAATTAGAGAAAGAGACTATAAATGTAAGAAGAATATTGGAAGGGCACTAGAAGAAGTAGCAAATGGCTTAATACATATTAAATAGTATTAAGCTTTTTGTTTGACTTAAATATTATAAGTGATATAATACTAAATGATTTTGGAGGGATAATAATGAGAATTGAGTTAAATAGTAGTGATAACAATATATCCTTTGGTGAAGAATATACTACTTCACAAATAAAAGAAGAATTTAATTATATAAGAACTTATATAGATAAATATGATGAATTAGATGATAAAGAAAAATATAGTCTGTTGTGTCATTTTTTTACATTTGAGTTAGAAGAAAAAAATTTTATTGAATTAATCAATTTTTGGCACAATAGAAGATATACAAAAGTAGTAAAAATACCTACTAAAATGGAAGGTGAATATATTGAATCTGAAGGTCATGGTAGAGATTTTAGTTGGTGGACTGTAAAAACTAGAACTCATTTAGTATGTGCTGTAAATGATGATTTTGAATTAGAAAAGGGAAAATATTCATATGATAAAATAATGGAACTTATACAAAATGGAACAATATATCCAATATATTCTTATGGAAAAGAAATAGGTAGATATAGTAGTGATAAAGAAGAATGTAAGAAAATAAGCTGTTTTATAGAAGATGAAATAAAAGTATATAAAGAAGAATATGGAACTACATATTCATTTGAAATAAAAGAAGAAAATATTCCTTTAATGATGCAATATATAAATAAAAAAATTAAACCTGATCAAATATTTAGAGGAATAAAAGAATATTTAAGAGATATGATTGCATACATTAATAGATGGCATCTTTGGGATGGAGATCTAGAAATGATGCCTGAATTAGAAGAGTATTATGCTGCTAAATTTAAGAATAAGAAAAGAAAACATAAGAAAGGTGTAAATGAATAATTTATACCTTTTTATTTTAATTAAAAAGAATTATAATATTTTTAAGGAGGTTATATGAGAATAAATAAATTTAAAAAAGTTGGAACAAATAAATATAGAATTTATTTTGATAATAATTCTTTGTTACTTTATGAAGATGTAATATTAAAATATAATTTGTTGTATAAAAAAGATATAGACTCTGATTTATTACTTGAAATAGATAAAGAAAATTTAAAAGCTTCAATTTATGATGTATCATTAAAATATATAAGTATAAGAATGCGTTCAATTAAAGAAATGAGAGAATACTTAAATAGAAAGAAATTTGATAATAAGGATATAGAAGATACTATTAATAAATTAATAAATAATGGATTATTAGATAATAAGAAATTTGCTATAAGTTTTGTAAATGATAAAATACATTTAACTAATAATGGTATAGATAAAATAAAAAATGATTTGGAAAAATTAGGAGTAGAAGAAGAATTTATAAATAATGCACTAAATAGTATTGATAGTAATATGTTATTAGATAAATTAAATAAAATTATAGATAAAGAAATAAGATTAAATTCTAAATTACCAATAGGCAAAATGAAGAATAAAATCATAAATAGATGTATAAATCTTGGATATAGATTAGAAGATATAAATAATATATTAGATAATTATGATTTAGTAAGTACCAGTGATATTAGAAATGATTATGATAAACTATATAAAAAATATAGCAATAAATATGATGAATATAAATTAAAAAATGTATTAAAATCTAAATTATATCAAAAAGGATATGGCATTGAAGAAATAAATAAAATAATAGATTAAATCTATTTACAATTAATTATAAAATGATACAATTGTCTAGGTGATATTTTTATGAAAAAAATAAAAGAAGTATTTAATTGGAATATTGAAGATTTAATAAGAGTATTAATAGGATCATTCCTATTTTGTTTTGCAATAAATTATTTTGTTGTTCCTAATAAATTATATACTGGTGGTATCTTGGGATTATCACAACTAATAAGAAGTACATCAATAGACGTATTTAAAATAAAAACTACATTTGATTTTAGTGGTGTTATTTATTACATAATTAATATTCCTTTATTTATAATTTCATATAAATCAATTAGTAAACATTTCTTTTTTAGAACATTATTTGCAGTAACAATACAAGCAATTTTATTATCAGTTTTGCCAAGTAAAATACTAGTAGATGATATATTAACTAATGTAGTAGTAGGTGGAATAATAGCAGGAGTTGGAGTAGGAATAATGCTATCATCTGGTGCAAGTACAGGTGGGACAGACATAATAGGTTTAATATTAGCTAAAAAAAACAATCACTTTTCAGTAGGTAAATTAGGCTTAATAGTTAATTTGTTTATATATATAATTGCTGGATATAAATATGGTTTAGATATAATGATTTATTCTATAATATACTCAGCAGTAGATAGTTTAATGGTGGATAAATTACATGAACAAAATATATGTTCTACAGCATTTATTTTTTGTAAGGAAAATCCAAAACAAATAAATGATTTTATAAAAAATGAATTAAAAAGAGATTTTACTTATTGGGATGCCAAAGGTGGATATGATGATTCTAAAACATATATCATATATACTGCTTTAACTAAATATGAATTAATTAAATTAGAAAGAAATATGAAAAAATTTAATATTGAAACTTTTATGATTAAAAGTGACGGAATAGGAATAAGAGGCGAATTTAAAAAAGATTTCTAATGTAAAGAATAGTAAAGATTTATTGCTCTACTATTTTTTTTTTGTTACAATAAATGTTGTGTGAAAGGAAGATTATATGGGAAAATACGTTTATGCCTTTGAAGAAGGTAGTAAAGACATGAGAAATCTACTTGGTGGTAAGGGTGCTAACTTAGCAGAAATGACTAATATAGGTATGCCTGTACCAAGAGGATTTACAGTTACAACAGAAGCTTGTACAAGATATTATGATAATGGTAAGGAAATTGGTAAAGATATAGAAGATGAAATATTTACTAAACTTGCTGAATTAGAAGCTAAAACAGGAAAGAAGATGGGAGATTTAAATAATCCATTACTTGTATCAGTAAGAAGTGGTGCAAGAGCATCAATGCCTGGTATGATGGATACAGTTTTAAATCTAGGTTTAAATGATGAAGTTGCAAAAGGATTTGCAGAAGCTACAAATAATAAAAGATTTGCATATGATTCTTATAGAAGATTTATTCAAATGTTTGCAGATGTAGTTAAAGGATATCCAAAATCATCATTTGAAAGATATTTCGATAAAATAAAAGAAGAAAAAGGAGTTAAGAGTGACCTTGAACTTACAGCAGATGATATGGAAGAGGTTACACTAAGATTTAAAGAAAATTATAAAGAACTTGCTGGTGAAGAATTCCCACAAGATCCAAAAGTACAATTAATAGAAGCAGTTAAGGCAGTATTTAGATCATGGATGAATGAAAGAGCTATAGTATATAGAAGATTAAATGATATACCAAGTGATTGGGGAACAGCTGTTAATGTTCAGGAAATGGTATATGGAAACCGTGGTAATGATTGTGGAACAGGTGTTGCATTTACAAGAAACCCTGCTACTGGTGAAAAGAAATTATATGGTGAATATTTAATAAATGCACAAGGTGAAGATGTTGTTGCAGGTATAAGAACACCAGAACCAATAAGTAAACTAGAAAGTGATATGCCAGAAGTATATTCTGAATTTGTAAGAATTGCTAATTTATTAGAAAATCATTATAAAGATATGCAAGATATGGAATTTACTATAGAAAATGGCAAATTATTTATGCTACAAACTAGAAATGGTAAAAGAACTGCAGCAGCAGCACTTAAAGTGGCAGTAGATCTTGTATCTGAAGGTATGCTTACTAAAGAAGAAGCACTTTTAAGAGTTGAACCAAAACAATTAGATCAATTATTACATCCAATGTTTGATTCTGAAGCATTAAAGAATGGTAAAGTAATAGCTAAAGGTTTAGCAGCATCTCCAGGTGCAGCAACTGGTAAAATTTACTTTACAGCTGAAGATGTAGTTAAAGCTAAAGAATCTGGTGAGAAAGACTTATTATTAGTAAGATTAGAAACTAGTCCAGAAGATATAGAAGGTATGAACTATGCTAATGGTGTACTTACTATAAGAGGTGGTATGACATCACATGCTGCAGTAGTAGCAAGAGGTATGGGAACTTGCTGTGTATCTGGTTGTGGTGAATTAACAATTAGTGAAGAAGAAAAAACTCTTACAACAAAGGATGGATTAGTATTCCATGAAGGAGACTTCATGAGTTTAGATGGATCAACTGGTAATGTTTATGGTGAACAAATTAAAACAGTTGAACCAGAAATAAGTGGAGACTTTGAAACATTTATGAATTGGGCTGATAGTGTTAGAAGATTAAAAGTAAGAACAAATGCTGATACGCCTAAAGATGCTATTCAAGCAAGAAAATTTGGCGCAGAAGGTATTGGTTTATGTAGAACAGAGCATATGTTCTTTGAAGAAGATAGAATATTTAATTTTAGAAGAATGATAGCAGCAGAAACTATTGAACAAAGGGAAGAAGCACTTGAAAAGATTCTTCCATATCAAAGAAGTGACTTTGAAGGATTATTTAAAGCAATGGCTCCATATTCAGTAACTATTCGTTACTTAGATCCACCTCTACATGAATTCTTACCACATACAGATGAAGAAATTAAACCACTTGCAAAGAGTTTAGGTATGAGTTTTGAATCATTGAAGAAAAGAGTTGAATCATTAAAAGAATTTAACCCAATGATGGGACATAGAGGATGTAGACTTGCTGTTACATATCCAGAAATAGCAAAAATGCAAACAAGAGCTGTAATTGAAGCAGCAATTAATGTTAATAAAGAAGGATTAAATGTAGAACCTGAAATAATGATTCCGCTAGTAGGAGAGGTTAAGGAATTAAAATTTGTTAAAGATATAGTAGTTAAAACTGCAGATGAAATAATTAAAAATGCTGGAGTAGAATTAAAATATAAAGTTGGTACTATGATAGAAATACCAAGAGCAGCACTTACAGCAGATGATATAGCAAAAGAAGCAGAATTCTTCTCATTTGGTACAAATGATTTAACACAGATGACATTTGGATTCTCAAGAGATGATGCATCTAAATTCTTAGGTGATTACTATAAGAATAATATTTATGAACAAGATCCATTTGCTAAATTAGATCAAATAGGTGTTGGTAAACTTGTAAAAATGGCTGCTGAATTAGGAAGAAGTACAAGACCAGATTTACATTTAGGTATATGTGGAGAACATGGTGGAGAACCATCATCAGTAGAGTTCTGTCATAATGTAGGACTAGATTATGTATCATGTTCACCATATAGAGTACCACTTGCTAGACTTGCTGCTGCACAAGCTGCAATTAAGGCGAATCAAAAATAGGACGTTTAAACGTACCAAAGTAATAAAATGAAAAGACTAGAAATAGTCTTTTTTTGTTGGGATTAAAAGGGTTTGGGGGTAATCATAAATATTTAAGTGAAAATTATTAAAAATTGGAAAAGAGGTGGTTCTAAATGGCATAGTATAGTGACAATAAAACTCGGGTTGCATTTCTTGTAGTCCAAATATGGAGAGCAAAAGTTAAAAAGAATAAAAAAGGAGTTGGCTAGTATTAAGTACTAGCTTTTTTAATGGAATAAAAAAATAAGATAGGAGGTATATTTATGAAAAATTATTTTTTTAAACCTGAATTGGAGAATCTTAGTCAAGGCGCAAGACTAAAATTTGTAAGGGAGCTAAGATATATGTCTAAGCCAAATGTAGCAGAGTTTTTAGAGTTAGGAGGTGAAAAACCAACAGATAGCATAGATAAATATGAAAGAAATGCTAGAGAACCACAACCAGAAAGATTAGAAGATTTAGCAGAATTATTTGATGTAAGTAACTATGCAATAAGAAGATATAATTTTGTAGACCCTAATGAAGTTATTTATTATCATATGTGGGAAGAAGAACTAAGCCCTTATAGTGAATATATTTTCGACAAAGATGCAATGAAAAAGACATATTACAATGAAGATATTATAAGAGGATTAGAAGAATGGGGAGAAATGAGAGAAAGAAGAATGAAAGGTGAAATATCAGATCAAGAATATATTGAATGGAAATTAAACTATAATTTATATAGCTAATTCCTTTGTTCGAAAAATAGTAATATTACGATGATTTAAGTTGATGATAATATTTAATAATTATGTAGTATAATAAAGATATAGGAGGAACTATGAAAAAGAAAAAAATAATTATTATTGTTATAATTGCAATTTTTATCTTAATGCTTATTCCAATTAAAGACAGATTATGGGATGGAGGATCTACAGAATATAAAGCTGTTTTATATAAATATACTAAAATACACAGAATAAGTCAGACCTCATCAACTGGATATGAAGACGGATGGGAACTTAAAATACTAGGATTTCATGTTGCCGGAGAAATAAATACCTATGTTGAAGCAGAACAAGACATGAATAAACTTGTATCTTGTTTAGAAAATGAATTAGGTGGATATTTAGTAACAGAACAAGATGATTTAATTGAAATACAATTATCTGAAATAAAAAATGTTAATAAAGATAAAATTGATATATTTAAAGGTAAATATGCTAGTAAACATAAAGACAATATGTATTTTATTATTTTCCCTAAAAATGGAACTTATGAATCAGAAGTAATGAATGTTTTTGATGAATACTTTAGTAAAAGGTTTACTACATACCAAACATTCTCAAGCCCAGTAATTCCTATTATTTATGTTCATACTGAAAATAACGATATTGATATGGAAGACTTAACTAATAAATGTGTAACTAATAATAGTGAAAAACAAAGTAAATCTATACCATCCAATATTATTAAAAAAATAGATAAAACTAATAAAATAATAATTAATGCTGGTGATAAAGAATTAGGTGTAATAAAAGATTCGAATAAAATAAAGGAAATATTAAATGCAATATCAAGTGCAAACAGATATGGTGAATATTGTTTAAGTGATGGACATGGATTTGAGTTTAAAATGTATGATGATAAAAAACTAATTGAAACGATACAAGTATGGGGTGATGGAAAGAGAATTCTACCAGAAAGTATAAATAGTTGTTATTATTCAATATCAAATGGAACAGATTTGAGAAAAATAATTGAGAATGAAACAGATTATATTTTCTATAGCATTTTAGACTATTCTGATCCAGACGAAACTTGTGCTACAGCATTAGAACAAATCTATGAAAATAATGGACATAAATACTATTTAAGTTGCATTAAGAGTGATAAAGTAATGATTAAGTTTATGATTGATAATAAGGTTATGACTCTTAAGTCTGCATTAGAAACCAACTTAATATCAGCTGATAAAATTGCTGATGACTATCCTGATGTATTAATAAAGAAATAAAAGGTGTTTAGATGAAGAAAGTATTTAAAATAATAAGAATAATATTAATAGTAATTATAGGAATATTTGCTTTATTTATTACAGAAGAAAGTATAAGATTAAAAATTAATGATAGTAGTAAACCATTAATAGTTTTGGATAGGACAAAATATTGTATATCATGTTTAGAACCTGGTGAAGAAATAGATTTTGAATATTTTAGCCTTGGCTATAAAATAAAAGTAAAGTATTATATGTCAGAAGATTCTTCAGACGATAATAAAATGGTTAAGGTTATGGGGAAAGAATTTTATTTATTCTATGGAATAAGACTGTGGTCATGGGTTTCATAGTAGAATTCTTATAAAATTAATAATCAAGCAGATGAAAAAAATCTGCTTTTTTTGTGATAAAATAATAATATTAAAAACTCAAGCAACACTTCGTGTTATTTTTTTATAAGCCATAGTATTCTAAATCTAGAAAGGAGAAATAAAATGGATCAAATTAAAATAGGAAAGTTTATAGCTAAATGTCGTAAAGATAATAAAATTACTCAAAGTGAATTAGCTGAAAAATTAGGTGTAACAGATAGAGCTATATCAAATTGGGAAAATGGTAAGAATTTTCCTGATGTATCTTTTTTTAAACCGTTGTGTAATGAATTAAATATTACAATAAATGATTTGTTAAGTGGTGAAAAGGTAGAAAAAAATTCATACCAAGAAAAGTTAGAAGAAAATGTTTTTTCCGTTATATCAAATGTAAATACTAAAATTACACGAATAAGAAGAACAATTATTGTTTTAGTATCAATAATAGTTATTGTTGTTTTAACATTAATACTTGTTGGAAATCATAAAGTAATTTTAAACTATGATGAAAATAGGATGTATGTTGAAGAAAGAGATAATCAATTATTTTTTACCACAAAAGATTTATGTACCGTCTATAGTGGCAACATTAATCAATACTCTATAATGGATGATAATGATTATGAGATTATATTTTTGAATTCTAAATGTTCTTATAATGAAATAGTTAAGAAATCTATTTATAACGGAAATAGTTATAGATACTATCCCATAACTATCAACGACAAAGAGACTAAGAAAATAAAAATATATTATATTGATTCAAATATAAATAATATTAAAAACATATCAAAAAAGCAACTAGATGAATATATAAATAAATCAGTATTGTTATATGAAAAATAACTATTCAAATAATGGTTATTAGGAGAATTAAAGAATTCTCTTTTTTTGTGATAAAATATAGATATATGAAACCCTACGGATTGTTTGGATACTTTTTTAGAAATGCAATCTATAATTAAATACGAAAGGAGCAAAAACTATGAATCAAGAAAAAATTGGAAAATTTATTGCTAAAATTCGTAAAGAAAAAAAGATGACACAACAAGAACTTGCAGATAAATTAAATGTAACAGATCGAGCTATTGGTAACTGGGAAAATGGTAGAAGAATGCCAGATATAGTTTTTTATAAACCGCTATGTGAAATACTTGATATATCTTTAAATGAATTATTGAGTGGTGAAAGAATAAAAGAAAGTGAATTAAAAGAAAAAACTGATGAAGTATTAAATAATACAATAAAATATTCAACAAATAGGATTAAAAAAATTAAAAGAATTATAATTATATCTGTAGTTGCTTTCCTGCTATTGTTCTTTATTTATACATTTTGGACTGATTATAATCGTGTAAGGCATAATGAAAATCCATTGTTTATGATACCAATTCGTGAAAATGGAAATAATTATACTTATTTGGGATTTGGTTATAAAATGAAAAAAGAAGTAAGTATTTCACCTAATGAGCCATTAAGTAATAGTATTAATATTAAATTTGGCTTTTGGCTATTTACTTGGGATGTTGAAGTATTTAATCCAACACCAAGAAATTTGTGGGTAATTAATGGTAAAGATAGAAATCTTACACAAATTGGCTCATATTGTATTACTGATACTAAAGGAGAAGATAAAGCAAGTTCATGTGGCTTGTCAATTCCTTTAGAAGATATTAATTATGATGAATATTTGCCAAGTAATAAAGAGGATATTATTGCTCTAGATTCCTCTAGTGATTTAACTATAACTAGAATTACCTTTTATGATTCAAAATATGAAAAAGTAGATATTCCTATTACTTATGAAAAAAATAATTTTACAGTTCCTAATTTAAAAGGGGAATATGTAGTGTTAATTGATACAATATGTGATCGTGGAACTGCTTGGTATTCATTTAAATTAAAAATAGATTAGATCGGAAGATTAAGATATTGTGCATTCTAAAGCAGATGAAAAAATCTGCTTTTTTCATGATATAATAACAACAAGTGAGAAGAAATTTTATGGAGAGTAACCATTGAAATAATATATTTATAAACTTGCTGAACAATATTATAAAGAAAAAGGAAATTTATTAATTCCGTTTCGATATACAACTATAGATAAAATACAATTAGGTAGATGGATAGGAACTCAAAGAGGTACTTATAAAAAGAATAAATTATCAAAAGAAAAAATAGAATTACTTGAAAATATAGGTATGGATTGGAATCCAAGGGGAATAAAATAGGAAGTTAAGCTTCCTGTTTTATGTTATAATAATTGTTGAAGTGGAGATGAGATAGTTGAAAAAAATAGATTTACATATACACACATCACCAAGTAATTTTGAAAGATCATTTGATTTTTCAATCGATGCATTAGAAAAGTATGTTGACATCAATAAATTAGATATAATATCAATAACTAATCATAATCATTTTGATAAAGATCAATTTGAAACAATCGTTAACAAATTAAACTGTGTTGTATTACCAGGGGTAGAAATTGATATTGAATCATCTCATATGTTAGCTATTGCCTCAATAGATAGAGTTGAAGAATTGAATAATTCATGCGTTTTATTAAATAATTCCATACACAATGCTAATGATTCAATTAGTTATGAAGAATTTATTAGAATATTTCCAAACTACAGAGATTATATTTTAATCCCCCACATAAAGAAAGAGCCATCAATGAAAAGTACCACAATTGAAAAATTTGGTAATATTATAAATGTTGGTGAAGTAAAAAGTGCAAAAAAATTTGAAAGTACAAAAAAAGAGGATACTTTTTATTCACCTGTTTTCTTTAGCGATATTCGAATGGAGGATTCATATAAAAATGAAGAAGGAATATATAGCTTTCCATCAAAAAGCACTTTCGTAGACATAAATTCAACAGAGTTTGGCGTATTAAAACAAGCTTTATCAGATAAAAATAAGGTTTTTATCTCTGAAAATAAAAAAGCAGATGAATTTTCATATTTACCAGATGGTACAACTGCTTCAACAAAATTAAATGTAATTATAGGAAAGAGATCATCTGGAAAAACTTATAATTTGGAACACATTTATAGTTCAAAGGATAATAAAAGTGAGAATATCAAATATATTCCTCAATTCTCTTTGACTGGTAAAAGTGAAGAAAGCAAGTTTAAGGAACTTGTTAAAGATGAACAACAAAGAATCATTTCTAATTATTTAGAACCACTTAGAAAACTAACTGATACAATTTTAGATATTAATAATGAAGAATTAAATAAAATAGATAATTATTTATCAAGTCTAAAAGAGTTTGCTACAAATCAATCTTTACAAGATTCATATTCAAAAACTAAACTATTCAATGAAATTAAGTTTGATTTTTTAGATAATTATGATACTAAAAAAATAGTAAATGCGTTAACTGTAATTCTTGATAGTGATCATAACAAAGATTTGATTGAAAAATATTTAGATAAAAAGCAAATTGTAAGTTTAATAAATGATTTAATTGCTAGGAGAAGAAAAGAGTATTTAGAATATAAGTTAAAGCAAAGCACTGATAATATAGTAACTATAATTAAGGATAAATTAACAACAAAATCCTCAATGATAAATATAAGTGAGGTTAATCTTTACAAAGCTAGTAAAGAATTAATTTTAGTTAATAAATATAATGAATTGGTATCAAGACTAAAAACAAAGAAAAATATTTGTGAATTAGATGTGTATCGTTTTAAACTTATTGTTGAGAAAGATAAATTTAATAATGCAGATGAAGTAAAACACGAACTTTCGACAAGAACAGGAATTAGTTCATATTTTAATTCTAACTATAATACCAATCCATTTAAATTTATTAAAGAATTAGTAAATGCTGGAATCGACAGAAGCACGGTTTACAAAGCAATATTATCATTTAAAGTTAAGGTAATAAATGAGAATGGTAATGAATTATCTGGAGGAGAAAGAGCTGAATACAATTTGTTACGGGAGATTAAAGGCTCTGAAAGTTATGATATATTATTATTAGATGAACCAGAAGCATCATTTGATAATCCATTTATAAAGGATTATATAATAGAGATAATAAAAGAATTATCTAATAAAACTACTGTATTTATATCTACACATAATAATTCATTGGGAATGTTAATGAAACCTAATAAATTGATTTATACAGCTAACGAAGATAATGTGTTTAAGGTTTATACTGGAGAATTTGGTAGTAAAACATTATCAACAGTTAATAATGATTCAATAATGAGTTATGACACTATAATGGAAGTTATGGAAGCAGGTAGTGAAGCATATGATGAAAGGAGAAATATATATGAAACTTTTAAAAATTGAAAATAAAAAGTGCTATTTTAGCAAAGATGGAGTGGATTTTAAACCTATATCTGATATTGCTAAAGAAGATATATATGAAATTTTACAAAAAATATATGATGAGGAAGAGATAGTATTAGATGAATATATTGAAGGCGTTGAAATTGCAAGTGACGTTGAAAAACTTATTTATAGTAATATATATGGGCAATTAAAAACGTTTGTTCAAAATAAGCCTGTATTGGTGCAAGAAATCAACAGTGAGATGCAAGAGGTAATCGATAAGTATAAGGATATAGCTGCTGAAGAATAGAATAATTGTCAAATGTGTGATGAAAGAAGTAGAAATACTTCTTTTTCTTATGTAAAAATCGCACAGTAAACAAATTCTTATAAAAATGTTAATTTTTAGTAGAGGTGATGAAAATGAATAGGAAGGTTGCTATATATGCTCGTGTATCTACTGAACATGAAGCTCAATTGTCAGCATTAGATAATCAAGTTCAGTACTATGATGATATTTTAGATAAACATCCTAATTGGATTCTATATGATAGATATATAGATGAAGGTATTACAGGAACTTCTATTAAGAAAAGAAAGAATTTTATAAGAATGATGAAAGATGCCCATGAAGGTAAATTTGATTTAATTATTACTCGTGAAGTATCAAGATTTGCTAGAAATACAGTTGATACATTACAAGAAACAAGAAAACTAAAAAAGATTGGTGTTGAAGTATATTTTACTGAAGATAATATATGGACATTTAAGGATGATGATGGAGAATTAAAGCTCACTATAATGGCAACACTAGCTCAAAATGAGAGTAAGAAAACTTCTCAAAGAGTAAAAGCAGGTTTAAGAATAGCATTCATGAATGGAATTTTCATGGGTTCAGGAAATATTCTTGGATATGACAAAATTAATAAGAATACTATGATAGTTAATCAAGACCAAGCAGATATAGTTCGATATATATTTAAAAAATATCTAAATGGTGTAGGAACTACTACTATAGCAAAAGACTTAGAAAGGAAGGGTTATAAGACATCAACTGGACTAAATAGATGGAATGCGGCTTATATAACTCGTGTATTAAGAAATCAATTCTATGCTGGAACAATAGTTTATAACAAACAATATATTCCAGATTATCTTGAGCAAAAAGCTAAAAAGAATAGAGGAGAGATAGAACAAATAGTTGTTGAAGGTACACATGAACCTATTATTTCAAAAGAAGATTTTGATAAAGTACAAGCTATATTAGATAGACACTCTAAACCATCACCATCAGGTGATAGGACAGCAATTGGAGTACCTAAATATGTTTGGAGCAAGAAAATGATTTGTGAATGTGGTTCAACATTTAATAGAAGAAAAGATCACACAACTAACAAAGGTAAAACATATGCCTATGCATGCTATAATAGAAAAACTCATCCCAAGGGTGGGAAGTATGAATATGGTTATAAATATTGTGAAGTTAAAGAAGTACAGGAATGGAAACTTGAAAAAATGGCTGAGTTTATATTTAGAAATCTTGTTGAAGATGATCACAACAGAATAGAATTAGAACTAATACTACTTAATGGTATAAAAATAGATACACATGAAGCTGATGAATTAAATAGTGAAATAAAAAGATATAATAAATTAATAAAAGAAGAATCTACTAAATTAGATAGATTATTGAATTTATATTTAGATAAGAAAGTTAATTCAAATGATTATGAATCTTTTCAAAAGAAACTATCTGATAAAATAGAATTATATAAATTAGAAATAGAAGATTTAGAAAAAGAATTAAAAAGATTAGATCCACCTGAAGTTAAAATTGAAAAAGCTAAACAAAGTGTTAGAAGATTATTAGATTTTAATTACAATGGAATTAATGATTTATTAATAGAGGAGGTAGTAGAAAAAATAACAGTACATAAAGATTGGTTCGAATGGAAATTAGTATTTTTAAAGGAACCAATTAATTTAGAAGTGAAAGGAAAAAAACAAGATTATTTTATCGTAGAACACAAATTAGATTAAGCTATTTTAGAATAAAATGGTATAATATATTGTTAAGGAGGCATACCATGATATATTTTATTCTAACAGTAATTTTTCTAATTATAATTGGTATTATTACTAATGTTTTAAATATAAGAAAGTGGTCTGATAATTATAACTTTATCTATGAGTATAGAGAAAAGTTTAGCAAATTTATTTCAGATTTGATGAATAAAGATAAATATAATGCAAAAGAATATGAATGGCTTATGTCAAATAGTGATAAAATACAAATAATATTAGGTGATTCGGGAATAATGCTTTACAGAGATAGTAGAGGTCATTATCCAAATTATGAAGTAGTAATTAATTTCATGAACGAAGTCTTATCTTTAAAAGCAAAAGGGTTGATTGAATATGAAGGAGATCAAATAACATGGTGTCATAATTGTTTTTTAAGAAAGATGGGAATAATAGATGAGTATAGAAAAAATGAAATAAGAAGATTATTTAATCCTATATATGACTTAACAAGCGGTATTAAAGCAATATTAGGAAGCCCTCTTGATATATTATTTAGTGTGGGATTAATATCTTCTAAAAGTTTATCTAAAGTAAAAGATAGTGTATTATTCAAATTATGTAGTGGTATTATCAGTATTTTAACTTTTCTTTCAGTGATTATAACAATAGTAATAGGATGGAATCAATTTATAGAAATAGTAAAAAATCTAATAAATATTAAATAGAAAAATTAAATTAAGTCATTTTAGTCTTAAAAATCATACATTTAAGCGTCCATATTGGATAAGTTAATTATCTGGTTTGACAAGCTGCAATCAAGTCTGGGGCAAATAAGTAAAAAGTGTAATTAAGACTAGATGACTAATCTAGTCTTTTTTATGGTATAATTTATATAGGTGATAGAATGAATCTAACTATAGAGAAAAAAGAAGAATTAATGAGATTAGTGATGCAAGAAGTAGATGAAGCAATCAAAGAAGGAAATTCACCATTTGGTGCAATACTAATTGATAAAAATGGAAATATAATAGAAAAGGCACACAATACTGTTAAATCAATGATGAATCCTATTTTACATGCAGAAATTAATTTAATCTCAAAAGCATGCAAGAAACTTCATACAATGGATTTATCTGATTATTGTATAATGTCAAATGCATGGAGTTGTAGTATGTGTATGTCTGCATGCATCAAAGCAAAAATACAAAATTATATATATGGTGCTCCAAGTGAAGAAACTATGAACCCTAATGTGACTATATTTGATATTAAAGATAAATCAAAAACAGAACTAAATATTGAAATTGGAATATTAGAAAATGAATGCAGATTACAAATTGATAATGCGAGAAAAAAGATTTAAATTAATTGTTGTACATATGACAAAAAGTTATTTTAGTCTAAATCGGCCCGAACCTCACATGGTGACAAGCTGCAATTAAAGCGAGAAATAATTAGAACGCAAAAGCATGAAAATATAAAATACAAGAAAGGCTAGAAATAGTCTTTTTTTGTTGGAAAAAAATATATAAAAAAGAAAGGATGATAATATATGTATTTTAGAAAACCAACAGGAATTAGATTATAATTGGCTTATTTAGAGTTGTTCTATTTAGTATTTGATATATTTCAAAAGTTGATGTATAATATGTGACTGCAATAGAGGTTTTTGTCATGTCATCAGATGAGAAATATATAGCAAATTATGAATGCAATTTGGTGATATTGGTTAGCTCGATAAATAACCAAATAATTCCAGAGCGTTAAAACTATGAAATTAATAAAAAAGGAGGAAATATGGAAAAGAAAATAACTTTTAAAGAACAATACTATATAGGATTAAATTTGTTAAAAGAAGATATAGAAAAATGTAAAGCTGATCATTTATATTCTACAATTGTTCAATATTTTGAATATCCATTATCTTTAATGGAACAAGAAGTTAAAGAATCAATTGCCAATAATATAGATACAGAACAATATTATATGGACAAATGTAAACAAATTGAAGAAATATATACTAGATTTGTAATGTCAGTTGCAATCGTATCTAAAAGATTTGGTCCAAAAACAGCTAGAATAAAAGAAAAATGTTCAAATGCATTTTCTAAAATATTAAAGCCCAAAAATAAGAAATAATAAAAATATAAGTCATTTTAGTGAGTTTATAAATTGACTGCCAAAGTAGGAAATTGCACAAGCTCATCTTCACGAAAAATCAGGAAAATGAAACAGTATGAAAGCATATTCTTAGTGAGAATAATTATTACAATTGATGATGTTAAAAGAATATGTGGTAATAATGTAAAATATAGATTAAATGAACCTATATTTATGGATATTTATATTTAGAAAGACTAGAATTATTATATTTTAGTCTTTTTTTATGTTATAATCTATTCAAGGAGTGGGGTTATGGAAAGGAAAAAAGTTCTTCTAATGTATTCTGGCGGATTAGATTCAATATTATCTATGGCAAGATTGGTATCACAAGGTTATAAAGTTTTATTAGTTCATTTTGATAATGGCTGCTCTATATCAACTGGTTTAGAAGTTGAAAGAGCAATAAAATTTGAAAATGGATATGGTAAAGATATAGTTGAATATGTAGGAAAACTTACAACGGTTCCTCTATTTAGAGACAATGAAAGAGTAATAGCAAATATGTCATTTAGTGAGCTTTGCAGTAGATATGGTGATACTACTATTTCGCAAGTCAGATGCCTAAATTGCAGAAGTGCTATGTATCATGAAGCAATAAGATATTGTTTATTAAATGATGTTCATTTTATTGCCGAAGGTGCAAGAAAAAGTCAATTATTTTCTATTGAGCAGCCAAAAGTTATTGAAGGATATAGGCAATTACTAAATGAATTTGGCATAGAACTATTATTACCTGTTTATGATTTGGAAGATGATTGGACAAAAGAAAATGAATTGTTAGCACATGGCATTATTCCATCTGCAAGTGAAGATAAGTGTGTATTAGGAATGCCATTAGATGAACCTGTTCCAGAACATCAAACAGATGCTATTAGCAGAATATTAGAGGAAAATATTAAACCACGATATGTTAAAGAATTAAAATTAAAACTAAATATTCCACAATATCTTTATAAAGGAAAAGGGAGATTAGAATTCGATTAAAGAGTCATTTTAGTTAAAATAATAATTGACTGCTGGTGTAAACTGCTGCACAAGCTGCAATCAACAATAAGTAGTAAAAAGACTAGGTAAAACTAGTCTTTTTTGATATAATAATTAAACAGGTGGTTATATGGAAAAGTACATAGATAATTTAAATGATGAAGTAAGAGATTATTTTAGTATCTTATCGCCAACATTTCCAGAATGGTTATTAGAATATATAGATACTCCAGAAATGGAAAGAATTGGAAAAATAAGTATGAGTTGTGGAACAGATTACTCTAAATGCTTTAATCTAAGATATTGGTATTCTAATTTAGATCATAGTGTTGGAGTAGCATTAATAATATGGAATTTTACTCATGATAAGAAGCAAACTATTGCTGGACTATTTCATGATATAGCAACTCCAGTATTTAAACATTGTATAGATTTTATGAATGGCGATTCAGAAACACAAGAATCTACTGAAGAAAGAACAACTGATATTATTAAAAATTCAAAAGAAATAATGGCTTTATTAAATAGAGATGGAATAAAATTAGAAGAAGTAGATGACTATCATATATATCCAATTGCTGATAATGATACTCCAAGATTATCAGCCGATAGATTTGAATATACTTTTGCTAGTGGACTAACATTTTTTAGAGTATGGGAATTAGAACAAATAAAAAAGATGTACAATAATATAACAATTGTAAAAAATGAAGATGGTATAGATGAACTGGCATTTAAGGATAAAGAAGTGTGTGAAGAATATATTCATACTATATCAAGACTTTGGCCCGAATGGGTAAGTGATAAAGATAGGACTGTTATGCAATTCTTAGCGGATATGTGTAAATCTATGAGTAATGCTGGGTATTTAACAATAGATGATTTATATACATTATCAGAAGAAGAAATAATTAATAAATTTTTAAATTGTAATGATACTTATCTATCTGATAGTTTTAGAAGATTTCAAAATGCTAATACAGTTTATCACAGCAATGAATATGTTGATGGCAGATATTGTGTAAATATTAATGCAAAAACAAGATATGTAAATCCATTAGTTGCAACTGAAGTTGGACCACTAAGAATCAATATGATATCAGAACTTGCAAATCATGATATAAACTCATATCTTAATTTACCAAAAGGAGGATATTATACATATTTTGATTTTGACTTTAAGCCGTATGAATATCCAGTAAAAAAGTTGGTAAAAACAAATATAACAAATAACCAATAATTATTTTAAAAAAATGTGTTTGAAAAAATCTTTCAGATATGAGCATTAAAAAAATATTAAATATAAAATGAAAAAGATAGTTTGCTTAATCCTAAATTGATATATTTTATCGCCTACGTTAGAAAGCGGCAGTACAAGCTGCAATCAATTCAAGAAGTAAAACAGAGACTAGTAATAACTAGTCTTTTTTGATATAATTTAACTGGAGTTGATAATATGGAAATCAAAAAATTTAATAAACTTAATGAAGAAGAATTAAATAAAATTATTAATAAGCATTATAGTCATTGGAGCAAATATAGTCCTCTTATGACTTTTAATGATACAGTAGATAAAATTAAGAATGTATATACGTCAGATAAACTTCCTTATGGTATAGCAATGATAGAAAATAATGATATTATTGGGTTCTGTATGTTAAAAGAATTTGATTTAAATGAATATCCAGATATTACTCCTAATATATGTAATATTATGATTTTTGACGAATATAGACATCAAGGTTATGGAACTAAATTGGTTGAATATGCAAAAAAAGAATTGAAAAAATTAGGTTATAATAGAGCATATTTATGGACGGATAAAGCTCCAAAATTTTATGAAAAAATTGGATTTACTTATGTTAAAGATGTTATAAAAAATGACAAAACAGGATATGGTAGATTATATATGATTAACATTTAATAATTGACTGCCAAGGTCAACGGTAGTACAAGCTGCAATTAAAAATAAGTAATAATTAAGACTAGGTAAAACTAGTCTTTTTTGTAATAATGCATGTTGCGTTTATAGAACAACACTGATATAATGAATTTAGGTGATATTTGTATGAACAAAGTAGATGAGTATATAATTGAAGAAAGATTAAATCAAGAATTCATATTTGATTTTATACAGTTAAGACATAAATTAGGATTAACTCAGGCACAAATGGCTGATAAATCAAATGTATTAAGAGATAAAATAGCAAAAATAGAAGCAGGCATTTATCCACCTAACATTAAAAGTTTATTTAAAATATTAGGCCCACTAGGATATACAATAAAAATTGAAAGAATTCAAGATGATAGGAAGTGATTATTATGGAAAAAATAGAAGTAAAAGGATTATCAGTTAATATTACAGGAATTGAAGATAATGATTATATTTCATTGACAGATTTAGCAAGAATTAAAAATTCAAAAGAACCTAAAGATGTAGTTAAAAATTGGATGCGTTCTAGATCAACTCTTGAATTTTTGGGATTATGGGAGCAAATGAACAACCCTGAATTTAAGGGGGTCGATTTCGAACCCCTATTATCAGAAACTGGTAAAAATTCGTTTACTATGTCTCCTACAAGATGGATTAATGAATTTAATGCAATAGGTATAAAAACAAAACCAACAAAAAATGGTGGAACATTTGCTCATAGAGACATTGCTCTTGAATTTGCATCATGGATATCTCCTGAAATTAGATTGTATGTTATTAAAGAATTTCAAAGATTAAAAATTCAAGAGTCAGAGCAATTAGAATGGCATGGTAAACGAATGTTAACAAAACTTAATTATCTAATTCACACCGATGCAATTAAAGAGCATCTATTACCAATAAAGTTAACAAATGAACAAAAGAATTATATTTATGCATCTGAAGCAGATATTTTAAATGTAGCTTTGTTTGGAAAAAGAGCTAAAGAATGGTATGATGAAAATCCTAGCAAAAGAGGTAATATAAGAGATTATGCTTCAACAATTGAATTAGCTATATTATCTAACATTGAATTTCAAAATGCTAAATTAATTGAACAAGGGATTAATAAAAAAGAAAGATTATTACTATTAAATGAAGAAGCAAACAGAGAAAAGGAATTATTCAATAAAAATAAAGAAAAAGCAATTTACAAATTAGAAAATAAATAAATAGGTAAACAAGTCATTATAGTCAAATAAAAATGACTGCCGAAGTAGAAAACTGTACAAGCCGCAATCAAAGCAAAAAACAATAAGTAATTAAACAAATAAAGGACTAGAGAAATCTAGTCTTTTTTGTTCGGAAAATAAATAATATTACGAACAAAAGGATTTCACAATATGGATATATAACGAAAAGATTAGAATTAAAAACTCTAATCTTTTATGATAACTTTAAACAAATTAGATTATTTCGAAAAAATATTATATTTTTTCAGGTATTAATTTATCTATAAATTCTAGTAATTCTTCTTTATTATACTTTTCTTTACGAGTAAGCCATGACATGCAGACATTTATTAATCCCCCTGCATAGAACTTTACTAATATATCCAATGGTAATTCTGATTTCATAATATCATTATTATTTTTTAATCTTTCTAAAGACTCTCTTTCAATAACATCAATTAAAAAATCGACTAAAAACCCATTCCTATTATTTAAGAGAATAGCACTATAAATATCTCTTTTTTCATCAATGTGGTCTATTAAAATGCTTAATGATTTCATAATGTATTCTTTGGTAGTTACATTATTTACATTATCCTCTAAATCTTTAAGTAAAGATATTTTTAAATCTTCAATAAAATCATCTAAGAGTTCATATTTATCTTCATAATGAGCATAGAATGTTGAACGATTTATTAGTGCTTCATCACAGATATCTGATATTTTAATTTTATCAAAATTCTTTTGTCTCATAAGCTTAAGTAAGGTATCAAATAATACCTTTTTTGTTTTAACAATTCTTAAATCAGTTTTTTCATTCATATAAAACACCTCAAAATAATTATAGAGCCGATTAAACAAAAAATCAAATAATATACAAAATGTATGATAAATATACATATATATTTTAAAAAATGTTGGATATCATTCATTAATATTGTTATGTTGTGGTAATTTTATTTGTATGGTAATACAATCTATTAGCGAGGTGAAAGAATGAAGAAGTTTTCTAACTTTGTAGTAAAAAATAAAAAAATTATTTTTATCATCAGTTTGTTATTGCTAATTCCCTCAATAATTGGCTTATTAGCAACAAAAACCAATTATGATATTTTAGTATATCTACCCAGTGATATTGAGACTTTAAGAGGTCAAAATATTTTAAAAGATGATTTTAAAATGGGAGCATTTTCTGTATCTTTAGTAGATAATGATGTTAGTGATAAAGAATTGATTGCTTTGGAAAATGAAATAAGAAAAATTGAGTGCGTTAATGATGTAGTTAGCATTAATGACATTACAGGAACGACTATTCCTCTAGAAATATTACCAAAAAATATACTAGATAGAGTAAAAAGTGATGATTCAAAATTGTTACTTATAACATTCAAAACTGGAACTAGTGATGAAGAAACAGCTGATGGAGTAAATACAATAAAAGAACTATCCAAGAACATTAAAGTTGGTGGTATGAGTGCAATGTCATTAGATATGAGAAGACTGGTTGAAAGTCAAACTTTCACTTATGTTTTATTAGCAGTTCTTTGTTGTTTAACTGTATTAATGATTTCATTAGATTCATATATTGTTCCATTATTGCTTCTTGCCAATATTGGAATATCAATATTATTTAATATGGGCACAAATGTCTTTTTAGGAGAAATATCTTATATTACTAAAGCAATAGCAGCAGTACTTCAATTAGGAGTAACAACTGACTTTTCTATATTCTTATATCATAAATATGAAGCGGCAAAAAAAAATAAAAAGACTAATGATGAAGCCATGAAAGAAGCAATTAATGAGACTATGACTTCAGTAATTGGATCTTCACTTACAACGATTGCAGGTTTTTTAGCCCTTTGTAGTATGAAATTTGGTTTAGGAAAAGATATTGGTATTGTTATGGCTAAAGGTGTAGTATTTGGAGTTATTACAGTACTTACAATTTATCCATCTATACTGCTATTATTTGATAAGTTTATTCAAAAAACAAAGCATAAACCAATAATTCCTAAATTTAGATTTATTAAACCAATTATTACTAAGGGATATAAATGGATATTTATAATTTTCCTAATAATATTAATACCCGCATATTTATCTCAAAGAAAAACAGAAGTTTATTATAATCTGGATAAAAGTATTCCTGAAAACTATGATTACAGTATTGTAAGTAAAAAATTAAAAGATGAATATGGATTAATAACTCAATCAATAGTTTTGATTGATGCAAATATGGATTCTAAAGATATAAATAGTATGATTGATGAAATAAATGAAATAGATGGTATTGATAATGTTATTTCGTCTAATTTATTAACTAAATATGGAATATCTAGTACAGTGATTCCATCTAAAATAAGAAAATTATTAGAAGCAGATAATTATAAATTAATCTTAATTAATTCAAATTATGAACTAGCGACTGATGAATTAAATAGTCAAATAAAAGAGATAAATAAGATAATTAAGAAATATGATAGTAAGGCAATTTTAGCTGGTGAAGGACCTTTAATGAATGATTTGGTAGAAATAACAGCTATTGACTTAAAAAATGTTAATTATGTATCAATTGGTGTAATTTTCTTAATTATGTTCTTTGTACTTAGATCAATTAGTTTACCAATATTACTTGTAACATCAATCGAATTTGCCATATTTATAAATATGGGTATTCCATATTGGCATGGTACTAGTATTCCATTTGTTTCTTCGATTGTAATAGGTACTATTCAACTTGGAGCAACAATCGATTATGCAATATTACTTACTACAAAATATTTAGAAGAAAGAAAAAGAGGTAAAAATAAAATAAATGGGGTGGAAGAAGCATTGGAATCATCTGTATCATCAATTTTTGTTAGTGCTATGTGCTTCTTTGGGGCAACCTTTGGAGTATTTATGGTTTCAAAAATTGATATGATTAGTTCATTATGCTTACTTATGGCTAGAGGAGCCATTATTAGTATGTTAGTTGTTATGTTTATTGTTCCTAGTGTATTATTAGTTTTCGATAAATTAATAATAAAAACAACATTAGGATTTAAGAAAGGAAAGTTAGCATGAAAAAAGTATTAAAAAAATTATTAGCTTATATATTAATTGCTTGTGAGTTATTTCAAGTAACAGGAGTTTATGCACTCACAAAAGATGAAAGCATATATGTTCGCCTTGAAGAAGATGGAAAAGTAAATAATGCCATAGCATCAGAGCATTTGTATAATTTTTCTGACAAAAAAGTCCTCGATAAAACAAATTTATTTGATATTAAAAATTTAAATGATAATAGTAAATTTAGTCAAAATGATAATAAGTTAATATGGGAAACAAGTGGTAGTGATATCTATTATCAAGGAACCTATAAAAAAGATTTGCCAATAAGTATTGAGGTTAAATATTATCTTAATGGTAAAGAACAAAAAGTAGATAATATTTTAGGTAAAAAAGGTAATATTAAAATAGTATTAAATTATAAAAATAATTATAAGAAAAAATATAACATTAATGGAGCGCTAGAAGATATATATGTTCCTTATATGATTATTACAACAACTATTCTAAATAATGCTGATAATAAGAATATAAGAGTTACTAATGGTAGAGTTGTCGATAATGGGGTTAGTCAGGTTGTAATTGCATTATCTTCTCCTGGCCTAGATGAGTCATTAAACATTAATGATTTAAAGAGTATGAATAAAGTTGAAATTAGCTATGATACTGATAATTTTGAATTAAATCCAATATACTCAGTTGCTACGACTGATGTATTTGAAGAAAGTAATTTTAATGTATTTAGTGAAGTAAATAGTTTATATAATAATATTAATGAACTTCAAAGTAATATGGATAAAATTGTTGATGCATCTAAACAACTAAGTGATGGATCTGATGCTGTTAATGCAGGTATCACTGAACTTAATAATAATGTTAAAACATTAGTTAGCAAATATAATTATTATCGAAATCAAGATATTGAAGAATTAAAACAAGAGCTAAATCAAATAGTAGATGAAAACATTGATGATATTATTGCTTCTTTTAAATTTGAAGAAACAATATCTAGTGTTTTAAAAGAACATAAAAAAGATATTGCAAAAGCAACAATTAAAAATACTCAAATAGTGGTTGAAGAAAGAATTGAAGATGTAGTTAATAATATTAATGTTAATCAAATCAGTGCAGACGTTTTACAAAATGAATTAAACAATTTATTAAGTAATAATAATGAACTAGATAATATGATTAAGTCATTAAAGGAATCGATTAATAACCATCTAAGTACAATAATTACCGAAGAACTAAGTAGCATAAATAATGATATTAGTAATAGTATAACAAAAGAAGATATTGAAGTAATTGCTAATGAATATGGTGTAAGCTATGAACAAGCAGAAGGAATTGCTAATGCAACTTTAGGTAAAGTAAAAGAAAAAGTAAATAGCGAAAGTATTATTAATAGTGTCCTTACTAAAATAAATGAGGATAATTATACTAATAGTTTAGTTAAAGAATATATTAATAATTTAAATAATAAAATAAAAAATAGTTTAAATGATAAAGAATTTTTAAAACAATATGAAGAAGAATTAAAAACAAAAATAAGTGAAAAGATTAAAGAGAAACTAGCATCTAATGATTCATATAACACTGAATTTGTAGAGAGTTATATTGATAGCATTGTAGATGAAATAATAGATAAAACTGTTAATGAATTGGGTAGTAAATATACTAAAGAAGTAGTTAAAAAAACTATTGATGAACAAATCACTAAAGAAAATATTGAAAGTAAACTTGGAGAAAGACTTAATAATTTGGATGGTGCTATTAATAATTTATCTACTGGGATGGAAAAACTTAATAATGGATCATCTTTAGTAGCAAATGGTAATAAAGAACTATTTAAGGGACTTGAACAATACAATAAGTTAGGAATTAATAAAATAAGTAACATTGTTAATGGAAAAGTTAAATCTACTCAAAAAAGAATAGAATCTCTTATTGACTCAAGTAATGAATATGGATTGTTAGATGAAAAAAATGATGATGTTAGTGGAAAATCAAAAATGATATTTATGATTGATTCTAAAACTTTAACAGATAACAAAACTAATGAAAGTATTAATAAAGTAGATAAATCCCAAAAAACACTTTGGGATAAAATAAAAGGTTTATTTAACTAAAATTAAAATAATTGAATTGATATTAAACGAAGTTGTAAATTGTTCGCAATAGGTTGCTAATGCGAAAACATTAATAAATAAAATAATCGTAAGATTAAGATATTCCCGTACATTTAAACAAGATGATTTTGTTATCATCTTGTTTTTATATATAATATAAACCATTCTTATTTGAAAGGGGAATGGTTTTATGAATGAGAATATAATTAGAACTATAAGTTCAGAAATGAATAGATATTTGAATAATTATCAAATGTCTAAATTACAGGAAGTGTTATATAAGAAAGTTGAGGTTGAAAAGAAAGAAATATCTAATGATGAATATATTAATAAGTTTATTAATTCTAAAAGATTAGAAGGATGTTCTGAATTAACTATTAAAAATTATAAAATACATATTTATAAGATGTTATCCTATTTAGATAAAGATGTAAGAACTATTGAAACTGACGATATTAGGGATTTTTTATCATATTATCAATCGAACAATAATTGTAATAATTTAACTATTGATGGTGTAAGAAGATCATTATCAAGCTTCTTTACTTTTCTTGAAGTAGAAGATTATATAGTTAAAAGTCCGATTAGAAGAATACATAAAATTAAAACAGAGTTTTTAATTAAAGAAACATATTCAGATGAATTAATGGAAAGATTAAGAAATAGTTGTACTAATATAAGAAATTTAGCTATTATTGATTTATTAGCTTCATCTGGTATAAGAATAGACGAACTTGTTAATCTTAATAGAGATGATATTAATTTTGAAAATAAATCATGTATAGTATTTGGTAAAGGCAAAAAGATGAGAGAAGTATATTTTGATGGTAAAGCAAAATTACATATGGAAGAATATTTAAGTAATAGAATAGATAATAATAAAGCATTATTTGTAAGTAATAATAAACCTTATGAAAGACTCCAAAGTAGAGGAATAGAATTAATGTTGCAAAAACTCGGAAAAGAATTGGGAAAAGAAAAAGTACATCCTCATAAATTTAGAAGAACACTAGCAACTAAAGCAATAGATAAAGGAATGCCAATAGAGCAAGTTCAACATTTATTAGGACATACCAAAATAGATACAACTCTTCATTATGCATTTGTTAATCAAAATAATGTTAAAATATCTCATAGAAAATACATTTGCTAGCATACAAGA